>JAJDUH010000029.1 GCA_022826805.1 Candidatus Poribacteria bacterium
AGAGTTCTCTCGAGCGCCTTAGGATTCTCTCCTCACCTACCTGTGTCGGTTTACGGTACGGTCACCACGAGTTGTCCACTCGAGGTTCTTTTCTTGGCAGACAGCGGGGACAGTTTGCATCCTTACGGAATCCTGTTCACCCTTTGGAGTTTGATGCACCGGATTTGCCTGGTGCGCTCCGTTGGGCTTAACCCAGCCAATCCATCGGCTGGTAGTCCTTAATGTCTGCGTCGCCCCTAGTTTCATACGTGTCGTGGTGGTGCAGGAATATTACGCCTGCTTCCCATCGCCTACGCCCTTCGGCCTCGGCTTAGGATCCGACTAACCCTGAGAGGATTTGCCTTGCTCAGGAATCCTTAGGTTTTCGGCGAACAAGCTTCTAACTTGTTTTATCGCTACTCATGCCGGCATAATCACTTCTAATTCGTCCAGAGCGTCTCACGATTCTCCTTCAGTCCTACTATAGAACGCTCCCCTACCACGTCCCTGTTATGGGACATCCATAGCTTCGGTAACGCGCTTAGCCCCGGAAATCTTCGGTGCAAAGTCGCTCAACCAGTGAGTTATTACACACTCTTTAAATGGTTGCCACTTCTACGCCAACATCCTGGCTGTCTCAGCAACAAAACATCCTTTACCACTTAGCGCGTATTTAGGGACCTTAGCTGATGGTCTGGGCTGTTTCCCTTTCGTCAATAGAGCTTATCCCCTACTGACTGACTCCTATGCTTAGGACAATGGCATTTGCAGTTTAACTGGAGTTGCTAACCTGGTGGGGCCGCGAGTCCAATTAGAGCTCTACCGCCACTGCCGAACACATAAGGCTAGCCCTAAAGCTATTTCGGGGAGAACCAGCTATCACCAGGTTTGATTAGCCTTTCACTCCGATCCACGGGTCATCCCCCAATTTTTCAGCATTGGTGGGTTCAGACCTTCACACATTTTTACATGTGCTTCATCTTGCCCATGGATAGATCACCTGGTTTCGGGTCTACTCCATGCAACTATGCGCCCTATTCAGACTCGCTTTCGCTACGACTCCACATCAAAGATGTTTAATCTTGCTACACAGAGTAAGTCACCGGCTCATTATGCAAAAGGCACGCGGTCATGCGTGTCACTTTCGTGACTTAGCACTACCACAGCTTGTAGGCTATACGGTTTCAGGGACTTTTCACTTCCCTAATGGGGGAACTTTTCACCACTTCCTTCACAGTACTTCGTTCACTATCGGTCGCCAGGGAGTATTTAGCCTTAGGAGGTGGTCCTCCTGGATTCCTACAGGTTTGCCTATCCCGTAGTACTTGGGGTGCTCGTCGAGAAGTGCGCCACCGCTTTCGCTCACGGGACTTTTACCCTCTCCGGTTGCTCTTTCCAGAGACATTAAACTAGCGGCACGGTCACTTCCGGTGTGTCTGAACCCACACCCAACGAACCCCGCAACACCCGATATACAACGCGTTCAGGCTTGAACATATACCGGGTTTGGGCTGTTCCCTTTTCGCTCGCCGCTACTGGGGGAATCGAGGTTTTCTTTCTTTTCCTCAGGGTACTGAGATGTTTCACTTCTCCTGGTTATCCCCTGTGTAAACACAGGTAGCAGGGATTAACCTGCTCGGTTGCCCGATTCGGGAATCTTCGGATCAAAGCCTATTAAGCGGCTCCCCGAAGCTTATCGCAGCCTGTCACGCCCTTCGTCGTCTCCTGGCACCAAGGCATCCACCGTAAGCCCTTAGTAGCTTGATAAGGTGATATTATTCTACCGATTTACCCTCTATATACAATTGTCAAAGAACAACGCCTATTTTTTATTTATAGGCGATGGAGATGAGCGGAGTTGAACCGCTGACCTACTGCGTGCAAAGCAGTCGCTCTCCCAACTGAGCTACACCCCCACGTGGCATGTTTTTAAGTATACCACAATCATGATGCTAATGTCAAATTTATTTTCAAAAAAATCGACCAAGGGAGGATTTGCACCTCGCCTTCGGTTTTTTAAACCGATGCTCCTATTTTTTGAGCGGTTGGTCTATAAGAGCGAATTTTAAGTATACTCTAAAAATCTGTAAATGTCAAATTTATTTTGCAGAAATTTGCCAAAAAAGTAAATTTTGCTGAATTGCCACTCACACGATAGAGTTTAAGTATATCATAAAACCCTAGAAATGTCAAATTTATTTTGCAGCGGGATATAGAATACCAGAGAAGCGGTCAGCGGCCAGTCCCTTGAATGGTGTTTCTTCACGGTTTGTAACCGCGACTGAATGGCTACCGAATAGGTTGATTTTTCAATGTTAAATAGGATACCATAAAAATTAGGGACGTTGAATCTATTTTTTCAGGAGAGATGCTGTTAATGAAACGAAAATTTTCTTATTTGGTATTGTTGGTATTAAGTCCATTCGCGATGAATGCATGGAGCATTGGGACTATTTCTTTTACCTCTGATCGAGCGGGGAACCTTGACATCTATATCATAGATACAAATGGCGAAAACCTCACTAACTTAACTAACCATGCAGCTGACGACTATTCGCCGACCTGGTCACCGGATGGACGCCTTATTGCGTATGTCTCTGAACGGGATGGGAATCCAGAGATATATGTAATGGAATTGAACACAAAAGAACAACGACGACTGACAGACCATAAGGCGACCGATATCGATCCGGCTTGGTCACCAGATGGTCGTTCAATTGCCTTCGCATCCAATCTTGCACGCGATCACGCTGCAGATACAGATATCTATACAATGGATGTGAACGGGAAGAAGGTTCAGAAGCTCACAAACAAAGGTGGTCACAACTCAAATCCAACATGGTCCCCGGACGGAGAATGGATTGCGTTCCGTTCGACACTGGACGGTATTGGTGGTATACATGTGATGACTGCGGATGGTGAAAAACAGCGCGCACTGACGCAGGTATCTGCTACATATCCGGCTTGGTCGCCCAGCGGGAAACATATCTGTTTTTCAAGTGAGAAACTTGCGGGTGTAGCGACACCGACGCTGTTTACTGTGGATATTAACGGGAAAAATGTTAAAAAATTGACGGATGGTACATTGGCGAGTGAAGATCCGTCGTGGTCCCCCGATGGACGATCAATTGTTTATGTATCTGTGGAAAATGGTAGCCAAACGCTTTATGTTATTAAAGTCGCGGGGGGTGAACCGCGTCAATTGACGGAGACTGTAGGTCTGGATTTTTCGCCTGCATGGGGGCCGACGGCGTTCTCTGTTGCGCCGGGATCAAATACACGTCTGATGCGATGGGGTGTGCTTAAGTGGACAGAACGCGTCAACAAGTGAAGGATGAATATTCACGGCTATTTATGGTAGATTTTAGAATTATTTGGACACTCTGAAATAATGCCTAACCCCCTAACCCCCCTTATCAGGGGGGAATTGGAAACTTTATTCATCAAGAAGTGTCTATTTATTTTTAGAATCCACCATAGTTTCAAGGTTTTGATATTGGTTTTCGTTTACAGACGTTAACGTTTTTTCGCAGTGTCGCGAGCATGAAGAAACCTCGCCTACTTATTTTATGAAAAAACCAAGGGGGCGGAAATCTTCGGGATTTGCTGCGTCTAATTTCCACCGAGTGGTGCCTCCTGATTGGTATCATCGGAGCTTCCAAGCCAGAGTTTAATGGCGGGGCTGCTGGCGACGCGACGCCGACCAACAGACGCATTGATAATAAGGGTATACGGGAGTGCTTGTCGTGTACCGACGAACGGATTGCGTCGCAATTGATTGCCGCCTCTACCAGCGGTGATGATGTTTGGCATAAGGGTCAAAGTAGCCTCAGTCTGATTTTTTCGGAGAACAGTTGTTCGTCGTTGAAGCTGGACGCCTAAGGGTAGACCAACGGCAGTAAGGTTCAGGTTCCGGCGATTACCTCGCTGTCGGGCAACCTTGACGATAATCTCAACTGGTTTATCGGGTGTGACCACAACTTCTAAGGGTTGCACAGGAATCTCAGATTTTTCGCCTGTGCCAAGCATTGTAGATAGGATAACAGGTGCCCTTTCTGTAACGCTAACGACGACGTTTTTCCGCTGAACGGTCTGATCGTTGTTCTGAATGCGATAGACCTCAACCGGTGTGGCGGCGCGACGGTATTCGTTACCCGCAGCAGTTGTGACAGCACCGACGACTTGAACGATTCGGTGTGTAAGTTCGGCATCGGGTGCAGCAGTCAGCGTTATGTACCCCTCTGTAACACCCGTGCTGGAGAGAATGGCACCCTCACTTGCGGTGATACCGGGCGGCAGATTTTCAACAGAGAGTTGTATCGGTTCTGTAAATCCGACACGACGCAGGAGTGTTACTTCCAATAGGACAGTTCCGCCGCGTCCGATATTCGGATTATCCGGTGTGACAGAGATGGCAAAATCGGGAGTTGTTGGGCGGACATCTAAGTGGTAGACGTATCCCGCGCCTCCATTGCCAGCGATGTCCTCAATACGGACGGCATATACCCCGGGCTGGTTGAAACTATAGTCAATGATAGCGTCGCGTCTGCCGCCGATGCCGGCATTATTCGCTAAGACTTGACCGCTTGCATCGAGCAAGGTAAGAGATGGACTCAAGGGTGATTTCAGAAGTTCCGCGGAAGCAGTAAGCGAATAACCCCCTATATCTGCAAAAAATCCCCACGGTCCATATCCATTTGTAACCTTCACCAGAATCTTGTTCCTGCCCTTAGAAACGGGTAACTGGATGACATCATCGGCACGGCGGAGTGGACGGTGAACGTATTTACTAAAAACAAGCCGGTCATTCACCCATATCTTGATGGTATCGTCAGAACCGAGGGACAAGAGATAGTTCTGGTCTCGCTCAGATTCAAGGTAGGTTAATGCGTAGCCTGTGACATCGTCCTCAGGAACGTTTGAGAAGACGTTCTCACCTCTGCGACCGGTTTTATACCATCCTATTTTTCGTCCGCCCTTGCCGATGTATTCTTTATCAAGATCTATCTCAGCTTCAGGCGGATAGACGGTATCAAATCCGGTTTCGCCGATGTTGTCAAACGGGAAAATTACCCACCATGGACCGAGGCTTGTGCCTTCTGAAATAGTGAAGCGATAGTAGTCTATCTCACCGGGTTCTGAGATACGCCCACTGATTGCACCGGGGATTGTGATGTGTTGTGCGTGTTCAAGTTGGCGGGCGATGCGTTCACCCAACCGTTGCGCTTCTTGGGAAATGAAATTGATGATACGGTCGCGGTCGGTCGGTGTAATATCTGCGTTTTCTTTATTTGCCATGCGCGTAATTGTCCGCTCCCATTCCTCAGCAGAGAGTGCGCGGTTGCTCGGCGACCGGAGTTCATGACAGGTACTACACTTGGTTTCAAAAAGGATTCCAGACTCTCTAACTTTCCTTGCGGTTCGGTCAGGTAGGTTTGAATCTTGATGCGCTTCTCCGTAGAGCCGCCTTCCACTTCGTTTCAGGCTGCGCGCTTCGGACTTCGTTTCCTCAACGACTTCCGAGTGTGTGCTAACAATGAACGGAAAAATGCCGTAGGGCGTGCGAATTTGCCTGAGTCCGGATTGATCATTCGCCGTTAATTCGACCTGCCAGTTGGTTTCGGGAAGATTTTCGCCACCAATAACACACTGAATAAGGTTAGGTTCAAGAGGCGTAGGCGGTCCATGGAAAGTTTCAGATTTTTCTTCGGGTCTATGTTCTTTATTGGGGACTGTGCCGCTTGCAGGGAAAAGGTAGGTATTGTAGGGCAGCACGCCGCCTGTTAAACGATAGACGGAATCAGGATTGCCGCGATGTAAGAGATCCCGAATACGGAGCAGATACCGACCATCAGTAGGAATCGTCACATCAATGAGCGGATCAAGACTATAGAATCCATTGCTGCGAGCAATCTCAACGCCCTTCGCATCAAAAACGGAGATTGTCGGATTGAAGAATTGTTGACTGACGTTGTTAAGGCGATATGCCTTGGCACTAAATACACACCGTTGCCCTTCGGTTGCCTCAAAGATGTAATAGTCTTCGTCACCACCGGGATTAACGACGCCGTTAATGAGGCTCGGCAAATCTATAGTGGTCGCGGATTCGGGGGTGTTGTTTGATTCAGTTTCAACTATATCGGCGGTGTGGCTCACCTCAAAGGGCCAAGCAGTGGAAGTGCCATGTTTGCCGACGACCCGAACTTCGCGGAGACCGATGGGTGCGTCGGGGGCGATAGACAACTCGGCGATTAGCCCTGCATTAGCCCGCGCCGCTGATGTGAGGTAGACGACAATTTGGGTCTGTGCCTCAGGTGTGATCTCTGCGTTTTTTTCTGCAATCATCCGCCGAACAGTGGCTTGCCACTGCGCTGGCGTCATTGACCGGTTATTCGGTGATCGGAGTTCGTGACACTGTCCACAATTCGCTTCAAAGATGGGCTTATAGGTATCATCAACTTCGCCACCACCTGGATGAAGCTGCGCAGTAATTCCGGGATCGCCTTCGACAATGAGGGTGTGCGCGCCCTCTAAATCGGAACCTTGGATGGCAATTTCAACGGTCGTTCCGATTTGCCCACCGGCTGGAAAAAGCGAGTTGAGCCGCGGCGTGCCTTGCGCGAATATGGATATGCCGGTTGAAAGGAAAAATAGTGTGGAAATCAGAATGAAATAAAAAAGGGTCTTGGTACGCATGGCAATATTAGTTGTCAGTTACCAGTAATCAGTTGTCAGTTACAAGATGTTTTTGACGAGGCGAGAAGTCCCTTTCACCAACGACCGGCACTAAATACCGATAATCCGTTGAGGGTCAAGGTTCAGAACCCCTCCTACATTAGAATTCGTGGGTTAAGGTGCGCTTGCGGAGATTCCAGAGCCGTAATTTGCCGTCACGTCCACCAGCAGCAACGAATTCGCCGTTTGGGCTGAACTTCACGGCATAAATAGCATCAGTTGGTTCATCAAACGTCCTATAACGGTTGCCAGATCGGAGATTCCAGATAATCACGGAAGTGTCTGCGCTCCCAGAGGCGATTACAGCCACGGGATTATTTCCACGTCTGGATACGATTCCACAATCAACGCTATAGACATCCGCCTGATGTCCGTTGTATTCCCGCACAAGCCCTCCTGTCATTTTCAGTGTGTTTTGCCCCTCGCCGTCCCCCGCAGGTGCGACACGCCACGTACGGACAGTGTTATCGGCGGAACCGGAAACTATTACGCCTTCTGCAGTTGAATACGCAAGGCTATAGACGGCATCGTCGTTGGCATCAAAACTTACCAAGACGTTGAAGGTGTCTGGGTGCCATACCTTTATGGTTTTATCTTCACTACCGGTGACAAAGTAAGCACCTTCGGGGTGATACAGGGTACAGAGGACCCTCCCAACGTGTTGGGTCAGCCATGTCGCTTGCTTGTCTATCGGAACTGTGGCATCCCCAAGCACCATTAAATTGAGGACTGCGCTGTATTCGTCCATACTCGCCGTAAGCAACGTCGTGCTGCTTGGGCTGAGGGTAATGGACTCGATAGTATCGGCGTGTATCTCGAAACTGTTTATCAATTCCTCAGAATCGACATCCCAAATCCGTATTTCGCCGCTCTGTGAAGGAATACCACCGCTGGCATAGAGCCTTAAAGGCGTTGCTTGCTGATGCTCAGGATCAGAAACACTTTGGGATGAAAACTTGAGACTCCGTATTTCACCAGCATGTGGTTCATACGTCCGAATGATACGCTGTGTCTCCAAGTCCCAGAGTTCCACCCACTGATACCTCCCGACAGCAAGCGTTTTGCCGTCGGGACTAAATTCAATGGACCAGATTGGGGACAAGGATTGGGCGGCAAAGACGAGGGGCGTTGCAAAGATAATGTAGAACGCAGCGAATAGCTTGGCTACATTGCGGCGTCTTTTCCCCATGCTTAGCCTCCGTGAATAGCTATCGGTTGTCGGCGTATCGCAGTTGAAGCGTTGGGTTTCGCTGGTACTTCAGAAGGTGCCAGTATTTTGAAAGCACAAAACTTTTTGCGTCATAAGGATTGATTTTACTTGTCTCGCTCAACCCAACCTACGCGCCAAAGCGATGTTAATTCGCCGTAATTGCTGATTACGCGAGGACCCCACGAATCGGTTTACCGCCGCGTGAGAGGACAATGCGAACGCCATCTGGCGACTCAAGGTGTTGATTGTAATCAATACCGAGTGCTTGATAGAGCGTTGCCGACAAGTCTTCTGGCCGTACTGGGGTTTCAGCGGGTTCCATGCCGAGTGGATCCGAAGCACCGATGACCTGTCCGCCTTGTACCCCACCTCCGGCTAACATAATCGAAAAGACGCGGGAGTGATGGTCGCGACCGCCATTTCGGTTAATGACAGGGGTTCTGCCAAATTCACCCATGACCAGAACGAGCGTTGTCTCCAACAATCCACGTTCGCTGAGATCGGCGATTAAGGTAGCCATGGTCTGATCAAAACCGTTGAGTTTCCCCGGCAGCGCTGAGAAGATGTTATTGTGATTGTCCCATCCGCCGTTCGTGACGGTGACGAAGTTAACACCCGCTTCAACGAGCCTTCTTGCAAGGAGACAGCTTTGTCCGAAGGTGTTACGCTGATACGCGGTACGGGTTTTGTTATCTTCGTTGCTGAGATCAAACGCGGCGCGGGCATCAGTGGAACTCATGAGGTTATAAGCGGAGGTATAGAATTTATCTACCGCCTCTGCAGCCGGGTTGCCTGTTTCATATTTTTTGAAGGCAGCATCAACGGCTTGTCTCAAAGAGCGCCTGCGTTCGACGCGTTCAAAAGAGACCGCTTTGGGTGGTTGTAGGTCGCGAACCTTAAAGTTTTTGCTTGCTGGATTTCCGCCGGGTGAGAAAGGCGCGAGTGATGCGCCTAAGAACCCACCACCGCCATAAGCGACGGGGGCAGGAATAGCGATATATGGTGGCAAGGCAGTCCGCTGTTCTTTGAGCTTGGAGACAACGGCACCGTATCCTGGCACAGCGAAACCGGGTAGCGGTTGATAACCTGTCATCATATAGTGTGTACCGCGTTCATGGGCGGCTTCTGGGGAGGTCATCGATCGGATGATGCAGAGTTTATCCGTCTGCTGTGCGAGTTTTGGGAGATGCTCGCTTATCTGTATACCGTTGACGTTTGTTGGTATCGGCTTGAAAAGCCCTCGAATTTCTTCAGGTGCATTGGGCTTGAGATCCCACATATCGAGGTGGCTGGGACCGCCCCCTAACCATACAAGGATAACAGATGTAGCGGTTTCTTTTATCTGAAGCGGTGCTGTGGCATGTGCCTTGAGCCGGAAGAGGTCAGTGAGACTCAAACCGAATAGCCCGAGTGCTCCTGCCTTTAGAAAGTCGCGTCGGTAAAATCCTTCACAATCGGTGTGCACGCATCTGTTTTCTGCCATGGTTTTTCTCCTTGTGTGATGCGTCGAAGTAGTGATTTAACCTCGGGCGGGTCGCCTTTGAACTCTTTTGATCCATCTCTGTGCTTTCGCGATATTGGTATCAAAAGGCTCTTTCATTTCAAAATACTCTGTATGTCCGGCATAGATTTGATGCCAGTCAACGATACAAGGCATCCGATTTTGGGTGAGTGTACGCATCAGGAACGACCGGACTTTTGCGCGTGTGTTTTGAGGCGCATTATCAATAGCGTATTCTATCTGTTGGTCTGTGATAACCCGTTCTACTTGTCCCTGCTCTTGGAGTGCGTAGTAGAGCCCACTTTGTGTATCGATGTTATGGTATTCGAGATCCTGACTTTTAATCCAAGGGTCATCCCAATCAAGATTTTCTTCCTCAATGAAGGCTTCAAGTAGCCATTTCTTGGCGGCCCAATCGACGCGCGGGATAACGTTCTGCCAATCGTCCTCAAGATCGTCAAGGATGGACTCCCATGCAGAGAGCACCCACTGCGTTTCTTCATCACGTTCAGTGATAAAGGATTGAACGAAATAGAGGTACTCTCGCTGTAAATCAATAGCGGAAATTGTTTTTCCGGATTTTAATTCGATTCGCCATGTGAAGGTATTATCACGCGAGATGTGCCGAATTGCGTATACCGGGTCGGCGAGTTCAAAAGCGGGGAGTGGTAACTTTTCGCCATGTCTCTCATAAAACATTTCGATTGCAGAAAGGAGGAGCGCAGTCGTGCCGACCTTGAGAGCACTTGCGTATTCGGACATATTGGAGTCGCCGACGAGTAGATGGAGCCGTCGATATTTGGTATAATCGCTGAGCGGTTCGTCTCTGGTATTGATGATGGCTCGACTGAACTGGATCCATTCATAAATTTCGGTGACGATATGGTCTGCGCGTTGTGAAATTTGATAAAACTGTTGGTCGCCGAATTCATCTTGAAAGTCTGCGAACTCAATCATTTCATCGTAAGCACCAACCCTGCCAGCACCGGCATAAATTTGCCGAGTGACAAAAAAAGGCATAAGCGTCGGAATGACGACCCGATAAAATGGCACTTCTCGACTGACCTGAAAGTTCTCATGACAACCGAAAGTCGCGCCTGTAAAATGATCGATATTGTTTTTGAAGAAGGCTGTCGGCAATCCTGTATCGGAAAGGATGTTATTGATAATCCATTCAATGGCTTTAT
The DNA here is from genome assembly GCA_022826805.1 of Candidatus Poribacteria bacterium. Taxonomy (GTDB): domain Bacteria; phylum Poribacteria; class WGA-4E; order WGA-4E; family WGA-3G; genus WGA-3G. Next base: position 10,613 of record JAJDUH010000029.1, read on the forward strand.
CATAGGCAATAAGATCAAACAGACCTGCACACTCAGGTGTTGCGTATTCGAGATGCCCCATATCAATATAGAGACGACCGCCATTGAAGAGGAACCCACCATTACCGGGCGGTTCTCCCCAGTCGCGGTAGTGGATATCCCGGAGTCCGAGTTCCAAAGCGTCAAAGACATAGTCTCGGACTCGCGCTGCAACGCCTTCAGAGGTGCCTCGGACCTGCTCAGCACGGGTCATGCATCCAAATTCAGTTTCGATGCCAAAAATGCGCTTGTTCATAATTGGTTGCCAGTTTCCGGTTATCGGTTGTCAGAAAAAGCTATGAAAGGGCGGTTTCAATTTCTTGAACGCTCAGGAGCCGGAATTTACTTGTTCCATGCTGTGTTGTTTCTAAAACGCCTGCCTCAATTTCGCCGTCTTCTCTTGCGACAGCAATGATTTCGTGCATCTGCTCGGTATCTATTTGGACATCTTCCGACTCTGTATCCTCAGGTTCCCGCGAACTTAATTCTCTGCCGATTGCCCATGCCTCCAAGCCCAATCGAATCGCAGCAGTTAAATCTCTATCCGCATCTACAGGAGCGGCGGTGAGATAGTTTTGCATTCCTGTCTCGATAGATTCGGTTCCACCAATAACAGAGAATCCTGCATCGGTTCGGACATTGCCATCGTAGTTGATACCGGTAAATCGGTTATGTTCCGAAGCTCTACCGAGTTCGGCGAGCAACATTTTGATGATATAGGCTTCACCAACGATGGATTCAAAGGCTTGTTTGAAGGTATGTGCCAAGACAAAGTTGGTTAATCGGTGTAAATTTACATCTTCAGTGGCGTTTTGAAAACCTTGGACGCTGGCAGTGTCGGTGACAAGCATCCGGAGACGTTCGATATCGGCGGGATGCCCAATTGCGGAGAGGGCAATTCGGTCATGCACCTCAAAGATTTTGCGCTGTCCTCTGCCGATCGTAAGCAGTACCATTCCTTCGTTATAGGTGAGTCCTACGACGGGACTACCGACTCGGAGCTGGTCTTCAATGTAATCTCGGCGGTCTTGAATCGCCTCTATCCAGCGATACGGTTCATCTCGCATTCTTTTAACTTTCCTTGCGGTTCGGTTAGGTATGTTTAGACGATGACGGGACCCTTCCGTATATCCGTCCTCCACTACGTTACAGACTACGCGGTTTCTATAATATACCTTAGAAACTCGGTATAGACATGAGTCTAAACCGTCTCTCCGTCCGGTTGTGCAGCGGCGTAACAATCGGTTAAATTCTCATCGGAGAGAGTTTCGACGCCACTACGCGTTACGGTCTTGATGGTTGGAAAGATTTGCGCCCGTGCGTTGTAACCGCTCGTTGCGGCATCATATTCACTGGCGGTATCCAAGAGTCGTAAGATAGTGATGGTTGCTTGCCGCTGATCCATCTCCTCTAAGGATGTCTCTCCGAACCGAGAGAGGTAGCGTAAGACCCCACGAATCCAGATAGAACCGGAGCCCGTTGTGGCGAAATTGACGTTTTCAAAGTGTGCCCCGAGTGCATCATAGAAGTAGATTTTGCCGCCGTTTTTTTCTTCAGGTGCGTCTTGGTCGTAGAGGGCAAAGATCGGGATGACCCCCCCGATACCTTGGAGCGCCATTGCCAAGTTATCGCGAATGAGCCGTGATAGCATCCTGAGTTTGCCTTCAAGGCTCAACTCTTGGAGCTGGCTGCGGCGAAAGTATTGAAACGAATGTTCGAGTATCCTGGCGATCTCGTAAGCAATCGCGGGTGAACCCGAAATGGCAAGTACAGAATGTTTATCAATCTGTAAGACCTTCTCTGCGCGGTCGTAGATGACAGAAGTGCCAGCAGTTGCGCGCCGGTCACCAGCAATCATAACGCCATCTCGGTAACGGACAGCGACAACGGTGGTGCTATGTGCAATCTCCACATCCGCATGATGTGCCGTCTCAGAGGGCAAACCTATTTGTAGGGGATAGTTTGCATGTTGTAAGAGACTGAGAAAGTCGCCTTTGTGGTTTATTACGTTTTTAATTGACATTTTCGTATTAACTGTGTTCCAAAAACTGGAAAACTGGAAGGGGAGATAGATATGCCTTCCAATTTTCCAATTTTATTCACCGGTTCTCTGGCGGTAGCGCCGAGATTGATCCTTGTCAACCCTACGCATCCGTTTGAGAAGTTCTTGCGTATCGGGTCTACTAACCTTCTGGCGTTTGGGTCCGTCATTATCACCATCACCATCGCCAGGCCCGATTGGTTTTGTATCTCTCTGTTTGCGTTCAAGCTGCGCAATGAGTTTGGTTGCCATTTTTCTTCTCCTTTTTGTTAGTAGTTAGGACGTTCACTCCGTTCACTCTTAGCCATTAGGTGTCAGTGACTGACCGCTGACAGTGGAGCGCAGCGGAACGCCCTGACAACTATCCGCTATTTATAAACGCAATTTATAAACGCAATTTTTTAATAAGGGTTCCAACATCTGGCGATTCATCGAGTGCTTTGTTATACTGACTTGCGATCTCTGCATCGGCGAGTGCATTAAGATTGACCTCGCGGGTGCGTCCATTGATAGTGAAAGTGATGCTATCCCATTGTATGGCTTTTATAGCATCGTTGAATCGATCAACCGCCCGACCTCGGAAGTATGCCCGTGTGCCGGTGGGTGGATTATGGAGTGCTGCCTCAATCTGCTCGTCTGTGACAATACGCCGCATCGGAATCCCGTAATATAATCCTTCGTCTGGATCGATGTTATGGTATTCCAAATCCAGACTTCGGAGCCATGCGTCATCCCAAGCGACGCCTTCTTCCTCCGCAAAGGTTTGCAGTAACCATTTCTTCGCCACCCAATCAAGTCTGTCAAGGAGCGCCATAGGCTCTCTCTCAAGTTCGTTGAGGGTATCTTCCCATTCAGCAAGTATCCAGTCGGTTTCAAGACTTACACTGTCTCCGAGATGCTTCTGTGCGAGTGCGAGATACTCGCGCTGATGGTCGATAGCGGATAGTGTTTTACCATCCGACGTCATTACTATCCAACGATAGGTCTGATCGTGAGATACGGTTTTGATGGCATCAATCGGATTCGCGAGTATGAGACTTTCAGGAATCCTGTCCTGCTCAATCAAGGCAATGACGAGTGCGGTTGTGCCGACCTTGAGTGCCGTTGCGTACTCGGACATATTTGCGTCGCCAGCGATGCCGTGGAGTCTGCGATATTTCGAAGGGTCGGCATGCGGTTCGTCCCGTGTGTTGACGATAGGACGGTTGTGCATGGTATCGACGCTGGCTTCGACGTGAAAGAAATCGGCGCGCTGCGATAATTGATAATGTCCTGGCGTTGCGAGTCCTGCTTCTGTTTCAATGCCGATCTTTCCTGCGCCTGCGAAGATTTGGCGAGTGATAAAAAAAGGCATAATGCCCTGTTTGAGTTTCTCAAACGGCACTGCCCGTGCCATGAGATAGTTATCGTGGCAGCCGTAACTATGCCCGTGCAAATCGGTATTATTTTTGTACAAAAGCACGCGTTTTCCGAGCCGTTGGCTGCGCGTTTCAGCACAGCGGTGCAGGATTCGTTCACCGGCTTTATCGTGTGCGACGAGCTCAAATAGACTGCTGCATTCGGGCGTAGAATACTCCGGATGTGCGTGGTCGTTGTAGAGGCGTGCGCCGTTCACGAGGATATGATCGCTTTTGATTTCAGCAAAAGAGAGTCGATTTTTTGCGAGACGTTCTCGGTCGCGTGCCTCTTCTTCCTTTTCATCAGGATGGTTAGAGAGCGAGTCTGCCCGAAAACCGCGTTCATCTCGAAACGGGTCTTCCCCGCGGTAATCCCAAACGGGTCGAAAATCTTCTTGGCGGTAGCTTTTGATTAATTCTATTGACTGCTTAACAGCATCAATATTCGCCTCATTTTCGAGTGTTATACCGTATTCAGTTTCAATTCCAAAAAGTCTTTCCATTTAACGTTTTCGGTTATCGGCTGGCATCAACGCTGAATGCGCGTAAATCATTTTCACTGCGAAGCAAGAATGCGCGTGTGGCATTCAAAATCAGAATCAACGGTATGAATGCCTTATAGGCATTCACCGGGGTATGAAGTCTGTATGGACTTCACCGAGCATTCAGCGGGTTGTCAATAAGAAGAGCGTTTTGTTTTCTGAAGGCTGCTAACTTCTCTTAGATGACCCGCGATCCAGACGCTTTGCGCCGCTCCTGTTTTTCAGCTTTGATAGGCGTAACCTTGACGACATTCGCGGGATCGTAGTCAAGGAGTTTGAGCCAATCTTCCGTGGCTTCTGTTGGCGGGAAGATTTCGCTTTCGCGATACTCTGCGGTAAGTGCGTCTAAGAGGTCCGCGCGTGAGATACCACTTTCCTTTTCTGGGTTCTGAATTGCACGCTTGAGTGCTGTTTCCTTGGCTCGCTGCACAATTGATTCAATAATTGCCCCACTACAAAGATGACCGCGATAGAGGATATCACGTCTGCCGCTTCGGAGTGCAACTTCAAGGAACCGGTTTTCCTCGCTCTCACGGAACATTTCATCAACCACCTGTGCGATTAGGTCTTCAACAGCCTTCTCAGCAGGAATGAGTTCTGGAGGCGCTGTCTTACCATCTACATCCACGCTCTCACTACCGAGGAGCGCTTCTTCGGCGATTGGTAGTTCCGGTGTAAGGTAGATACGGAAAATGTCCTTTGCAGCGTCGGCGTCTGGACGGGTTACCTTAATTTTTCTATCAATACGTCCCGGGCGTAAGATGGCAGGATCAATTAGATCTGGACGGTTTGTGGCAAGGATAATAACAACATCCTGTAAGGATTCAATGCCGTCCATCTCTGCGCAGAACATCGGGACGAGTGTGTTAGAGATGCTATGGGATCTGAGGGCGCGCCGCGTGCCTAAAATGGATTCCGCTTCGTCTATAAACACAAAGGCGAGTTTTCCTTCTTCTCGTTTTTCACGTGCAATCTGAAAAATTTCCCTGACCTTCCGTTCGGACTCGCCGAGCCACATGTTGAGGATTTCAGGACCCTTGATATGGAGGAAACAGCCTTCAATATCCTCGCCACTCTCCTTTCGGAGTCGCTGCGTCAAGTTATAGGCAGTTGCCTTACCGATGAGCGTTTTGCCGCATCCGGGAGGACCGTGGAGTAGAAATCCCTTTGGTGCGCTGTATTGGAACCGTTCAAAGAGTTGAGGATGCAGGATCGGAAGTTCAATTGTGTCTTTAATCCTTTGGATGGTTTCATCAAGTCCGCCGACCTTCGACCACGGGATATTGGGAACTGCTTCGAGTGCATAAGCATCTGTTTCTTTGGCAGCGAGATGTTCAAGGGCCACCCGGAAGTTGGAGTCAATCCGCACCTCATCACCGGGTTTGAGTTTTGTATCAGCAAGATCGGTGGAGCGTTCAAGGATAACCGATTGGGCGTTGGGTTCTTGACCGATGCGAAGCCGTCCATCGGGCATGACATCGGCTATTTTAGCGATGGGACCGGCATCGTTGTATCCGAGTTCCCCAACGACGACATACGCCTCGTTTAGAAGAACACTGAACCCCTTTTTGAGGGATTTGGCATCCAGTTTTGTATCAAGGTTGGCGTAGTATTCAGATCCGCCAATGATGACGCGTGCGATATCTTCTTTGGGCAAGCCGAGCAATGTTCCGATACGATTCGCAGGTGACGTGAGTTTTTCGATCTGCGCTTCCATTTCAGCGTGGATACGGAGGGCTTCCTGCTGAATTGCTTGGATTCTTTCCCGGAATTCACCTTCATCGCTGAGGATAGAACGTCGCAGTTCGAGGAGCCACCGGTGGCGACGATCGTCGACAGGCGTCTCGGCGATAATGTGATGAATCAGCTGCAACGTGTAACCGGAACTCGCGTCCTCCCCTTCGAGGGCAAGCTCATCTTCGATTTCGTCTTCATGTTCATTAAATAGGTCATGCGGTTCGGGGCTTGCGCCAGGATTTCTACGGTTCTTCTTATCGTACATTTTGAACGTCTCCTCAGACAGAAACGGATGACTTTACGACAGAGTTTACCACACTTCCCACAATTTTGCGAGTATTTATTTAGACGCCGCCTAAATTCGGGAATTCGGTGATGATTTGCTATAGTTTAGCACAATTTGTAACACGAATGCAAGGAAAAAACAAATTTATTGGATATTTGGCGGTTGGTCGTAGGCTGTCAGCGGTTAGGAGTCGGAAACGAAACCACTAAGAGATTACGATTAATTTGACTTCCAATAGGTGCTATGTTAAGATAAAAACAAAATAATAGGAGGAGGTGCAACATGACACTGATATCTATGTTTGAAGAGTCAATCCAACAACACGGTAGTAAACCGGCACTGGCACATAAACCGAAAGGTGGCACTTATCAGGATATTTCTTATACCCAACTCGGTGAATCGGTGGACGCTTTCAGTAAAGGACTAAGTACCTTAGGGGTGCAAAAGGACGATAGGGTCGCACTCCTATCCGAGAACCGTCCGGAGTGGGCAATTACGGATTTTGGAAGCCTTAAAGCGGGTGCGGTAACTGTCCCAATGTTCTCAACGCTGACTGCGGCACAGGTCAGTTATATTTTAAAAGATTCTGGGGCAAAAATTATCTGCGTCTCTACGGAATCGCAATTGAAGAAAGTCCTTTCTATCCAAGATGATGTGCCAACACTTGAAAATATAATCCTCTTCGATTCAACTGAAGATGAGACACCGGAAGGCGTTATCCAATTTGAGGATGTGTGTAATCGCGGCAAAGCCGTAGATTCCACCCAAGAGGGCGACGCGAGTGAAGATGACATCGCTACGATCATCTATACGTCCGGTACAACAGGTAATCCTAAGGGGGTTATGCTAACGCATGCGAATTTCATTTTCAATCTGCAGGCGTGTAAATCGCTTATTGATGTTGGTGATACAGATGTTCTGTTATCGTTCCTTCCGTTATCGCATGTCTTTGAACGCCTCGGCGGACACTATGTCCCCTTATTTTCCGGGGCAAAGATCGCGTATGCAGAAAGCACCTTCACAGTTGCCCGAAACATGCAGGAGGTTTCTCCGACAGTGATGCTGAGTGTGCCGCGTTTGTATGAAACGATGCACGATAGGGTTCTTAGTGCCGTGCAGGCAGGTTCTCCATTGAAACAAAAGATTTTCCACTGGGGTGTTTCAGTCGGTTCAGCAGTAAGTTCAGCAATCCAACAGGGTAAAAATCCGTCTGCGATTTTGCAATTGCAACAGGGGATTGCGGACAAACTTGTTTTCGCGAAGTTGAAGGCAGCGACAGGTGGCAGGCTGCGGTTTTTCGTTTCAGGGGGCGCGGCGTTACCACAAGCTATTGCTGAATTTTTCCATGCGGCGGGTATTCTGATTTTGGAAGGTTACGGCTTAACGGAGACCTCACCGGTTATCAGCATGAACCACCCGGCGAAATGGAAGTTTGGGACCGTTGGCGTGCCTGTTCCGGGTGTGGAGGTGCAGATCGCTGAAGATGGCGAGATTTTAACCCGTGGTCCGCACGTTATGAAAGGCTATTTTAACAACGAAGCCGAGACAGCAGAGGTTATCGACGCAGAAAGATGGTTCCACACAGGAGACATTGGTATAATTGACGCGGACGGGTTCGTTAAGATTACCGACAGAAAGAAGAATATCATTGTGCTTTCAAACGGTAAGAATGTTGCACCGCAACCGATAGAGAGTGAATTGGTGCAAAGCCCCTTTATCAGTCAGATTATGCTGATAGGCAACGAACGTAAAAATCTTGCTGCGTTAATTGCTCCCAATTTTGACGCGCTCAAGGCGTGGGCATCTGAGAACAACGTTGCGGAGGGAGGGACGGACGGGGATACCCCGCCCCTACATGAGACGAGTGAAGTACAACAACTTATCCAACGCGAGATTCGGAGCCGGTTGACAGATTTCGCCGACTTTGAACAGGTGCGACGGTTCGCCCTTCTTGAACAGGAATTCTCACAGGAAGCCGATGAAATGACACCAACCCTGAAGTTGAAGCGGAACGTTATCATCGAAAAATATGCGGATGTGATAGAAGGAATGTATCCTGAGGATGCCTAAATATCTGTTTATAGCAGATTTTAGAACTACTGATACGTTCATTGATGGACGGATGCGCAAGGAAAATATCGTATCCTGAGAATCAAGAATAGGCGAGGTTACAAACCTCGCCTACCTATTTTAACAGGAGCCAGCGAGGTGAGGAAATTTCGTCTACCGCGGGTGGAGAATGAGGATCAACGCGGGGACATCACTACGAGTCCACCTTTGATTATCTCAATCGTCACTGGCGTTTCACACATAGGTTCGCCATCGGCGTAAAGGAGTAATGGTGTCTCCGTTTCAATTGTCAAAGTGTGGGTTTGGTGTATAGATACGGCTGGATGCGAAACATGCCCACCCCAGAAAAGCGTCACCATAAGCCGAAGGACTGTCAACTCAGAAACCGGACGGATGATGCAGACATCGAAAAGTCCGTCATCAATACGTGCGTTGGGTACAATCTTAAATCCACCGCCGTACCGATTTGTGATGCCGGTAGCGGCGAGGAGTAGCGGTCCCTCGTAAGCGCCAAACTCGCCTTCAAGGTGTACGGAGGGTGGTTCATAGTAGAAGAGGGTCTCTACGGCAGCATAAGCGTAGGATGCTGTGCCCGTAAATAGGGGTGTTCCTTTTGCGGCACGGCGACTCACTTCGGTATCGTAACCGCAGGTAGCAATCGTGATAAAATAGTTGTCAGTTATTGGTTGTCGGTTATCAGTTAAAGAGGGCTCTGGTTCAACAGCCTCACCTTTTAATTGACGGTTAATCTGATAGCAACGTCCTAAATCCACGTGGATAGGGGTGCCAGACAAAAGGGTCGCGATTGCCAGTTCCGGCTTCAGTGGCATACCGATAGCGGCAGCAAAATCGTTGCCGCGACCACATGGAAGCACACCGAGAACCACATCTGGAATGCTTGCTATGCCGTTTACGACCTCGTGGAGTGTTCCATCACCACCGCAAGCTATTACGAATCGGATCCCATCAGAAACGGCTTCGTGTGCTAAACGCTTTGCGTCACCAGCTGCTGAAGTGAATACCAGCTGCCCTTGGCGCCCAGATTCAGTCAACGCAGCATGCGCCTGCTCAGCGATGCTTTTCGCCTTGCCTTTACCAGAGATTGGATTTGCGATGAGAATGAAATCGTTCATAGTTAATGGTTGTTGGTTGTCGGCTTATTGTGGCACAGACTAACAGTCTATGCTACACAACGCTGTGAATTCCGTCCGCAAACTAACAGTTTACGGTACAAAGATTCAAGAATAATGAACGCCCATCATTTAATTACCGCGATTTTTCCTATTTTCTTTAGTGTATCAAATTCAAGGACATAGATGTAGATACCGCTTGAAACATCTGCGGTGTTATTGCTTGTGAGCCACCACTCCTTGCGGTTGTGATCTTGCTCGGTTACATCCAAAGTTTCAAGCAATTCGCCTCTGGCGTCAAAGAGTTGGATGCGCGTGCCGACAGGCAATCTGTCGAAAGTAACCGTCCCTTTGTCAGCACTATGCGGTCGCACTGGATTTGGATAGACGCGTACTTGTGTCAGATCTGATACGGCTGCATCGGCGGCACTGAGTGGTATCTCAAGGGGACGCGTGGAGGCACGAATCGGATTTTCATCGATATCAGTTACGTTAGAAACGGTAATCTCATAGGGGTCTGCTTTGGCAGTCAGAGGTTGTCCGAAGTGTGAGAGAAGACTGTCGGCATCAAACACTAAGAGTGCCCGCCTACCCATCCGATCCCGGATAGCAGACACGGGCGTTACACCATCAATTCGCTTTTCTATTCGTAGGACATACCGATTTTCGTCACCAACGCCGAGGTCCATCCGTCGATCAAACGTAACAATCACCCAGACTTTTTTTGCCAAGGATTCACCCGGCATATCAATTTGAGATTCAGTTTGTAGGTTGGGTATCCCTTCTTCAGGGCGATGATAGATAGCACGCACTAATTGAGGCGGCTCTCGCGGTGTTGCAGCAACAGCATCGGTGCGGGGCGTTTCAGTCTCATTGACCTCTGCTGCGACAGCATACCAGTAGGTGTTATCTTTTGTTACACGTCGATCAATGTATCTTGGAACGGTGAGGTTTTCAGCAACTTTCTGAAATGTGTTGTCTGGTGGTGCTTTCTCCTTCTTGCCTTGTGCGCGGTAGACAGCAAAATGGAGGGTTTGCTCAATTGCGTCATCGTCCTGTGTGTCCCATGTAACATGCACTGCCTTTTCTGTCAACGGTCTGGCTTCAACGTTCCACGGCTTAAACGCATCAACGGAATCTGGATCTATTGCGAAGATGGATTCAAAACGATAGATTCCGTCCTCAAGGTTGACATAAAATTCGTTAAAGTCGTTTTGATTGAGTTCTGCGGTTAAGAGCGCGGGAGTCTCCTCCATCTTCCTATGCCACAAGGGTAGCAACGTTGTGCCGTCCCATTTCATGACATAGAGGTTCGGATACGTCGCGACGATAAGTTCATTGTAGCCATCTCGATCCAGATCTGCGATTGCGAGACTGTTTCCATTCAGTCGGTGTGGTGCGATTGCGACAGCGGCATCACGTGTTTCGCTCGATAACAGGGTATAACCGTTCAGGGTGTGCGTAAAAACGAAGAACCTCCAGATAAGCGGACCTGATGTGGGAAGATGCGGTAGCGCAAGGAGCCCACCGACCACAAATTCAGGCTTGCCATCTCCAGTGAGATCGCCCGAAACAAATTGGGTGATGTCCTCAAGTGGCAGCTGCATTTGCCATTCCAAGCGTAAGGTATTTCCTTCGTAAAGGAAAAGATCGCCTTCGCTATCACCTGCCACGAATTCTGTGTTGCCATCCGCATCGAAATCCGCAATAGCAAAGGTTTGAGCGAAGACATTAGAACCTGCAGACTCGTTGACCAATATCGCTTTTTCGACGTGGGTGTTTACAGTGGGGTCATATTCAAAAACCATGAGCCGATCGTTATTGTTATCTGCCCCGATAATTTCCTTTTGTCCATCGCCATCTAAATCAGCGATGGTGCCACCGGATAGAAAAGTGGACTCCCAGATAATCTGGTGCGGGTATCCACGCTCCTGGGCAGTGTTCTCAATGAGGAAGGTCCGTTCATCATCGGTAACGAGAACTTCAAGGAGTGTATCCCCATCCGTGTCGTCTACTGTCCATGGGATGAACTTTTCCAGATTTGAAAGTCCATCCAAACTCTCAAGCGTGTGTGTTAGCTCATACCTACCCGTTGGAAGGCGTTCATAGATTGCAAGGATAGCACCCTGCAGTTCAGGATCGGTTTTTGTATCCGAGGCGAATGGACTCCCAACGATTTCCAAGAGACCGTCCCCATCGAAGTCGGCTGTAACACTGGCAATATGGAGTGGTGGAATGTCGAGAAATTTTTCAATGTACCCACTTGGGGAGATATATCCACCGACGACATCAATGCTATAAAAAGCACCACCGTTGTCCTCCCTCGTTTTGAGGAAGGTGGCATTCTCCGCCTCAACAAAAAATTGATAAATTCCAGCATCCAAGCCTAAGGAGAGGAAATGCTCTACACCGAGAGCCGTCGTGGTAATCGGTGCAAAAGGTGCGAGACTGCCTTTACGACGGTAATAGAGTGTGTTTTGGGTGACATCATCCGTTGCCCATGTGAATGCCGTAAGTCCGCGTTCACCGTAAAGCGTTTCCGTCGCGGTGACGGAGATAATATCGGGAGGCGTGCGATCTACACTCAAGACAACCTGATCGTGTGTCTCTTGTCCATTTGTAGCTATTGTCGTTAGGCGGACGGTGTAGATGCCTTCAGGTACGGTTGTGGTATCCCACACAGCCAAGGTTTCATCAATTTTCTGTGCGACGGAAGGTTCGGTGAAAGGCGTAAATTCTGTAGGAACAGTAGATTCACCATAACTGAGATGCCATGAGTGGAATTTATAGCCGCCCGCGGTACCGACGAAGGTAATTGTATCTGCGCCTCCGCTATTGGTTTCGGGTGCGAGAATGCGCGCCTGTAAAGCACCGCTGGCGAGGAGTGCGCGTTCGGCATTGACAGTGCCTGCCCCTACAAACCTTTCATCTAACGCATCACTATCCTCTTGATAGACCGGGTCGGCGGTGTTGATGAGTATGTGGCGTACTTCCTCATGCGTCAGTGCTGGTCGTTTCGCGAGTATCAGTGCGGCGACACCCGCGACGTGTGGGGAAGCCATCGAAGTCCCTGTAAGGAGTCGATATTGGTTATTAATCTGTGTGCTGAGAATTACATTGCCTGGTGCTCCGATGTCTATAGAGGCACCGAAATTGGATTGGTAGAATCGCAGTTGATTCTGCTCGGTAGATGCGACAGCGATGACCTTTCGATAGGCAGCGGGAAAAATTGCCGCCGGTTTTTGGGAGTTACCCGCAGCAGCGACTAACACCACACCGCGTGCATAGGCATAATCAATTGCGTCTTGGATAACGAAAGAACGGCGTTCGCTGCCCCAACTCATATTGATGACGCTTGCGCCGTTGTCGGTGGCATAGACGATTGCAGCAGCGGAGTCGTCATCTTGCATTCGCGAACTTCCGCCGAGCGAAAGCCCTGCACGTATTGCCATAAGCGGGGATTCCCAAGCGACCCCGGCAATACCGATGCCGTTATCGGGTAGCGCGCCAGCAATTCCAGCGACGTGTGTGCCGTGTCCGCTCTCATCAATCGGTTCGTTATCGCCCTCAATATAATCGCCTTCTGCCTGTAAGTTAGGTGCGTCGGTAAAGTCCCAACCGTAGATGTCGTCAACATAGCCGTTGCCGTCGTCGTCAAGTCCATTCTCTGGAACCTCACTGGGGTTTATCCACATTTTGGGTGCCAAATCGTCGTGCGTGTAATCGATACCCGAGTCGATGATAGCAATCACCACATCCCGATCACCTTTTTCAATTGCCCATGCCTGCGGTAATTTCATCAGGGGCAAACTCCACTGCTCTGGATATTTTGGATCGTTTGGGAGAATTGGGTCAGCCAGCGTTGGACGGAGGTAGTTATATTCGACAACTTCAACGAAAGGGCTCTGTTCATAAGCGGTTTTAAGCACTTCAAGATCGGCATCAAGGGCGAAACGCAACAGATAGATACGTTTCAAGTTTGGATTGCGTGATGGACGAGCGAGGTAAGGAAACAATGGATGCAGCGATTCTACATTATGCTTTGTGTGTAGTGCAACGATCGGCGCGGCGGCGTGCAATCGCTCAATATCTGTTGCTGCTGCGGGTGTCAAACGGATGAGGAGTTCACCGGGGGTGATATACGGTTCAATCTCCGCGAAGGGTAAGCTCTCTGGAGGGGCTTCGGTGCAGATTGTACTTAAAATCAAGATGCCTATGAACAGAATTCTTAAGTATTTCATAATGGCTATCGGCGCGTTAGCGATCAGTTGTCTCGGCGTGAAGAACTCACCTTCTGTTTATTATTTCATAGTTGGATGCTATTGTCAAGCCGAAAAAAAAATTTTATAATAAAACTATTCAGTTTTCAGATTTCTGTGGGTTCTGTGGGATAAATCGCGACCGGGAGGTCGCTCCTACAGCGAGGTAAATAAAAAAGCCTGTCACCAGCATGGCACCGATGACAGGCTCTGGTTATATTCGTTCAATGATGGGACTATTCAAAGAGTTGAAGTTTCCCGTTTTTGACCGTAAGTATAGAGGGATCATGCACTGCCTCTCCACCCGGGTCAAAAGAAAAATTACCCAAAATCGTGGGGATATCCATCGTCTGCGCCAGTGCGTCGCGAATATCAGCAGCATCTGTCGACTGTGCGTTCGCAATCGCGTTGGCGAGAATATAGAAGGTTGCATACGACTGTGCCGCCCAGGGTTCAGGCTCAATACCGTATTTCGCCCGATAATTCTGGACGAAGGCATGGTTCCCAGGTGTGTCAGATTCATGGAACCATGCAAGAAAGGTTATTGCCCCTTCGGCGGCAGCACCAACATCTCCGATTTCTTTCTCGGTCAAATCAAGTACAATAAACGGAACAGTGTCGGGGATACCGACTTCGGGGTCTCGCGCTTGCTTGATAACCACAGTCATCTCCTGTGAAAGAGCAGAAACAAAGAGTGCATCAGGCTCCAAGTTCTTTATCTTGGTGAGTTGCGTAGAAACATCGGTATCACCGGTTTCTATGGCTTCCACGGTCAGAATCTCAACACCGTGCGCCATAAGTGCTTTCTCGAACTCTTCCCTGCCACTGGTAGAGTACTCATCCGTCGCATCATATATGATCGCCACTTTTTCGTAGCCGATCTTCTGATGCGTTGCTGCCACGCCAGGGGGAATCAGTTTGTCCACGGCGAGTGCTGCGCGGAAGATATAATCCCCAATTTCGGTGCTCAAACCGGCAGCGGAGGAGACCCCGCTAAAACCTACAACTCCATTCTCTTGTGCAATGGGAAAAGAAGGTTTAAGCATCGATGAGATTGCAAGTCCGACCATAGCAGGCACGCTTTGATCCACCAATTGTTGTACGGCGGCTTTCGCCCCTTCTACGGTGCTTTGATCATCCACAGTGATGAACGTGAAGTTCGCATGGCTGTGCATATTAATCTCTTCCCGTGCCAACTCAAAGCCACGTTGCATTGGAAGCCCATACGCTTCGGTGTGTATCCCGGTCAGAGATGTGAGAAGGCCGATAGGAACCTCTTTAGGCATCATCTGAGGTGCTGCCGTTTCAAAGATCTGAAGTTCCCCACCCTTGACCCTAAGCACAATCGGGTCATACATCGCCTCTCCATTGGGATCAAAAGAGAAGTCGCCTAAAATTGTGGGAAGACTCATCGTTTGTACGAGTGCGTCCCGAATAGCAGCTGAATCTATCGATTGTGCGTTATTAATTGCATTGGCAAGAATGTAGAGCGTCGCATACGCCTGTGCCGCCCACGGTCCAGGTTCAATACCGTGTTTCGCCTGATAATTCGCAACAAAGGCTTGGTTCCCCGGTGTAGCAGACATGCTGGACCACCCTGCAAAAGTTATCGTCCCTTCGGCAGCACTACCCGCTGCTTGGATTTCTCTGCTAGTCAAATCAGGAACAATAAGTTGAACAGAATCGGTGATACCGAGCTCACCCGATTGAATGATAATCTGTGTCATCTCTACTGATAGCGCAGAGACAAAGAGGACA
Organism: Candidatus Poribacteria bacterium; assembly: GCA_022826805.1. Taxonomy (GTDB): domain Bacteria; phylum Poribacteria; class WGA-4E; order WGA-4E; family WGA-3G; genus WGA-3G. Next base: position 25,851 of record JAJDUH010000029.1, read on the forward strand.
TCAGGCTCCATGTCCATTATATTTGTTAGCTGCGCAGTAAAATCGGTGTCGCCGGTTTGGAAGGTTTCCTCGGTCAGAATCTCGACGCCGCTGGCTTCAAGTCCTTTCCGGTTCTCCTGGTTGCTACTTGTGGAGTAAGTATCCGCAGCATCGTATATCAGTGCAGCTTTTGTATAGCCGAGTTTCTCATGCGTCACCATTACACCATTCGGATTGAGGACACTTGTCGTGAGACCAGTGCGGAAGACATAATCTCCAATACTGCCTAAACCCGCAGCGGAGGAGATCGGGCTATAAGCGATTACCTCATTCTCTTGTGCGATTGGAAAAGCCTGTTCGAGATGCGTTGAGATACCAATACCGATGATGGCAGGTACGCCCTGATCTACCAATTGCTGGACGGCTGCAACCCCGCCCTCTACAGTGCTCTGAGGGTCCACAGTGACGAACGTAATGTTCGCACCGGTGAGCATGTTAATCTCTTCTCTTGCCAACTCAAGGCCACGTTGCATTGGGATGCCATACGGTTCGGCGAATTCCCCTGTCAGCGCTACGGCGACACCGATGGAAATTTCTGCATCCATCATCGAAGGCCTTTCGGTTTCGATATCATGCACCATTGGTGCCATCTCGTCACAACTGGAAAAGCCGATAGCCAAAGCAATAATTGTGAACACAAATGCAGAGGCTATAATTCCTCTTACTTTCATTTTGAATCTCCTTTGTTTGTATAGTAAATTGTAAAAATTATCAAAATTAGTCATACACCATCAATTGGCGAGGTTGGGATACCTCCCGAATAACCAGCGTGCCCTCTCGCTAGGGTGTCGGAACGTTTTAGCACCTATTGTCTATCTACTGATTTTGATAATTCACTATACATGAAAACTTAGACAAGTGCTACTTAAGAAAAACGCTACTGCCATCAATTAGATTCATTATACATGAAACATGAAAAATTTCCCTTGTTTTTTAATGAAATTATTTGAAATTCTTTTTATAGCAAAGTCCGAAGTCGGAGGAAGCCGGAAATAGTTAGGTAGCAATTTGGGTTAAAATACGCCCAACACTTCAGATGTTTTTTCATCGACGATTGCGGTCGCGATATTTCCTTGACTGTGGTTAGAAAAATTGACTATCCACGCGAAGCCTTGAAAGGTGGGATAGGCGTGAACTGCGCGCTGACCTGCTAAAGCGGCTTTGACCCGGGCATCTGACTTTGCGATCTGAAGGACTGCGTCGGCTTTTTGTTGACACGGAACAGTCTGAGTTGTAAGTGAATCCGATATGCGTCTGCCTTTGTCTACATCTGGCGGTAATGTGTTCGGATTCTGCTGTGCAAGTTTTCGGAGGTATGCTGCGTATTGGCGATATGCGTCTCGGTGTTTTTTGTAATTCCTGAGTCCGTAAGCGATCGGAATTTGCTCATACTGTGCGGCGCACATTGCCGCCGCGTCGGCTTCGAGGTGCAATACTTTTACATAGTCTCCGTTCTGCTCGGCTAACTCCCGTTGTTTTCTGAAAAAGGTGGGATAGATACCAAACTCATAAAACCGATCAGGATAGTGCGGCAGCCATGTTGTGATGAATTTGTCGATATTTTCGGATTCGGTATCCAACACCGAAAGGAGAATTAACGCCAAATGCGCGTATGGCATTTGGTGGAGATTACAAACCTCTTCCACAAATTGCTGCCAAGCGATTTTGGCACGGGCGCGGTGAGACTGATACTGTTCCTCAATCTCTTGTGCCTCCTTTTTCGCCCGTGCCGTCCACGTTTTGTATCCGTGCTGGACGTAGTAATCGTAGGCAATTTGGTTCATCGGGACGGAGATACGTTTAAGGCATTCGGCGGCGGCTTCGTGCCAGCGTGCGAGCTTTGCGAAGTCCCCGGACTGCGTATAACGTTTGATAAAAAGGTCGGCGGTGGCTGCCCCTTGACGAACAGCAAGGCACGGTTCCGCAAACATGAGTAACATTGGGAGAAGTGATAGGATAACAATTCTCATTACTGTAGCATAAAGCGAACGGTTCCAGAGAAGGTTTCATCAGGGGCAAGCACAATCACACCTGCGGGGATATTCCTCGCTTCTAAATTAATGGCATCGGTCGGGCAGGTATAAGGTTCAAAGCAGATAGAATCCCTGTCAGGTGGTGTATAGACGACGAGTTCTCTGAATATCGCATCCGATTCCATCACCAAGGTGTGTCCAGTGTCCCGATTCTCAATGAGGCACCGACTCATCCCATCAACCAGTTGTACATCCGTAAAGACGTGGTCGAGTTTTAGTTTTCCGAATGGTTGTCCGTTGCGTAGGTCAAGTGTACCGGTGACATCGTTTTGCTTACCGGTTGGTACGAGAACATCGTCTAATTCCCAGTATTTAGCAGCCGGAACGGTAATCAGTGCTTGTGAAGCATCCGCCGCGCCGGTCAAGTTCGTGCTAAAATAGGGGTGGATACCGAATCCCATCGGCATATTCCGGTCCCCCGTATTTTTGATGGAAACCTCCATCGTCAACACTGCCTCTTTGACAGTATAGGCAATCTCAATTTTAAAAGGGAAGGGATACTGACGGATGACATCGGGAAAATGTTCCGAATCAAGTGAACATACGAGTGTCGCGCTGTTTTCATCGGCAACATGGTCCTCGACCTGATAGGGCAGATTTAACAGTAAGCCGTGGATGGTTGTTGGGGATTCGGGTGCTTTGTCAAACTGATAGGTTCCCCCTTCAAATTGCCACGTGCCGTTTCGTATTCGGTTAGGGAAGGGGAACAAAATTGGATTGCCATAAGCAGTTGGGCGTTCTTCCAATGTGGCGAGGTCAGGGGGTGGGTCTATCAGGTTAATCCACGTCTCTCCATCTGCCACCTTGAAGAGGTAACAGTTATTTCCGAGTGCGGGGACGATTTTGGCGACGGCTTTCCCCTCCTGTTCTATGCTGTAAACTTGGTGTTTTACCTCAAGGGAATCAAACGTTTTACCCACTGAATACGTTGTATCTGTCATCATTTCCCCTTTATCTGCGTTTGTGAATATCGCTGAAAGTAAGAAAAAAGCACAAGGCATTCCAAGCCGAAGTGCGCGGTGCCATCTCCTCCCTCCAGATCGACGAAAAGAAAAAATGTCCATTATTGATTAGCACCTCTCTTATGCTTCACGGCACAGCGGAGCGTGCCGACTACTTTTGAGCGCACCAGCGAATGCCGCGCGCCAGGACCTCTCGGAAGTTTGGATTAGAAAAGGTGACATCGTCGTGCCCACTCTGGAAGCAGAAAATACGAGAATTGTCGTATTCACGTGCCCAACCGAGAACTTTCATACTGTTTGGATGATCGACTGTTAGTAGAATCGAACTATCATCACCAGCGGATGCCATGGTATAGGTCTCGTCGCCCATCTCCCAGTCGGTAAGCCCCTCGGTAATCGGGTGGTTTGCGTCAGCGATTTGTACCTGGAGTGTTTGCCGCGGATAGTATCCGAAATCTCGATCCTGAATGCCGCACATCTCGGAATAGGTGTCCCATTCTGGAAAGGCGAGGATGGCGTGATGTAAGATGATCACTCCTTGTCCGCGCTCGGTTAGATCGAGGATAGCACCTGCTTGCGCATCCGTAGGGTAGGGACGGTGGAAGTTGTAGAAAACGACGGTGTCGTAGTCCTTCTGGTTTGGGTCCTTAACAAAATCGTCGAGATCTTCTCTGACGAACTGAATACCTTCCATACTTTCAAAGACTGCGTCAAACTGTTTTTCTTGAAACCCGTGCTCTCCGGTTACGACTGCGATTTTCATTTTTTTCTCCTTTCAAAGTTTTTAGGGTAAAGCCGACAATTGATCGTACATGAGTGAGGTTAGATGAAGACTAATAAAATATTTCGGTAATTCCACAACCGTATCCGGTGCGGTTAGAATGCACATCGCATAAATCAGAATCAACGGTATTCATGCCTTATAGGCATGAACCGGGTATGAATGCCTTAATGGCATTCCAAATCAACGGTATTCATGCCGTGTGGCATGAACCGGGAGCGTGTACGCTGCAAAACCGCACCTACCGAGTCGGAGTAAAAAGAAATCTTTAATATCGCGCCCACTGCCATAATTGCCCCAAAGTGGGGCGTTTGCCGTACATGAGAATCCCAACCCTATAAATTTTCCCACTGATAAGCGTCACAAGCAGGACAGTTGCACACATTACTAAAATATTCAGTAGAATCTCCCATAAAGGCGGCATTAGCACGTTGATACGCATGAACATAAGTATTGGCGAGAAAAAGGGAATATGTGAGAGCAGTACACTGATGGTCGAATCGGGGAGTCTAAACAATTGGAACATCAGTATGAAGGGAACAACGATGAGCATCGTGAGCGGTCCTCCTGTCTGCTGCGCCTCCTCTTCACTGCTGCAAATTGCGCCAACAACAGCATAAAGCGTCGAATACATGAAGAAACCAATAATGAAATAGACGAAGAAATAGGCAAGTATCTCGGTACTACTCGCTTTGATAGTCTCAATTACTTGGATAAACTGTATTGGCAGGCTATCAATACCAAAGATGCCGAGTAGCGTCTTTATGTTCATAACCAATAACACGCCAAATATCACCCAGATAGCAAACATTGTCAAGCAGACAGAGCAAACCCCAACGAGTTTGCCAAGTAGCAGTTGATGCGGTTTTACCGATGAAACGATTACCTCAACAATTCGAGTTGTTTTTTCTTCAAGCACACTCCGCATGACCGAGTTAGCGTAGATGATGACAAACAGGTAAAGCACAAAAACAAGAAGGTAGCCGAGTCCGAGCCGCGCACCTGTCTCTATAGGACTTTCAACTTCTGCTCCCCCATCTTTTCCTCCACTGCTCTTAACAGCGTAGGCGTTGAATCTAACAGATCGCATAAGTTGACTGACTTCATGCCGAGAATAACCACTTTCAGCGAACCGTCTGTCGCGGACGATATTTGAAATGATACGACGGAGCGCGCCTTGCATTTCAAAATTAGTCGCTGTTCTGGCATAGAAGCGGACCTCCCCGTTTGCAAAAACATCTTTTGGGATTTCAAGATAGGCGTAGAGATCCTTTGTGTTGACGCGTTCTCGGAGTGCGGTTCTTTCCTCTTCTGTCGTAGCAGACACCTCATGGAGTTGATAAACGAGTTCCCCTTTATGTTGAAAGGTCGAATGCCCCGATATAGCTGTCTGCATCTCTGTAAAGATTTCACCTGTCTCATCAATAACTGCAAGTTTTCTCATCTCTTTGGTTTTGTCCTCCATGATGGCGAGAAAACTGGACAGGAATACCAACCCACACATCAATACGGGCATAAGAAACAGGGAAGCAACAAATCCCTTAGATTTAACGCGCGTTGTGTATTCACGTTTAATGACGGTAACGATTTTATTCGGCATCTTGCCCGACCCCTCCGTGTGCTTCAACGCTCTGGACGAAAATTTCGTGCAAGGTCGGTTCAACCAATTCAAATCGTGTCACATCAATGCCTTTTTCAACCAATTCGCGAAGAAATGGACGGTAGCCCTCCGGTGTCTTCAACTTAACTTCAGCGTATTGTCCAAAATCGTTGATTCCTTGAATCCAAGCGGAATTGCGAATTGGTTCAAGGCTACCGAGGTATTCAATCTCAACAGAATTCTTGCCAAAAGTACGCTTCACAGCACGGAGTTCACCTTCAAGCAATACTTTGCCTTGATGAATGAGGCAGATGCGATCACATAGTTTCTCCACCTGTTCCATCACGTGGGTCGAGAAAATAATTGTGCTGCCGTTATCACGCAATTCAAGTATTAAATCTTTAAGGAGTGTCATGTTAATGGGGTCCAGCCCGGAAAAGGGTTCATCAAGGATAATCAACTCTGGTTTGTGAATCACTGTCGTGATGAATTGAATTTTCTGTGCCATCCCTTTCGAGAGTTCATCAACCCGTTTATTTTCCCACTCCGACAGTTGCATTTTCTCCAACCATCGCTCAATCTTACTCAGTGCTTGTTGCTTGTATAAGCCTTTTAACTCGGCAATAAAAAGGATGACATCCCGTACCTTCATTTTGCGATATAAGCCACGTTCCTCCGGTAGATATCCAATCTGGTTCAAAAAATCTCGGATATGTCGATTGCCGTTAAACGTAATGCTGCCTGCATCCGGCGCAATAATGTCCATTATCATTCGGAGTGTCGTCGTTTTTCCGGCACCGTTGGGACCCAGCAGTCCGTATATGCTCCCCTTTTCAATGCTGAAGGAGATATCCGATACCGCTGTGAAATCGCCGAATTTCTTATGGACATTTTCGAGTTGGAGGAAACTCATTGTTTTTTTCCCAAGTCTCGTAGAAGTGTTGGGTTCACTCACGTTCAACCCAACCTACAAAACTGTATGAATTAATGCCCTTTCCCAGTAACGGAAGGAAACCTGGTTAGAAACCTCGTCTACCGAGAATTGGAGAGAGACCGGCGAGGTTAGAAACCTCGTCTACCAAGAATAGGTGACAAACCTCGCCAGCGGAAAATCCACGGTAGATTTAATCGGTAATTGCTTGATAGGTTAGTACGCGGAACTGGGCGTGGAATGGGGAATCGCCGATCAATTGTGTCATCAAAATGCCGATCAACTCTTCCACAGGATCAATCCAAAACGTGGTGCTTGCGAGACCGCCCCAACTGTACGTGCCTAAGGAGCCGGGACCTTGCGTCTCGGCGACATCAGTGACGACAGCAAATCCAAGTCCGAAACCGCACCCTGTTCTCTCAAGGGGTTGCCAATCATCAGAGATATGATTCATCCTGATGAGTTCAACAGTTTTTCTTCCGAGGAGCCGTACACCATCGAGTTCTCCATCGTTGAGCAACATCTGACAGAAACGGAGATAATCTGCAGCGGTTGATTGTAGTCCTGCGCCACCGGAGTGAAAAAAACTGAGCGGTCCGCTTGAAACAGGAGCGTTCTCAATTACCTGAATACTCCCGTCTTCTGCGGGTTCATATAAGGTCGCATATCGATCAGCTTTCTCTTCTGGTACCGAGAAAGCGGTATCATTCATACCTAAGGGATTAAAGATATGCGTTTTTAAATACTCCTCGAATGGCATACCAGACACAACCTCTACGAGGTAGCCGAGTACATCGGTAGACATACCGTAATTCCATGCGGCACCCGGATGGTGGAGAAGTGGAATCTTTCCGAGTTCCTGTGCCATGTATGCGAGGTCTTCACGGTAGTAATTCGCCTCTCTATACCGTTGATGAATCGGGTGTTCTCCCTCACCACCATAGATAAGACCGGAGGTGTGTGTAAGCAGATGTTTGACCGTCATCTCATTTTCTACGTCAACAATATCGGCACCACCCTCCGTGTAAGCTTGCATGTCTTTGAAAGCGGGGATCAATTCGGAGACGGGTGTGCCGAGTTGAAAATGCCCTTGCTCATAGAGCATCATCACAGCGATGCTGGTAATTGGCTTCGTCATCGAGTAAATTCGGAAAATGGTGTCAAAGTCCACCGGTTTGGCGGAGGCAATATCCTGTGTTCCAAACTTCTCAAAATGGACGAGCTTGCCCTCACGGGCTATCATCGTCAATGCACACGGGATTTTTCCATTGTCAACCCAGCGTTGCATGACGGGTGCGATGCGCCCTAAACGCGAGGTAGACATGCCGACATCTTCGGGCACTGCTCGCGGTAATCCTTCATATATTGCCATTAAAATCTCCTATAGGGTAGTTGTCAGTCATCAGTAGTCGGTTGTCAGTTAAAGAGGTCTTAATGCCCATTACAACCCACTTGTGACAAGTACTAGTCGGTTAGTGCCTGATAAGCCAAAACTCGGAATTGGGTGTGGAATGGAGAATCGGCACCGACGAGTTGTGTCATGAAAATGCCGATTAAGTCTTCCGCAGGATCAATCCAAAATGTAGTGCTTGCCATCCCCCCCCAACTGCAAGTACCTACAGAACCGAGGCTGCTCGTGTCAGCAACATTTGTGATAACAGAGAACCCGAGTCCAAAACCTGTCCCTATTCTCTCAGGAGCCAACCAATCAGGTGGAACATGGCTCATTCTAATAAGTTCGGTGGTTTTTCTTCCAAGAAGCCGTACGCCATCAAGTTCGCCATCGTTGAGCACCATTTGGCAGAAACGGAGATAATCTGCAGCGGTTGATTGTAACCCTCCGCCACCAGAGTGGAAAAAACTCAACGGTCCAGTTGCAGCATGGATCTTCTTAATTGCTTGAAGTTCACCGTTTTCCCCGAACTCATATACCTTTGAATATCGGTCAGCGTTTTCAACGCGCACTGAAAAACCGGTGTCATCCATACCTAAAGGCTCAAAAATACGATTTTTCAAAAACGTCTCAAACGGCATACCCGATACGACTCCTACAAGGTAGCCGAGTATATCGGTAGACATACCGTACTTCCACGCGCTCCCGGGCTGGTGGATGAGCGGGATACTTCCGAGCTTTTGTATCATGTTTGTGAGGTCACCGCCGTAGAGATCTGCTTCTTCATAACGCTGATCGATTGGATGGCAATCCCTATTGCTGTCATAGATAAGCCCAGCGGTATGTGTGAGCAAATGCTTTATTGTTATATCGCGCTCCGCATCAACAATGGCACTGCCATCTTCAGTGTAGACCTTCATGTCCTTAAAAAATGGAACAAATTCGGAGACAGGTGTACTGAGTTGAAAATGTCCTTCCTCATAGAGCATCATTACAGCGACACTGGTAATCGGCTTCGTCATTGAGTAGAGGCGGAAGATGGTATCAAATTCTACGGGTTTGGCGGCGACGATATCCTGCATACCAAATTTTTCAAAATGAACGAGTTTGCCTTCCCGCGCTATCATTGTCAAGGCACACGGGATTTTTCCCGTGTCAATATAGCCCTGCATGACCGGAGCAATACGTCTTAACCGCGAGGTAGACATGCCGACATCTTCGGGGATCGCTCGCGGTAATCCATGATATGTTGTCATCAAGGTCTCCTATAGATAGTTGTCAGTAGCCAGTAGTCGGCTGTCAGTAACAAGAGGTTCTGATAACAATGCACCTCCTGCTGGAATATTCCCAGGTGGGGAAGATTGTTACGGATCGCCTCTTAACTGATAACCGATAACCGACAACTACTATTCAGTTAGTGCCTGATAGGTTAGTGCTTTAAATTGGTCATGGAAAGGATAAGGGTTATTGTGAATCTGCGTCATGAGCAAGCCGACCACCTCTTCAACAGGGTCTATCCAGAAGATGGTAGCGGCGGCACCACCCCAACTGAAGCTACCAACGGATTCCGGACTGTCTTTCGATTCTTTATCCTTATCTTCCGATTCTTTATCCGTAACAACAGCGAAACCGAGCCCAAACCAATCGTCGTGATGCGGATACCGCATTAATTCAACCGTCTCTTTGCTCAAAATACGAACACCGTCAAGTTCACCACCGTTGAGCAGCATTTGAGAAAAGCGTATGTAATCTGCAGCGGTTGAGACGAGTCCTCCACCGCCGGAAGGGAAAAAAGTGAATTCGCCGTTTGCGGTTGCTTTTTTTCCAACGCGTTCGATTCCCTCTTTTTTCGTAAAACTATATAGTGCTGCAAACCTGTCGCGCTTCTTTGGTGGGACCGAAAATGCAGTATCTACCATACCGAGGGGACTAAAGAGGCGGGTCTGAAGGAATTCCTCAAATGGCATTCCCGAGATCGCCTGTACGAGATAACCAAGCACATCCGTAGACACTCCATAAGTCCATTTTTCTCCTGGCTCATGAACGAGCGGAATGTTGGCGAGTTTTTCGATCATATTGGCGAGTTTTGCACTGGCGGTTAAATCTATTACGTTCTCAAAAATTTTCAATTCCTTATAGCGTTCATCGACGGGTTTATCGCCCCAACCGTAAGTGAATCCAGCGGTATGGGTGAGGAGATGCTTGACCGTTATCTTTCCCTTGGCATCTGAGATTTCTGTCTGGTCTTCGTTGTAGACTTTCATGTTTTCAAACTCAGGGATGAACTTGGACACGGGTGTATCAAGTTGAAAATGACCCTCTTCATAAAGCATCATGATGGCGACACTGGTAATCGGTTTTGACATGGAGTAGATACGGAATATTGTATATGGCTCGATCAGTTTCTTATTTTCGATATCTTGCATCCCGAGGGTTTCAAAGTGGACGATTTTCCCGCGTCTCGCTACAACTGTAAGGAATCCTGGCAGGTTCTCCTGATCAACGTAATTTTGCATGACAAGACGGATGCGTTCGAGGCGTTCGGCAGAAACACCGACCGCCTCCGGCACCGCCATAGGAAGACCTCGCCCGAATGCGAATGTAGTGGCACAGAAAAGCAATAAGCAAACGCAGACCAATTTTTTCAATTTATTTTCCTTCTTTAATGTGAGTTCGATAGTACGAAAAATGTAAATGCTAGGATGGCTTCGGAAACCCTCATAGCGAGCATCGTAGTTAGGGGGCGTCCAACCGCACCTACCGGTTTAGAAAAGGTTTATGGGACCCGTTTGAGGTATCCCCAGCGTGTGGCGAGTTTGCCGTCGGGTTCAACGCTGAGAATTGCAGCCAAACCGACTTCCATGGCCTCCTGAATTTCATCTTCGGTTCGTGCGACGTTGGAGATGCGGATCTCTTCAATGATACCCTTCAACCCGTTCGCATTGTTGAGATTTGGCACGCCGATTGTAATAGGATCGGCACTCTGAAACGTAGTACCATTGGGTGCTTCGATTTCCAATTCACCATCAACGTAAGCTCGTCCCATCTTGCCATCATAAGTAAAGGCGAGATGGTGCCACTTATCGTCGGTGATCTGGGTTGTGGCATCTATACTAAACCCACACGCTCCATTCGCCCCGATTTCCGAATGTAGAACGCCCTGATCTACATGAACCCATATACCATAATTCCGATTGCCGCATCCTGCCTTCTGTTTGCAGACAATGCCCTGCCACTTACCTGTGGCTTCTTCCACTTTGACCCATGCTTCAATACTGAGTGTTTCTAACTCCAGTTTCTTGGTAGACTCCACGACAACGTAACCACCATCATTGCCGGGGAATTCTAATCCTGTTCCGAATTTTCCTTTGACCCATTTAGGGCTTCCTTCAAATTTGCCGTCATGACCGTTACCGGAAGCGTCTTTTACGACCTCCCCCGCCCCTTCCTCAAAGAGCCAGACAGCGACCGTATTTTCATCAACTGCTGCATCTACTTGTGTCCCACCCATCAGGGTCGCAATCGCCAGCAGAATAAAGAGATACGGAACGTTATAGGAAGATTTCATATCGATGGTATGCATAGCCATTTTCCCTCCTTTGTTTCGGTATTCTATCAGAAATGGGATTTTAAAGTCAAACGTTTTGGGGTGGTTGTCAGCTGAGGGAAGATGGGTGCGGTTATAAACTGCGCCTACCCCTTTGGTGGTTGGAGATAAAAATATTGACATGAGACCACGGCACCTATATAATTTCGCGTATCCTACTGTAGGCGCACGTTGACAGTGCGCATCACAAGTAGGATATATAAGGAGGCTGATATGGCAGAACGAATTAAAATGGGGTTGGTCGGATGCGGTGGGATGTCCGGAGCACATATGAGAGCGTACGAGGAACTTTGGTCTAAAGGACTCCGAGATTATGAAATCGTAGCGGCGTGCGATATTGTATCGGAAAGTGCCGAAGAACGCGCAAATCAGGCACATGCATTCCAAGGTGGCACGAAACCGGCAGTCTATACAGTACTTGATGAGATGCTGGCAAAACATCCAGATTTAGAGTGTGTCGATATCTGTGCGCTCCACAGTGCGCATCACACACTTGCTGTGCCTGCACTGGATGCTGGAAAGCATGTTATCATTGAGAAACCGTTCGGCATTACAATGCGGGCATGCAAACTGATGATGGATGCAGCGGATCGAAACGATAAAATTATCTCCGTGGCAGAAAACTATCGTCTGGCACGCATCCAACGCACACGGAGTTGGGCAGTTGCGCAAGGACGTATCGGCGATCCACGTATGTTCTTCTGGATCGAGGTTGGCGAAGGCTTAGGGAAATGGAGCTGGCGTAACTTCAAGATGGATGCAGGTGGCGGTTGGGCATTAGACGGGGGTGTGCATTTCACCGATCTGATGCGTTTTATCCTCGGCATGGAAGCTGAGGAAGTCTACGCCATTAACAAGGCTTATGAACCTTTCCGCTACGACAACCCAGCAGAAAGAGAAGGCGGTTATGAAGTCGATGTTGAGGACGCGATGATTGCTACTATCAAGTTTGAGCAAGGCGTTACCGCACAGTGGACCTGGGTCGGCTCGGCACCGGGACACAACTTCCGTCAACACACTGTTTATGGCAGTGAGGGTTCGCTTGACTGGAACGTCGGGTTAGTGCCGCGTGGCGGTGAACCGATTTCCAACGACGACCTTGAGAAAGAATTCATGGATAGCCTCAGCGATTCCGAAAAGGAATACTATTTCCCGGGCGGCGTTGAAGATACTGTAGCAATTGAACTGAAATACTTCGCCGATGCGATTCGGAGTGGTGGTAAACCTGAAGTTGATGCTGTCGAAGGCATGCGGTCTGAAGCCATCTGCATGGCAGTTTATGAATCGGGATGGTTCGGTCGTCCCGTGACGATTGCGGAGATCGAAAACTGTGAATTGGAAGGCTATCAGAAGGAAATTAACGATAAGTTGGAGATTGGTGATTAGCGGTTAGCAGTTGGCTGTCAGCGGTCAGCCGTCGGCAGTCGGCAATCCGTTGTGGGTTCTTGGTTATGGGTTATAGGAAAGAGTGTTGATTGTTACCTTATACCTCTTAATCTACTACCCAAAACCTATAACTCATAACCCATTGCCAATAGCCATAAGCCAATAGCCAATTACCATTGACGATGGAGCAGACAATGGATCGATTGAAAGGGAAGGTTGCGATTGTTACTGGTGGCGGTAAAAAGGGTGAAGTCGATGGGACCGGGTATGCGACATCAATGCTCTTCGCAAAAGAAGGAGCGAAAGTGTTGTTGGCGGATATCTCTCTTGAGAATGCCAATGCAACATTAGCAGAAATCGAAGCAGCAGGCGGTGAAGGTGCGGTGTTTATCGGGGATTTGGCCACAGAGGAAGCCTGCGCTGGGATGGTAGAAGCCGCGGTCGAACATTTTGGTAAAGTGAACGTTCTGTTCAACAACGTTGGACTCGGCGGTTCTGGGATGGTCACGCAGGTTGACGAAGAAAAGTGGGACAGAGTGATGGACCTCAACCTCAAGAGCATGATTATGGCGTGTAAACACGCTATCCCTCGAATGGCAGAGGCGGGAGGTGGCTCGATTATCAACGTCTCATCAATTGACGCTTTACGGGCGGGTTCATCTCGAAACGTGCCGTATGCCGCTGCGAAGGGTGGAATGATTTCTGCCACAAAGGTGATGGCAGTTCATCACGGACGAGATAAGGTCAGGGTAAATTGCATCGCGCCTGGACATCTCTATGCTTCGTTTCCTGCGCCGTATCTGAGTGAAGCGGAACGAGAGCGGCGGCGACGCATTGGCCCCTTGGGAACTGAGGGAACGGCATGGGACGTGGCTTGGGCGACTGTCTTTCTCGCCAGCGACGAATCGAAATGGATTTCCGGGGTTATTATCCCGATTGATGCAGGTTTACTCGCTGCGACCCCGCTCGCTGTTGTGCATCAGTTGGAGGAATAAGGGACGTAGGCATAAGATATACCTATATTAATTTTCCAACAACATTCGGTGCGGAATGTAAAGCTAAGACAAATTATGCTTTTGTAGCATAATTTGAAACCGCACCTACCAATCTTTTAGTGCGTAACACCTATTAATTTTGAGATTTCAATCCTGCCCACCGAGTGGCGAGTTTGCCGTTGGCGGAGATTGTTCCCTTCAGACGACTGGTAGCTAAGGTTTGTCGTTCCCCAGCGAAAGACACGTCCTCAATCTGGTAATAGTAGACAACATTGGGCTTGGCAGTAGCGTCTGTCCACGTATAAATATTGCGCTCCGCTGTTGTACCCGCGCCGGGGATCAGCTGTGTATTGATGACTTGAAATACACTCGTTCTTGTTTCAGCACGTAGGATATTGAATCCGGCGTTGTCCAGCTCGGATTCGGTGGTCCACTTGATGATAACTGTGCCAGCCTCTGTGCGTTCGGGCCGGAAGTGAGAGAGTTGTACAGGTAGTGCTCCGCCGGCGTGGATACCGGGGGTCCCGTAGTCGGAACTGATGCCATACCAAGTTTCAATTTTCTTTTTCGATAAATACGAGAAGTTGGTCTCTGCTGCCGGGATCCATCCTTCTCGTTGGGTGCCGTTGCGTCCTATACCTTTGGCAGAATACCTTCGGATGATTGAAGTGCGGTCGCCATCTTTCGTCCGGCCATTAGGCAGTTGCCATGTAGGTTTATCAGAAGTCCGGGTTCTCCCGTCAAGGTTCCCGACTTCGTCGGCGAGTTCATTTTCTCCATCAACGAGCTGGATGTGGAATCCTTTGGTCGGATGCAAGAATGGATCTCGCCGACTGTTCATACCAAATTCACCCGCCAGCTCCGTGTAGACACTGAAAACACGGGTAGATGCGAAATGCTTCGTGTCAGAGTTCCTACCGCGTGCCGAAACGATTAGCACCGTCTGATTTGGTGGAATGGTTTTAACGTCGCCTTTATTCTTAAAATTAATCGTTCCGAATCGTGACATCGTGGTCCACTCTGAATCGTCATAGTTTTCAATAATCAACTCCCAACCGTCATCAGCATCAAGGACAACGGTTTCGGTATCAGAACTGTTGAAAATTTCAATCCACTGGATTTCATTAACGCCCTCATCGGTAGCGAACATGATTTCGCTGATAGTTACTTTCCCTTTAAGGGCTCTAACACTTCCCTGCCGAATTGTTAGGGGCCCCACGGTGTATGTGCCTTTCCGGAAAATATAGTCGCCAGCAGATGACGGATCAATTACCACCTCTTGCACACCTACCCCGGGGACAATTGTCACCGTCCAGACCTTTCTTGTGGTGTCAGCCGAGAGTCCATTCGTTGGGATAGATCCACCCTTGACATCAATATCTGCGCGCGTGAGCGTAATTGCCTTGGTTGAGGTTAAGGTCACGGTAAAGGGCGCCTTACCGCTAATAGACATATCCTCTGATAAGGTAAGGGGTGGTGCCGCGCTCCGAACTATATTGACCACTATTGGATCAGCCGCGTCAGTAGGGTCCGCACCCTGGACGTTAACCCCTACTAACTTACCAGGGGTCGTAGCAGCAGCCTGTTTTACACCTATACGTACCCTATCGATATCGCCTTTGGTAGTGATTGTCACTGTGTACACACTACCATCAGCATTAGAAGCAACAGACGCGGCTGTTGCCCCGCGCCTCACAATGTCCCCATTGTTATCTGCGGCAACCAATTCGATATCATCAGCACCAAAACCGGTTACCTTAGCATTAATACTGTTAGCATCCTGAAACGTGACAGTCAACTCGAAGGGAACGGTCTCAGCCCTAATACCGTATACCTGTATACCTGCTGTGTCTTCATCCGCATCTGTTACTGATAGGACCGGTGTCACAGCGGCGGTTGCGGGTATTGCGAGGAAAGCGAGGCTGGCGACGAATAACATGGCAAAAACCAAAGAGGGCAGCGATTTATTAAAGAACACGATAATTTTCCTCCTCCAAACAAAATCGACGCAGAAATATGTTTCGGGCTTTGATAATGTAAAGCAAAACAAATTTTGCCGCGTAAATCAGAATCAACGGTATGAATGCTATAAAGCATTCACTGGGTATCTATGCCTAAATCAACGGTATGAATGCTATAAAGCATTCACCGGGGCATAGACCGGGGTATGAAGTGCTTATGCACTTCACCGGGGGCAAAATTTGGTAGTCTTTCTTCTTAAGTGCTATTCCAAGTGAGTACGAATTTGCAAAGTCCTTTTCCTTAAGGAATAACGTCATTTCCTTTAAGGGTGTTACAAAAAATATGTCAATGGGCGCGCCAATATTTTGTTAAAAATTAACACAAGTTGCCATCTTCGTAGCATACGGCATTCACACCGTTGATTTGTCAGTCCGTGCATAAATAGGCGCAACCTAACAAAATACGCTATAAAACCCTGCGGAGCATCAACGTTTTAAATGAAAAAGGGGACCCGGTATGCCTAAAATCTTGTCCGTAGCAACTTGGGGTAAAAGTTAGGAAGGAGAGGCGTTAGGAAAATTGATATGATGGTGTGGTGTTTTTGCTTACAAGAAACACCCAAGAGGTGACACTCCTCGCTTACAATGGGTGAGTGGGATATTTTCTGTCAAAGTGTCCACATATATGAAGCCAATTTCAAACGGTCCAAAACAGAAGGGTTATTATCGTGATTTCCACAAGTAGTTTATGTTGAACTTTACGTTCTCATCATCAGAAACAACACCCTCAACTCGCACCTGTAGTTCTAAGAATTCCGGGGAGCTCGTTGGATAGAAAAACTGAATGCCCTGTTCGTCATTGGCACCAGTGAATTGTGCGAAACCGGCTATATCGTCATCTGTTAACTGCTTTCCATTGAGCGTAACCGTTACACCACTCCCACCAAGTGTTGGTGAATCTCCAAGGTCTGCGCCCTCTGGATAGTATACCCAGATAAGCCATCCGTGTCCGACCCCTGAATTATCGTCTCCATTATTATTGTTATTCCCATTATTATTCCCATTATTATTCCCATTGTTATTCCCATTATTATTTCCGTTGCTTCCATTCCCGTTATTATCGCCAGCTCCTGCATTAGCCGTTGACAAATCATCCCCTGAATTATCGTCTCCATTATTATTGTTATTCCCGCTATTATTGTTATTTCCGTTATTATTGTTATTCCCATTATTATTCCCGTTATTATTTCCGTTGCTTCCATTCCCGTTATTATCGCCAGCTCCTGCATTAGCCGTTGACAAATCACCATCTGATGGGGCTCCGACTACCTGGATCGTGGTTCTTTCTGCCCGCAAAATAGGGCTGCCTTCATGATAGAACACATAAATCCGTTCCTCCGGATAGAGGTGAACTTCATGCCCGTTGACGACATATTTGCCGTACCCTTCTCCGGGGATAATACTTACACAGGTTGAGTCAGACTCGTCCTGAAAGCAGAGAACCTGCCCATCCGTTGAGACGAGATACCGGTCTACCTCAAGCGTCCTGACTGAACCGATATAAGGCATGTCGGTGCAACCGGTGATGCTAAAAAGGATACATAGGAGTCCGGCACTAAATCTCATCATATTTTTTTTCAAGTCCGAAACTTTCCTCATCTATTTTTCCCATGACACGTCTCCTATTTAGGAATCGCCTATATCCTGTGTAACTGGAGGATATTGGTGCTACCGTCAGATTCTACACTCTCTGCATCGATAGAGAACGTTGCAGTACTACCTGGGATCAACCCATTCACCTGAATTGTTATCCGCAACGCCGTTGCTTTAACAGAAAATTGCACACCACGTCTTCCATCATATTTGTCAATTTGCGTAAAGTCTCGAATCGCCAAATCTCTTCGCTGATTCGGCCCAATTGTTGTTCCTTCGACGACCCTGATGTCGAGTCCACTGGTTTCAAGTGTCTGTCCACGATTCGCTTCACGGAATGCGTTTGGATAGTAAATCTCAATAACCCAGCCCTCGGGAACCTGCCCTGTATCCCTACCGTTCAGGTTATTCACATTTGCAGGCAGTTTTGCTCTCCCTATTGCGACCAATTCCTGTACAATCTGGGTGGTGTCGGTAAGTCGTTTCGCCTCTAAAACAGGACGTCCTTGATAATTGAATACATAAACGATATTTGTCGGATGAACGTGGACAGTCGGTTTATAATTTATACCTGACGCGTCAATTTCGGTTGTATCCAACAAAAGTTTTACGCAAACTGTATCAAATCCATCTTGAAGACAGACAGTATCTTGATCGATCGTGTTAAGATACTGGTCGACATGGCCGACAGTCAGCGTTGGGGCGGTATAAGGTACATCGGAACAGCCTGTTATACCGAGAAGCACAAGCAGGATACCACCGATTAGATTTAGCACTAAAAGTTTATTTTTTTTCTGCATTTTAAAATCTACTTTCACTATTGCCTCCACAAGTTTGACTGGATACTATGACAATAAACGGATATCCCTTATAATAGGTTTCATTATATTCAATGCGATTCTTACGAAAAGACCACAGGGGTTATGCAGAAAACAGGCGAGCCCCCCCCCGCCCCTACGATTTACCACAAGTTATCATGGAAATTGATGAACGCGCTGTGTAAGCCCTAAGAACGGTTATTAATCGTGAATCATCAGTAATCGGTAAGTATTTGGTGGATTGGATGTTTGATTACAGCGGAATCGGCGTAGATAGGAAATAGCGTCTACTGAAAACGAAGGATGTTTTTGTGGGGTTAGGGAATCTGCCAATAGAAAAAAGTTAGGCGAGGCACAGAGACCTCGCCTAACAACGGATTTATCTTTCAATAAGGCCGGGAACGTCAGCAGTAGAAGACTTAGAACTGTGCAGGAAAGTTGCCACGGGCGGCATCCATGATTTCGCCTGTAATTTCATTATGTCCATTTTCTTTGGCAAAACTCTCAATCCCCATCTTCGCCATGGGACGGACAAAACTGGGGATTCGCTCTAAGCGTTCCAACGCTTCCGGTGTCCAGATAGGTCCCGTCGGTTCGGTAGGTACGGCTTCTTCCTGAAAGGCATCGGAGATAACCGAGGTAAACGGACATTTACCACCTTCAGCAGTCTCATCGGGAACCGTTCCTGAGGAAATTTCGTTAGGCATCGCGTCGCTTTTTGCGGTTTCTAACTGTGAGCGGACCATCTGCATCGGCTGTGCTGTTTCATTGGTGCCACCGAGTTGGAGGTCCAAGGATTTTAGCATTTGCGTCTCCCATGGATTGAGGAACATGGCGATTTCTGTAAAGCAGTCAGGACATTCAAAGAGTGCTGTCACGGAGCCTTGTTCGGGGCGGGTCACGTCTTTAAACTTCATTGCCGTGTCGCAGTCTGTACATAAGAATTTCATTTTTTGCTTCCTCTAAAAAGGCACAAACTAACAGTTTGTACTATGTTTAAAAAAATCCTGGATTTTTTTAGCGGCTTGCACGACGACTTTACTTGCCGGGGCATCCGGATACGCATCAACATAAGAGGTGCCACAGTCATTGGAATGTGCAAGGCGCGGATCAAATGGAACACTACCGAGGATGTCCTGTTGAAATACCCTGTCAAGGGATTCCTCAGTGGAAAATAGAGGTTCCTCTTCGCCACAGTGTTGACACACATAGAAAGCCATATTTTCAACAACACCGATAATTGGAACCTTAAGAATATCTCTCGCCATCGTCACCGACTTCTTGACAATTAATTGCGAAACTTCAGATGGAATGGTTACGACGACTACACCGCCGAGGTTAGGGATAAGTTCTACCACATTTGGAAGCCGGTCGGTTCCGGGTGGCAGATCAAGGAGTAGATAATCCAAGTTGCCCCATTCCGTGTCAGCGATGAACTCTCGCAAGGCACCGACCTCCATTGTGCTACGCCATGTAAATGCATCCTTCTGAGTATGGGCATTCCAGAGCACCGGCGTATCGTCTTCTGCCAGGAGTAGATCCATAGAGATAAGTTTGGTCCCCAGGGCAGTAATCGCAGGTTTGACACCTGTAGGTGTGTATTCCAGTGTAGCGTTGCGTACACCCATCATCTTGGCAAGCGTCGGTCCATTGATGTCAGCATCGACGATCCCAACAGCATTACCCCTTAACGTAAGAGCAGTGGCAAGGTTAGCGGTGAGTGAACTCTTTCCAACACCACCCTTTCCACTCATGATGGCGACTGTATGTTTGACGGAAGCAAGGCGTTTCTGGAGGCGGTTTACCTGCGCCGTCACCTGCCCAATAATATTAGACCCGGCATCATTCGGCAGCTCCTTGTAACTTTTGACACTCCCGCACCTAAAGTCGTGGGATTCTCGTTTCGTCATTCATTGCCTCCTTGTGGAGGTCTTACACAAACTCCACAAGCGTTTTAACTCTCCGTCTGCCCGACGGCGAGGTGTTTTAAGTTGATAGCAGCGTTTACGTCTCTGTCTGCAATAAAGCCGCAATCACACTGATACTGCCGATCTGATAGTGATAAATCTTCTTTCTTATGACCACACTGACTACACGTCTTACTCGATGCGAAAAACTGTGGTGCCTCAATAATCGGTATACCAAGTTTTTCTGCTTTAGACTTGAGTTTCTCAAGAAATCCGCCTAACGCAGAATCGGATAGGGCTTTGGCTAAATTTCGGTTCTTGAGCATATTTGTAATCTTAAGCGTCTCAAGACCGATAACACTTGCGTTATTGAGTATCTCTGTCGTTGCTTTGTGTTGTGCATCTGATCGGATACAAGCAATTTTATAGTGTAAGCGTTCTACTATCCGTTTCTGCTTATACCAGTTATTAGACAGAAACACTTTTTTACTCAGCCTACGTTGCTCACGCTTGAGTTTCCACTCATAGTGTTTCAGAGGTCTTGGATTTGGATACTGTAAGCCATTATCAAGTGTTGCCAACGAGTTTATACCTACATCTATGCCGATAACAGGGAGTCCACGAGTATCACGTGGAACATTCGGTGTGCCTGTTTCTACTGTGATAGATACAAACCATCTATATGCTGTTCTTGAGATTGTTACGCACTTAATTTTACCCTTAAACCGCAACTCTTGAAACATGCGTATCCAGCCAATTTTCGGCAACTTGATACGTTTGCCTTCTACCTTTACGGATTGCTCGTCTGTTGTATATGACTGACGACTTCTGCGTTTCTTAAACTTCGGAAAGCGGTTTAACTTATCTTTCCAGCGTTGGACACCTTCGGATAAGTGGCGGATCGCATATAACGCTGCACGCTGGTCTTGTGCTTTTATCCACGCATATTCTTTTTTCGTTTTGTTGAAACGATTATTCAGCGTGATAAATGAACGAAACTCGTCTGATTTTAAACCAGACTTGAAGTCCGCCAATGCGTTGTTATACGCAAACCTCGCATATCCGCATTGGCTTTGAAACCAGCGCACTTGCACAGCATTTGGACGCAAGGCTATTTTATGTGTTTTTAATAACATGTTGCTATCACGCATCACGCCTTTAACCCCTTACGAGTGGGTGGCAGACACGTAGCCTTGCGACTACGCTCGTAATGTCTGCCAACGTGATACATATAGTGTAGCATTCTTGTCACCTTTTGTCAAGGAAAAATCGTTTCTTATCGCACGAAATACGCCGGACTGACCCCGAGGAATGCCAACAGGCATTCATACTGTTGATTTACCTAAAGGATCGGGATTGTTAAGAAAGTCCCTTCATTTAACTTGCTTTAGAAGATAACCTCTAAATAAAAGGACTTCAGGGCATCCGAGACAAGCGTTTAAGTTCACAGTAGGGAAACCTTTCACCGTCCATCGCAAAGTGGAGACACGCAATGAATTGCACTACTACAAACAAAAAAATTATGTATCACCCCCATTATGGTGAATTATAAAAACAAGTAGATATTTCAGTAACCTGTGGTTGGCGTTTCTAACCCCGATTTTCTTAACAACCTTACCGTCTCCGCTGGCGAGGTTTTTAGCCTTGCCTACTATGGTGAATTATAGAAATATGTTGACGTTTTAACGAAACATACCTTAAAAACGCAATACCCCGATAGGTGAGGTTTCTAACGTCACCGGTGCAGCATGTAAAAGTAATGCTAAAATCCACCATAAATAGTAAATTGCTGACATTTAAGTCCTCTCCTCTTCGCCTTTAGATTTAAACACCTCGAGAATAAAATTTTTGGCCTCTCTGATATTTGCAGTTGGGTGTTGACCTATAAATAGCGCATATAACTGTCTTGTGGCAACACTTGCTTTGACCCAGACATATTTTATGCCTTCATAAAGGGGATCATCATTAGAACATATTGAAAGAAATTCCTCATCCCTTTCATTCCAAAATGGATCCAATGTCTCTCTATTGGCAAAGAATGTTGAGTAAATAATATTCGTCAATCCTCCTTCCAAAGCACACTGGCTGCAAAGGTAGCGATGACTGGCAATACCCATGTAGTGAACATCACCATAGTCCGTATAATCTTCACCAACATCTATAAGCTTATTTTTTTCATATTCTTCAAACTGACCATTACAACCCGTACAATAGTAGTGAGGATCTTCATAATTTTCATAATAACGAGACACTTTTGGTTCACGGGGTGGGGGCGGAGGATCTTCACCATCGTAATCTTCAATCGAATCTATTCTTTTAAGCACCTCAGGGACCGGGTGGTACCATTCCCGATAACTACTCACACTATGAGATTCAAACTCAGCTTTAATAGATTTTTCCAGATGGAAAGTGCCTAAAATTGTTTTTATCACTTTACAGGGAAGTTTCAAAGATTTTATGACTTCCTCAGGTGTCCGCGATGATTTTTTGACTGTAATGTAATCTAGATCCGCTAATTGGATAAAAATGATATTCCACGTTTTAAGTGACATAGAAATATTTCCTCATAGTGTTCAAGTAATTCTAAAGTCTACTATAATAAATAATCACTTTCCGCCCCCGATTGCATAGAGTGCTTCGTAACTACGTAGATAGAGTGCCTTGTTGGTGATAACAGGAGATGCGGCAATGGTCTCGCCCATGGAATTGCTGGCGACGATTTCAAATTCACGTCCTGCTTTCACAACGGTGATAACGCCATCCCGAGATGTAAGGTAGATATATCCGTTTGCATAGACAGGCGAGGCGCGATGCCGATGTCGATGCGTTCGCTCGCGGTAGAGCTGCTGTCCGGTTTCGGCATCAAGACATATTAGGTCCCCGTTTTCCCGACAGAGATAAACCAAACTATCATGGATAAGAGGGGAAGGAACATCTGGTGTACCTTGACGGAGCTTCCAGCGTTGCCATTTGCTGTTAGTGACATCGCCTTGCGCGGCGGGATCGATGCCGACAACGGGTCCGTTTTTCGCTGAGGGGACGACAATTAGCCCTTCTGTTGCAACAGGAGAGGCTACAAATCGGAGCGTGTAGTTATAATTCCGCTTGGGATTTAAGTCGCCGCATCGCCAAATTTCGCTGCCATCTTCAAGGCTGTGTGCGGTAACATAATCGGCGCCGTGTACGACGAGATATTCACGTTCTGCATCACGGTAGAGAATAGGGGAAGTGTAGGCGTGTTCACACTCCTCGGTTGCATCGCTTTTGCGCTTATGTTTCCAGATTTCCTCGCCGGTCATTTTGTCAAGCGCGAGCACAAGCCACGCTCCGCTGTGGATGAGTTGCATGTAAAGTCGATCTTTGTCAAGGAGCGGGGTTGTTGCCATGACAAAGTAGAGGTTAAATCTGCCGTAACGCTTGGCGAGATTGGTATGCCAAACCTCATTTCCTTGAAAATCATAACAGACGAGGTCCCCTGTTCCAAAGAATGCCCAGACATGCTCGCCGTTCGTTACTGGGGATGGCGCGGCAAAATTACCTTCACCCCTACGAACGACTCGGTTCCCATGTGCTATAGTCCGCTTCCAGAGTTCTTCACCCTCAGTGCTGATACACATCAAAACCAGTGCGTCGCCTTCAGTGGAGGTGAGGAAAATGTTATCCTTCCAAACAACAGGCGTAGAGGCGGCTTCACCAGGGAGTGGGAAACGCCATTGGACATTTTCGGTTTGACCCCATTGAATAGGGGCATTGGTCGCTTGGCTGATACCGTCGTTGTTTGGCCCGCGCCACTGGTCCCAATTACCGGCGAAACTGTTGTTTATAAGGATGAAAGCTGTGAGTAGAAGGGTTAGCGTGTTCCTCAACATAAGTTTTTGCATAATACACTCCATCTTCCAGCGGACCTTGTTGTGACACTGCGTTTAGTGCTTTTGATCCGTCCACAAACCACGATCCGGCCCGTTCCACTGATAGGGGATTATTTTTGATAAGGTTCCTAATCTGTACTCTAAAAAAGCAGACTCTGTTTCTATCACATAGCCTTCGTTCGTGAAAATAGGAAACTCTAATTTGGAGAGCACATCAAAAGGTTCTATTTCCAGCCATACGTCAAGCTTACCGTCCACTGTCTTATAGAAAAAATCGGCGGAATGGCTTTCATGTTTCAGAATCATGATGACGCCGGACTGTATAATTTCTCCGTTAGACGAGCGGACTTTTAAGCCGACGACAAGATTGTTTGGTGGTGGGGGATCCGACTGCACCTTAAACCACAAACCGTGATGTGTTCCCTCCGCAACACCTTCATTTGGACCGATGATTTGGAATGTGACAGTTGGAGTATTGCTCATTATCTACGCCTCTATTTTACAGTGGATTTTACGATTAACAATACACTGTGTACTGGCGACGAGATTGGAAACCTCGGCTACAGTCAACCCACAATTGCCGTCTATTCTTGATTTGGCTTCTGATAGTACTGCCCAAGCACCTCATTGGCGAGACTTCTGCCGTCCTCAATGACGCGTGCGGCGAAATCGAGGGTAACTTCGGTAATGTTGTTCTCTTGTGCGCGTTGCTCAATTCGCGTTTGTGTGATATTGCGCATGAACCCAGCAGGCACGAGGTTCAAGCGTTCAATCGCTTCTTCAGTCCACTGCAATAGACTTTCAAAACTTTGACCGATTTCAGCAGCGTTTTGGGGGTCGGTAGCCTGTGATTGTAGAGTTCTGAGTTCGGGTGCATCTTCACGGACTGCCGCGGCTTCTCCCATGCTGTCGTTAACAATCTCGGTTGCAAAAGCGTTGGTGATAGTTCCAATTTTTTGGGAGCGTGCGGATTTTTCGATCCGTGCTTTGACGTTGCGACGCATATAGCCGCGTGGCACGCGACGGATCGCTTTTTTCGCCTGTTCCGACCACTGGAGCCGCACCCCATCAAATGTTTCCTCCGCTGCAGCACCGCCTTCGTCCACGGCGATGTGTTCCAAGGAATCCTTATTAACCATCTGGAACCGTTCGGGTGCGGCACTACAGACGGGGCACTGTACGGGCTGCTGGTTGTGTGCAGCGTAGCCACATTCCCCACAGATGTAGGTTTGCACAGCATCTGACGCAAGGACCTGCTGTTCAGCAATCTCTTTAGCAACACGCGTCAGCCTTTCAGAAGCGCGCTCTGGCATAATCGCCTCCATCGCTTTGTCGATGACGCTTTCGGTGATAACGGAATGGCCGCGTTCTATGGCGAACCGATGAACGGCTGTCTTGGCGATACCACGGACCAAAGGTGGCGCTTTCTCCATCCTATCTAACGCTTCCTGCGTCCAGACGAGGATTTCTTCAGCTTTTACATCAATCTGTGGAAAATAGCGTTGACTCACCAAAAGGACGTTGCAAGGTGCGAGGCGTAACAGATTCTCAGCGGTGCTACCGATGTCTGCATCTTGTTCATTGTGGACCCCGATTCTACCTAAAACAAGGAGCCACGGATTTGTTTTTCGTGTGTATTGTAAAATCTTTTCGTAGGCTTTTCCATCAAGCAACGTAATTTTTAGGGCGTAGTTGTGCTCCTCTTTTGCGATAGAACGTGCCACTTCGAGATGTGATTGATAGATCTTCGCCAATCCGGTATCAATTACTTCTTCGTGAAGTTGCTCCTGCTCTTTAAATCTGAAAGTTCGCGCGGCGCGTTCCGTAAGCACATTGACAACGGAATTAAAAACGATGTAGTGCAGATAGGGATCGTAGACGCCAACGGCTTCGACCTGTTTGTTGAACATTTGTCCGAGTTGTATGGCTGTTTTCAAGCCTGAGAACGATTCAGGACTTCCATCAATTCCGACGAGTATATTACCATCATGTTCTTCACTTGGATCAAGGTCTCGAACGACGAGTGTATCGGTATTAATACGACGGACGACGCGTTCACAGACACCACCGATAAGGCTATCTTTGACAGCTCCCATGCCAAGTGCACCCATAATTACGAGATCATAGTCGCTTGCCTGAATGTCTTCAACAAGTTTTATGTAGTGTTTGCCTTCGGGCATTTTCGGCTCAAAGGGGATGTCAAGTTCAGCGCACTTCTGTTTCATAACCTCCAGATAGGAATCAGAGATAAGCTGTAACCCCATGGTAATGAGGGTATCGTGAATTCGGCGTTGTTTTTCGAGTTCGACCTCGTCTTGGTACTCCTCTGGCAGGGTATATTCCATCTGTTTAAAGCGGACATCGTGCATTTTTGCGGCGTAAACGTGCGAACCGACCAATTGGGAGCCGAACTTCTTAGCGAACGCAATTGCTAAAGCGATACTTGCATCTGAATAGTCCGAATTGTCAACAGGTACGTATATTTTTTTCATCATTTTTTTAATATTCCTACTTTTTTCTATAGACTTCCTGATCTTTATCCGTTAGAGTGAGGAGATCGTTTTCCAAATGCCACGTATAGGTTGTAAGTTCTAATCCAAATTCTTCTCTAAATTCCTGTTCCAACGCTCGTTCAGCCTCTTTGAAATCTTCGTTGAATTCCCTTTCAAGTTCCTATGCCTTTTCGTTCAACTCCTGCTCGAATTCCTCAAGTTCTGGAACACCAAGAGTCTCAACATCGACAGAAACAGTAATAGAAAAATCAGTGTTTATCTGATCGCCTGAGATGATTTCAAGCGTCGAGCCTGAAGCAACATAACTTCCATTGACTGTAAACTTAAATTTAAGCTCAAATATTACATCAACCATAAGATCATATATTTCTGCTGGATCTATGGTTTCTGTAAATGAGGCTAAGAATGATGCCTCTCTATACAAGGAACCGTCGGGGGCAAACACAAGTTTCATTGATCCCTCGGACACTTCCGCATCAATTTCATTTTGGAAATACGCTTCTGGGGTTTTACCACCTATCTTTACCAGTTCATATGTCCCGACTAAATCCTCCAATGGATCCTTCTCTTCCTCTACTTCGTCCCCACCACAACCCAATAAAACTACTAAAACTAAACAACAGAATATCAAGCAAGTATATACAATTTTTACCATTATCTTTTCCCAAACTTTGGACAGTTTTAAGCGCGATACACATTTCGCCCCGCTGGGGCTTAGCCCTTGGGGATATGGCGTTTCTATAGACATTCCGCCCCGCTGGGGCTGCACTTTGGCACATCCAAGTTTATTTTTTTGTCAGTTGCGGTTCTGCAAGGAACTTTGAGAAAAATCACGATCGCGAGCACAGCTCGCTCCTACAGAAACAGGAAAACGGCACAAATTGCCCAAATTATAGTTTTCTTTGACCGGGTAGAGTTTATTTATTCGGATATTTTTTCAGCATCCGTGCAGAGTTATTTGTAGCGCGGCCCGATCACCCCACCAAGTATGTGCGCGATGAGTGTTGGGGTCCATAAATAAATCATCGCTGTTTGCCACTCCCAATCGAGGATAAAACGTCGCGCAACGATGTTAATCACGATCGGAATGTAGAGACATCTACTCCAAGGCCGGCTTAATTTTTTAAAGCGCCCCCGGAAGAACCCGAACGGGAAGTGAATCACAAAAGCGGCGACTGAGATTAGAAGGTTCAAATCCTTTATTTTTCCAGTAGCGTACTAAGATCGCGCCGTAGACGTAACATCGCCGGCTTACTCCGACTGTCATAACGTCCATAGATACGCCCGTTCGATGTTACGAGAACAAACCGTGTGCTATGCAGGAGCTCGGTTCCGTTGTGTCCGGCGGCTAAACTAAAGCCGTCTTTTGCTAATTCGTAAATATTTTCCTTTTCACCAGTGAGAAAGTGCCAGCGTCTGCCATCAGCCCCGTATTCCGCCGCATAGCGAGAGAGTACCTCTGAGGTATCGCGCTCGGGATCTACAGAGAAGGAGACGAAATAGACTGGATCGGCAACGAACTCGGATTGGAGACGTGCCATCTCCTGTGTCATCGCCGGACAAATTGTTGGGCAATTGGTAAAGATAAAATCTGCAACCCAGACCTTGCCTGCCATATCCGATAACGCTAACGACTCCCCGCGCTGATCCGTCAGGCGAAAATCTGGCACACTAACAGCGATCTCCTGAGATGCTGTCACCTCCGGTTTGGTATTAAACGCTGACCATAAAGTGGCAACCGCAATACCAAGAATGATAATGCCGAGTACTACCCATATTAGGGTGCTTTTGTCAAGTCGTTGCTCAACTTTACTGGTATTACCGGTTTGTGTTTCCATATCCAGGACCTAACCGATAGTTAGTGCGCCGATGTATCAACGACTTCCGCCGGTTTCTCTATCCCTTCGTGCCGTGTATCTGATGTCAGATCGGGCATCAACGCAAAGACGAGAAGAACACAGATAAGGAAAGGCGTTATCACGATAATCGCCAACGTTTTCTTTTCAAACTTCAGATGCATAAAATAGTTAGCAACCAAGATTGCCTTAGCACATGCGAGCCCGATGAGTAGTATCGCCTTGAGTAGGGTAGCGTAATCAGGGATTGCGACAGCAACCTCAATAATGGTGAGTGCGAGGAGCCACCAAAAAATATTCATGTATTTTGGATGCTCTTTGTGTCCGTCTTGTGCCATTTTTCTCTCCTTCTACAGTAGATAGATGAAGGTGAAGACCATAATCCAAATAAGATCAACGAAGTGCCAATAGAGTCCGACGATTTCTACCTCATGGTTAAATTCAGCTGTATACCGACCAGACCATCCATTTCTCAATATAACAGTAAGATAAATGACCCCACCGGTTACGTGCAGTCCGTGGAAACCCGTGATAGCGTAGAAAGTCGGACCAAATAGTATTGAACCGCTGATCGCTGCACCTGATATTCCATGATCAGGAATAGTGGTGAGTGTCAATCCATGGTGAATCAAATGATACCATTCATAAGCCTGTAACCCCAAGAAAATGACACCACCCAAAATCGTTAACCCGAGAAAGTCGCACATCCTCCCAACATTTCCATTTTGAATGGATTCCAGTGCCTTCACCATCGTTACACTACTGCATATCAGCAGAAATGTCATAAACGCAGTTAGTTCAATGCCGAGAACTTCATCCGGGGGTGCCCATCCGATCACCCCGGCACCTGCCCGGACCGCCGCATAAGCCGCCAGCAACGCGCCAAACGACATGGTATCTCCGACGAGGAAAACCCACATACCGAGTTTACCAAGACTGTCCGGCGTAAGCGAAGGTTCATATACGTCTTCAGTGTGTTCCACTATAATTTAACTCCTTTATTACATTAGATTTTACAATTACCTATACAGTGTAAACCGGCGAAGTTAGAAACATCGCCTACCAATTTTAAGGAAAAACTATAATTTAACCCCTTTATTAGTTGTCAGTGGTCAGTTAACGGTTGTCAGTTAAGAGTTTTTTAACGCGCGTTAGTCGTTTCTTTAACTGATAACTGATAGTCGAAAACTGGAAACCATAAAAATGTAAGAAGATCGTGCCGCCAACGATGCCAAAAACCGTAAACGGCATTGCCATCATAAAAAGGATACTCCAATTAAAACCCTTATTGATAGGATCATCAAGATCTTTACAGCCGGGACATGCCTCAACGGACATCGGGACGATAAGCATGACGAGTATCAAAATGAAAGCCCATACGGTCTTTGTATAGAATGATATGTTCACTTTAACACTTCCTTTTTATACTTGTCGGTGGTCAGTTGTCAGTTAAAGAGGACTCTGGTTCAACGGATCTGCCTCTTAACCGACCTCTGATAGCCGATAACCGACAACCATTAAAAGAGATACACTAAAACATAAAGAATCGGCCAGAGTGCGACAACATAAATCCAGTAAATCGTACAGGTATCAACGCCGACGTAACG
The DNA here is from genome assembly GCA_022826805.1 of Candidatus Poribacteria bacterium. Lineage (GTDB taxonomy): Bacteria > Poribacteria > WGA-4E > WGA-4E > WGA-3G > WGA-3G. The sequence continues at coordinate 55,762 of JAJDUH010000029.1, forward strand.
ATCAGTAGAGAAACGTCCTGCCATCGCCATGCCGAAAACTATAAATAGCCATATAACAGCAGTCAGCACATGAACAGCATGGCATCCGATGAGCACATAAAAGATACCCCCATAGACCCCAGATTGGAGTGTGAGGCCGTTGCGAATGAGTTGTACCCATTCGCTGCCTTGTACACCGAGAAAGAGGAGTCCAAGCACTCCTGTGATTAATAGCCAACTGCGGAGCTGCCTCAGATGATCCTTCTGAATTGCCCGGCGTGCTTGAAACATTGTGTATCCGCTCAGTAGGAGCAACGCCGTATTGATGCCGGTTACCACGCGTGGCAGTTCAATTCCAATATGTGACGGTGGGGGCCAGGTAACATTTCCGACCCGAAACACGAGAAATGCCCCGATAAGTCCTGAGAACAGCATCGTCTCCGCGCCGAGTAGGACTAAAACGGCTAACCGTGCGTTGCTTAAAGGTGAACGTTCGTACACTTCAGTGTTATTCTGTGCCATCTTTACGTATCCGGCTTTTTAGAATCCGAAGGACAATCTCAATAGCCGCCACGAGAACAAGAAACAACCCGATGATTCCGAGGACCGGCGTTTTAATGTTCTCCATGGCACCTTCAACAGCAGGCGGTACTTTGCTACCCGTAATCATTACCCTTGTCGCTAAGATAAACAGTCCAACAAACAGCAGGGACAAGATAATACCGAGGCGACGATTTCGCTTGCGATGCTCTAATGCGTCCATGCATGCTCCACTGGGTCTGGTAGTCCCAATCTGCCCTCATTAATTTTATTGTGAATAACTTAAACTTTATCCAACGCCATCGTAACGAATACCACCGGCAAATAGAGCAGCGATGCGTATAAGACATAACGTGCAGCTTTCATTGTACGCGTACGCAACAAATAGATACCGAATGCAAGAAATATCACACCCGCCGCTAATGCTGTGAAGAAATAGACGCTACCGGCAATGTTACACAACGTCGGTAACAAACCTATTCCGAGAAGGGCGACGCAATTAACAACAATTTGGCGGCATGTGCTTGCTCCATCTGGATGTATGACCGGCAACAGACGGAATCCGGCTTTTGCATAATCTTCACGGTAGATGTAGGCTATTGCGAGAGAGTGCGGAAGCTGCCACAAAAAAAGTATCGCAAACAGGACCCATGCTTCACCTGTCAGTGAACCTCGTGCTGCGACCCATCCGACGACAGGTGGGAGTGCCCCTGGCACTGCCCCGATAAGCGTACATAAGGAAGTCTTCCGCTTGAGGGGTGTATAGAGCAGCAGATAACTCACGACTATCAACGAGATAACGAAACCACTCAATACATTGACGAGAAACGTCAGATAGAGCATTCCGCTACCTGTGAGAGCAGCACTAATAAATAATGCCATCAATGGACTCATCCGTCCATCCGGGAGTGGTCTTTCCTGTGTCCGTTCCATCTGTGCGTCAGCATCGCGTTCGAGGTATTGGTTAAGCCCCAATACACCTGCCGCTGTCAATCCTGCGCCGATAAGCGTATGCAGGCATAGCAGCCACTTCACAGTCTGAGCGCTGAGATAAAAACCTGCTGCGGTCGTAATGAGTATCATCACCACCAAGCGTGGTTTAACGAGTTCAATCACATCGGCGACGCGATGCACAAAAGTCGTATGCTTCGACGGTGGATTTGTTGTGCTATCATTATCTGGTAATGTTGCCGTTGTTGAACGCATTTTTTTGGGTGCTCAGTTTTCAGTTATCGGTTCTCAGTTAAAAGGTTATTTGGTAACAATTTACTCAGACTTGGCATGCACCATTGTTATGCCAAGTCTCTTTACCGACTGCCAACAGGTACCTGCTGGCTGCCATTCGTAGGCATATCTATAGGGACCGAGGCGTCAGTAAATCTATAAATCTTCAAAGTCAAAACAAAACTACTAACTAACATAAGCGCACCTACTGCGACGTGCGCGGTAGTGATTGTCACTGTAAGTGCGACTGCGAACGTTTCGCCGAGAGTCGTCAATTTCGCGAAAAACGCGCCCGTGCCGAGTATCAACTGGACAGCAAGCAGTCCGAGCAATAAAAGTACCGAGGACGGAGTGATCCGCTCTGCCGCATCATTTGTTGCAAGCATACGTCTTGCCAGTAAGAAAATATGCAGCGCGACCAAAAATGCAAAAAGCAGATGCATATCAAGTCTGCTTCCGGTATGCCGCAAGATTGCCCCAAAGATGAGCTGTACATAAATGAGACATGTGGTAATCAGGCTTAACCGTCGCAGCTTCTGCGATGCTGTGATTGGAGTTGTAGATTTATCTTGCCACCAATCGCGAGAGGTGAACCAAGCGATCCCACAGAGGAGTGCGAAAAAGGCTTGTGCGAGACATGCGTGCACTATTGCGAAATTGCGATTAATCTGTGTGACCCGAAGCCCACCAAGAACGCCCTGTACAATAACAGCGATGAGTGCAGCGAGTCCGAGCCACTTTAGCCATTTGCGGGAATCTTTTGCCAATAAGAAGACAAACAACCCAACTGTTAATAGCCCGACGAGGGAACCCATGAGTCGATGGCTATGCTCATATAGGATACCGCCAACCATCTCGGATAACGGATAGAGAAACATGTTATATCCGAAGGTTGTTGGCCAATCGGGGACAGCCAATCCTGAGTCGGTGCTTGTAACAATCCCACCGATGACAATCAATAAGAAAGTCGCGCCTGCAGTGAGGCGTGCCAATCTGTGTAACCAGGGACTATAACTACTGGTATCGTTCTGCATGCTGTATTTACAGTGAAGTTGAAGAAAAACAATTGGGTAATAGACGGGCAATGAATTGCCCTACTACTAACGGGTCGGTTCGTAGTAGTGCGATTTATCGCACGTTTGGAAATTACCTGATTAAATACTAAATCTTCATCACAGATGTTCAGAGAAGCGCGGTTGAAACCGCGCCTATGATCGCTTAGTCGCCGCCTGTCGCGGGTGCGTGTTCAGGTTGTGCCTGCGGAATCCAATCCTCTTCTTCGCCGGGGACGCTATATTCATAGGGACCACGGTAGACGGTCGGGATTTGTCCGAAGTTGCCATGGGGCACGGGAGTAGGTGCTTCCCACTCGAGCGTATTTACATGCCACGGATTCTTTTCGGCGACTTTTCCACGGTACATGCTCCAGAAGAAGTTAAAGACGAGTATCAATTGTGCGAAACCGAGGGTGAATGCACTCATCGTGATAAAGATATTCATGCCTTCAAACTGTTGCAAGAACTCATACTGCATCGGGTTGGAGATGCGCCGCATGTGTCCACCGACCCCGAGAATATGCATCGGGAAGAAGGTGCAGTTGAACGCGACAAAAGTCAACCAGAAGTGAATCTGGGACAGCGTATCGTTCATGTAGCGTCCGTACATTTTCGGGAACCAGAAGATGATGCCGCCGAAAATAGCGAACAGGCTTCCACCGAACACAACGTAGTGAATATGTGCCACAATGTAGTAGGTATCGTGGATGAAAATGTCAACCGGCGTGTTTGCCATGTAGATACCACTCAACCCACCAATCACAAACATAGAGACAAAAGCGATACCGTGGAGCATCGGCGTTGTGAATCGGATAGAGCCTTTGAACATCGTGCCGAGCCAGTTAAATGTCTTAATGGCTGATGGTACAGCGATAAGCATTGTAGTCGTCATGAACACAGAACCGAGCCCGGGTCGCATGCCGCTTTGGAACATGTGGTGTCCCCAGACGATCCATCCTAAAAATGCGATGGCGATCATAGCGTAGACCATCGAACGGTATCCGAAGATCGGTTTCCGTGAAAAGACAGCAATTAACTCCGAAGCGATACCCATACCGGGCAAGATGAGGATATAGACCTCTGGGTGCCCGAAGAACCAGAAGAGATGCTGCCATAAGAGCGGATCGCCGCCGCCTTCGGCTGTAGCCGTAAAGAAGGTTGTCCCCGCAAGCCTATCAAAGACGAGAAGCACGATTGCGGATGAGAGTACCGGGAAAGCGAGTAGTAACAAGATCGCAACGATGAAGAGGGACCAAATGACCAAAGGTAAGCGGAAAAACGTCATGCCGGGTGCGCGCATATTGATAATTGTCGTGATATAGTTAATAGACCCGACGAGCGAAGAAAGTCCCTGAACAAACAGACTCAATCCCCAGAGGATTTGTCCCCATTCCACACCTGTCCACTGCGCATCAGAAGAGAGGGGTGCATAGCCTGTCCATCCCGCGGCGGCGTGTCCGCCCGGTACAAAGAACCCAATTGTCATGAGGACTGCAGCGAGGACTGCGAACCAAAAGGAGAGCATGTTGAGGATCGGAAACGCCATATCGCGCGTACCAATCATCAACGGAATTAGGAAATTCCCGAAAGCACCGACCAAAATTGGGACAACGACGAAAAAGACCATAATAGTGGCATGCATGGTAAACAGCATGTTGTAAAATGCGGGTTCGACGACCCCGTTGGGCATATTTACTTCAAGCCATTCCTCTTTCTCGGATTCGTAGATGCGCTCCCACATCCTGTCAGCACCTGTGACGACCTCGCCTTCATCCATATATTGTTGTGAGGCACCGATGATAGGTAGTGGTCTTTCGGGATAGGCGAGTTGCCATCTAAAGAGTAGTGCAAGCCCGCCACCGAGGAAGAACATAATCAGTCCGTAGATAAGGAACTGTTTGCCGATCGTCTTGTGGTCGAGCGAAAAGATATATTTGCGAATAAAACTTTCTTCGTGATGATGTGAAGTATGTTCGTTATCGTGCATATTTACTTTTCTCCTTGAGCCTATTGAGGCCATCTTTCTTGCAGCCAGGCATCGTAGTCCGCTTGCGTATGCACATTGAGATATCCAAGCATTCCAGAATGTCCGAATCCACAGAGTTCAGCACATGGAATTTCATAGCGTCCTGCCTTTGTCGCCTCAAACCAGACATCGATAAATCTATTGGGCAATGTGTCTTGTTTCAGTCTTAATTGCGGCACAAAGAAACTGTGAATAACATCTATGGCGGTTAACCGGATATGCACGACCGAGTTGACAGGTACATGGAGTTCATTTTCCAATGTCAGGTCATCATTCGTGCCGAATTCGTTATCGGGTCCAGGATACGTCATATCCCAGTTGAACTGTTTTCCGCTAACTTGGACGACAACATCTGGATTCTCAGGGAACTCTGTAGGAGATTTAATGTTATTCCACTGTGGGTAACTGAACATCGCGAGTCCAAAGACAATCACCGTAGTAGCGGCAGTCCAGACGATTTCCAACGTTGTGCTGCCTTCGATGTAGGTCGCCCGCTTGCCTTCCTGATGACGATACTTAATCAGGAAAAAGATGAGGGTTCCTATTACAAGGATTAACGCAACGAGGGTAATGTAATAAATTGCGTAAAAGAGGTTATCAACGCCTTGCCCGAACGTTGATACGTTCTCAGGGAGCCATTGAAGCATAGATCCTCCTTAGGAGCGCGTTTTACTTAGAAATAAAGAAAACGCGTATAAGATTTTCGTTTCTAACGAGTCTAATTCGTTTGTGCAGACGCGGTGAGCACTGCTCCCACGTAGGTTAAAACACAAAACAGACCGCTAATCAGCATAGAGAGTGCCCAAGGTGGTCCCTCTCCAAATGCTTTTGCGGTAGTGTCAAGGTAGAGGCTGTGGCGAAAAGCTGCGAGCCCATACGTTAAGGGGTTGAATTTCATTATCCATGCTAACCAACCGGGTGCGCCCGTACTCGGAAAAAACGCGCCAGAAAGAAGCCAAATCGGAATTAGCAGGAGATTCATAATTGCATGAAACCCTTGCGTCGAATCCATCCGCCACGCGATGAGCAGCCCGAGGTTTGTCAAGCCAAACGCCAAAAGTGCCATCACACTGAACGTGAAAAGGAGCGATGCTGCACCCAACTGGATGCCAGCCATAGGTGCAAGTATTAGGAGTAGCACCCCCTGTAAGAGTGCTAACGTCGTCCCGCCCAATGCTTGTGCGAGTACAATCCGCCACCTTGGCACGGGAGCGACGAGGACACCTTGCAAGAAACCTTCACGTCGATCATTCACGACAGAAATTGTAGCGAAAATGGATGTAAAAAGCAAGACTAAAACGATGATACCGGGATAAAAGTATTCAATGTAGCTTTGTCCATTCACCGATCCTGCCGGCTGAAAAGAGGCACTCAAGCCGCTACCGATGAGAATCCAGAAAACCAAAGGTTGCGCGATAGCACTGAAGAGCCGACTCCGTTGTCGATAAAACCTGATAATTTCGCGCCACCATATTGTTGTAATCGGTAGCAGGATTTTCTGCACGAGACTCTTCCTTTAGTGGTTGTCAGTTATCGGTTAAGAAGATTCACGTAACAATTCACCATGTCCTGGAGACCTCCAAGGTTGGAGATAATTGTTACAAACAGGCTCTTAACTGAAAACCGATAACTGATAACTATTGAACGAATGGATTTCCCGTCAATTTTATAAACACATCCTCCAATGTAGGTCTTCCGAACCGAACCGTCTGAATCTCACTTGGAAACGCGGCGACAACATCTCGAACAAATTCATGCCCGCGCTCACACTCAACACGGAGTTGACCATCCCTCAGCACGGGTGAAACACCGAACCTTTCAGCAATTGCGGTGGCGAGTGTTTCGTTAGCTTCACCTTTTATGAGCACAACATCACCGCCGACTTGTGCTTTGAGTTCATTGGGTGCTCCGAGTGCGACTAACGTACCGTTATCCAAGATACCGATCCGATTGCAAGCCTCGGCATCATCCAGCAGATGCGTTGTGAGCAGCACAAGGATGTTTTCTGTGTCGGCAAGCACACAGAGATAATCGTTGAGTTGCCTGCGTGCGGTTACATCCAATCCGCTGGTCGGTTCATCAAGGAGCAGAACACGGGGAGAATGGAGCATCGCTTTTGCAACTTCAACCCGTCTTTGCAAACCACCCGATAAGACTTCAACGCGATCTGATGCTCTGTCCGAGACACCGACGTATTCAAGGAGTTCTGCCATCCGACGGTGTAAGGTTTTGCCGGAGAGTCCATAGAGATGCCCGTGATGCCGTAAATTCTCGGTAACGGTCAGCTTGACATCCAGCCCTGGATGCTGAAAAACAACCCCCAAAAGGTTGCGAATTGCCTTCACCTCAGCGGTTAGGTCATATCCAAGGATACGAACAGTGCCCGACGTTATCGGGATTAGCGTAGAGAGGATCCTAAAAAGGGTTGTTTTCCCACTTCCGTTCGGTCCGAGGAATCCAAAAATCTCGCCGCACGACGCCTCAAAACTGACATTATTAAGTGCGCGCCGTTCTTGATAACTATGCGAAAGATTTTCTACCTCAATTAGGCAGTCGGTTGTCAGTTGTCGGTTATCAGCAGTTAGGACGTTCACTTCGTTCACTGTTAGCGGTTAGGGCGTTCGCTACGCTCACTTTTAGCCATTAGCAGTTAGGGCATTCACAGTTAACACAGTGGCTTCGCCACCTTTCAGCGGTCGGTAACTCATAGGTCAGGGAATGCCACACGGCATTCATACCCCGGTTCATACCCTAAGGCATGAATACCGTTGATTCTGACTCTGATTTTGATTTGCGCCCAACTATGAACTGCTAACTGCTGACCACTGAAAGCGGAGCAAAGCGGAGCGTGCTGACGGCTAATCGCTAATGACTACTTAAGTTTCAGCGTAAAATCTTGCATAGCGGTCCCGCCAGCCTCAACAGCAACGGAGGCAGGGGCTGCGCTATTGCTGCCACAGGCTTCATGCCAATAACCGAGTTTATAGGTACCTGCGGGGACATCTTCAAGCGTGAATTCACCCTTCTCGTTCGTTACGGCGAAATAGGGATGCGGTACATAAGCAATCCAAGCAGACATCCAACCGTGAATGTCGCATTTCACGGCTACAGGACCTTCAGCTTTCTTTACACCAGCAAGCGGCATTTTCCTACGGTTTTTTGTCTGCTGTTTGTTAACTGGCTTGTTGATGCTACTGAAGATATGGACGTTGTGATTAACCTTATCGGTATTGAGCATCGTCAGTCGAGCACCCACTGGAACAATCTGGACATGTGGACTGAATTGGCAGCCCTTCTGGTCGACTTCCAATTTGGTAGCTTTATCAAAATCTTTGCCCTGCGAAATATCGATAAGATAGACAATCGTATTTTTTAAACCGTTGCCTTCACCGACGACGACAGATTCATCGTATTTCTCGGTAGCACCACAAACCGCTTGGTCCTTGGTGATCTCGAGCATTTTCATTTCAGGCACGTCCCCTTCAAACTTCACTACGCCGCTAATTGTGCCACCATTGCTAACGCCTCCAGCAGAATAGGATTTAGGAAATACTAACATTTCCACTTCGCCTGCTCCGCTGTCAGCCGCAAAGGCACTACCAACATAGCAGCATGCAAGAAACAGGGCGAGCCCTGCTAACAGATAGGTTTTCATTTTTTCTCCTTAATAATAGTTATTAGTTATCGGTTGTCAGTTTTCAGTTAAAGTACCCCTTGAACTGAAGATTGATTACTCATTATTATGGTAAATGTAAATTTTACGAGCCACTATGCTTCTGAATTTCTACGCTGCACGGCTGCACGTAAACCGACGAGCAAGCCGAGAGAAAGAACAGCGATCAAAGGCGGATAAACGAACCGCCTTGAGGACGGAACGGGTTCAAGGACGAAAGTATACCAACTTGTTATGACCCGTTTTGTGCCAACATCACCGTTTGAACCATCCCATGCAGAGAAAGCAATAGGCACAAAAACACCGGGATCAAGTTGTAAATCCTTTTTGTCATCGGTCCTCAACGTACGTTTCACCCACAATTTATATCGTCCGTCCGTATAAGTGCCTGTTGCTTGCAGATCCCCCTGCACCTCTTGGACTTGAACATTATCGACTCCTTTAGCAGTAAGCTCAGTCACCTGCTCAGGCGCGGAGGCTTTCCACTGCCAGACATAGACCGGGAGTCTCCCACCGTATAAGAAATAAGGCTTCGGAGCAGTCGGACCTTGTGGCACTCTCACAGGAAATTGAATTGCCAATACGTCCTCAAGCGTCTCACCAGTCTCCTCATTCGTTTCGTCAATCGTGTGGGTTCGGTCGTCCCATATAAAGAGGAAAGCGACCTCTGTATCGTTGTAAAACGATTTGACGTTTACGGCATCAATTGTCGGGTTAAATTGCCGCGGTTCAATGACAACTTGTCCGACAAGAGGGAAGTATCTGGACTCAAATGTTTCCCAGGCGTCGTCATCGATTGTAGGCAACTCGCCTTGAAGGTATTGTGAGCGGAGTACGTTATCTCCAATAGCAGGTTCCGGACGTTGTTCAGGCATGAGCGACTTCACGTAGTTCGCCAAATGCCAACTCTTTTCATAGACGACCTTCATTGCGTTGTCATAAATCAGCTGCTCATCTGCGCTCAGCTCCAAGCCTTCCACTCGATTGAGGGCGACATTGACAGCCGCATCCATTTTCTCATAAAACCGCTCGGATTCCCCTTCTTCTGCCTCCGTCATTTCGTCTTTATTTTCTAATTCAGTGAGGCGTTTGGATTCTTCCGAGGTCAATCCGAAATGTAGGAAACTATCCCCTTCAAATGCGGGCATGGGTGAACCAGCGATCCCGCCGATGAATCGCTTGAAGATGTCTTCGGTGTCAAAACCACCGCGGTAATTCCAACCGTGTGTCAGATTTGCGGGCCATGTTTGGAAACCCCATTCATCAGTCAGTGTAGGAGCGGATGTACCATCGCCACGTCCAATGTTCCCGTGGCACTCTATACAACCGAGTTCGGTATAAAGCCCTTTTCCGATCTCAACACTTTCTTCAGAATAGGAGATTTTTCCTGCCAAAGTAATTTCCCGTGGCGGTGCCTCACGTTCTTTAAACCCGTCATGAAACGTTTTAATATAGGCGACGAGTTCCCAGCGGTCATCAGCACTCAGAGACGTTTCCCATCCAGGCATCGATGAGCCGGGCATCCCTTCGGTAATAATGTCATAGAGGTCCTGATCCGTTGGGAGTTCTCCGGATTCCGTAGAACGAATTTTATACAAGCCGCGTGTAAAATCTCTGGGTCTTGGGAGTAGATTCTCAGCGGCGGAGCCGTCGCCTCTGCCTTCTGTACCGTGGCAGTGTGCGCAGCTTTCCTCATAGACCACTTTTCCTCTCTCGGAAGCCTCTGGCGCGTTCTGTGCGTGTGTTACGACCCAACAGAGCGTTCCTACTACTATTCCGATAATCAGCATGAAGAGGGCAATACTTCTGTTTCTCATTTTTAATGTGCCTCCCCAAAGGTTCGTGGCTGATAACCGGTGTAATCAGATAAAAAGAGGATAACGTCCCAAATTTCATCTTTTGTCAAGTAGTCTTCCCAGATAGGCATCGCAGAATCCCAAGGTGTGCCAGCAGCCGGCAGTCCGGGTCCACCCTTGCTAATTCGCCAAAAGAAGAAAGATTCTTGGAAGTTCGGGATAATCCCTGGATCTTGGAAATTAGCCGGCAGAGGTTGGAGATAGGGTGCGAAGTGTCCCTGTCCGTCAAGGTGATCACCGTGGCAGTAGAAGCAGTTCTGATAATAGACGCGTCTTCCGTTTTCCACATGTGCCTTGAACGCCTCTGGATCGTCTTTTTCATAGTGCCGGAATGGGTTCACAACATCTTGCATTGTGCCGATAACCTCATCCTTATAGGTTAATTCAAGCGGTGGCGATGGATGTGCGTCCCGCGGACTTCCGGGTGGACTTGCTCGCTGTGCGATAATTGAGTAGGTATAGCCAAGTAGAAACAACGGGATTAAGACAACGATAACGCGTCTGCGGACACGGCGTCTATCATCCACGAGCGTTTCACGAATAGGCCGTAGGAACTCTCGAAAGAGTGAGTCCTCGACAGAGATATGCACCAAGATGGCGATTATAATCAACCCCATATACATCGCAATCACACTGGCTGGTATCGGCACGGATATAACGCTTCCAATGACGAAGCGCAGCACGAGCCAAGAACCGACCAGAATTATAAGACATATTGTGAAAAGCGACAGCCTTTTCATGATGTATTTTCCTCCACTTATTTTTTACTTCCTCGATTGTCCGAATTGAGGACTTTAAGCAAATGATGCGATCTTTTGGGGGTGCAATTAATTATTTGTTCCATACACTCGGCATCATTCGAGCGCAATTGATTAGTTGTCTGTTATTCGGCGGAAGCGTCTTCTGTCTCTGCTGGCACTGCTTCCACTGTCGCGCCAGTAAGTGTGCTTAAGAAAGAGAGCAAATTAGCCATATCCGACACGGATAGGAGTAACGGAAAGTTTTCAGGCATTGGTGAAGTAATCAGTAACTTCTTGCCAGAGGCACGGGTAAAAGTAACCTCTTCAACATCAAAAGTATCAATTACCTCTTCACTACCATCAACGTTTAAGACGATTTCATCATCGTCTATTGTACCAGAAATGTGAGCACCGACGATTTCGTCGCCATCAAAAGTAAGAACGGTCATCTGGCTCTTGACATCCGTCTTAGAGAACGTCTTATCTTCGCCGTTAATTTTAAGCGTCACTGTCCCGTCAGTTTCTGAAACAATGTCCCCAGTTACCGGTGCATCCGCATCTGTGGGTGTTAGTGTCAAGGTAAAGTACCCTTTCGCTTGTAGATTGGAGAGTTCCTCAATCGGCTCTTCGTCAAGTTCACTGAGCAAGATCGTATGCTCCTCTTCCACACCATCTGCGGTTTTGGTTCGGACGACAATCTGTTCTGTATCTTGCGAGACAAGCGTTCCTTGATAAGTTATTCCGTTGGCACGCACGGTAACAGCACCGTAACCGCTTACAATTTGGGCACTCGGCATCAGAACTGACTCTTCAAGATACCGCATGTCGTTAAAGGCGGCAATTTCGGAGAGGTCTGGCGCAGTGACGATCTCAAAGTCTGCCGTGGTTTCACCTACTGCTGGGCTTTCTATACCTTGTACTGCATGGCAAGAGATACACGCCGCACTCACAAAAACTTTTTTACCCTGTTCCGCGTCGCCAGTAAGTAAGGGTGGAAGTGCTGCTGCGGCTACTGCGGTGTCTGCTCTATCTATAGGCTCCTCATACGGCGTCGGATCAATTTCACCGCCTTGACTCTGAAGGTAGGCGATAACCGCCTCAATTTCCAATTTGGAGAGAGATATAGGTGCTTTCCAAATCTCTGGCATAATCTTGCCGTATCCGGGAACGAGATATTTAGCGGGTTCGTAAAGCGACTCAATGAGATAGGTTTTCGCGTCCGTACCGGGAACACGGCTGGCTGCGTTAATGCCGATGTCCGTCAGATCGGGACATCTCCCTTTCGGTGCGGAGGTATCCACGGTATGACACGCGGCACATTGCCCTTTCCCATTAAACACCAATGCCCCTTGCTCAGCGACTGCCTCCGGGTCACTCCAATCAAGTGAGGTCAAATTCACTGCTGTGGAACTTTCGGGAACAAGGCTCGCGACAAAGGCGTAAAACCATATCACAGCGAGCGAAAACGTTAACAATTTCATGACGTTGGACCACAAGACGATGTTTATGATCACTGAGATGAGAAACCAGACTGACCAAGGCAACAGGTTCTCCGAAGCGATCGGAAACGCAGATGCTCCAGCAATATAGGCGATGAAACTCACCACCATTAAGATGAGACTCGCAATTTTTATGAGCGTATTTCTTGACATTTTTTAATTATTCCGTGCGGTTAAATAACGTGGGTTTGAAATTTAACGTGCCACTCTTAAATCCGCTCTTCATTTCATTACGAGCGGACTTTTGATTAAGTACATCAGGGTTAAGTGCCAATTTTGGTTCGGACGCTGCTGTATCCTTAATCCAGGGTTACCAACCGCTTTCGGTAGCAATTCTTCCCCTTAGTCATCACCTTCAGCAGCGATAGCTGCATCAGCGGCAGGCGCTGTTTCTTGCTTTTTCTTTTCACCCCATAAACCGAGCCAGAAGATAAATCCAACGAGAGCGAAGAAAACCACCATGATAATCGCCACCATATTTACTGCCTCGCTGAGGAGTGGTGTAAACGCATCAGGAGATGTATCCTGCATGACACCAAAGATGTGCCACGCCTCTCGAAGCCCGGAACGTGCATAACCCATCAGGCCCATCAAAGACGTAAACGTAATTGCGATGAGAATCAAGACGTATTGTGAGCGGTCTGTCATTTCTCCCCAATTAATACTGCCAGATGTCGTTGCTTTGCGGTACATGAAGATGTCAACGACAGTAACAACCGCCATAACCGCGAGGGCAACAAGGACCTGATAAGGCGTAAGGATATTAACACGCAAATCCGTTGGGACAGTAAACCCAACGATACCGATGACTACGATTACGACAACTGAGAGGAAGAAGATCGCAGATATGGCGATGTTCCCGACTTTTTTCCAATTCGCTATTGGTATTTTCCCTGAACGCCGATAAAAGAGGAAACTCAAGAAAGTAGTGAGGATAATGATGTTAACAGCCGTATTTTTGGCGGTCATCAAGCCAAACAGTCCGAGGTGCGGGTGGTTTGCACCGCCCATCGCGCTCAGCTCACTGGCGCTTGAGATTTTAGAGAGTGTGCGCGGGGTCATCCAGATCGCAACACAGATAACGATAATAGTAATCATGTAGGGACGATAGCGCGCATAGATCTCGGCGCCGTCAATTCGCCCCATGCCTGACCAAAGGTAGTAGTTCGCACCAATAAAGAGGACCCCAATCATGACCGCCTGAATGATAAATAGCCAGGAAAATAGGCTACCCATCATGTTAATGCCCATCGTGTTGTTGAACATGTAGATTTCCCTGCCGAGCCAATAGCCGAGGAAAGGCAGTGGTATAAGTCCACAGAGTGCGATGAAGTTGCCGGTATAGCCCATCCAATCGTAATGCGCTTTGTCCTCTTTGGTCTTGGCGACGAGGAATCGGAATGCAGCATAAGCCGCTACAATTGAACCTCCGAAGGCAATGTTCCCAACGAGGCGGTGGATATTAACTGGCATCCACGTAAAATTGTTGACGGCATCCCAAAGGGTACCCATGAACTCGCCCGTTGTTTCGTTGTGAAGCGGGACCATTGTATGGCTTGTAACACCTTCCATCGCAGCTTCAGGTGTTAGCTCAGGATCAGCAGTTAATCTTTCTTCTATCCAAGATTTGCGTCTCGACTCAGATAGTATGCCGTACTGGGTTGCGGGACTGGTCTGGTAGCTGAGCCATGCGTTGGAAACAAACATAATCGCAGTGCCGAACACATTCAAGAGTACACCGAGGAAGAGATGCCATCCTTTATGACGTCCCTGCATCTTATCCCATCCGTAGGAGTAGAGGTAAAGCGTAAAAGTCTCCCCGAAGAACAGAATGACATAAAAGATCATCGTCGGTCCGAATATCCCACTGAGTTTCGACATTACTTTCGGATAACACCAAATGAGGATAAAAACGAGCACACCGCCGAGTAAGGCTGTTGTCGAAAACGCGCCCATACAGAGTTTAATAAACTCTTGCGCCATCCGGTCATATCGCATGTCCTTCGTTTTCCAACCGATAAATTCAATGATAACGGCGAACATCGGGACACCGAGAATAAAGGATCCGAATAAGAGGTGGAGCTGCGCAGCGATCCACGCTGCACTCCGGCTGCCGATTTTCGGGAAGGGACGATATTCTGCCTCAGTCACGTCTTGGGCGAACACCGGGGCAACCGCTAACAAGGCATAAGCGACCAGTACGCAACCAAGTATGAGATAGAGTCTCTTTTTAGATATTTTCATTATTTTTTTTGGTTGTCAGTCGTCGGTCGTCAGCTATCGGTTAAGAGGTGTTTTTGTAACAATCCACACAGATTTGGCGTACACCCAGAAATCGTGAATTGTTACAGAGCCTCTTCTTAACTGACAACTGATAACTGTTAACCGATAACTATTTATCTCGAGCGTTTTTTGAAATCAGCACTCGTAAAGTTTACAGCAATATCACCACTCGCTGGCACTTCAACAGTTTTGTTCGCTGAACCGAGTTCTTCATGCCATGCAACGACCCGGACTTTACCGGCTGGTACATCAGCGATCGAATAACCGCCAGTATCTGCGGATTTCTCATAGTCATCCGAACTGATCCATGCACCATCAGCATCTTTGTAGCCAGTGACAGTGAAGAAGTTACTGTTAACAGCAACAATGTATCCGGTCATCCAGGCATGAATATCGCATGTGAACTTAATCTCTTCAGCTTTTGCGATTTTGTGAGGGATAACTTTGCCGGGCTGCGGAATCTGATAGTTTATAGCGTCATTCTTTTTGGCGTGCGAATGGACGTTGTGGGCAATTGGATCGCTGGAAGTAATGTCAACGGTAGAACCGGCGACAACCGCCAGAACGTGCGGGTAGTAAGCACATCCCTTCTGGTCCATAACTGGGTTCTTATCAGGGACGGTAACTTTAGTGCCACGGACGCGGGCATAAATGACAACGTTCTTAATGCCCTTGCCTTTTGAGACAACGAGTGCTTCGGATTTTGTACCTGTCACAGCGTCAATGCAATGTTGATCTTTGGTAGCCGTTAAGGCAGGACGCGCGGGTGCGTCACCATCATACATGACGGTACCAGTGATGGTGCCTGCGAACGCCGTACTTGCGAGCATTGCGCTAAGAAGCAGGGTAACTAAAACCTTCATAATTTGTTTTCTCCTTACGTATCTTATAGTAATTTTACAATATAACTATATACTGTGAATCAGCGAGATTGGAAACCTCGCCTACAGCGGAGTGTCTCCGCTTCTCCTTACATATTTAAATTTATCCTGCAATATGTTAACACCACAGAATCTTAGAATGCCAATAAATAGTCCTAAAATTTGAGCATCAGTCTGTTAGATTTTGTGATAGTCCGCAAATTATGTCATCAGAGGGACGGCACATGGAGTGTGCCTACTACTTTTAAGGACGAAACATCTCCTTAATATAGTTGAGAATCTCCCGTTGCTCCTCATCGCTGAGATAGTAGTAAAACGCTGGCATATCGTTCTTTCCTGTGTTTATACTATCCAACAGTTGTTCATCATCATGCACTTCCCACAAACTATTATCTGTTAGGTTTGCTGGATCCAACTTCTTGAAACGGCCGATACGTCCGTTGCCTTGCCCGTCGTTCCCATGGCATCCTGCACAGTATCGGGCGTACTTGTATTCAACTTCCGACTGATACTTCGTACTCGGATCAACCTGCTTGCCCAACCAGATGAGTCCGTTGAGCCACACAATAATCATGACGATAACAACGGCAAGGTGTCTCATATCTAATGGTTATTGGTTATCGGTTATCAGTTGTCGGTTAAGAGAGCCTTTCATAACAATCCACCCAAATTTGAAGTTACGCCAAGAAGTGGTGAATTTTACAGGGAGACCTCTTAATTGATAACCAACAACTGACTACTGACTACTATTTTGCTAACGTCCTAACGATATGAGGTAATCGCGCACGAGTCGAATCTGTTTTTCAGCATCATCGCCAGCATAACCCTCAAGTGGCATATGCTGTCCACCAACGAGAGGCCATGCCTGAGGCATTGCTGTTCCGGGTTGGAAGGATTGCGGATCCTTCATCCAATCAATAAGCCAATCCGCTTTGAGCCGTTCTTTCGCCAAGGCGAGATCCGGTCTCCCTGCCTTGTCACTCCCTTCAGGGATAACTTCGCCCTGTGAAGGGTGGCAGGAGATACACTGGAGCACGTCAAAAATCCGCTTGCCGACCCGTAATTCGGCGGTTGTTGGCGTCGGTGTTTCAAGTGTCTCGTACGGGAACGGTTCATCATCAAGGGCGGAGAAGTATTTGACAAGCGTTGTCGCTTCATCATCCGACAGTGCAAACGATGGCATCCGTACTTTGAGTCCGTAGCGAATCTCCGATGGCTCCTTGAGGAACCCAAACAGCCAGTCTGGATAGACTCTTGCGCCTTCAGCTTTTAACGGTGGCGGTGCAAACTGCTTGGCGTTTGTCTCATTTAACCCTTCGTGTGCGACGATAACATCAATATAATCGCCCCCTGCGCCTTCAATTTCATGGCAGCCCGTACAGTTATATTTTTTCACCAGTCGCCTTCCGGCATCAATCTGATTGAGTTTCTCGGACCGATTATGAATATAACTGAGTGGGTATTTCTCAGGTTGGAAACTCTTCAAAAGTACGGCAAGCATTTTAGCGTCTTCGTCGTTAACATTGAAGACAGGCATACGAGAGACAATACGGCGGGTTTGGTAACGCCGTGGGTCGGTTATCTTACCAAGTGTCCATCCGGTCCAACTGTGTTCAATGCCTACTGTATCGCCGAAGTCCAGTTCATCGGGCATTTTCGCACCGAACTCGCCGAGGTCTGCTCCGACTTTCGACTCATCCTCAAAACCCGGAATTTCGTGACAACCGAAACATCCGTAGGTTCTGACGAGTGCTTCACCCTCGACCGGGTCAGCTTCGCCGATAGATTCGCCAGATGCATTGGGTGTTGCTTGCTGCAAATTCATTAAGTATGCGACGACATCGTCAATTTCGCTATCACTCAGCCGTAAACTCGGCATACTCGTATCTGGATCGTAGGCTTTCGGGTCCTGGATCCACTGACGGAGGTAGCTTGGGGTAACCTTTGCGCCGACGCTGTCAAGTGCGGGGGCAAAATCGGTTCCCAAATCACCAACGGCATGACATGTGAGACAGCCAACGGTTTTGACAATCTCTTCGCCTGCTTCAATAGCGCGTTGAGATTCAGAATAGGTTGCACTGGATTCATCGAGATTCGCATCCGTCATCTGTGCGAGGTAAGCTGCGATAGATTTCACCTCATCAACGATACGAAGCACATAGCTATCAGGATAGGGATACTCTGTACCGTCATCTGTTTTAATGATGATACCGCTGGCAGTTTTAGTGACAACACCGGTACGTTGCCCACCATTCTTGAGGTAGACGACTTGGGTCATGCCATCGGCAGGGAAGAAGTTAGGCATTGTCGTATTCGAGAGATGTGCTTCGGGTTTCTTAATCCAACTTTCAAGCCAAGTGGTATCTTTTATTTTGCTGCCGACTTTCGCGAGCGACGGACCGACTTTGGCGATATTTTCAATAGCACTATAGCCTTCAACAGCGTGGCAGCCGTGGCAGCCAAGGTCTTCAAAGAGTGCTAAACCTTTTGTGAGATGAGGTGCATAATCTACAGGTTCATCTGTGTCAGGATCCACGCCGTAATCTAACATCATTACGCCATCGTGGCAGCGACGGCAGTTAGATTCCATATATCCCCCCGTTTCTTCGGAGGTTCTACCGGTATGCTCATCCATCCCGAGTACAGGGGTGAGCCAATATTCAGCATGGGTTAAGGCGTGTGCGGATTTCGCTGTAAGTGCCTGTCCTTGTCCACCGTGGCAGAGCGTACATCCAAAGTTATCAACAGGGTGTTTGGCGAGGAGCACGTCGCGATGCGGGTGCGTCTGGAGTACCGAACGATAGCCGGTCTCATAAGAGATCTCCACTTCGCCGAAAACGTCAACGTCAGTGAAAGTGAGCGTGCCGTTTTCTTTTAATGTATATTCATCGGGTTCGGCGTCAAATCCATCAATTATAATTGATTCACTACCTAATTTAACACTTGAATGTTTGAGACGCTGGACAACAGGATTTTCGCCATCACCTTCGACTTCAAACATCTCTTGCGCAGCCTGTTCGTAGCCGTTTCTATCGGCAGAGAAGTGACATGTCGCACATCTGTCTGCGGTATGACTGAAGTCTTCAAGATAGTATTGAACGATGGTTCGCGTTTCACGGAAAGGATTTTCCAAGAGACTTCCGAGAAAGGTTCTTTTAATACCGCCGACTAAATGTAATTTTTCCTCAAGACGCGCGACTTCGTCGTATTTTGCTTTGTCGGCTTGCAGCGATGCCAGGTCTGCTTGTGCGGTGGCAATACCTTCAGCGATTTCTGGATCGGTCGTGTTATATTTCAGCGCAACGAGGTAGGTGCTGAGGGCGCGCTGAGGGTCGTCCCTGTCTTGATAGAACTGTGCTAACGCCTTGTTTACGTTTGCGAAGGTAGCTTCTGCTGCCAAGACGGCTTCGGTCAGTTCACCTTCAATCTGGGATTCATAATCCGCTAACTTTTTCTGCCACTTGTCAACAGTCTCATTGTGTCTACCCTTCGCTTCGTGGAGACTATGCTGATATTTATAGTTAATCGCATCCGATTCGCTCTGCCGGAATTTGCGTTCCTGGAGTGCTTCGTCGAGCGCGACCTGTGCGTTCTCCACTTCTTTTGTCAATCTGCGTAACTCACTCGGGTCAGGCTCTTGAGGTGTGGGGAGTTCAGGCAAATCCGACATTGCATTTGCCAATTCCGCCTGTGTCTTGTCATACTCGTATTGATAAAACTGCTGCTGGATCTGCTTCCACGGACGGCGGGTAATCATCTCACTCCAGAATCCCCAAATAGTTACCAGTCCTAACAGTGCGGACAAAATAAAGAACAAAGCAGAATACGATTTATTCTCAGCAGGAATTTCTTTATTGCTCCTCACGAAATTTTCTACCTCCATGTCAATTGATGCATCAGGATGTCCTTGTTAAGGTCTGCAGATGTTAGTGCAAATTGTCTCCACTATATGTTGAACCACGGGGATACCCAGATATATTTCACATTGAAGAATATGCGCAAGATCATTTTTATTGGCAGTGCGAGCATGGTTAAGAACAGAAATGAGACGACGATGTACCGAACGAGACCGAGTTCCTGCAAGAAACGGCTACTATTACGCTTCCACAAATAGAAAATTGGACCGATCGCGAAATAGCCTGCTACAACGATGAATCCGAAGAAGTTTGCGGTGTTTTCACCTCGGATGCCGAAAAGATAAGATAGATTTACGTTTGTCAGCGGCACAACAAGGTGTGGATCCCACGCTTCCCACGGCGCGAAGAAGTTCCATCCAGGTCCTCTCAGGAATGTACCGACGACCATCAGGACAATCCACAAGATGATGAATCCGAAGGAGAATACTGAGAGGGCGAAGGGACGTTCCTTAATTGTATAATAGCCTTTACCCTTGGGATTAATATCAATGTAGGGAATAGCAATCAACCCAGCAATAATCAACCCTGGGAGTACCACTCCTGCGATCCAAGGGTCGAAATAGACGAGCATCTCCTGTAGTGCGAGGAAATACCAAGGTGCTTTAGAAGGGTTCGGCGTCTTCGTTGGGTCACTCGGTTCTTCAAGGGGCGCGTCAATCATAATCGACCAGACCCCTAAGACCAACATAGTAATAATTGCGCAGATAAACTCGTTTCGGCACAGATAGGGCCAGACGTAGACTTTATCGTTAAGGGCTGCATCTGAAGGGACACCTGTTTTGTCAGTCTGGCGTGCCTGCCGGTATGAAAGCCAGATGAAATAAGGTATCAAAAAGAGAATAGCAACAATGGGGACATTATCGGGTTTCGTCACCAGTGCTATAAAATGCTCCATATTCTGCTCCTTTGAAGATTGGATTCCTTAGCCGTACTCATACGAAAGACGGTCCGCTGACACAAAAGATTCACTCCAACAATCTCTGTTTACAGCGGTCCGGAGATGCCGCCATCTTTACGCACACGCCAGAAGTGCAAAGCCATCAGTACGCTTGCCAAAAGTGGCACAGCGACGCAGTGTAAAATATAGAACCTCAACAACGTTGAGGGTCCGACAATCGTACCTGCGAGCAGTGCAAATCGGACATCGTTTGATTGTGTAATATCTTGTGGTGCAAAGGGACCTTCGTGTCCCAAAACAGGTGTTGCGCGTGCCATGTTCGTACCGACAGTGACCGCCCAAAATGCCAACTGATCCCACGGTAAGAGGTAGCCGGTGAAACTGAGGAAAAACGTCACGAGTAACAAGATGACCCCGACTGCCCAGTTGAATTCTCTCGGTTTCTTATAAGAACCGGTTAAGAAGACTCTGAACATGTGTAGCATGACTGAAATAACCATTCCGTGCGCTGCCCAGCGATGCATGTTGCGGAGTAGCATTCCGAAAGGTATATCAAATTCGAGGTACTGTACATCGTGGAAGGCATATTCAGCTGTAGGACGATAGTAGAACATGAGGAGTACGCCTGTGACGGCAGTCACGAGAAACATGAGGAAGGTAATGCCGCCCATACACCATGTAAAGCGGAAGTTCAGCGCGTGCCGAGAAACCCGGGGAGGATGGAGATGCAACCAGACGTTTTGGAGGATTTGTAGGGTGTAACGGCGCCCCGTGTCTTCATATCCGTGGCGGAACATGGAGCGCCAAATATCAGAATTGGTAATCTTTTCTTTCAGCCCTTTACGTTCTTCGTTCATACTTTCTATCGCAGGCTTCGACGTATAAATACGCCGAAACGCCTTTTCTGCCTAACCGAAGCCAGGCGCGAATGCTCTCCTTTCTTCAAACCTTCAAAAAGGAGCTTGGGTCGGTCCACTGCCCCTTCTCACCTAAAAACTTCACAGACTTATCGATTTCGATCTGACCATCTTCTGCCAATGTAATTTTAACGCGCTCAAGGGGTCGTGGTGCGGGACCTTCGTAGTTAATGCCTTCTCGGTCGAAACCGCTACCGTGACATGGACACTTGAATTTGTTTTCAGACCCGAGCCACCGCGGTGTGCACCCGAGGTGTGTACAAATTGTTAAGAGTGCATAGAATTCGCCATCCTGCTTCCGGACAATCCAAACACCGAAGGGTTCTTTTTTATATTTCTCGCTAACACTACCGGGCGGATATTCCGCTGGGAATCCCGCTTTAAAGATAGAGGACGGTTCAAACAACACACGCGGATACAGATAGCGGACCAATCCGGGTCCAAAGGTCAAACCCAATGCTGCAACGAAATTTCCCCAACCGAGAAATTTGAAAAATTTACGACGAGATACCACTTATACCCCCGATTTTGTAGGTGAACGTCTACGCGTCGGCTCCACGAAGTAAAGGTAAACTGCCTACATTATAACCTAAGCCGAAACAAATGTCATTAAAATCTTTTTACTTGAAAGTCTGCCGTTTACAGGCAAAACACACTCACTAACGCCAAGGTGATTGAGTGATAGCACCCACAACCTAAAGGTTGGGGCTTCGGCTTCGTCGCGTGTGCGGTTTTCCTGAAGGTCAACCGTCTTATTTCCGCTCCACCCGTAGGCAATTCCCCACTATCCCGAATTGGATAGGGGCATATCGAGACGGAAGGTTCTCGGCTATCCCTGCCTACAAAAGATTTTCTTTTCGCCGCGTCGTGGGTTGGCTCTGTTTCCACCCGTTTTACAGCCCCCCTTCCTACCAGGGACGCCGAAGCGACAAGCCTTTCGACTTGGGGAACATGGAT
>JAJDUH010000009.1 GCA_022826805.1 Candidatus Poribacteria bacterium
GTTTTCGTTTGATATTAGCAAAATCGTGTTCAATCGGATTATAATCCGGGGAATAAGGGGGCAGAAATAGCAGACTCGCTCCTGTCTCCTCTATGAGGTGGCGCGTCTGAGACGTCTTGTGAAGCATCGCATTATCCAAAATCAAAACGTGATTTGCCGTCAAACGTGGACATAACGCCTCGGCTAACCAAGCACTAAAATCTGCGGATTTACACCCGCCTTGAAGCAGACGCACCGCCGTGAAACTGCCTTGAAAACGCGCAGCAAGCAATGTCCGCGTCCGAGTGCGTTGGCTTGAGATAAGTCCATAGACGGCTTCGCCTTTTCGGGCATACCCGTAACGTCTATGACTTTCGTCTCGGAACCCACTTTCATCGGCATAAACCACGGATTTACCAGTCGCTTGGAGCGTCGCGAGTTCTTGCTGGTAGGCAGCGCGTTTTTTCGGACATCGCTCCTTATAGCCGAGTGTTTTTTTTTCGCGTGATACCGAGCGTTTTCAAGCCGTAGTAAACGCAAAACTCCGAGACCCGCAAATGACTCGCACGCTCCGCCTGGGTCGCATCCGGGAAGTCAGCGACATGTTTTTCAAGTGCTTGGAGGTCAAGGGTTCTCGGTCCCCGGGGTCCAGGTTTCTGAGGCGCCAATGGATCTTCAGCATTTAGCCACGTATACAGAGTTGCGCGTGCGATGGAAAACTGCCGGCAGGCTTGGGTCTTTTTACCCCCAGCTGCAATGAACGCTAAAACGCGTTTACGTAAATCTGATGAATAAGCCATAATACGAAAAGGCTAATATAAATCTAATAATATGTCTATTTATTTTTCTGGTTTACCATAGTTTTTGCAGGTTTCAGTTTTGATGGTGCGGCGCAGGCTATAATCCAAGAAGATCCGAATCCGAGAGTCCGTGTCCACATGGCACACATCAATCCCGATGTTGCAATGGGGGACCTACTCAAGGGAACACCTTCAACACAATTATTCACCGTGTTCGGAATGCCACGCACGCAGCTTAAAGAGACTGCTAACGGAGAATACTACATCAAAATGGAGGGTGTGGACATCTATAACCCTGTAGATAATACAGTAAGTTCCGCAGGTGCGGACAGAGTCGCTGCGTGGTTTGTTGATTCCGACTATGACGGACGCACCTTCTGCATCACTCAAGCCTTCTTCCCTGATAAGTCCGCATGGAACAAAATCGCCCGCGCTCTTAAAGGCGTGATTGATGCCGACAGTTTTGAAAAATTCAGCAGCACAGAATCGTTACCTTTCCCCATAGGCGAGCACGCATCTGTCGCAGTCAAAGTCATTGATCCTCGTGGAAATGAGGTGATGCGCGTGCATAATTTGAAAGCGCAGTATTAAAACGAGTAAGCACATAAATGAGGGCGGCGATGGGTAACTGTCCCCGTATATAAGATGGATAAAAGAATTATTGATGAAGCGAGAGAATTGATTCGGAGTATGCGCGACACGACCCGACGGACACAGGATCAGCAGCCGGATTGGGCGGTTGCAATACTCTGTGTGTTGATGGAAATTCGTGACGAGCTTGAGCGTTTGCACGAATTTGAGAGAAATACGAGGTAGTTTCGTCTATAAACAGTCGACGCGTAGGTTGGGTTGAACGGAACAGAAAAATTAGACGTGTTTGGCGTAGAAACCCTTGAACTGTTGTGATACCTGAAGACACCGAAATCCGAGGTGAAACCCAACACTTTATAATAAGCGTACCTATTTACTAGGATGTTGGGTTTCACTGCGTTTTTGAGGGTATCTGAGAGGTCTTGTTTTTAGAGGTCTTTTGGATGTGTGGGATATTTGTCTGTTTGCGTTCAACCCAACCTACTGAAAATTGTCTAAACTTTAGTATGTCCTAAGACGTGCGATAAATCGCACTACTACAAACAGAATTTTAGCCCCAGCGGGGCGATATGTGTTAATTGTCTGAATCGCGGATTGACGCGGATTTTTAAAAAACACAAAAACTTTCATCTGAGACAAATTGAAGGGCTTTCTACTGAATCTGGTTGGTTTTATTCACTGGGTCTTTTGGTTTCAAGAAGTTTTTGTAGGATAACAGGGGGCAGTGAAACTCTCTCAAAACTCATCGTGTAAAATAATACCGGATGATCGGGTGTTAATGCACTTTCATTGCAATTTTCTAGGGCAATCCCTATGACCTCGCCAAAAGGTGAGGTGAAGGAAAGAACTGCCTCTTTTTCAAAGGCAATAAAAGAAGGACAATAGCCTTTAGGATAAACGCCACCATACGCGAAATTCAAATCTGAAAGAATAATTGGTGCTAAACCAGGAGCCAGCAGAATCACAGAATCACATTCAAAATCTTTAGCGCAACACTCTATTTCATACCGAGAAATTCCTGAGTAGCTCTCTTCGTCTTCTTTAGCACCATTCTGAAATCGACAATGAGGGTATTTATCAATTGCGATGACATGACCTCCGTAAGTCACACCAAGATTTTCAATGATCTCATAAACTCTTTTTTGAAAAGATTCGGAACCTATATAATACGCTTTTGAGACTTTAAACTGAAGGTCACCTCCGTTCTGAACAGAAATTTTGAAATCTAAAGGATCTTCAGTAAAAAATTCTAAATTATCAGGTCGCCAGTCCATTGGTTGAATCTTAATCAACAAAACATTGAGCATACGAAACCTCCAAGAAAGACTATTTGACAGAACGAATATATCTAATTCCCTGTCAACTTGTGTCTGTCGAGGGCAGTATTGAAAGATATTAATTTGACTTTTTCTTTTTCTTAGGAGCAGTATCGGAAGGTTCTCTATTTTCTTGTTGCTTGATTTCGGCTTTTGCCGCTTCGTAACCTTCTTTGTAGCCTGCTTCCCTAGCTTGTTCAATCTTTTTCTTTTGTTGATCGCGATATGCTTGCCAACGCGTGAGCATAATATCCGCTCCTTCCTTGAAAATGGTTAACATTGTTGTAGATGCTAACACTATAGGCGTGTTTCCCAAGACAGCGTAAAGGGCATCACGCCACTTCTCTTTCTCAAGCCACCATTCGTGCAGAAAGATACCAACCAGACACACGCAGCCTACAATCGTAAAAAAAAATCATAGCTCTTTCGGTGTTCCGAGTGGTGAACAATGTTGATCTGTCATTCTCATTTTCCATAGGATTTCCTATTGAGTGCATCTAACGATACACTAAATGGGGCAGTTACTTTTTAAAGAATACCACATTTTTCGCTAACAGGTCAAATAAAAAATCACAAAGAAAGACAGAAATACACTTGATTTCTGACCCATAAGCGGTTAGAATTACAATATGAATAGAAATTGAAATCAATGCGTATATCATTCAAAAATGAGGAGAGAAATGAAAAATCAGCGAAGTGCCCGGAAGAAAAACACATGACCGCCTTGTTGGAAGATGCTATTCGCCTCTCCTATCTTCAACCTTAGCTAACACACAAAACAAGGGATCTTCATGAACCAAAACCAACCCGACATCCCAATCCAACCCGTTCAACAACCCATCTTGTGCAGCCCGTACGAAAAACCGGATGCACACTGGATCTACGACACCCAGACTGGTGAAGCCGTCAAACAATCCGGCCGGCGTGACGCTGGTTACTGGTACAAGACACAACGCACCGGCAGCCAACAACTCCAACTCTTTCGAGAAGAGGAGTGGGACGATCTTCCGTTAGTCAATAAACTCCGTGCAGATGTCGAACGGTGGCGTAACTCAAGATATGAAAGAGCTACATCTGTAACGAAGGAACTCCTACGGCATTGGTCTCGCGAAGATTTATTACGAAGACTCTTTTTTTGTCAGCGCGAAGCCGTTGAAACAATCATCTACCTTGTCGAGATTCTTCAGGGTGGTAAGGGACCGCGTTTTAATCCGCAATTCGCTCGTGAAGAACTCGCCAAGTTGGTGGATACACCCAACAAACCCAATATCCCAGATTTAATTCGTTACGGCTGCAAGATGGCGACAGGCAGCGGCAAGACCGTGGTGATGGCGATGCTCATCGCGTGGGCATTTTGCAATCGTGGCAAAGTAACATCCGACGAACGTTTTCCACAGGCAGCATTGGTCATCTGTCCGAACCTCACAATCAAGAAACGGCTACAGGTGCTGCGTCCCGAAGATGGTGATAACTACTACAACGAATTTGAACTCATCCCGACAAAACTCCGTCCACTGCTCAATAGTGGGAAGGTCCTGGTCACCAATTGGCATCAATTCGCACCAGAATCGCCACATAGCGAGGGCGGTCAAACTTATGCTGTTGTTGATAAGGGAAAGGAAACACCGGACGCTTTCGCCAAGCGCGTCTTGGGAGAACTTTACGGCCACGCCCCGATTATGGTACTGAACGATGAAGGACATCACGCCTACCGTCCCGCGCCCACCGAGGAGAAACTCAACGCTGAGGAGAAGAAGGAACGCCAAGAAGCCACCGTTTGGGTCAGTGGTTTGGATACTTTCAATCAAGCATGCGGTGTGAAATTTTGTGTAGATCTCTCTGCCACCCCGTTTTACATTCAAGGCAGCGGACACCCGGAAGGCTCACCTTTCCCGTGGCTCGTCAGTGACTTCGGTTTAGTGGACGCAATTGAGAGCGGCATTACCAAGATTCCTCGACTCCCCGTCAGCGATACCACCGGTAGACCTGAACCCAAATTCTTCCGATTGTGGAAGACAATTAATGATGACCTCTCAGCTGCGGATACATCCCCGGGAAAGCGACGAAGAAAACCGAACCCCGAAGCCATCTATCGCGAGGCAGAACCCGCGCTTATCACGCTCGCCAGCCAGTGGAAAGAACGCTTTGAATACATCCAAGAAGCATCGGATGCACAGGAAAAAACGCCACCGGTTTTAATCATTGTTTGTGCCGATACCAATATAGCAGAGCATTTTTACCGAAAAATTTCCGGTGAAAGTGAGAGAGAAATCGTTGATGATGGCAGCACCGGAAAACGACGAAATAAAAAGCAAACGAAAATAGTCTATGAACAGGGCGCGATCTTTCCTGAACTGCTCGCAAACACCGAAGGTATAACAAGAACATTACGTATTGATAGCAAAATGTTAGCGGAAGCAGAAAGCGAAGACCCGAATAAAAACCGAAGCCAAGCTGCTGAAGACTTGCGGCGGATTGTCGCGACAATCGGCAAGCGCGGACAAGCGGGTGAACAGATCCGATGCGTCGTCTCCGTCGCGATGCTCAATGAGGGATGGGATGCCAACAACGTCACCCATATTTTGGGACTGCGCGCCTTTACCAGCCAACTGCTCTGTGAACAGGTCGTCGGACGCGGCTTGCGCCGCATGAATTACACACCCGACCCAGAGACCGGACTGCTCACCGAGGAATACGTCGATGTCTACGGCATCCCGTTTTCGGTGATACCCTTCAGAGGCAGAGCCACAAATGCCCGCGTCCCCGATGACAAACCCAAGAATCACGTTCGCGCTTTACCTGAACGTGAGCACCTTGAAATCCGATTTCCTGTTGTGGAGGAATACGCCTTTGCCCTCCAAAAGAACGAAATTAAGGCGGATATTGAATCCACAGAATCGTTGCGCATCCAACCTGAAATTAACCCAACCGCTCTCTACGTTAAACCCGCTGTTGGGTACGAAACCGGCACCCCTTCCGCATCAGGTCCAGGCGTGGTGGAACTACAAGACCGTGAGGAATATTACCAAACCACACACCTCCAAGCCATTAAGTTTGGGATTGCGCATCGGATTGTGCACAAATTGGTTGGCGATAGCCAAACCGCACCAGACCCAGCCAGCAACCCGAAACTCCGATTGCTCTCACGGCATCGCCTCTTTCCACAGGTCTTTAGGTTCGTTGATGCCTATGTCAGAACAAAAGTAGACTTCCGTGGATGCGATCCGTGTGAACTTGGACAAGAAAAATACGTTACACGTATCGTGGAACGAGTCATGACAGCGATCCAACCCGATGAAACAAAGGGTGAAATCCCGCTCCTGCCTATCCTAAACCGCTATGCACCCATCAGCACATCTGGGGATGTTGATTTCCTCACCCCGCGCCCGTGTACCGAGACACAAAAGAGTCATGTCAATCAGGTCGTACTGGATACCGATACGTGGGAACGTGCAGCCAAGTTTCGGCTTGAGCAATCGGAGATTGTAGAGTGTTATGTGCGCAACGATCACCTCGGTCTCGGCATACCTTATGAACACGACGGCATATCTCACCTCTACGAACCCGATTTTATCGTTAGACTCACAAACGGTGTCCATCTCGTTTTGGAGATTAAAGGTTTTGAACCCGATCGGGTTCACGCCAAACATGCTGCTGCCAGGCGATGGATCTCCGCAGTCAACAACTGGGGCAAGCTGAAGAAGTGGGATTTTCTCGTCTGTAGAGACCCACAACTACTCGGAGAGGAATTGGATAAAGTGGTTGCCTCTGAGAGTTGATATTTCTAATTCCCTTCACGTTCGGTGCGGTTGGGGGGAACACCCCAGCAAAAACACCGCACCTACCGGGTAGTGAGGACTCGCTGTGGAAGGGATTTCCTAATCCCGACCTCCCTATCTTCCATCCCCTAACTGCCAACAGCCAATTGCCAGCCGCTAATAGCCACCAACCAAAATACATTTGACATAAAACCGAGAATGTGCTATGGTATTAAGAGTTAACCCTTCACATAACAGATAACCACACACCATACCAAGGAAAACTATATGGCACGTTCAAGACAGTCCGACCTGTCGTTAATGGAACTCTATAAACAGGTAAAAAAACAACACTCAGACGCCATCCTACTCTGTCGCGTCGGCGATTTCTATGAAGCCTTTTTTGAAGATGCTGAACTTATCGCACGTCTGCTTGAGATTGCCTTGACAGCAAGAAGCCACAAGAACCAGAAGAACCCACCGCCACCGATGGCAGGTATCCCACACCACGCACTCGACTCCTACCTCTACAAACTCGTCAAAGCCGGACATAAAATCGCTATTCTGGAACAGACCGAGGACGCAAAACTTGCCCGAGACGAAAACCGACTCGTCAAACGCGATGTCGTCCGGATCGTTACGCCCGGCACGGTGACCGATCCGAAAGTCCTTGAACATAAGGTTAACAACTACATTGTCTCAATCTATCTCAACAAAGACACCTACGGTGTGGCTGTCGCCGACCTCTCTACAGGCGAGTTTCTTGTGACCGAATTGACGGACCCCTCACGTCTCTGGGCAGAGATACACCGCTTTTCCCCGAAAGAGTGTCTCTTTTCTGACACCCTTGAAGATGAGGCGATGTTTGAGCGTCTCAAAGCCGAACTCAAAGTAACACTCAATTTTCTGCCCG
This sequence comes from Candidatus Poribacteria bacterium, assembly GCA_022826805.1. Lineage (GTDB taxonomy): Bacteria > Poribacteria > WGA-4E > WGA-4E > WGA-3G > WGA-3G. The sequence continues at coordinate 7,358 of JAJDUH010000009.1, forward strand.
ACTGGCGTTTTGAATTGGATACCGCCCGTACCGAACTCCTCGAACATTTCCAAACCATTTCGCTTGACGGATTCGGATGCGAACACCTCCCGACTGCGATCTCTGCCGCCGGCGCGATCATCTATTACCTAAACGAGACACAGAAACAGGAAGTCGAACACATCGTCTCTCTCCAGACTTACACGCTTTCAGATTACATGGTGCTTGACGCAGACACACAACGCAACCTTGAACTAACTGCCTCTATTCGCGACGGCTCCACGAAAGGCACACTCCTTGAAGTCCTTGATGAAACGGTGACAGCGATAGGTGGTAGAAAGATGCGGCAGTGCCTCTTGCAACCCCTGCTTGATGAAAAAGAGATTGAAGAACGCCTCGGCGCGGTAAATGAACTTAAAATCCAAATCAACCTGCAGGAAGAGTTACGTGAGGCACTCGGGCAGATGTACGACATCGAACGACTCATTTCACGTATCAGTCTCGGCTCTGTGAATGGACGTGACCTACATGCACTCAAAGACTCCCTCTGCCTGATCCCCGATGTCAAGGTGCAGCTACAAAATTGTAGTAGCGCGCTGCTGGTATCTCTCAATGATACTTTGAACCCGCTTCCAGAGTTAGTTGAATTAATCGAACGTGGTATCCATCCTAATCCACCTGTCACGATTCGCGAAGGCGGTGTGATATGTGATGGTTACAACGAGGAACTTGATGAACTTCGACAGATTGTGGGACAAGGAAAGGACTGGATCGCTGCTATGCAAGAGGAAGAGCGCAAACGCAGCGGTATCCAATCTCTGAAGATCGGATTCAATCAAGTGTTCGGCTATTACATTGATGTGACGAAACCGAATCTGTCCATGGTGCCTGACCACTATATCCGTAAACAGACGCTGCGGAACTCCGAACGGTTCATCACACCTGAACTCAAGGAGCAGGAAGCAAAGGTCCTGAACGCAGAGGATCGGATACAGACACTGGAGTATGAACTCTTCTGTCAGATTCGCGACGAGGTATCGAAATTCACGGAGGCTATCCAGAAAATCGCAGCCGCACTCGCAATGACGGATGTTCTCGCCAATTTCGCCTATATCGCCTCGAAATATAACTACGTCAAGCCGACTGTCGCAGCAGTGGATGAGATCGTTATCCGTGATGGTAGACATCCCGTGGTCGAGCAGCTTTTTACACAAGAGGGGTTTGTGCCAAACGATACCATACTTAACTGCGACGACGAGCAGTTGCATATCATCACGGGACCGAACATGAGCGGTAAGAGCACCTATCTGCGGCAAACCGCACTCATCGTTTTGATGGCACAAATCGGGTGTTTCGTCCCTGCTGCTGCAGCGAAAATCGGTCTCGTAGACAGGATTTTCACACGCGTTGGTGCCTCAGACAATCTCGTGATGGGGCAGAGTACTTTCCTCGTTGAAATGAACGAGACAGCGAATATTCTCAACAATGCCACTCCTAACAGTCTCGTCATCTTTGACGAAGTTGGGCGCGGCACCAGCACATTTGACGGACTCAGCATTGCATGGGCGGTTTCGGAGTATCTCTTAGACGAAAAGCGGATGGGCGCGAAAACCCTTTTTGCGACGCACTACCATGAGTTGGTAGAACTCGCCAGCAAATACAAACGTGCGAAAAATTACAACGTCGCTGTTCACGAAGACGGTCAAAAGGTGACATTTCTCCGAAAAGTCGTACCGGGTGGGGCAGACCAAAGTTACGGGATCCACGTCGCGCGACTCGCCGGGTTACCCCAAGTCGTAATCACACGCGCACAGCAGATCCTTGAGGTGCTTGAGCAGCACAATCTCAGTGTTGAAGCAGATGGCGCAACCGGACAGACACCAAAGGGACAGCCAACGATGCCGAAACCCCGCCGCCGTATCTCACGAAAAACGATCCAGAGCGATTCGCTCCAGATGGCACTCTTTACACCCAAGACACATCCACTCGTCGAAGAGATCCGACGATTGGAACTCACGCAGATAACACCTTTGGATGCCGTGAATATTCTCTATGATTTAAAGGCAAAAGCGGAGGAGTCTTGAGGGTTAGGCAGCAGCGATGCAGTTCCCTTCTAACGAACCGAGAGTGACGCTTTGAATCTGATTGATGGCACTTTCTGGCGCGTCCACGAGGACCCGAAGATAGTTATCGGTAAAACCGGCGAGATGGTTATTTTTCCCTTCTCTGCTCGATTCAATGAGCACTTCTTTCTGTTTCCCAAGCATCCGTTGCCGGAATGCGCTGTTGAGGTGCTCGCCGAGCGCAATCATCACTTGACTGCGTGCAGCAGAGACGTGCGGTGATACCTGATCTCGGTAAGTTGCTGCGGGTGTGCCTTTACGAGGGGAATAGCGGAACACATGGAGTTGGCTGAATCCGATCTCTTCAACGAATTGACACGATTCCTCAAAATGTGCGTCTGTTTCGCCGGGAAACCCGACCATAATATCGGTGGTAACCCCGACATCGTTGCCAAAAACGCGTCGTAAATTCTCCACGAGATGGGCAAAATTTGCTGTCGTATAACGCCTACGCATCTGTCGCAAAATCGCATCTGAACCCGCTTGGAGTGGAAGATGGAAGTGTGGCATGCATTTCGGAAGTGCCGCCATCCGTTCACCGAGGGAGTCTGGGAAATACATCGGTTCGATCGAGCTAAAACGGATCCGTTCGATACCATTTATGTCCTGGATATGCTCTAAAATGTGGGCAAGGTCTCTGTCCCTGCCGGTATCCATGCCGTAGGCTCCCAGATGCACGCCAGTGATGACGACCTCTTTGATACCCCTGTCAGCGATACGGTGTGCTTCGTCAGCGATGTCGTCGAGTGGACGGCTCGTCATTCGACCGCGCACGTATGGGATAATGCAATAAGTACAAAATGCGCTGCAACCGTCTTGTACCTTGATGAGCGCACGTGTCCGTTTACCGGCATCGCTCACCCCTTTGCTAAAACGTGCGTGTTCGCGAATGGCGTCATGCTGAACAGGTTCTATGGAGAGAAGAGGGTTCGGTGTGTTAGCTACGTCTGCAGTCGGAGAAGGTGTTTCGGCGTGCAATAGGTTGAGGTAGTCCTGAAAGTCAGCCTTTTCTCGGTTGCCGAAAACAAACGTTACACCCGGTATCTCTTCAATCGCCTCGCGGTCGCTTTCAGCATAGCACCCCGTAACAAGCACCTTGGCATTCGGCTGCTGTCGGATCGCTCTCCGAATAACTTGCCGTGCTTTCTGATCGGCGGTATTTGTTACAGTGCATGTATTGATGAGATAGAGGTCAGCCTGTTGACGCGACGTCTCGTCATCAAGAACGGTGTATCCATTGCGATAGAGTGTCTCGCGCATGGATTGCGTATCGTATTGATTGACCTTGCAGCCCATCGTAATCAGTTTCGCGGTTTTCATGAGGTATCCACGATTTCGTTTCTATTTTCTAAACAGATATGATACCGAGTTTTTTCTGGTTCTGTAGCATAAACTGTTAGTTTGTGCCTGTGTAATAGGCAAGTTGACGGTTTAGGCCACAATGATGTGCGAGACTTTGCGGATAAGTAGATTCCATTTCTACTTTCTAAACAAATATTATACCGAGTTTTCTACCGAATTGCAAGTGTGATATAAAGGTGGTTAGGCATATTCAGTTTGCAATGATTATCGGTTATCAGTTTTCAGGCATCGGTTAAGAGGCGGTTGATTTAGCAAACCTCTCTTTAACTGACAACTGAAGACCGATAACCGACAACTATCTGTTATGACAGTTCGACCGATTTGCCGGTACGTGCACATTCGTAAATAGCCATGTTGAGCGCAACGGAGCGTCTACCTTCATAACCGTCAACTGCTGGAGATACGCCGTCGTGGATAACCCGAATCGCATCCTCAATCACGTTGTTCGGGTAAGGTGAAAGTTCAACATTCGGTTCGTCGTCATCAGCGAATGACCATATATCCGGTCCAAGTCCGACAATGCCTTTTTCGCCGTGGACGTGAATCATAGAGACGTTACCACCTGGGTATGTTGTTGTCGTCAGGACGTGACCAAGGGCACCGCTTTCAAATTCGAGAATCGCTGAGGTCATATCCTCAGTTTCACAATTTTCGTGGTCGTAGACATCGAAGTGTGCGCCGATAACCCGTTTGACGGGACCCATGAACCAGAGCATTAGATCGACATAATGCACACCTTGGTTCATGATAGAGCCACCACCGTCGAGTGCCCACGTGCCGTGCCAACCGACGTAGTAACTATCCGGACGTTTCCACTTCATACGGAGTTCACACAGCAATGGTCTACCGATGCCACCTGTTTCGAGCACGTGTTGGATTTGACGATTGTGTTGACCGTATCGTTCACCGAAGTCGACCAGCAGTTTGACATCGTTGTCTTCGCAGGTTTTGATGAGGGAGTTGCAATTTTCAACGCTGACGTCCATCGGTTTTGTAGTGATGACGTGTTTGCCGCGGCGTGCTGCTTCTTCTCCAAATTTTCCGTGGAGTCCACTCGGGGTCATAATCATCCCCACGTCTATGTCATCGCGGTCGAACATCTCAAGCGCATCGTCGTGGCTCTCACAGCCGAAACGTTCTTCAGCCGTCTTGCGTCGTTCTTCGACGAGGTCCGCCACAGCAACGAGTTCGGCACCCTCTGTTTCGTGGATCATATTGGAGCGGTTCATACCCATACCTAAACCGACAACGCCAAAACGTAGATTATTAGCCATTAGAAAGTCTCCTTTTATAGTTGTCAATTATCAGTCAAAGAATTTCATTGTCTGGAACAAGTCTCTGCCTTTTAAAGGACCCTGGAAAGGTGTATTGTTACGAGAAAACCTCTTAACTGACAACCGATAACCGTTAACTGATAACCATTATAGCACACACACCGACTATGCGTTATAAAAAATTGAAGGTATCAACAGTAGGATTGCTGCTGGCTGTGTTTATCCTTCACACGCTGCTTGCACAACCTACGTCTTCACAAACCGACGGGATCCGTTTCACTGATATAACAGCGGAACTCGGTATCGACTTTCGTCATGCGAATGGTGAGAGTGGTCAAAAATACTTCATCGAACCGATCGGCAGTGGTGTCGCCCTCTTCGATTATGATAATGACAATGACTTGGATCTCTATCTCGTCAACGGCAGCGACTTACCTGGAGTCGTTTCTCCAATCCGACCGACAAACCGCCTCTATCGCAACGATGGCAGCACTTTCACTGATATAACAGCAGAAGCATCTGTTGGCAATACCAGCTATGGGTTGGGGTGCTGTGTCGGCGACTATAATAACGACGGTTACACGGATCTCTACGTAACAAACTACGGCACGAATGTGCTTTATCGCAATAATGGCGACGGGACATTTACCGATGTTACCGAGCATGTGAGAGTTGGTGGCAATCAATTCAGTAGTGGTTGCGCTTTTGTAGATATAGATGTAGACGGTGATCTCGATCTCTATGTCGTCAACTATGTCCAATTCGATCCAGAGACAAACCCGGAATGCACTCGACAGGGGATTCGAACGTATTGCACGCCGGAGGCACTCCTCGGTGCTGCGGATGTCCTCTACCTTAACAATGGTGACGGCACTTTCACCGATGTGTCGGAGAGATCTGGTATAAGCGAAGCGACTGGCAAAGGATTGGGGGTTGTCTGTGGTGATATGGATAACGATGGGGATGTCGATATTTTCGTCGCCAACGATACAACGCCAAACCTCCTCTACCGCAACGATTCTAACAGGGGCAAGCTGACGGAAGACGCCCTTTTCTCAGGTGTTGCACTGAGCGAAGAGGGACGCGCTTACAGTGGAATGGGGACAAACCTCGGTGATTTTGACAACGACGGCTATCTCGATATTGTAATCACAAACTTTCAGGACCAGACAAATAGCCTCTACCACAACGCACAGAGCGGTTTTTTCAACGAAGTGAGTTTCGTCACAGGTGTCGGTGAGAGAAGTCTCCCCTATTTGGCATGGGGTGTCGATTTCATTGATTTCAACAACGACGGTTGGTTGGATCTATTTATTGCCAATGGTCACCTCGACGACAATATAGCCGAGATTGACCCGATTGGCACCTATGCACAACCGAATCAACTCTTTCTGAATAATCGGGGAGACAGTTTCTCGGAAAGCGCTGATACCGCAATAGCAATCCAGAAGGTCAGTCGAGGCGCGGCGTTCGGCGATATTGATAACGACGGCGATATAGATATCGTTGTCTCTAACCTGAAAGATTCACCGACGGTTTTGCGAAACGATGGGGGCAACACAGGACGATGGTTGGGGGTCGAGTTAGTCGGTACACATGGCAACCGAGATGCTATTGGCGCACGGGTAACGGTTGTTTCTGGCGGTTTGACACAGATCCGTGAAGTCAAAAGCGGTTCAGGCTACCTCAGTCAAAACGATCTCCGTTTGCATTTCGGGTTAGGGAATACAAAATCAGTTGATACACTAACAGTCCGATGGCTCTGCGGTAAAGTCCAAACCTTGCAAAACGTTAAAACGAATCAGGTTCTCGTTATTTCTGAAAATTAGTACCTATCTGTCCCCCTGATAACGGGGATATAGGGGGTTAGAGAATCTACAAAGCAAGCCTAAGACTGTGACCCTTGTTCACGCTACGGCACCGCATAGTCGTCCGGATTATCCTTCCGCCAATTCGGAAGATACCCCTCTTTATGCCCAAAACCGTAGGAGGGTCCGATTTGGTTCACACTCGACCAGGGCCACGCCTGCCCACCAATAAGACGGAACTCATCTCCTTTACCACATAACCAATAGAACATGTGCGCCACATATCTCGCAACGCCGTGTCCGCCGTACTCCGCCATCTGGAAATCGAAATCAGGTTCTTCCTTCCAATCCCGTGTCGGTGGTACTGTCCGCCAATAACTGTACTTCAACATGTGCCGCAATCCTTCAGCAGAGGACTCACCGCGACGATGGAGAATGCTTTGCGAATGGATAACAAAAGAGCCGGCAGGTCCCTCGCTTGAAACGCCTTTCTCGGTTATATCTCGACCTGTAGAGCGAATATGTGAACCCGGCAAGATTTCCGTCGGACCCAGTTCCAGCGGTGTATCTTGTGGGAAGTAAAAAACCTCGACGAAATTGGTTTCAGGCCCAAAGACGTGATCCGCATCGTGATGCCACCCCTGTGCGGGCATTGGACACTCAACACGATGATTGCTGACCAACACCGGCAATCCGACATTCTTACCGAGTAGTGAGCGCAATGCCCCGGCGAGTTCACGATTCAGCAGAACATGTTCAATGTACCAATCTTCCAATAAAATCGAACTCGGTTCATGCGTATCTCGCATCCGCTCTAAATCGGTGTGCGTTATGCCTTCCGGGAGGAAGCACGGATTGATTGGTAGATCACCGTTCAGATAATCACACGTCCGCTGGTTAATCTCATCAGGGACAGCCCCTTGAAGTTGTAGGTAGCCGTCTCTACAATACTGCAGCACCTCTATGTCCGTAAGTGTCGGTTCGCAATCAAAGGTTCGGTTTACTGTGTCATATTTCATTGTTAGTTTCCTAAGGTTTTTTACTTTTCCATTCTGAAGACACCAATTCTAAAACCGTATCGCTTGTAAAAGGCAACAGCGTCTTCGTTGTGGGCAAGGACATCCAGTCTGACCTTCTTATCCGTCCATACATTTTCGTACAACCAATCAAGTAACCGTGTAGCGATACCTTTGCGTCGGTGTGCTCTATCTACGTACAACTGCCGCATATAGTAATAGCCACCATCATCTCTGTATAAACAATACGCGGCAATATGTCCGTTATCCTTTGCTATATAGCAGATATAATCAGTTGTCAACCATTCTTGCATCCGTTCAGTAAGTTGGGCTATGTCCATCGGATTAGGGTGCCGTTCGTCCTCAATGAGACGCTTGTTCAGTTCAGCGAGTATCTTGGCATCGGTGAGTTCTGCTCTAACGATTTCCATGGTTGTAATCTTCTATGGTGGCAAAGACCCGTATCAATAACAACTTGTTCTCCGAGTGCTCTCCGTTTTTGCTTTTCAGCATCGCTTAAGAGAATATGTTCACCTTGATCCGGATTATACGGTCAGTGTCACATTATCCTGTTTGACGAGATCCTTTATTTCCCATTCTGAACCGTGAGCTGCTAACGCTTTCGTTTCCGGAGAGAGTCTGTCCATTACTTCGGGCGGGAACGATTCGCGGAGACCGCGCTCATCTTGAAAAAACTGGGTTTTATACCGTAGAATCAGAAAACGCCGATCCCGATCTTTCGGTTTCCACACCAGAACGCCGTGTGTCAACATCTCGGTAATAATCACAACGTCTCCCGCTTTTGGTGTTACATTAACGAGTGCGGGGTGGAGCGAGGCATCTGGATTGTCGGGTTCAGGGAAAAACAGATTCTCTGGACGTTCAAACTCGCTTTTATGGGAACCCGGTAGGACTATCAAACCACCGTCACCGGGATAGACATCCGTGAAATAGAAGAAACAGACAATGTCGTTCGTGAATATCTGACTGTTTCTGACACCGTAACGTCGCGTCCAACGAAAACCCTCACGGGCACAGTGGAGCGGGGTCATCTCCTGCCGCTCATGTGTATTCACAACAAGTGAACCGCGATTGAAACGAGGTTTATGCCAAGTCAGTTCTTTAATGATGGGCCATGTGGTAGGATGCAGGGTCAATGCCTCAAGCGATTTATCCGCTGAGAACCCGTTTGAAAACCCCTCGCCACCGCGACTAATCCCAGGTGGTAATTCCTCTGGCGATGCTTGCACGAGCTGTTCAATGGTTGCTTGGGCGTTGCCAAGCTCTTGCGGTGTTAGGACATTCTCTAAATGCAAATAACCACGTAGGTCAAAAAGATATTTCTGTTTCGGTGTCATATCCACTCCTCAAACAAAATAAAACTGTCCTTTTTTCAACATGATATAAAGTATTGCTTTAAAGTTCAAGGTAATTTATAATAAATGTAAGTTGGATTGAGCGAGGTAAATATCCCAATGCTTTAGTGGAGAGATTCAGGATGGAAAATCAAACGGTTCTGAGCAAGGTGTTTATTAAGCAGACCCTTGTAGAAAATCGAAAGACCCTGCGAAAATATGGGGTCAAACGGATCGGTTTGTTCGGATCTTACGTGCGAGGGACGGCAACTGCTGGAAGCGACATTGATTTCCTCGTTGAACTCGAAAGATTGACTTTTGACGATTACATGGGTTTGGCTGTTTTTCTGGAAGATCTATTTAAGAAGGACGTTGACCTTGTGACCCCCACCTCCATCAAACCGGGTTACAAACCTTATATTGAAAAAGAGGTAGAATATGTCACGGAACTATAACCTATACCTCCAAGACATAGTGGAGGCAGCTGACCGTGTTGCATCTTACGTCGAAAGTATGACTCGCAGTGAATTTGAAACGGATCAAATGCGGATTGACGCTGTTATCCGAAATCTTGGAATTATTGGTGAGGCTGTCAAGAAGATACCCGATTCCATCCGAGAGAAGTATCCAAGCGTTCCATGGCATAATATTGCAGGGTTAAGAAACAGAGTGATCCATGTATACTTTAATGTTAACATGGATGTGGTTTGGGATGCGTTACAGACCAAGCTCCCGCCGCTGAAAACGCAAATTCAACGAATCCTCAAAGAGAGAAACGAGTAATCTCATCCCACAGTCGGACAGGGCCCATATTTGACAATTTTTTCCGCTTGTATTAGAATATTCAATAAATTTTAATGTCGGACACATCTGCGTTAAAAAGGAGGACGCCATGTTTAACGGAACGATCCAGTCCATCTATAAACCATTAACACTTGGTTTTGTGCTCATATTTGGGTTGATGCTGCTTTCTCATGTTGGGGATGCCGCGGATCCTGAAGTTTGGTTTTCCTTCAGGGGAAAAGGGAATGTCGTTGAAGATGCCAGCGGAAATGGAAATGATGGTAGAATTGTGGGTGGTGCAAAGCGTGTCGCAAGTAAAGAAGGTCCGTACGGAATGGGCATAGAACTCAGCAAAGACTTGGACCAGTACATTGAATTCGATTACTTAATGACCGATCCCGGCACCGTTGAGTTCTGGTTTAAGCCTTACTGGAATGGTGGCGATGCAGGTACCTTTAGGTTATTCGATGCCAACAATGCAGTCGTCTTCTTCTCCTTTGGAAAAGGTGCCGTCATCGGAGAACGGGAAAATGAGTTCCACTTCGCAGTAGAGGACGCACCGGATACAGACTATTATCTCGCCGCTCAGGCGGCTGATGTTGTTAAGAAAGATCAGTGGATGCACGTAGCAGCAACTTGGGATTTCGGAGGCAGTGCTTTCTTCTATATTGATGGCGAGGAAATCGCTACAGCGAAAGGGTTCGCGGGATTCCCCGCATTTCATGAATCCCCAAGAATCGGGGGGAACAACAAGTTTAAGTACAGAGCCACCACGTCAGGTGCTCACGGTGTTATTGATGAATTCGCTATCTACAGCGAAGCTTTATCCCAAAAGGACATCCAGAAGGACATGGAAATACTCGTCTCTGATGTCGAACCTCACGGTAAAATCGCTGTTACCTGGGGGGAAGTTAAAGACAATAGGTGAAGAAGAATGTTTTTAGGCGCGTAGTAGGGCAATAAATTGCCCTACTACAAACGGTTCATCTCTAACGCTACTCATAATCCCCCAACTCATCCCGCAGGCGTTCCAATTCCGCTTTCAGTTCCACAACAACCCCTCTATACGCTGGATCTTCGTAGACATTATGCATCTCGTGCGGATCCTTTTCCAAATCAAACAGTTCCCATTCCGGGGGTGTTGAGCGATTAATCGCGCCACCTGATCCCAGCGCTTCACCATAATAGTAGATGAGTTTATAGCGTTCTGTTCGCACACCGTAATGTGCTGGTATGTTAAAATGCGCCAGGTGCATCCAATACCGATAATACATAGACGTCCGCCAATCCGCTGGCGTTTCTCCGTTCAACGATGTTCGAAGACTCCGTCCCTGTATATCATCTGGAATTGGTATGCCAGCGTAGTCGAGGAGCGTTGGCGCGAAATCGACGTTTAGTGTAATCTGTTCGGTTACACCCGCCGCTTGAATCTCACGTGGATACCGGACAAGCAACGGAATCCGCATCGATTCCTCATACATAAACCGTTTATCGTACCAACCGTGATCACCCAAGAAGAACCCGTGATCCGCTGAATAGATAACGATCGTGTCTTCTGTCAAACCTTCCGTGTCCAGATAATCCAGTAATCGTCCGACGTTTTCGTCAATGGCATGTGCACAACGCAGATAGTTCTGCATGTAACACTGATAGTTCCACCGCTTCAACGCATCGCCTTCCAGACCTTCGGGTGTCGGTTCGGGGAGATGCTTTTTCCGTTGCATGATGTCTACCTTCGCCGTGTTCATCGCAGCGCCTGCCGCACGATTTTCATAGTTATCGTTGAAGGTGGGTGGTTCAGGAATTTCGTCCGTATAGAGATGCAAGTGCTTCGGGTTCGGGAAAAAGGGGTCGTGTGTCGCTTTGTAGGTCGTCATCAAGAAAAACGGCTGATCCGTGTCCCGGTTTTGTAGCCAGTTCAGCGAACTGTCCGTCACGATGTCTGCGGAATACCCATCGAATTTTTTCCGTTCTCCCATCTCAATCATCTCAGGATTGATGTGCGCACCTTGGACAGGGAAGACATTCCAGTAATCGAAGCCGTGCGGATCGCTGACACCCCCGTGCCCAAGATGCCACTTCCCGACAATCGCTGTCTGATACCCGTCGGCATGCAGTTGTTGTGCGAAGGTCTGTTCCTGTGTGTGATCAATCGTATCTGAGAGGGTTTTGATACCGGTTTTATGGCTATACTTTCCGGTCAGGATAGAGCCGCGCGCCGGTGTACAGATGGCGTTCGTACAGAAGCAGTTGTTGAATCGCATTCCACCATCACCAATCCGATCGATATTCGGAGTGCGATTCATCTTGCTACCGTAGCAGCTAATTGCTGGTGCTGCATGGTCATCTGACACGATGAGAAGTATATTCGGCTTGTACGTCTTTGGCATAATCTACTCCCACGGTTTCAGGATAATCTTAGAACTTTCGTGAGATGTGGAAGTTTCAAATGCCTGTTGAATCTCACTCATCGGAAAGATATTGCTGATGAGCCGATCAAGGAGCGGTGAACCTTCAATGACCTTCATCAATCCTGGAAACTGATTGAGGTTATAGTGCCATGCCCCAGCGAGCCGTAACCCTTTGCCAATGAGATCTGGACTGACATGGAGAACAGTGTCGTTTGTACCACTTTGCCCGACGAAAGCGATGGTCCCGCGTCTACGAGTCGCATCAATGCAGAGCCGGTGTGCTTGGACGTTCCCAGAACAATCGAGGGCGAAATCAACACCGCGACCATCTGTGGTAAGATCGCGAATCTGATCGACAGCATCTTCATCTGTTGGATTGATGACCGCTTCGACTCCCATCTGTTTTGCGCGTTCAACACGCCACGGAATCAGTTCCGCTGCGATAACTTTCGCACCACGGAAGCGGGCGTTGGTAATCGCACCGAAACCGACCGGGCCTATCCCTGTAATTAGCACAGTGTGCGTCGCATTGACACCCATCTCGTCGAAGGCGCGGTATGACGGACCCAAGGCACAACACGCAAGCGAGGCGTGTTCATAAGACACGTTATCTGGAATCTTCGGGAGCAACCAAGACGGCTTAACGATATACTGCGCCATCGTCGCACTACCGTAACGGGAACCCGTGAACTCCTCGAAATTGTAGTTATTTTCGCAGTGGATGTAATCACCATCCGTGCAAAGTACACATTTCCCACATGGATATTGCGGCATCACAACCACCCGGTCGCCGACTTCTACCTTTCCGGGTTGTGCGATGTCAACCACTTCACCAGCTGCTTCGTGCCCCATCCCATCGGTTTTGGACCCGTGTTCAAAGGCGTGATATTCAGTGCACATCGGGGACGCATGGATTTTTACGACCACCCAATCCTCTTTCGGAGTCGGATCTGGCACGTCAACAAGTCCCGCTTGCCGTTCACCTAAAATTGCTGCTACTTTCATAGTTGCTCCTTGTGTTTTTAATGAAGATATAGAGATATTTTGGTTAACTTCCACACATTTTAGCACAAGCCAATCTCTAAAGCAAATTGTATAGGGTCATTTAGTTTTCCAGTATTTTACATAATGGACGCCCCAACTTGTTGGGGAAAAGTGTGCTATCCCGGATTTGGTCTGGGAATAGACCAAACCCATTCCTTGTATTACATTTATAGTAAAGCCCGAAAATATGTGAACATTTGGCACGGATTCCTGTTCGTTTGCGTGTAGCGGTGGGACGCAAACTAAAAGTTTGCGCTACAAAAGAAGTGTCCAATTAATTATGGAATTCACTATAAATTCGGGCATCCATCGACAATTAACCTTCACATAAGTAAACTTACCTCTTAAAACTAAATAGCCCTGGCAAATTGTAAGGTTTTCCTGTAGGAGGGATTTCTAAATTTTGCCCATACGCTATTCGCTATGAAGATTTCCGAAACCATCCCAACATTTACATTTCCCAACATCTTATTCTTTGCTTATAACGGGTGCCCAATAACCAAAAACTTTGCTTGACAAAATTGCCGAAAATCTGTTTAATAATAGAGGCACATACGAACAACCACGGTAAGCTTCTGCTTGCTTTAGCGCGCAGCTTGCAAGCCCATATTCCAAAGAACGCCAAAAGTGCCGTGTTTGCGGCATATTAGAATTTAATCCATTTCCAGAAGGATAATCAGATGAAAATAGAACAACGGCTTGAAGAATTAGGTGTAGAGCTGCCGGAGCCAGCCATTCCTGTAGCGAATTACGTCACAACCGTGCAGACCGGCAATCTCATATTTACCTCAGGGCATGGACCCGGAACAGGCGAAGGTAAAATCTATAAAAGCCAACTCGGCACTGATGCTACTATCGAAGAAGGCTACGCCTCGGCACGTCAGGTTGCGATGGGTTTGTTGAGTACCCTCAAACATGCCCTCGGTGATCTCGACCGAGTCAAGCGGGTCGTCAAAGTGGTTGGGTTCGTCAATTCAGCACCCGACTTCACCGACCAGCCCGCAGTTGTCAACGGCGCATCCGATTTTTTCGTCGAGGTCTTCGGCGATAAGGGTAAACATGCACGCTCCGCAGTCGGCATGGTGCAACTTCCTGGTGGGATTCCGGTTGAAGTTGAAATGGTCGTCGAAATCGAAGACTAACCGCTTTACAAGAGAAGGGGACAATGGCAGTTCAAATTGTTAAGCCTCGGATACGCGGGTTTATCTGTACCAACGCTCATCCAACTGGCTGTCAGACGAATGTCCGAAACCAGATAGGTGAGATTAAACAGGGCGTTCCTTACAAAGAGACAGGTATGAATGCCCTCGTCATCGGTGCATCGACAGGGTATGGACTTGCCTCTCGTATCGCTTTAACTTATGCTTACGGTGCCAAAACGCTTGGGCTCCTCTACGAACGTCCAGCTGATAGCAGGCGCACCGCGACAGCAGGTTACTATAACACTACTGCTTTCCATCGACAGGCAGCGTCGGACGGATTTTATGCCGATAGCCTCAACGGAGATGCGTTTTCCAATGAGATGAAAGTGGAGGCTATTGACCGACTCAAAGCAGATTTCGGCAAAATAGATATCCTCGTTTATAGTATCGCCGCACCACGTCGAGTCCACCCGAACACCGGTGCCTCACATCAATCCGTCCTCAAACCAATCGGCGAACCCTATACGGGAAAAACAATCAATCTCAATCGAGAAGTCATCACGCCTGTAACGATTGATCCCGCGAATGAACAGGAGATTGCTGATACGATCGCCGTGATGGGCGGTGAGGACTTGGAGATGTGGATTGACGCATTAGCAGACGCCGAATTGCTCGCCTCAGAGGTGACCGTTGTTGCCTATACCTATATCGGAGGTTCCATGACCTGGCCCATTTACCGAGATGGGACTATCGGTAGAGCAAAAGACGATTTAAAGATGCGTGTGGACGCCCTTGACCAACGACTCGCAAACCAACTCGGTGGCAGTGCCTATATTTCGGTGAACAAAGCCGTTGTTACACAAGCCTCCGCAGCGATTCCTGTCGTGCCGCTTTATGTTAGTATCCTCTATGACATTATGGATGCCAAGGAGATCAATGAAGCACCCATTGGGCAGATGCGACGCCTGTTCTCAGAGCATCTCGGACCGGGATTGCAACCGCAACTCGATGCTGAACGCTATATCCGGCTTGATGACCGCGAGTTGCAACCTGAAATAACCAACGTAGTCGCCGAGCGGTGGGAACAAATTGATACCGACAATTTCCATGAACTCTCCGATTACGCAGGTTTCAGACGCCGCTTCCGAAATCTCTTCGGATTTGAAGTGGAAGGGATAGACTACGATGAAGCCATTGAGACGGAGTTAGCGTTTTAAGCGCAGCAGTCTGTGGATATCGAAACCTTAATGCGTCATGTTCGTCCGAGAAGACTCCTCGTCTATCGCACACAGAATGGCAGGAGACCCTTCGCTAAATGGTTGGAATCAATTCAAGACAAAAGGACGCAGAGCAGAATTCAAACACGACTTGACCGGCTTGAAGCAGGCAATTTGGGTGATTGCCACGCCGTGGGTGAAGGTGTATTTGAGCTGCGTCTTCACTTTGGAGCAGGCTACCGTATCTATTTTGGTGAAGTCGGTGACACAATTGTTCTTCTACTCTGTGCTGGCGACAAGTCATCACAAACGCCGGATATTGAACGGGCGAAGAACTATTGGTTGCAATATAAGGAGACACACCGATGAGCGAATATCAAACATGGCGCGAGTACCTAATTGAGAAACTGGCTGCCGACCATGAAAGGGCGATTGACTATCTTGATGTGGCACTTGAGGAATATCAAATTGATAGAGATGCTCGTTTGTTTTTCGTTGCCCTTCGGACTGTCATAGAATCACAGGCTGGAATTGCAGAGGTTGCTAAGCAAGCAGGTATTGAGGAACAATGTCTCTCAAACATGCTCTCAAGTGAAAAGCCCCCACGGATTGATTTACTCAGTGCTGTTCTTACTGCACTTGGATGTCGGTTGTCTATTCGACCTTTAGAAACTGAGAATAAGCGCGTTAAACATTCAGGAATAGAAACGACGACTGCATCACTGAAAAGAGCAAGACCTACTCTTGAAGACACTACCGAGCGCGGTGATCTGCGTTGACTGTTTATACCATCGCTGATTGATACGATGATTTGATATATTAAGAACCCGAAATCGGTTTTTGAAAACCGATGTTGTGGATTTTTATTAAAAAAGAGGGGCGGTTATCCGTTAAAAGTTTCCTTTGTAAAATCTTGCCTAACTTGGTGTGCTTCAGCAAAAGGCGAATTGTTACATAGAGACCTCTTAACCGACAACCGACGACTGATAACTATTGTAAGGAGTAACTTATGGCACAACCAATTCAGGTTACAGTCTGGAATGAATTTAGACACGAAAAAACAAACGAATTCATTGGGGGTCTCTATCCCAATGGAATTCACGGTGCGATTGCTGATGGTCTCGACAAGGCAGGTGGTTTTAAAGTCCGGAGCGCAACTTTGGATGAACCCGAACACGGCTTAACCGACGATGTGCTCGCAAACACCGATGTCTTAATCTGGTGGGGGCACGCCGCACACGCTGCTGTTGAGGACGAAATCGCCGCCAAAGTTCGCGCACGGGTCTTGGACGGCATGGGACTCATTGTCCTCCACTCTGCACACTACTCTAAGCCTTTCACCGGTTTGATGGGCACCTCCTGTGCTCTCAAATGGCGTGAATCTGGTGAAAAAGAACGCCTCTGGGTCATTGAACATGGACACCCAATCGTCGAAGGTTTAGGCGAATACTTTGAAATTGAACACGCCGAAATGTATGGCGAACCCTTTGAGATTCCTGAACCCGACACACTCGTTTTGGTCAGTTGGTTCCCCGGCGGTGAAGTCTTCCGGAGTGGATGTTGTTATTATCGCGGAAGAGGCAAAATCTTCTATTTCCGTCCCGGTCATGAAACGTATCCGATCTATTACGATGAGAACGTCCGACATGTTATTGCAAATGCTGCGCGGTGGGCGGCACCGGGTAATGCTCCAACGCCGGTCTTCGGGAACGCACAGCCATTAGAACCGTTAGAATAGAGCGTCCGAAAGTGAGCGGGTTCTCTTGAACCCGCTCATTTTATTAGGAAACCTTTATGCAGACAGAAGAAAACCAAAGTTCTGATCCTGTTGACATCCCACCTGTTACCGGTCCCTATACTGAACCGTGGTCCCTAAAAAAACTCATAGCCCTCGCCGCTGTGTTTGGACCTGCAGCGATTGTTGCTTCCGTAAGTATTGGTGCAGGAGAGACGATTGTCGTCGTCCGTGCAGGGGCATGGGCAGAATATAACTTGCTCTGGCTTGTGCTGCTAAGCTGCGTTGTGAAAGGCATTTTTGTCACGTATTTGCTTGGACGCTATACAGCAGTCAGCGGAGAATATATCGGACACCGGCTCGTCAAATTACCCGGACCCCGTGGATGGTTTCTTATCGCGATTGTACTCTTTGAAATGGTAGGCGCGCCTTTAGCATGGGTGCCAATTGGTAAACCTTGCGGGGCACTCCTCCATTTTTTGTTCAAAGACGCTCTGCCCTCTGGGGGCTCGCAGCTTGTTTGGGAAAACCTAATCACATCTTGTTTCATCACCCTCGCACTCCTTTTCGGTTTACGTATCTCTTTTGAAAGACTCGAAAAACAGCAACTTATTATCTGTGCTATCCTTGTAGTTGGAACTATCATTGGTACGTTGATGGTGCGCCCCGATTTTGGCAAAGCATTGGTGGGGAGTCTCCGTTTTGGATACCTGCCTGAATTTCCCGAATGGGCACCGTCGGACGCTGTTGAGAATCCTTTATTGACAATGGCGACAGCGTTCGGTTACGTCGGCGGATCTGTTATGGGGTACATCGTCTACGCAAATTGGGTGGGAATCCATCGATGGGGCATGACATCACATCAGAACATCGAGGCTATCCGACAACGTGCCTCGAACAGTGGCAGCATCGATTATCTCCCTGAACAACCTGAGAAGGTGAGCCAACTCCGTCAAATCCTTGCGCCGCTACGATGGGATATCGGCATGGGGGCGATTGTACTCTTCATTGTGACAGGCGCGTTTATGATCTCTGGTGCTGCTGTCCTGTATGGCACGCAAAGCACCTTTGAGGGATGGAGCCTGCTGACCGATCAGGCGAGCGTCTGGCAAAATATCCACAGTTCACTCGTCTGGGTATATTATATCTGTATCATTGTTGCATTGTGGGGAACGCTACAGGCACTTCCGGAGATTTACGCACGGGTGATACAAGAGTTCTTTCAGGCAGTCTGGCCCCAGTACGAATGGAACTACGACACGCTTCGCAGATGGATCTGTCTCTATATCTTTGTTACGACGATGATCCTAATCTGGTTAAACATCCCA
The DNA here is from genome assembly GCA_022826805.1 of Candidatus Poribacteria bacterium. Classification (GTDB taxonomy): domain Bacteria; phylum Poribacteria; class WGA-4E; order WGA-4E; family WGA-3G; genus WGA-3G. The sequence goes on from JAJDUH010000009.1 coordinate 25,935, forward strand.
TTTGACATCTTGACACAGATCGCTGGTTTTATTTTGGCGAATTTTTCAATTGCCTTAATGATGCTTGCCGCATTATATCTGAACGCTAAACTGCCTGCAGCTTATCGGACACGCCCATTCATGTTTGTTGGTGCTCTTATTTCCGCAGCCGTGCTTATGGCATTTGCCGGAATTAGTGGATGGGGCTTGTATGCCAAGATCGCCAAACTTTTCGCTGGTAATTAAAATTGACACCTTGACCCTAAAGGTATAGAATACTGTCAATAACTCTGAATCTTCAAGAGGAGATAAAACGATGGCAGACATGAAAGATAAACTCGCGCAACTACAGCAGGAAGGGTTCATTTTATTAGAGGGCGCGTTGTCTCCGGAGGAGACAGAAAATATCCGTCAGCGTATTAATTACGCGCGCCAGGAAGGTTGGGAGGAAGGCTTAAATGCAGTCGGCAATATGTGGTTTGATACCCTCCTTGATCGGGAACCTGATACTTACCAACCGCTTGTAGGGCACCCGAGTGTCCGTCCTTACCTCGAAGGATTGATGGGTAGGCAGTGCCAACTTCGCAGCCTGCGCGCACACATCAATCCTGGACCCTATCTCCAAGAGTGGCACATGGATTTCTACGGCTATTGGGAGGAAAAGCGGTACGTCGAAGAACATCCATTTGCCATGGCACCGGTAGGCATTAACACAACCTTCTATTTTCAAGACAATGATCCCGGTGAAGGACACCTCAAGTTTATCAAAGGTGGACATTTGTCAGAGCCACCACACCTCTATCCGTTGGATCGCCCCAAGTTTGAAGCGTGGTGTGACGCACAAGCACACGTTATTCTGCATCCGAAAGCCGGTGATTGTGTCGTCTTCATCAACCATATTCCCCACCAAGGCGCAAAAGAACGCGACGATATGGAACGCAGCAATGTCGTGTGCCATTATCAGGTAACACCGATGTATGAAGGCGTTTGGCACGTCTCGCGACCCCGCGGATATCAAGGCACATTCCCGTTTGCTTAGAGATGTCGTAGTTTTGTCTTTTAGCATTGAATATTGGCATAGTTCTGATTAAAGTCTTGGTGGGTAACCCGACCTGTCCGTGTAGCCGCTATTTGCTATCACAGCCTTCATCGCCAGAGATTACCAACTTGAATTCTTAGGAGATAATTTGTGAAGAAATTGTTAAAGAAACACCTCTTTTTTTCTGCTCTCGTTGTTCTCATAGGTTTAGGATTTACAACGATGAGTTATGGCGAAGCCGTTGTCTCTGTAACCCCTGGGCGAATTTTATCCCCGACAGCCGGGGAACAGTTGGATCTTAACATTCAGATAACAGGGGGCAAAGGCGTTGCTGGTTATAGATTAACCCTTCACTTTGACCCAACTGCGCTCCGCTATATTGATAGCGCAAATGCAGATTATCTCCCCGCAGGGACGTTTGCTTCCTCAACGATAACTTCCGCGAACAGTGTCCACTTGGCAGCAGCTTCTCCGACAGGTGTTACTCCAGCAGAAGAGGGAACGCTTGCAACGGTGAAGTTTGAGGTCGTGGAGGTAAAGTCTTCTGTCATTACGTTAATAGATATGACACTCTTTGACAGTGCTGCAATGCCGCTGTCAGTAATTCCTGTATATGGCAGAATTGTCGCAACGCCGTTACTCTTAGTGGATGTCAACCAAGATGGAACGGTGAATATCTTAGATCTAACGCTCGTAGCGGAAAGCCTTGGTACGTCCGCTGCAGCCAACTTGCACACCGATGTTAATCGAGATGGAAACATTAGTATTTTAGATTTAGTGTTTGTCGCGCAATACTTCGGTGAGGTCGTCCCACTTCCTGAGCCTATTGTTCCGCCACTTCCTGAGCCTGAACCCGGTCTGGTCTTTCCTACAGTTACTGCAACCGCTGCCGAGGCAATCCCCGATGCTGCTCCCCAGGCAATTCCCGTTCCACCTATATCTAACATTGTTCCGGAAAGCGTAGAACAGGTTAAATTGAATCCGCCGAACAGTGCTGCTTTTGACGATGTTTTCTTTCAAGCACATGGTACGAATCCATTTATTGATACGGAAGATGATGCTTTTTCGACGTTTGGCATGGATGTGGATACAGCGTCCTATGCAATCACGCGTCGTTATCTCCGAGATGGGTTCCTACCGCCCCGGGAGGCAGTACGGGTTGAGGAGTTTGTCAACGCGTTTGATTACAATTATATACCATCCTCTGATGCCACGTTTGCTATCCATCTTGAAGGCACACCCTCCAAATTTGGTGAGGGAAAACGACTGCAATTATTGCGAATTGGCATCCAAGGCCGCATCGTCCCAGATAAAGATCGGAAAGACGCGAAACTGACATTTGTGATAGATGTCTCCGGCTCAATGAATAGGGAAAACCGGTTGGAATTGGTGAAAAAGGCGTTGACGCTTCTTGTCGACCACTTACGTCCAAGTGACGAGATAGGCATCGTCATTTATGGCTCTACCGCTAAAGTCTTGCTGCCACATACGCGGAATGTGAATCGTGAGCACATCTTAGCAGCAATCCATTCGCTTGCACCCGGTGGTGCAACCAATGCAGAGGCAGGGCTGCGGATAGGATACCAACTCGCCCTCCAAAATTTCCACCCGGATTACATCAACCGTGTGATTCTGTGTTCCGATGGTGTCGCAAATGTGGGACAAACGGGACCAGATGCCATTCTGGCAGAAATCGGGACCTATGTTAAGGAAGGTGTTCTGTTAACGACAGTTGGATTCGGTATGGGTAACTACAACGACATTCTCATGGAACAACTCGCGGACAAGGGCAACGGAAGTTACGCGTATGTAGATACGCTTACTGAAGCGAAACGTATCTTTGTGGAGAACTTGACTGGTACACTGCAAATCATCGCCAAAGAT
>JAJDUH010000072.1 GCA_022826805.1 Candidatus Poribacteria bacterium
AGACATGATGGCGAGGATAGCAAGGGCGAGGATGGCTTTCAACGGATGCCGTTTGCCTTTTTCCTTGCGTGGGTCTGGCAGTGATGCTAACATATCAAGCAAGTGGCGAGAAGGTTTTCTCGTCATCGTCTTCACCTCAAAGTCGTTGTGGATTTTTAGGGTGAAGTATAGCATGTATTGCGTGAAAACTCACGCAATACATGCCCATATAAAATCATAACTCTACAAATCAAATCTTAAAACTAAATGACCCTAGTGGCTTGTTTGAATGTCTTGACACACCGGTAGGAGCGATCTCCGAATCGCGACCCAATGAAAAAATCCTACGAATCGACGGTTTTTCCGATAGAGAGGACAACCCGCTTCACGTCCCGAATGAACTCTTCTTTTCCGAACCACAGGCGATAAACCTCAACGCCATCTATGACACGAAAAACAGTCGGTATACCGTACGAGGCTTAATCCACATCCTCAACCGCTATAAGTTCACCATTGCCGAGAACACACCCATAGAGGAAGAAGTCGCCTTGGATCCCGAGTTGCTCGGACAAGTATTTGAAAACCTACTCGCAGCGTATAACCCCGAAACGGGGACGACCGCACGCAAGCAGACGGGCTCGTTCTACACACCGCGCGAGATCGTTAACTACATGGTGGACGAATCCCTCATCGCCTATCTCAAAGAAAGTAGTAGGCACAATCCTTTGTGCCGTAACCGAAATATAGAAACCAAACTCCGCCACCTCCTCGCCTACAACGACGAACCCCACCAATTTACCGATGCCGAGGTGCAACACCTCATCAACGCCATCGACACACTGAAGATTCTGGATCCCGCGTGCGGCTCCGGTGCCTTCCCAATGGGTATCCTACACAAACTCGTCTTCCTACTCAGCAAACTGGATCCCCGCAACGCAGAGTGGCGACAACGCCAGATTGATCGCGTCCAAGGTGCCATCGCCGCGTCAGAGAAGATTGACGACAGCACTTTTCGTGAAAGTGCCATCGCTGAACTGGAAGGCGAAATCGCCAGCATCAACGAAGCATTTGAACGCAACGAACTCGACTACGGCAGGAAACTCTATCTGATAGAGAACTGCATCTACGGCGTAGACATCCAACCCATCGCCACACAGATTGCCAAGCTCCGTTTCTTTATCTCGTTGGTTGTTGAGCAGAAAATCGACGATACCCGCGAGAACCGCGGTGTGCGTCCATTGCCAAATTTGGAGACGAAATTCGTGGCTGCGAATACCCTTCTCGGTGTCGAAAAACCTGCACAGATGACATTCCGAAATCCAGAAATAGACAGTAAAGAGAAGGCGTTAGAAGAGGTGCGCCGCCGACACTTCACCGCTCGCACGCCGCGTACAAAAGAACGTTACCGTAACCGCGATGCCGAACTCCGCGCTGAGATTAGCGCGTTGCTGCAACAAGACGGGTTTCCGAGCGAAACGACTGAAAAGATCGCCAACTGGGATCCATACAACCAGAACGCCACGGCAGACTTCTTTGATCCTGAATGGATGTTCGGTATCATAGACGGGTTCGATGTCGTGATTGGCAATCCGCCTTACGTCCGCCAAGAGAAAATCAAGGCACTTAAACCGACGTTAAAAAAACACTACGCCTGTTACACGGGTGCAGCCGACCTTTATGTCTATTTCTATGAACGCGGACTGCAATTGCTAAGTCCAAACGGTGTTCATACCTTTATCTGTTCCAACAGTTGGTTGGATGTCAACTACGGTGCCCCGTTGCAGAAGTATCTATTGGACAACACGGCAGGTGCAGTTATCTGCCACAGTGAAGCCGAACGTGAGTTTGAGAGTGCCGACATCAACACCATCGTCAGCATTCTCCGAAACGGCACACCCGACTCGGATTCCCAGATCCATTTTCTTACCTTCAAGACGTTCATTGGCGATCCAAATGTAGAGAACCGTCGGGCACGAACCCTGACTTATGCCGAGTTAAAACAGGAAGGTACGCGCGAGAATAAATACGCAGGTGACAAGTGGGGTGGTAAATACCTCCGCGCCCCAGACATCTATTGGACGATCTTAGAGAAGGGAAAAGATAAACTGGTGCGGTTAGGTGACATTGCCAAGGTGAAGCGTGGCTTCACAACCGGCGCGAATGAGTTCTTTTATCTTGACGCGGATCGGATTCAAGAGTGGGGGATAGAGTCGGAATATCTGAAGCCTGTCATCAAGAGTCCGCGTGAATGTAAAAGCATCCGTGTAGACCCCAGTCAGTTGCAGTTCAAGTTATTTATGTGTCATGCAGACAAGGCAGCATTGACGGGCACTGCTGCCTTGGAGTATATCAAATGGGGAGAGAAACAAAGGTTTCATCAGAGACCGAGTTGCAGATCGCGAGCGCGCTGGTGGGATTTGGGGGAACGGCAGATTCCGTTGCTTTCTTTCAACTATCTGATTTCTTCAACTGCGAGAACCTTGTATACTCCAGACGGTTGTTATACGAGTGACAATTTCCAAGAGGTCCACACAGATTCGGATTTGATTTTGCCTTTATGTGCCTCCTTAAATTCTTCGTTATTTCAACTGATGGTAAATATGGCGGGACGTTCTAATTTCGGCGGTGGTCTACTAAAAATTCAGACCTACGAGGTTTCGGAATTGCTGTGTTTATATCCAAAAATCTTCGCATTTGAAGACGAGGCGTTATTCGCGTCCTCTTCATGGGAAATGCTGGACCCATCAGACGATCGCCGCGCCCTTGACGCAATTATTTTTGATGCTCTCAACCTCACACAAGGCGAGCGAGATGGGGTGTCCGAAGCAGTTGTTAAGCTTGTAGAATCGCGTTTGCGGAAAGCGCGGAGTTTGAAGGGGAAATCCTAAAGTAGTAGGCACGCTCCGCGTGCCGTTTTAGACTTCCGCTCCAGCGGAGCGATATTGCTTCGCAGTGAGAATAGAATATGTAGCATTTCCAATCTTCCGCTCCAGCGGAGCGGTATGTGACGCATGAAATTAACGCTAAAATTCCGTTGAAATCTACCCATCTTGCATGTTATCATTACTCTCAAACAATCTGCATCGCGGAGGCAACAACAGAATAACTTGTCTGAATCGCGGATTATCGCAGATTGTACAGATTTCGCGGATTTTTGAATCTGTCATCTAAAATTATTCGGTGGGTGAGTAGGATAATTCGCGTCATCCGTGTAATCTGTGAAAATCCGCGATTCAGACAATTGTGATGTTTATCCCAAAGAAATTGCCGCTATGGAGACGAATCAAAATGTCAAATCAATCTAACGCTTCAAATGAGAAACCACAGACAGTTCAGGACATCATCCGCGAAACAGAGCAGAAATCGGAAGGTGGTGGTTATATCTATCGTGGTGAACGGAATAAGAAAAATCTAAAAGTCTCTTCAAAACTCTATCGTGATTTTGAGATTGAGAACGAGCACTTTGATATAGAACTTGTGCAAAAAGAAATGCTGGCTGCTGCGAAAAAACATACAGGGGACCTTCCTCAGGATTTTCGCTTGGATATCACGCCACTACAGGACGTGACGGCAAAGTTGATAGAAGAAGCGAGAGATTTTGAAATTCTCACTGAAATCCAACACTACGGTGGTAAAACGAACCTTATCGACTTCACGACAGACTACTTCATTGCCCTTTTCTTTGCATGCGACGGTCGTTATGAAGAAGACGGTCGGGTTATCCTGCAAAAAACAGATGAGATAAGAGACATGATCGCGCACCCACGAAATCCACGACACCGTGTCATCGTCCAAAAAAGCGTGTTCATAAGACCACCACGGGGCTTTATTGAACCACACGAGAACGATATAGTCATTATTCCGGCAAAGCTCAAACAACCGTTGCTCCAATACCTGCGGGATTATCACGGCATATCTACAGAATTTATCTACAACGACCTCCATGGTTTTATTAAAAATCAAGACATTCATGGAGATGCATATACACACTTTTATAGAGGTTTTGCCTTTCGCAATAGGGCAGATGAAGCAACAACATCTGAAACAAAACAAGAGGAATACGAAAAAGCCATTACGCATTATACAAAGGCAATAGAACTTAAACCCGATGAAGTCTCTGCCTATAACGGACGAGGGACGGTTTACGTCAGAAAAGGCGATTTTGATAACGCCATGCAAGACTACACCAAAGCGCTAGAACTTAAACCCGATGAAGTCTATGCCTATAACGGACGGGGCAATGTTTATAGGGGAAAAAGGGAGTTTGATAATGCAATCGAAGACTACACCAAAGCGCTAGAACTTAAACCCGATGAAGTCTACGCCTATAGCAGACGAGGGACGGTTTACGTCAGAAAAGGCGATTTTGATAACGCGATACAAGACTACACTAAAGCGATAGAACTCAAACCTGATCAAGTCCGTGCCTATAGGGAACGAGGGATGGTTTACGCCAGAAAAGGCGATTTTGATAACGCGATACAAGACTACACTAAAGCGATAGAACTCAAACCTGATCAAGTCCATGCCTACTATAACATGCGGGCCAGGGTTTACGTCAGAAAAGGCGATCTTGATAATGCCATAAAAGACCATACCACCATTATAGAACTCAAACCCGATTATGCCAATGCCTATTACGACCGCGGCATCGTTTACAAGGACAAAGGTGATCTTGATAACGCGATACAAGACTACACCAAAGCGATAGAACTCAAACCCGGTGAGGATTATGCCTACTATAGCAGGCGGGCCAGGGTTTACGTCAGAAAAGGCGATCTTGATAATGCCATAAAAGACTATACTACTGCTATACAGATCGGACCCAATTACGTCAATGCCTATTACAACCGCGGTGATGCTTACAGAAAAAAAGGTGATTTTGATAACGCCATCAAAGATCATACAAAATTGATAGAACTCAAACCCAATTCAGCCTCTGTTTATTACAAGCGCGGGGTGTTGCAGTTACACCTACAAGAATGGGAAAAAGCAAGACAAGACCTAATAGATGCTAAAAACATAGGCATGAATATCATTGCTTCATTCCATAACGACTACGAAAGTGTTGCAGACTTTGAAAAAGGAAATGGTTTTAAGTTGCCTGAGGACATTGCCGAAATGTTGACTCCGCAGTAGGCGTAAAGCCTAATCCACTGCTTCAAAAATCGCTGCCAGTTTCAAATAGGACAGTGTTTTGTCTGCCTTATTTATTTTGGCAATCCCTTAATCTTGTAAATCCTGATTCAGACAATGAACAACAGAGGGGCCTCGGATAACGTGAGCACGGTAAAACAGTTATTGTAGAGTCGGGTGTTAATTTGCGGTGAAATTCTATACAAACTAACAATTTGTGCTACAAGGAGCCGTTTGTGATGGCACACGGCGTGTGTCTACTACTTTTAATCGAGCTCATGTTAAAATGGGTTGCTGGAACGAGTAGATGAACAAACCAAGAGTTTTCGCAGACTTCCACAACGCAGATGCAAAAGGGAGAGTGCGGTTGAACTGCGCCGGTACAGTGGCGGATCTCAAACATCAAAAAATCGTATTGCTAAGTGGTCAATCTCTGATTATCTATAGCGAAGAGTTAGAGGTTGAGGGCGTTGTTCACTACTCCGAAGAAGAAAAGTTGTGGACAGCGGTGATTGACTGGGATGCTATTCGAGAAATAGAACCCGTCGTCTCTGAAATAACACCTCATATCCGTAACATGGCACGTTAAGCGTGCTATTTTCACTGCGAAACAATATCGCACTGCTGCTTTGCGAAGGTGAAAAACCGCCAATGATTCAGTACACTCAAGAACTTGAAGCGACGCTCGCGCGCATTATGCACTTTTGAAAATAAAGCAAAAGACCGCGAGGGATGGAGGGTTTTGATGGAATACAAAATACCACTTCTTTTCACACCTCAAGTTGAAGGTGGATATACAGTCACTTCTCCGCTGTTGCCAGAGTTAGTTACCGAAGGTGATTCGTTAGACGAGGCGTTAGAAAATGTCAAAGGTGCTTTTGCGGCAGTCCTTGAATTGTATCAGGGGATGGGACATTCATTGCCAAAGCAACATTTTCAAAACGCTTAGAATTAATGTGATGGGGACGTTATCGCCGCTTGTAGTGGATTCAGAACAGATACCTCTGCCTTGGAAAAAGAAATTGATAAACGCATGTAGGCATTGTATAATTTAACACAAGGAGAGATTGCTATTGTGGAGGCAGCGACCGAGTAAACTATCTGAATCACAGAAACATAGCACGTTAAGCGTGCTATAGATATATCGTGACGCTACTTTGGAAAGGTGAAAAACCGGATTAAGCAATCCGTATTGTGGTGCAAAAAATGACCAAAAAACGAAACACAGAATGTGCCGAGGCATACTACAATCACGGTGTGGCTCATAGCAAAAAGGGTGAGTTGAAATTTGCGATTGAAGACTATACCAAAGCGATAGAACTCAAACCCGATTATGCCGATGCCTATTATAGGCGCAGCAAAGTTTGGTTACACCTCGGAGAAACGGAAAAAGCGAAAGCAGACATGCAAACTGCTAGCGAGATAGGAATAAACAGCACCACTGCCTTAGACGAAACACTGCAAAACTACCAACGCGCTTGGAAAACCCTTGGCAACTTATGAGATATTTGACAATCGCGGAGATTCTGGAAGTTGCCGAGGGACATGTCGGGACCTATCACTTGCTGGATGAAAATCGGTTACACTATGTGGTTGACGCGGTTAGCGGAAAATTTGGCGACATCGAGTTGTATCCGACTTTATCCCAAAAGGCTGCTGTGTATGCCCATCATATTGTCACTGGACATGTATTCTTGGATGGGAATAAGCGTACCGATCTGCATTGTGCTATCTTGTTTTTAGAAGTTAATGGTTGTACCTTGCGTCTCGATATTGATGATTCAATTATTGATCTCGGCTTTAAGATTGCAGATGGAACCATAACCGATATTGAGGTAATTGCGGATCGTATACAGGCATGGATTCTGTAACAAACCGGTGTGAATAAACCAATAGGCGAAAATTCAAATCTACTGTTCTGTCCACATTAAGATGATAGGTAAAAGTAGTTAGAGCGCGTCTGAATGCCTACCCAAATCCCAGGACTATCTATGATAAAATCCACAATTAAGTGTCTATTGGAGAAGTGGCACAGCCTAACAGGCTATGCTACAAATAAATTCTCTCAGTTCAAAAATTCTGATACTAGCAACCAAAAAAAATACCTATTCGTTAAATGGAATATAACTTAAAACCCCTTTTAGAGCGTTTTCACGGAGAAGGCACAAATCCAGTTTCGGGAATCCAGTAGAATCAAGGCTCCAGAAATATCTCCGTGAAGCCTCCGTGAATCTGTCTGTTAGAACCTGTTAAAATACAATCTTGATTCCATCCTAAGACTCCCAAAAAGTCACTTGACAAAACCTGTCTAAAATGATAAATTGACTTCAAACAAGGGAAACCCTTACGCCTTGAGTTTTTAAAGATAAAGAAAGGATAACAACATGGCATCACAAAACGAACTACAGTCAATGCTAAATGCCCCCATCGCTTTAGCACCGAACACCTACCTGCATTTCTATAACGGTGGGAAACTCCGCGCTGAGTTTATGGGCGAACCCGATCCGAAAGATGACTACTACTCCGAAGAATGGATCTTCTCCACGAACCGGGCAATCACCCCAGGCAGAGAGAATCCGCCTGACAAGGGACTCAGTCGCATCGAACTCCCAAGCGGTGAGGTCGTCTTACTCAAAGAACTGCTCGAAACGTTTCCCGAGGAGACACTCGGTAGCGCGCATGTTGACAAATACGGCACTGAATTAGGCGTGCTCCTCAAAATTTTTGATGTCGGTGAAGGCGCACATATCCCTATCCACTGGCATCCGAATCCAGATTTTTCAAAGAAACATCTGAATTCACCCTTCGGCAAGAACGAAGCGTGGATTTTAATCGGCACACGTCCGGGCGCGAAAGCGTGGATAGGCTGGAAAGAGGCGATAGACAAGGCGGAATTCCGTCGTCTAATGGAAGCGCAAGATGTACCAACGCTGCGGAGTCTCATGCACGTCGTTGAACCGAAGGTCGGCGAGGTCTATTTTTTACGTACGCCGATTGTCCATTCGCTCGGTACAGGACTCTGCGTCCTCGAACCACAAGAACCTACCGACTGGAATATCCTCGCTGAATGGGAAGGTTTTCCCTTCGAGAGAGACGACGGACACCTCGGTCTCGGATGGGATCTGGCAGTAGATGCCGCTGAGTTTGATAAATTGGAACTCGACTATCTTAACAACTACATCCGACGCACACCAGAACTCGTCCGAGCGGAGGGGGAGAACCGCGAGGATCGGATCGTGCCAGAGGAAGCCTCGCAATTCTTCGGTTGTTCCCGTCTGACAGTGAATTCGACGTTGAGTATGCCTGCCGACAAAGGTTTCTATGCACTCGTGACGTTAGGTGGCGAAGGCGTACTGCGCGGTGATTTTGAAGATGTGCCACTCAAACGCGGCAAATCTGTCTTCATTCCACGATGCTTGTCGAGTTACGTCATTGTTAGCACTGGCGATACACCCATGGAGATCATCTGTTGCTATCCACCGAGCCTCTGACAAAGTAGTAGGCACGCGCCGCGTGCCGTAACACGATGTTAGATTTCAAGCATCGTCGCTCTTTGCTATTCGCGATTTGCTATCCGCGATTTGCCGTAACACAATGTTAGATTTTAAACCCCCTAAACCAAATACAACCGTAATTCAGGTTGCGAAAGCCATCATGCCGCTTATCAACCGCTTGTGTTTGAAGGGGTTGACGTTGGATGTTGATACAGAATCCATTGCCCGTCTAAAAGCGACGGATGGATATCCTACCGTGTTAGCTCCCAACCACGCGGCACGCGCCGATCCTGCCATTATGTTTCTTTTGTCCAAACAGCTTTCTCAGCAGTACTACTACATGACTGCACGAGAGACGTTTGACAAGGGAAGATTCGGCGGTTTACGGAGTTTTCTGCTGCAGCGATTCGGGGCGTATTCAATTGTGCGCGGCACTGCTGACCGGAACGCCTTCCGAACAACGCGGGAGCTCCTATCTGAAGGCAATTCATCCCTTGTTATCTTCGCTGAAGGCGAAATCTCACGGCAGAATGATACTGTTATGCGCTTTGAGAGGGGAATTGTACAACTCTGTTTCTGGGCTTTGGACGATATGAAGAAGGCGGAAGTTGACAAACCGCTTTATGTTGTTCCTATTGGGATCAAGTATCACTATCCACAAGACATGTGGGATGACATTGATGTTGCCCTCACGGAATTAGAGGCGCACATTCTCCCACCTACTGATCGAACACCGATTGAACGCTACGAGCGATTGCGACGCATCGGGGTCGCGATATTCAAAACGCTTGCAGCCGAATATCAGTACAAAGTAGACGAAACCGTGTCACTTGATGTGCACATTCGGAAATTGAAGGGGCAACTCTTGTCCCATGCTGAACAAATTATGGGCATCCACTCCGAAGCCGATGTGCTTACGCGGGTGCGCTCCTTAAAAAATTTAGTCGATGCCGAAGTCTATAGAGACGTTGAACAGATGACAGCGTACGAGCGGAAGATACATGAAGAGCTCCTTCAGAAGTTTCAACGCTTCTATCCAGACTTGGAACGATTAATTAATTTTATTGCAATTACAGACGGGTATGTTGCTGAAGAGCAGTCGCCTGAACGATTTCTTGATGTGATTGTCCGGCTGGAGAGAGAAGTCTTTGGGACGTCAAAAATGCGGGGACCGCGGGTCGCATCAGTCCGAGTCGGTGAACCCAAGGATCTCCGAGAATGTTACAATACCTATAAGACAAAAAAAAGAGAAACGGTGGAGCAGATAACCCTTGAACTTGAAACATCAGTTCAAACCTTGGTTACGGGTGTATCCTAATTACGCTATAGCACAAAACCCGTAGCCCGTAGTGAAATGGAGGGCGACTCCAGAGAGTAGCACGTCAAAGTTCTAACCGGTGTCGTTGCTCCGCAAGGTAAAATTAAAAAGGAGAAAAACGTGGCAAAAAAATTGTCCATTGGAAGTTGGGCTTACGCATTTGGTCCCTATGAAGATAATCCCGTCCCGTTTGACGATGTTGTCAAGCGTCTCAGCGAACTTGAATTTGACGGTATTGAAATTGGGGCGTTTAAGCCGCACATTGATATTAACGACTACCCGATGAAAAGTGATCGGGATGCCGTCAAAGGGTTAATCTCTTATTACGGTTTAGAGGTCTCTGGATTGGCAGCAGATTTCTGGTCACACCCCGGTCCTGCTACAGATGAGGGGCAAGAGGACGATAGATATTACAAACTCTTCAAAGAGAGTCTCCAACTCGCGCTTGATCTCGGATCACCTGCGATACGTGTGGATACAGTGAGTGATCCCGAAGAAGGGGTGGAGGGCGTTGAGCGTGAGGAAGCTTGGGATCGGATCGTTTCCGTCTGGCGGCGCTGCGCCCAAGTCGCCGAAGACCACGGTGTGCTGATGCTATGGGAATTTGAACCCGGATTTATGTTCAACAAACCCAGTGAGATTATTGATATGCCGAAGGCGGTCGATCACCCAAATTTCAAGGTGATGTTTGATACATGCCATGCACACATGTGTGCCGTTGTCGGTGCCAGGCAGCCCGGAGAAAAGGAGACACTCGGTGAGAATGGCGTCATAGACCTTGCGCATCAGTTGAAGGGACAAATCGGTCACTTCCACCTCATTGATTCCGATAATACGCTCCACGACGACGAAACAAGCACGCACGCGCCTTTCGGAGACGGTGTGTTGGACTTTGACGCGATTATTCCGGTCATCATGGAAGAGACGGGATACGATGGTGATTGGTTCTCCATCGATCTCTGTTTCTGGCCCAACGCGTGGGATGTTACGGAAGATGCAAAGAAATTCCTAACCCCTTACTTGGAAAGATATTAAAGGGTTGTCGGCTATCCGTTATCGGTTGTCGTGGAGGCGTGAGTCTTAAGCTTTGGGTAGTGGGAGGAAGGGTCATGAACCGACAACCTTTCTTCCACAACTGAAAACCCCGGTAAAGCTTTTATAGGCTTCATACCCCGGTCTATGCCTACAGGCATAGATACCGTTGATTCTGAATGCCATAAGGCATTCATACCGTTGACTCTGATTCTGATTTACGCGGAGACCAAATTTGTCTTAGCTTCACATTCTTGGAGTATTCCAGGAAGGGATGAATTGTTACATCAAAGTCTCTTAACTGACGGCTGATGACTGACGACTGACAACTATTAACAAATGCTCAATTTGCGTTCATTAGATCCCCTAATTGACTTGGCGTTTGAGGAAGATATCGGCATCGGTGATATAACGACCGAGGCAACAGTGCTACCCGAACGGGAGGGTATCGGAACCCTACTTGCCAAAAGTGGCGGCGTTGTTGCAGGGCTGCCGGTCGCCGAGCGAGTCTTTGCGAAACTGGATGTAACGTTGGCGTTTCGTTCACTTGTCAATGATGGGGATGCTGTGGAAGCAGGCACGTCAATTGCCGAGGTACAAGGGAGTGCTAAAACCATTCTAATCGGCGAACGAACTGCTCTTAATTTCTTGCAGCGACTCTCCGGAATAGCGACACTCACTTCCCAATTTGTGCAGGCTGTCGCCGACTATAATGCTAAAATAGTGGATACTCGGAAGACAGCAGCCGGATGGCGGGCGCTTCAAAAATATGCTGTGCGTGTCGGCGGCGGCTACAACCACCGCTTTGGTCTTTACGACGGTGTCCTCATCAAGGATAATCATATCGTCGCTGCTGGTAGTATCGCTAACGCTGTCCAACGCGCACGGGAAGTTGTCCCGCATACAGCAAAGATAGAGGTTGAGGTTGAAAATCTCTATCAGGTAGACGAGGCGTTGGAAGCAGGAGCGGACATCTTGCTACTTGATAATATGCCTTCTGGCACTATGCAGAGCGTTGTGCATGAAGTGGGAGACCTGGCAGTAACTGAAGCGTCGGGTGGGATTACACTCGAACGCGTGCGAGAGGTCGCAGCAACGGGAGTGGATATTATCTCTGTTGGGGCACTAACACATTCGGCAATGCCGATGGACATCAGTCTGACGTTAACGCTCGTTGAATCGTAATCGGAAAATTGTTTAGGATGCTCGGATCGTAAATGAGAGGTAGCTTCTATTGAGGTATGTTGCCCTGTTCGCAAAGGAGATATAGTTTTTAATGTCGGAATCCTTGGGTGGACTCATGAGCCGCGAAAACGTGGTTCGCGGGACGCTTCTTTTTGTATTGTGTACGTTCGCCGGGTTGTTCATTAGTTTTTTGTGGGGTGGTATTCAAGATATAAAGCGGGTTGTTAGCGAGATGCATGGACGATTGCTATTAGGCACATGCCTGTGTATGTTCGTGGATTGGATCTTCGGCGCGCTTCGTTTTCATATCTTCATTCGGAAGGTAACACCAAAAATTAAATTTCGCGATAGCTTTCGAGCAAATATGGCAACACTCTGTGTTTCATGTATTACGCCGTTCCAGACAGGTGGAGTGGGTCATCTCTATATCTATGCGCGGGCAGGTGTTCCGCTATCTGCTGCAATTACAGCGGGAATTATCTGTTTTATTTCAACCTTAGTCACGCTGATTTTCTTCGCTGGTGGTATAACGTGGTTGAATCCTTCGTTTCTACCGAGAGGTATTGCGTGGGTGAGTCTGTTTAGTTTTTTGATGTTTGGTTTGGTATTTACCGGGTTTGTACTACTGCTTTTCAAGCCAGAAATCATTTTTCGTTTTTTTCATTGGATTTGCCAAACTGTACAGCGGAGGTTTACCCGTCTTGCTCCCATTGTAGAGCGTGCTGTGTTGAAAGTGGAGGTGCTTGTTACCGAACATAAGACGTTCGCGACTATGTTCATCCGTTACCATAAAGGAACTTGCGCCCTCAGTGTCCTCCTGACCTGCGGTTTCTTTGGGGCCCGGATTGTCGGCAGTTATATAATCGTGAGAGCACTCAATGGAGATGCAACACTGTGGGAACTCAGCATCGTAGGGATGTTATTAAACTTCGTTGTGTTATTCGCTCCAAGTCCCGGTGCCAGCGGGGTTGCTGAGGTCGTAACTGTCGGTTTGATGGAGAGTTTGATTCGTAAGGAATTGATCCCACTTTTCGTGCTGTTGACCCGGTTTTTCACCCTCTACTGTGGTGTTGTTATTGGTGGTATTGTTATCGGTTTGCAATTAACAAAGGATTTGAGAAAAGACCAAAAAGGTGTAGTTAAAAATGCTATGCCGCAAATTAAGTCCTCTCCTGTCCGCAAGTTGTCGGATAAAGAAGGACATGAATGAGACTTACGTCCGAAAGGAAAATTATGGCAACCACATTTGAGAAAGTTGACCCGGCGACGACAAAACTGGGTTGGATTGGCACCGGCGTAATGGGGCGTTGGATGTGTCAGCATCTGATGGATTTGGGATATGGGATGACGGTTTATAACCGGACGAAATCGAAAGCGGATCCGCTTCTGGAAGCGGGTGCAGCGTGGGCAGATTCGCCGAAAGATGTCGCAGCGGCTTCTGATGTCGTTTTCACAATTGTTGGATTTCCACCCGATGTTCGCGAGGTTTATCTCGGCGATAACGGGATTTTGAAAGGCTCCAAATCGGGGAGTATCATCGTTGATATGACAACAACGGAACCCTCCCTTGCACAAGAGATTTATACGGCGGCGCAGGCACAAGATGTTTCATCAGTAGATGCACCGGTTTCGGGCGGTGATGTGGGTGCGCGGGAAGCACGCCTCTCGATTATGGTCGGTGGCGATGAAGCCGCTGTGCAAGCCGTGATGCCTCTCTTCTCAGCGATGGGCGGGAACATTGTCCACCAAGGTGGGGCAGGTGCCGGCCAGCATACCAAAATGTGTAACCAGATTACGATTTCAGGGACGATGATCGGGGTCTGCGAAGGATTGATTTACGGCTACAAAGCCGGTTTAGATTTGGAAACGATGTTGTCGTCAATTAGCGGTGGGGCAGCGGCTTGCTGGTCCTTGGATAATCTCGCACCACGACTGCTACAGCGGAACTTCGATCCCGGTTTCTTCGTGGAGCATTTTATTAAAGACATGAGCATCGCGTTGGACGAAGCACGCAAGATGAATCTGAGCCTGCCAGGCTTGGCGTTGGTGCATCAACTCTACACAGCAGTGCAGGCACAGGGACATGGCAGATTAGGCACGCAAGCCCTGATGTTGGCATTAGAACAGATGTCTGGTGCAGAAATTAGTTAACGTCCAGCCTGAGTTGTAGGTGAGGTTTGTAACCCCGATTGCGATTGGCGTGATTATATAGAGCTGCTGGTGCGGTTGTAAACCGCACCAACGGCATGTCAGGAAACCTATCAATGGCAAGTGAACCCTTGTTTGTTCCCTACCGATAACTCGAGCCCTACCGAATTTCCGCTTATACTGAAGCCGGTTCCAAGCGCATCGGCATGATGAGGGAGATGTAGTCATCCGTGCCAACGGGTTTGATGAGGACAGGATTCAACTCACCTGAAAATTCTATCGACAACGACTCGGTTTCAATATGTGCTAACGCTTCTGCCAGCAAGCGTGCATCGAAACCGATGCGGACGGTTCCAGTGCTGGACTCAACAGGTAGCGTTTCGTACGCTTCGCCTAATTCTGGTGTCTTTGCGGACACCCGAACCTGTTCTGTGTCAATTTCTAAACAGATTGAATAATTCTTAGGATTTGAAAGGATAGCGACCCGTCGGGTTGCCCGCAGGATCTGTTCCTTTGAGACAACTGTTTTACCCTCGCTGCTCTCAGGGATAATTTTCTGGTAGTTCGGATAATCTCCATCCACCAATCGCGTCGTCAAGGTAGCATTTCCGTCAGTAAAGAGGATTTGATTCTCAAAAACGGAGATATCTACTTCACCGGACTCTGCGAAGGTCCGATCAATTTCTCGGACGGCTTTGAGTGGGACGATGAATCCGTTAGTTTCTCCTGGAGAGTTAAGCGGTTCGCAGTGTGCGAGCGCGAGGCGTTTGCCGTCAGTCGCCACAACTTCTGTTTTATCCGTAAGGAAGTTGAAATAGAGTCCGTTCAGGAAGTATCGGACCTCCTCTGTGGAGGCTGCGAATTCGGTCTTCTGGAGGATATCGCGCAACGTTTCCCCGCCGATACTGACAGCATTACCTTCAACAGAAGGCAGTTGTGGGAACTCTTCATCAGACATTCCGATAATCTTGTAAACGCCATCTCCGCAGGTAATCTCAACGCGATCGTTAGCTGTCGTCGCCAGGTTTACCGGTTTATCGCTGGGCAGCTCTTTAACGATGTCACCTAATTTTTTCGCAGAAACGGTGATTGCACCGTCCTCCGTGACTGCCCCTTCGACTTTCATCCTGATGCCGATTTCAAGGTCGGTTGCCATACACTCAATGCTGTTCTCTTCCGCGCGGATGAGAACATTTGAGAGAATAGGTAAGGTATTCCGTCCACTCGCAACCCCTTGTAGTACCTGTAACGCATACAGGAGATCATCTCTTTCAAAAGTTAGTTCCATTCCAAGTGCTCCTTAATAAAGAAAAGAATTACGCATACGACCGGCGAAAATTATGTGCCGATCTTCACCATTACGCTGGCTCCGTTGTTGCAAAAATTGTGAAAAAAGTTAAAAAGCTATGAAAATCTCGTCGGGGTAGTACAATGCTAAGGAGAAATTGCGCTTTTTGCTTATACTATGGAAGCGGTTTCCCTTAGAACACAAAAGTAGTCTCTAGGTCAAAACTTCTGTCGAGCAGTATAGTGGCAATACCAATGGCGAAACGCCGTAGTTTCTCGTCTACAGATTTCACCTGCCCAATAAAAATCTTGACAAACACCTATATTTAGTATAACATATTATCGTAGAATATGGCAAAAAAAATTGAATATTTTAAGTATGGGTTTACAGGATATACACTACGATACCCGCTCCACTCTGCAACTCTGTTTTCTAACCAAGATATACACCGTTTTTCTCCTAAAGATATGCAGAATACCGACCTACACTCCTCGCAGAGGATTGCGAAACGTGCGGTACTAATTGGCACGATTCTCATTATCGCGAATAGCTACTGGATAGCGTACGTAGAGATGATCTGGCACACCGCGCATCTGACGACAGTTGCGATGTCTGTCAATGTGATGTTTGGCATTTTGGCGATGACGCTGCTGAACATGGGAGTCCGGCGCATCTTTCCGCGTGTTGCGCTGCAACCGCGCGATCTGCTTGTGGTTTACAGTATGCTTGCTGTGGGGAGCGCGTTTTCAGGGCACGATTGCCTTCCACGCCTAATGGGACTCATCCCGTATGTATATCGCTTCGCAACGCCAGAGAACGATTGGGAGGCACTCCTCTTTCATCATCTACCGGAATGGCTTGTGGTGAAAGACCCGACGGCGGTCAACGATTTCTATGAAGGCAAAGTCAACTTTTTTACGGAGGGGTATGTTCAGCATTGGATTGTGCCAATTCTCTCTTGGTCGGTAGTTATTTTTCTGTTGATGATGATTTTCTTGTGTTTGACCTCCATTCTTCGCAAGCAATGGATAGAGAATGAAAAGTTGGCATACCCGATTATCCAGATTCCACTTGAGATTACAACCAATCGTCGCATTTTTCTAAATCGGTTGCTCTGGCTCGGATTTGCTATAGCTATGGGAATAAACCTGCTCAATGGGTTGCAATTCTTCTTTCCAGCGCTACCACATATTCCGGTCAGGCAATATAACCTTAATGTCTACTTTACGCAGAAACCGTGGATCGCGATGGGCGATACACCATTGAGGTTGCATCCCTATCTCATAGGTTTTTCTTTTATTTTACCCTTGGACCTAGCGTTTTCCTGTACATTTTTCTATCTGATGAAAAAAGCGCAGCTTCTATTCGGCAGTGCGGTAGGTATATCGACATTACAGGGCTACCCATTTTTAGGAGAACAGGGAGCAGGGGCATTATTGGCGTTACTCGCTATTGCCTGCTGGTATGCCCGGCATCACTTGGCATCCGTACTAAAACAAGTATTTCGCCCGAATCGCGCCGAGTCACAAACCGAAGCAATCTCGCATCGCGGTTCTGTCATAACACTTGGGGTTTGTCTACTACTCCTGGCAGTTTTCTGTGTCCGTAGTGGGATGACGCTATGGGCGTTTGCAATTTTTATCACCGTTTATTTGCTGATTGTCGTCGGTTTAACCCGGATGCGGGCGGAATTGGGGCCACCGATCCATGCTATCGGTTACCTGACCCCCCAATATCTGATAATTTCACTGCTTGGCACGCGACGTTTGCGGGCGGGCAACCTGACAATGCTTTCGCTTTTGAACTGGCTCAGTGGCGCAAGTTATGCCTCCTTTCGTACGCATCCGATGCCTGACCAATTAGAATCGTTCAAACTTGCGGAACGCGCAGGTATCCGAAATCGAACAATGTTCGGTGTGCTGGTCATTGCGAGTCTCGCTGGTATCTTATCGGGCCTCATTCTCTACCCGTATGCGATTTATAGTGAAGGGGTAGCAGCCGGTTCAGAACAGATCCATGCTGGCGGTGCGGACACCTACAATTTTCTTTCATCTTGGCTAATAAACCCAAAGCCTACAGATTGGCTCGCAACCTCAGTATTAGGGTTAGCCTTTGCGGCTAATTTAGGAATTATCTTTCTGCGATCGCGTTTTGTGTGGTGTCCATTGCATCCCGCTGGCTACGTTATTGGGGTTGCGCCGGGAACAACGGATGTCATCTGGTTTCCGCTGTTCCTTGCGATGGTAACAAAGTGGATTATCTTGCGACTCGGTGGCATTAACGCCTATCGGAAAGCAGTCCCATTTTTCATAGGTTTGGTGTTGGGTGAGGCGTTGATGGGGTGTTTCTGGCCCCTGTTGAGCCTTGTGCTAAGGTCGGCAGTGTATAGTTGGATTTAGTTTTGTTTTTTGGTTGCCGATTTGTACACTCAGGATCACGGTGAGCTTGAAGTGTTGAGGGTAATCTCACATGTCAGGTTGCCCTGTAAACGGACTGGGAGGCGAACGCCTTCCTGTGTAAGGTAAAGTGCCTCTGGTGTAATGGTATCTACCGTGCCGTGTAGGCGGACATAGGAACCGATTGGGCGATCTGCGATGACATCTGATAGCTTCTGACGCAATGTGGTAATCTGTGCTTCTAATGGGAAGACCAATTTTTCTTCAACAGTCGTTCGCAAATTTGGGAAAATACCTTCACCTACACTCTCGGCGATTTCTAAGAGCAGACTTTGGGTTGTAAGGGAATAGTCGAATTCGGTGACAGAAAGGAGCATTGTCGTTGCGTCATACACTGGTGTTCCGAGCATGTAAAGCTGCCCCTTTGCCCCTAAGGAAGGCATGCT
Organism: Candidatus Poribacteria bacterium; assembly: GCA_022826805.1. Taxonomy (GTDB): domain Bacteria; phylum Poribacteria; class WGA-4E; order WGA-4E; family WGA-3G; genus WGA-3G. The sequence goes on from JAJDUH010000072.1 coordinate 18,423, forward strand.
AAATCCTACACCTGCTACAAGTTGGGTCCCACTGCCGTAGAGCATTAGGTTTTCAACGAAGGTCTCAATTCCCTTCAAATTGTGTGCTTTTTCGACATGAGGTTTAGCGAAGTCTTCAATGGTGGTATAGGTTAGTTCAATCGGGGCAATGATATGATAGCCGGATTCGAGTGAATCCACGAAATGAATATGCGGCAGATCGGAGCGCGGTCCTGCCAGAGGGGCAGCATCGGTTGATACATCTCCAATATTCGCTTGAATATAGGTTTTGATGCCGAAGTTGAGGAAGAGTTTTTCTCCGTCACTGAATGGCTTTTGCGCCTGGATTTCCAGAGGTTCTATGACAAGAACGATTGGTGGTTCTTGGTTTAGGACTATGGGTTCGTAGAGTTTTGTCCATAAACCAGCAACGCGCGTTTTTACATCTATATTGGTGATATATTTGACAATGAGATTTTCTAATTTGGGAAGGACTGCCTCTCGAACTAATTCAGTAAGAATGTGGCGAACCGAAAGTGTGATCCCCAAAATTTCAATGTCTGCTTTCTGAATAGAAATATTAGAGGTTGCTTTTGCCGTGATACGCCAATCCGAATAGAGCGTTGGGGTAAGCGTTAGCGAAGCAATCGCCTTTCCTTCAATATCTTCGCGTTTCTGGATGACCTGTCCGAAAATCTTTTTGGAGACGCGTGCCCACCCACTGAACTGAAACGAAATGTTTACCGATAGGGTTCCATCTGCCGCACCCGTCATTGTGAGAGCGCCAGGGTTGAGTTTGATGGCGGATTCGATGGTGCCGTCTTTTCGTTGGATCGGTTCGCGGAGATAGTCTCTAAGGGCAGATTCCGCTAACTGTCTGACATCTTGTATCGGCAAGTCTGCCTTTGCAACGATGGTTGACGGGATCGGAGGAGGTAATGATACGGGTGTAACTTCTCGCGGCGGTGCCGGTGCTTCAACGGTAATATCCGATTGCCGCTGCATCAGCAAAAATAGCGCGATTAGCACTAAGACGATGCCACAAGAGATTGCACCGATAATTATTTTTTTCTGTTTTGTCATGAACTTAATCGCGGAATACCATTTGAGATTTTGTGTTCTCGGTCAATACGAAATGGGTGGATGTCAAAACTGGTCTCACCCTTCTGGACAAGTTCACTCATGATACGTCCGACAAGGGCACAAAACTTGAAACCATGTCCTGAAAAACCTGCCGCAATCAATACATTCGCGCAATGTGGGTGTGCGTCGATAATAAAGTCTTCATCTGGCGTTTCGGTATAGAGACAGACTTCGGAGTGCGTCGTTTTTCCGAGTTCCGGCATGCGTTCTTGTACGTAAGCATCTATATGGGCTATGTAATTCGCATCAGGTGTGCGTTCACGTGTATCGGGGGAAATGACTTGTCCTCTTCCGTGCCGCGCAATTTTTAATCCACCCCCCATGTTAAAAGAGCCAAAAGCAGGAATACCGTAGATAAATTCTCCCTCTGGTGTTGATTCCGTAAAGACTGGAAACCGATCTGGCTGGAAACAGTCAATGTCTGCGGGCTGGTAGTAGCACACCTGTTGCTTTGTAACCCTGAGCGGAAGGTCCAACTCTGCAAGAAGGGTACCTGCCCACGCACCTGCTGTCACAACGACTTTTTTTCCGTGAAATTGGCTGTTTTCTGTTCGGACAGTTGGAACATCTGCCTGCCAATCGATGTCAGTTACAGGGGTCTCCTCTCGGATTGTTGCCCCGTGTTGTTCCGCCAATTGCAAGTGTGTGGAGACACACTCAGCGGCACGGAGGAAACCGGTGTCCTTCTGCCAGAGGATGTCCATATCGTTTGTCACTCGGAATTGAGGAAAGCGTTCTGCTAACTGTGCCGTATCCCACCACTCCGATTCAACGCCTGCAGCGTCTAAACTTTCCCGCGCTGCGCGTCCGTATGGATTTCCCTTTGCGCCTATACCCACACTTCCTGTAATGAACAACAGGGACTTCCCCGACGCGGATTCGAGATCACGCCATTCGGTGTAGGCAGTTTTCATCAACTCGGTGTAGAAAGCCTTATCGTAGAAGAAACGGATGATACGGGTTTCTCCATGCGAGCTGCCGAAGGTATGTCCGCGCTGGAATTGTTCTAAGACAAGTACATCTGCGCCAGATTTGGCAAGATGGTATGCAGTCGCACTACCCATCCCACCGGCACCGATAACAATTGCATCGTAGATGTGAGGATTCATAGTTGTTGGTTGTCAAAGGAATAGTTGTCAGTCGTCAGTCGTCGGTTGTCAGTTAAGAGATGGGTTTGTAATGATCTATCCTAATTTGAAGTACTCCAAAAGGTGGTGAATTGTTACGGATAGCCTCTTAACCGAAGACTGATAACCGAAAACTGAAAACCCTAAAACGGATTTGGCACAGTGGTGAAATTCTGATGCCGGTCTTCGCCGCGCAATAGAATCGGTTTCCACGGCCGTTTCAGTGAATTTTCTTCTGCCTGTTTCACCGATGGGTCAATGTAGCGAATTGTCAGACCACATCGCCGACGGGTAGAGTGATTCGGTAGACTGCCGTGGATCATCTTCCCGTGGTGGATGGACATTTCTCCCGCTTTCAGGACCAGATCGACAGCACTCTCGGCTTCCGCTTCGGTGACTGGTACTTCCTGATTAATGCTTAACAAGTTGCCTGCCCGTTCAGATGTTCCGTGTTCTTGGATACCGCGCTGATGGCTTCCCGGGATCACCTGCATACAACCGTTACCCGTATCGCTGGCGTCTATGGCATACCAAGCCGTAATGGCGTCGGGCGGTTCAAGCCCCCAGTACGTTACGTCTTGGTGCCATGCAACGAACTTATCGCGAGGTCCATATTTGCAGAAGAAATGGGTGGCTAATAACATAACATCGGGACCGATAAGTGACTCAATAACGTCCACGATTTTCGGATGTGTTGCGATCTCCCATATAAATTGGTAGTCAAAGTGCCAATCCACGAGACCGATTTCGCACGTTTCTTTGCCGACTTCTGCTTCTAACGCATCGTAAGCTTGCCGGTGGCGCGTTGCCTCGGTTTCATCGGAAATGTGGATACCGGTTAGGAATCCGTCTTTCCGGTAAAGTTCAGCGAGTTGTCCATTTTTCGTTTCCATGTGATGTCCTCTCTTAGGGAAGTTCTGGAATCTTGCACTGTCGGAACCATTGTGAATCTTCGGGTGGCGATTCGTTTGGAGTTTTCATTGTCTCAAAGGTTGTCAAAGCGGGTGACACTGTTTCTGTCCATATCTGTTCGACTTTCTCAAAGGTTACTGGCTGGCGTTCAGAAATATCCAATTTTGTGTAATCCGCTAACAGTGCTTCCATCTTTTTTTCGAGCCATGCGACTTCATCGTTCACCATACGTTCGCCGATACGTCTGTCTGACTCGACGGCATTTGCTCCCATTGCAAAATGGGGTCCCTGTACGTCGGCTTCAGGCATTCGCGACATGTCAACGCAGTCCGGCTCTAATGCCCATAGAAGTGAAGTTTCGACCCTACCGGCATGATCCCCGCCGTTGCCCTGTTGGTCGAATCCTGGTGTGTTCGCCTCGAAATCCGGAAGCCCGTAGAGACGCATAGCGAAATGAGGTTGGATTAGGGATAGGAGGGTCTTGAGATCTTGCCAATTCGGTCCGTAGTGTCCTGTGAGGAAGATGGCGGCGTGGAACCCGAGAGCATCGGCAGCGCGGACATGGTAACAGACGTTTTTGAAGTGTTGCCACGCTGGCATAGCAGTAAGCCAGCTCCGTACTTCGCCAACACTCCGATATGCCCAATTCGCATACATACTGTGCTCATGGATATGCCAGTAGTCAGGAGGTGCAACGATACCGCCGTGGGTTTGTGCTGTACGACAAGCGATTGCGTGTGCCTTAAGTGCGTCCAGTCCTACGGTGTTTTGCGGTCCGTGCGGTTCGCAGAGTCCATAGGTGAAATAGACAGCAGGACACTCATTAAATGCCGTTTCTAATTCATCAGGGAACATCCGTTCCCAGCGTACCTCTTTTCGCATTCCTATTTTCCTTTTGAGTGGTTACTGACGACCGATAACTGATAACCGACAACCAATATTAATATCCCATGTTCAACGTTTTGCAGATTTTCTTGGCACCGGTAAGGCGAGGTTGCAGTTCAAACGCCATTTTCATGACCGTACGTGCTTCGGAGAGTTGATCGATTTCCACATAGAATTCAGCAATTTTTTTATACATCCATGCGGTTTCCCGTTTCGGAAGTTTTAGTGAGCGAATCTTGGTTAGCGGGATGTGATATGTTTGACGGTATCCTTCAGCACTGAAGTGATAGAGATAGATGAATTTGAGGCGTTCCTTGACTTCTTGGATAAAGTGTCTGAAACAGGGACGTTTCGCTTCAGAGGACAAGAGGGATTCATACATCAACATTGCCTGCTTGATTTTTCGGTGTCGCTCAAGAGCAGAGGACTGGTCTCCGTTGGAGAATCCAAGGATCTGGTATGCTTCGGCGATGAGGAATTCACAGTCCCTACTTTCCTCATAACTCAGAAAATCGTCAATGCGCCATTCTTTTCCTATTTCTTGGTTGTTATGACACAGCTGCTCGTATATAGAGATGCCGGTTTCGTACTTTTGGTGAAGGAGGGCATCGAGCAGCAATTCTAACTTGGCATAGTTCTGGTTCAGTTTGCTGAGTTTTTCGAGGTATGCTTCGCGCGCCTTTCGCTGGCGTTCAATCGTCTGTAGCGTCCGGTCGTAATCTGATTTCTGTTTTTTATCGCGTAAGGTGTTGTATGCCCGACAAACTTCGCGAAACATCTGTTCTGCAAAGGTAATCTGTTCCGGATTTTTATCAGGATGGTAGCGTTTTGCAAGTCGCCGGAATGCTCTTTTTATTTCTGGGGCGGTAGCGTCCCGCCCGATCTCTAAGGTTTGATAATAGTCTGGAATTCGCATTGTGGGTACAACGTTTCTGATAGATACGCTATTTATAATTCCACATATTCCAGAATTTGTCAAGGGAAAATCGGCGGATGGAGGTTTGAAAAATAGGTGTTTCTTTTAATTACAAGGTTGGGTTGTCTCGCTAACAAGCGGTATTCTGTTGTGATCGGACGATTGCTCTTACAGGATTTCGCGTAGGAAACGTGCGGTGTGGGATCTCTGGACCTTCGCTACTTCCTCTGGCGTCCCCATCGCAACAACTTCTCCACCGCCTTTACTGCCTTCTGGTCCCAAATCAATGATCCAGTCAGCAGATTTGATAACATCGAGGTTGTGTTCGACGGCGATAATCGTATTGCCTGCATCGACAAGTCGATTCAATACCTTGAGGAGTTTTTGGATGTCGTCAAAGTGGAGTCCCGTTGTCGGTTCGTCCATGATATAGAGCGTTGAACCTGTCTGGCGGCGCGCCAACTCTTTCGCAAGTTTGACGCGTTGTGCTTCCCCGCCAGAGAGGGTCGTTGCCGACTGCCCTAATTGGATATAACCCAACCCGACATCTGCTAACATCTGGAGCGTTCGGCAAATCCGGGGACTTTCGCTGAAGAATGCGAGTGCTTCATCTACCGTCATATCTAAGACTTCGGCGATGTTTTTGCCTTTATATCGGATCTCAAGCGTGTCTTGGTTGTAGCCTGTACTATTACACGCCTCACACGGCATCCATACATCAGGGAGAAAATGCATCTCAACACGGTTGAAGCGGTGTCCTTCGCATATATGACACTGCCCAGAAGCAAGATTGAAACTGAAGGTCCCCATGGTAAATCCACGCATTTTTGCATCGTGTTGTTCGGCGAAGAGTTCGCGGATCTTCGTAAACAGATCGGTATAGGTGGCAGGGTTGGAGCGGGGGGTCTCACCGATCGCTTTCTGGTCTACGTTGATGAGCCGTTTGATATTACTAACACCTCGAATGGTTTTATACTCCGGTAAACCGTAGTCGTTATATATCGGTTCTCGGTGCCCCTCATTGAAGTAGTAGGTGTAGCGTCGATCTTTCGGATCACCTGTTTTGATAGAACTACGACTTTCAAGTGCCGGTTTTAGCGTGCCTTCAACAAGTGAACTTTTTCCACATCCTGAAACGCCAGTTATACAGGTAAGTGTTCCAAGTGGAATCTTAACATTGATGTCTTTGAGGTTGTTCGTTTTTATACCGGATAGTGTGAGGTGTTTATTTATGCCTTTGCGCCGGGTTTTCGGTACAGGAATCTCTACATCGTTGGAGAGATAGGCTTGGGTCAAAGATTTGGTAGACAAGTTTTTGGCTGTGTCTTGTATAGGGGTGTCGCCATTCGTGAAGGTATCCGGTGTACCGACGGCGATAATTTCGCCACCGCTTTTGCCTGCGTGGGGACCGAAATCGATCACATGATCGGAGGCTAATATTGTGTCGCGGTCGTGTTCAACGACAAGAACGCTGTTGCCGATGTCGCGGAGTTCTTTAAGTGCGGAGATAAGACGTTCTTGGTCGCGTGGGTGTAAGCCGATGCTCGGTTCGTCGAGGATATAAGTTACGCCAGTGAGACCGCTGCCGAGTTGGCTTGCGAGTTGGATTCTGCGCATTTCGCCACCCGAAAGCGTAGGTGCCCCGCGTTCGAGCGCAAGATAACCGAGGCCAATGTCTTCCAAAAATTGGAGCCGAGTCTGAATTTGGTGCAGGACTTCAGCTTCAAACTCAGATGAAGTATGCACATGGAGGGCAGGATGCGTGGCTCTTGAGGTTGACACACCCGCTTCGATCAGAAGTTCGCTCCGGTTCGCCTCAGCGTCATTAGAGGCAACCTGTGTCTCAATCTGCTTCAAACAGGTATTGAAGAATTCGATGATTTCGGTAATTGACATCTCCATCAATTCAGCAATAGTTGTATCCTCAAACTTAACGCTGCTTGGAAAAGGTTTCAGACGTGTGCCGTCGCATTGGTTACAGGCCTCGTAGGGCGGGTGCATATTCCTCCCGCGCCCATCGCAGAAGTCACATGCCCCTACTCTGTTGTTAAAGGAGAAATGGCGCGGGGTCAATTGCCCAAAATTGCTTCCGCAAGAAGGGCACATTGCATGTTCACTAAAAAAACGTCGGACGGGTGTTTCGCCGCGTTCTCTTTCTTCGATAAGTACAAACCCACCGCTTTGCAGGAGTGCTAACTCCACTGCTTCGATAAATCGGCTCTTCTCTGCCTCGGCAAGTTCGACACGATCTATAACGATGAAGATTTCGTGCTGAATGCCTCTACTTAATTTGGGGACTTCATCAATGCGATAAATTTCACCATCAATTTGGACGCGTACGAATCCTGCCCTTTGCAATCGTCGGAATACATCGTTGTAGTCTTCGTTTGGCTTCAAACCGTAAGCGGATTCACTGGCGTTGATGTCAATAACCTTGCCTCTCGACACACCTGTTTCACTTGGGGGTACAAGCAAAAAGTTTGTAAGCGGTGCGAGGACATCCACCCTTTTTTCGGGAGCGAGTTCAAAAGCGTGTTGTGTTATCTGTTCCGCAGTCTGCGGTTGGACCTCTTTGTGGCAGTCGGGACAGTATGGTTTGCCCCATCTGGCGTAGAGCGTGCGGAGTCCGTCATGTATTTCTGTAATCGTTGCGACCGTTGATCGCGGATTCTGACCTGCGTTTGCATGCGAGATGGCTATGGCAGGTGAGAGACCTTCAATCTTCGAGACTTTGGGCTTTTCCATCTGTCCTATAAACTGGCGGGCATAGGTGCTGAGCGTTTCAATGTAGCGGCGTTGCCCTTCGGCGTAAATAGTATCAAGCGCGAGAGAAGTTTTTCCAGAGCCGCTGACACCCGTCAACGCCGTCATCTTTCGATGAGGAATATCGATGTCCACGTTTTTGAGGTTGTTTTCCGTAGCACCTTGGACCGCAATAGCTGTTCGTTTCTCTTGTGCCTCCTCAAACGCGTAAGCAAGTTCGGGTTCCTTGAGCCGTTGCTTTGCGTCGCGCCAGATATCGAAGTCGCCTCGGAGGGCTTGTCCAGTATAAGATTCGCTCATCTCAGCAATCTCTTCAGGTGTCCCTACGGCAACAATATTGCCGCCGCCAACGCCTCCCTCTGGTCCTAAATCAATAATGTAATCCGCGGAATTGATAACCTCAAGGTTGTGCTCTACGACGACGACAGTGTTGCCATCGTCTACGAGTCGATGAAGAATGGTTAACAGTTTATTTACGTCGTCAAAATGCAATCCTGTTGTGGGTTCATCGAGGATGTAAAGAGTCTTGCCAGTACTCCGTTTAGAGAGTTCCTTTGAGAGTTTAACGCGTTGCGCCTCGCCGCCGGAGAGCGTGGGTGCCGGTTGCCCGAGTTTGATGTAATCCAGACCGACATCGTGGAGCAGTCGTAATCCTCTGGCAATTCTTGGAATATCAGCGAAATGTGCAAGCGCAGTGCCGATATCCATTTCGAGGACTTCAGAAATATTTTTCCCTTTATATTTTATCGTAAGGGTTTCGCTGTTGAAACGTTTTCCATTACACATTTCACACTCGACCCAGACATCAGAGAGGAGTCCCATGTCAACTTTTTTCGCGCCGTTGCCGTTGCATGCTTCGCATCTGCCGCCGCTGACATTGAAGCTAAACCGTCCCGGTTTATAGCCTCGTATCTTCGCATCGGGCAAGTTAGCATAGAGTGCCCGAATGTCATCAAAAACCTTTGTATAGGTTGCAGCGTTAGAACGCGGCGTACGTCCGATGGGTGCCATGTTAATGTTAATAATTTTATCAATAACATCGGATACTGGCACGTTTTTTTCTTTGATGACACCTTGGATTTTATCGTAGGTTCCCGGTACAGTCTTTGCCTTCATGAGGTCCCGGGCGAGCGCATTGTAAAGAATATCGTGGATTAAGGAACTCTTTCCAGAACCACTCACTCCGGTCACACAGCAGAGAGTACCGAGCGGTATTTTAGGGTTAATCCCCTTGAGATTGTTTTGGCGTGCGTTGCATATTTGTACCCATCTCTCACCTGTATCACGACGTGATTCTGGTTGAACAATCACCTTATCACCTCGGAGATATTGGGCAGTAAGTGTGTTGCTCTCTTTCATGAATTGCGCCGGGGTGCCCATACCGGTCACTTTCCCACCCTTGATGCCTGCACCAGGTCCAAAATCAATGAGCCAATCCGCTACGAGCATGGTCGCTTCATCGTGTTCAACGACGATGACGGTGTTGCCCTGATTCCGTAGGTTTAGGAGGGTTGTGAGAAGCCCGGCGTGGTCGCGTGGATGTAGACCGATGCTCGGTTCATCGAGAACGTAGGTAACATCGCGTAGCCCCGCGCCCACCTGACTGGCGAGACGGATCCGCTGCGCTTCGCCGCCGGAAAGGGTCGGTGCGGGACGTGCCAGCGTCAGGTATCCCAATCCCACATCCATAAGGAATCTCAGTCGTCCTCTGATCTCTTTTAAAAGTTCCTGCGCTATAAACGCCTCACGTTCTGGAAGTTCCAACTGGAGATAGAATTGTGTAGCATCCTGAATGGACATTTCAAGAATGTCCGTGATGGGTGTATCGGCTATTGTCACAGCTTTTACCCACGGATTGAGTCGGGTTCCCTCGCATGTCCTACAAGGCATCTTTACAAAATAATCGGGAAAATCCTCTTCGTCGGTTTCCTCCTCTTCGTCAAAGTAATACTTCTGTTCTTCAGCTGGAATGATACCGTGAAAGCGAGCACGATATCGTCGGCGTTTTTTACCTCTCTTGGATGTACTCGTCTGGGGTGTGTTGATCGTAAGAATGTCATCGCCGGTGCCGTGGAGAATGGCGTTCTGTTGCTCTGGTGTAAGGTCTTGCCAAGGTGTCTCAATGTCGAATCCGAGGTGTTTTGCGAGTGCTTCGACTATGGATTTTTCTCTGACGCGGTCTGATTGGTCGAGCGGGCCCCACAAACTGATGGCGCCTTGCATGATGGAGAGGGTGTCATCTTGGATAATCAACTTCGGCAGGATCCCCATCTGTGTTCCTAAACCTCTGCAGCTTTCACACATTCCATCGGGATTATTGAAAGAGAAATGACGCGGTTCTGGTTTCACGAAACTAATCCGGCAGTGCGAACAGGTATAGTCTTGACTAAAAAGCAGATCATCTTCTTCTGACACAAATGGAGATAACTCACCTTCGGTTGGAACGATTTGGACAAGCATGCTGCCATCTCCACGAGCGAGTGCAGTGTTGACTGCTTCGGTGATGCGTGGCTCAATACCGTCTTTGATGATAATTCGATCAATGACGAGATCAATATCGTGGCGTTGGTTCGGGTTGAGGGCAAAACCTGGACGCAGTTCGTATATTTCGCCATCAACCCGCAGCCGAGCAAAACCTGCGTTTTGTAGGTCATCAATTTCTTTTTGGTGCGCGCCGCGGGAACCTCTGACAATCGGTGCTAAGATGATAAGTCTTGTGCGTTGGGGATAGTTGAGTAAGGTTTTGATAATATCCGAGGGGGTCTGTGAACCAACTTCACGCCCACATTCGGGACAGTGGAATTGTCCGACGCGGGCATAAAGGACACGCAAATAGTCGTAAACCTCGGTGACGGTAGCGACTGTAGAGCGCGGGTTATGTCCTGTTGAACCCTGACTGATGGCAATAGAAGGGGATAATCCGACAATCTCATCTACATCTGGTTTTCCGAGTTGACCCAAAAATTGCCGTGCGTATGCGGATAAAGATTCGATGTATCGCCGTTGTCCTTCGGCATAGACGGTATCAATCGCCAATGAGGATTTGCCAGAACCACTAACACCCGTAAAGACGATGAGTTTGTCTTTTGGAAGCTGGATATCTACGTTTCTTAAGTTGTGTTCTCGCGCACCTTGTACGTAAATTGACTCTTCTGTCATTGCCCGGTTCCTATTTGGTGGTTATCAGTTATCGGTTGTTGTGTCAGTTCAAAGACCTTATTTAAATCCACCCTACTTGGCGAATATTGGGAAGTGGTGAATTGTTACAGGAAACCTTTTTAACCGAAAACCAACAACTGACGACTGGCAACTATTCTATAAAACCGCCTAACTCTTGGATCTGACGCGCATCTTTGCGCCAGTCGGTTTTGACGGTTACATAGAGTTCTAAAAACACACGTGCATCCAAGAACTTTTCAATGTCGATGCGTGCGAGTTCGCCGACCCGTTTGATAAGTTTACCACCTTTACCGATAATAATTTGCTTTTGCGTCTGCCGTTCAGCGTAGACGATGGCGCGGATATAGATAATCTCGCCTGATTTGTTCGTCTGACGTTTTTCAAACTCTTCAATGATCACGGCTGAAGCATAGGGAATCTCACGTTGGGTCATGAGCATAATTTTCTCACGAACGGTTTCGGCGATGAAAAAGCGTTCAGGGAGATCACTGAGTTGATCCTCTGGAAAATAAAGCGGTCCGAGTGGTAGATAATTTTCAATCTGTTCAAGGAGCACCGGAACACCATCAGCAGTTAGGGCAGAGATAGGTATCATCTGCGCGAATTCAAATTTTCGGTTGTAATCTTCAAAGATGGGGAGCAGCGTCGGTTTTGCAATCAAATCTACCTTGTTGAGAACAAGGATCGTTGTTGATTTCGTGCGACGGAGACGTTTTAAAATTCTGTCTTCAATCTCTGCATTTGGACGTGTGGCATCAACGACAAAAAGCACGACATCTGCGTCCCCTAAAGCGCCGTACGCCGTCCGAACCATTTCACTCTGTAGACGATATTTGGGGTTCATCAATCCGGGTGTATCGACAAAAATGATTTGATGGCTGTCGGTGGTGAAGATTCCACGAATCTGATTGCGGGTTGTTTGTGGTTTCGGGGTAACAATGGCTAATTTCTGACCCAAGATCGTATTGAGCAGCGTAGATTTACCGACGTTGGGTGTGCCGATAATGCTGACGTAACCGGATTTGAAGTTTTGAATTTCGTCCATAATTCTCGAAAGTGGTGCTATTTTGTGATGTGTTGGGAGAAGGAAACTGATAGCTATTATATCAAATTTGCTTATGAAAAGTAAGCAATTTCCTGAGAATTCTATTTGGTTTTAATAACCTCTTTTGGTGTTGTGAAAGATACAGCCGCAATAGATTCAGCGATCCACTCCTGAATGAGTACGCGAGAGGACACGCCGCGTGCCTTCGCGAGAGTATTGACAACCGACGCATCTTCGGGTGTCAAGGGGATAGTCCCTGTGTGTTGAAAAACCGGTTCGTCTACCTCTTCAAGTTCATCTTCAAAATCAGTTAAGTCGTGTAGGCCCCAGAACTGCGCGAGTTCTTCAATTGAATCAGTTTGTGGTATTTTTTTATCTTTCATACGTAAGTCATTTTTTGATCGGCATTAATGCGCGTTCGCCTACACTTTAAAATTATTATAACACATTGCGAGCGATTTACCAAATTAGGATGCATAATGTATTGCGGATTGTTACGCGTTCTGCTCCTCAATTTGATGCAATGCTTCACTGATATAGCGGCGGATCCATTCGCTATCGGTGCTTTCTGCCAAGGCGTTGAGCGCGGAGACGGCTTGCAGATTGCCAATTCTGCCTAAGGCAACGATAGCGGCGGAGCAGACGCCTCTGTCGGAATCCGTTATGCTGTTTATGAGTGCCTCTATTATCTGGACCGGTGGCGTTGAAAATCTGTCTGTGCTGAGTCCTAATTCGCCGAGGGCAACGACAGCAGCGCAACGCATATCGGCTTCTTCGTCTTGTAGAAATGGAATGAGGACGTCAGTGGCGCGGTCATCTCGGATTTTTCCGAGGGAGGAAATAGCGAAACGCCGGACAGTTGAGTTGTTGTCGTCTAAGGCATCAATGAGCGGCGCGACGGCATGGACATCTCCGACGCCACCTAACCCTTCGGCGGCATAGGCGCGCATTTCCGCGGATTCTGATCGCAGTTTTCGCAGCAATAGGTGCGTTGGAACATACCGCCAATTCCGAGCGGGTCCGTCTCGGTGTAAAAGCCATGTGATGAACTTCTGGACTTTTTGCTTTAGAGATAAGTTTGAAGCGGAGTCTACGGTTTCGCGCGTCATGGTACCACCTCATTTGCTATTTTTTTTTAGACCCAACAACGAAAATTATAGCATATCTCACAGTTGATTAGCAAATTGTTTCTAACGGAACCAGAGGTGAGTTTAGGCAGTGATAAACAGACGAATCCGTTTCTTGCCCTAAAGGCTGATACCTAATTCTTTTGCAATCGTGTAGACGTCTTTGTCGCCGCGACCTGAAAGACAGACAACGATGATTTTGTCTTTGCCGAGTTTAGGGGCGAGTTCGCGCAGATAAGCAATAGCGTGTGCGGATTCTAATGCAGGAATGATACCCTCTGTTTCTGATAACAACTGGAATCCTTCTACCGCTTCTGCGTCGGTAATCGGGACGTATTCGGCTCTGCCGGTTTCGCGATAGTAACTGTGTTCCGGTCCGACGCCCGGATAGTCTAATCCCGCGGAGATTGAGTGTGCAGGGGTTATCTGACCGTCCTTTTCTTGCAGTAGATAGCACTTAGCACCGTGAAAAACACCAACCGTTCCAGCAGTAAGAGGTGCTGCGTGTCGTCCGCTACGAATGCTCTCGCCAGCGGCTTCCACCCCAATCATCCGAACGGATTCGTCGGCATAGAACGGGTAGAACATACCGAGTGAATTGCTGCCACCGCCGACACAGGCGACAACGCAATCCGGCAAGGTTCCCTCTTGCGCTAAAATTTGCGCTCTCGCTTCCTCGCCAATGATGGCTTGAAAGTCACGGACTATCATCGGGTAAGGGTGCGCCCCGACGACCGAACCGAGAAGCAGATAAGTCGTACGGACATTCGTTACCCAATCGCGGAAACAGGCGTTGATTGCGTCTTTGAGGGTGCGGGATCCAGAATTAACAGGGACAACTTTAGTTCCCATCAACTGCATACGGAAAACGTTGAGGGCTTGGCGTTCTATGTCCTCTTCACCCATATAAACTTCACATTCCATATCAAACTTTGCGGCGACAGTGGCTGTGGCCACACCGTGTTGTCCTGCGCCGGTCTCGGCGATAATGCGTTTTTTGCCCATCCAGCGTGCGAGGAGGATTTGTCCGATGGCACTATTGATTTTGTGTGCGCCTGTATGGTTGAGATCTTCCCGTTTGAGATATATTTTTGCCCCGCCGAGGGTTTCGGTCAGCCGTTCAGCATAATAGAGTGGGTTGGGTCTTCCGACATATTCGCGGAGGTAGTACTGAAATTCTTCTTGAAAGTCAGTGTTGTCTTTGAGTTTTATGTATGCTTCTTCGAGTTCTAAAAGGGCAGGCATGAGCGTTTCGGGGACATATCTGCCTCCGAATTGTCCGAAATGCCCTGTTGCGTCCGGGAGTTGTTGCATGTGATTCTCCAGTTTGTATTAAATTTATCTTTAATAAAGTCTGTCTACGATGTTATTTTACGAGCGATTTTGCTCGGAGATTCGGTTGTTCCAGAACCAATGGATTCACAACGGTTTCAGGCAGTTTTCCCGTTAGCACTTCCACAATATACGTGGCGGCGGTAACCTCAAGGTCAAGTATTGATTCCTCTGAGATAAAAGCGGCGTGAGGTGTAACAACGGCACTATCCAAAGTGAGCAGTTCTTCATTTTGTTCCGGAGGCTCTGTTTCCAATACGTCCAAACCTGCCCCGGCAATTTCTCCGTCGCGTAGTGCAGCGGTGAGTGCTGTGGTGTTTACGATGCCGCCACGCGCCGTATTGATTAGGTAGGCTGTCGGTTTCATCGCCCGAAACTCAGTATAGCTGAACATATATCGTGTCTCTGGGGTCAGTGGCGTGTGGATAGTAATGAAATCAGACGTTGCAAGAAGTTCTGGAAATGAGACTTTTTGTGCCCCGTGTTGCTGAATGAGTTCAGGATCGGTGCGTGGAGAACAGATGTTGACGGTAAGTCCAAAACCTTTCGCTTTTGGTACAATTGATCGTGCAATCCGTCCAAATCCGACGACACCAAGCGTTTTGCCTCGAAGTCTATACATCTCTGGTCCGATGTTCTGCTCCCATATACCGTCTCTGGTAGCCCGATTGAAGCGCGAGATTTTTCGGGCACACGCCAACAGAAGTCCCATCGCGTGGTCGGAAACTTCATCAATACAGTAGGCAGGGACGTTAGTGACAACGATGCCGTGCTCGGTAGCAGCATCCACATCAATATTGTCCAGTCCGATGCCCAAACGTCCAATAATCTGACATTTTTCAGCGGCGGCAATAACAGGCTCACGCACCGGTTTCCAACAAGTGAGGATGCCGTCCATCGTTGGTGCGAAGGTTAGAAGTTCCGGCTCATCACCCGTCTCGGCAGCAATAAGTTCTGCCCCGATTTCAGCGAGTACCTGTCGTTCGGGTTCTATAGAAGACCAAGCATAATCGGTTATGAGAATTTTCCAGTCATTTTGCATATTGTTATCTGCTCTATCGAGTCCGAAAACAGAGTTACAGAAAAACCTTACCCGGATTCATTAAGTTCGATGGATCCAAGGCGTGTTTGATAGCACGCATTAAGTCGACTGCCTCTCCGTGTTCTTTTTCTAATGCGGTACGCTTGCCAACACCGACACCGTGTTCACCGGTGCAGGTGCCATCCATTTCCAAGGCGATGTCTACAATCCGATGGCTGAGCTGCTGCGCTTCCGCCAATTCGTTGCTATTATCAGGTTCAAGTGCGAAGACGACGTGAAAGTTTCCGTCTCCGACGTGTCCAAGCATTGTTGCCGGAAGACTTGATTTCTCAAGCAGTGCTTTCGTTTTGTTAATACATTCAGCGAGCCGAGTGATCGGGACGCAGGCATCGGTGACGTAGCCGACTGAACCCGGGCGACGGTTGAGTGCTGCGTAGTAGCTATCGTACCGCGCTTGCCAGAGCCGCTGCCGTTCGTTTTCATCTATTGCCCATCTAAAGTCTCCGCTGCCGTGTACTGTCGCAATTTTACCGGCGATCTCCGAGCTCTCTGAAACGGTGTTTTCTGATCCGTGGAATTCAAAAAAGAGGGTCGGTGCGACTTCATACGCTAACCCTGCGTATTTATTCACAGCCTCCATCTGAAGTTCATCTAAAAGTTCGATGCGGGCGATGCCGATGCCGGTGTCCATTAGTTTGATGACGGTATCCACCGCTGCGGCTACGCTTGGGAAAGCGCAAACGGCAGCGGCAACCGCTTCGGGCAACCGTGTTAATTTTAGCGTGATTTCGGTAATGATGCCTAATGTTCCTTCAGAGCCGATAAAAAGTCGAGTGAGATCGTAGCCTGCAGCGGATTTCCTCGCTCTGCTTCCCGTGTGAACGATAGAACCATCTGCGGTAACCACGGTCAAACCGAGCACATTATCAAGCATTGTCCCATATCGGACGGCACTTGTGCCAGATGCGCGGGTCGCTACCATTCCACCTAACGAGGCATCCGCACCCGGATCGACGGAGAAGTGGAGTCGCGTACCGATCTCTGTGAGATGTGTGTTCAGTTGTAGACGCGTCACACCTGCTTGGACAGTCGCATCTCTATCGTCTTTACTGACGCGGAGAATGCGATTCATCTCATTCAGTGCAATGCAGAGCGCACCTTCAGTTCCGATAACGGCACCTTCAACGCCAGTTCCAGTACCATAAGGGACGATCGGTGTATTGTATTTTGTGCAGATTTTAACGATGTCTGCGACTTCCTCGTTAGTTTTCGGGAAGACAACAGCATCTGGTAGCGCGCCGCGGTGATATGAAGCATCGCGGGCATGCGCGTCTCGAACAGCGTCATCTGTACTGAAGCGTGTTCCGAGCAAAGCGCGGAGTTCCTCGTGTGAGTGTTTTGAGTCGTGTCGATTCATGTTATGTGCATTTTAGCATAACTTGGGGGTAGTGGCAAGAGAAATATTAGGGGCATTTATG
Organism: Candidatus Poribacteria bacterium; assembly: GCA_022826805.1. GTDB lineage: Bacteria > Poribacteria > WGA-4E > WGA-4E > WGA-3G > WGA-3G. The sequence goes on from JAJDUH010000072.1 coordinate 35,352, forward strand.
GTAAACCGAGGTATAAGTGGACATCTTTGTAGCATACGGGGAATGCCATACGGCATTCATACCCGGTTCATGCCCTAAGGCATGAATACCGTTGATTCTGATTTGTTAGTTTGTGCCAGTATGAATGCCGCGAAGGGCATTCACACTGTTTAAGAGTGTCTCATTAATTCTAAAATCTACTGTAGATTAGGGGAGGACATTAGGATCCGGTTCTTGAAAGATGGGCGAGAGGTAGGTGGGATCTGCTTCGGTGCGAAAAAGGATGTGCCATTTTTCTGCAAATTCCTGTCTATCCATCCCTTCTCTACGACGAAGAATTGGAAAATCAGTTTTTGAGATGATAAAGGAATCCATTTGAACATGGTTGCCGCGGAAGCGTTCGTAAGAGAGAGTCCGTAGTCTTTTGAAAAGGGTAATTTTCTCGTTGTGCTCATTGACGGTATCATACACCATACCGTGTGGTTCAACGAAAACAATACGCTGTTTCGCACCTTCGGTTATCCAAAGGATAAAGTCGGGATAAAAGCCTTCGTTCTGATAGAAGCCAATACCTTTGCCTCGACTCTGGTTGCGTAAAAGAAAAACCTCCTTTTCGGCGAGAAGCACTTCGCGTTGACCGCGCACATAACGGCGTAGGTCTTCCACGAAAAGCTTCTCGCTTTCTTCTAAGGCTGCCGGTGTGGTTCGCCACGAATCGTTAGTGTTGGTAATCACGAGAAGTGGTTGATAAAGGTGCCGGTCGTTATAAGCGTTAGGCAGCTTTGTCACATTGGGTCCATATATTTCGCCACTCTCTATTAGATTTTGAATTTGTGGTTCAAGTTCATTTGCTTCGTCTCGGGGAATATAGACACGCCAATCTGTGAAATTAGCATTGTCTTCGTCTAATGTTTTCAACCTCACCCTGTTACCACTCCACTGTTTCTGAATGATACTATAAAATTTAGCGATATACTTGCGGAGAAGTGTAATCACTAATTCCTCTAAGCGAGTAACCTCTTCCAGCGATGTTGGCTTGACTTCGAATTCTGCCATGACGGTGAGTCCATACAGTTCTTGAGATGGATCCATAATTGTCTTGAGGATCTGGATATCAAACATAAGATTATGAAATTGCTTTTCCTGCTTGTATTCAATCAGATGCAGGTAGATTTTTTCCCAGTCTACTAATTTCAGACTTTCTTCTGGAATTTTACGTTCCAAGGCTGCCGTTGATCTACTCCCTCGGATGCCTTGTTGTGTACTGCTCCCGATAACCTCAACGATTTGCGTTGTGTGCGTGATGTAAGCGTTGATATTAACTACGAGAGACACACACTGTCCTTTGGCAGCTTCGCTGTATGGAAGAACGCTTGGGACAAAAAGAGGACGCGCGAGGAAACTTTCATTAGAGAAGATTGGAATCTCCATTTGAATAGGTTCATCGAGTTCTATGTCTTCGCGCATCAGGTAATCTCTGAATTGTGTCATGAAATTAGCGCGCACAGCGAAGATATTTAGCGTTTCCAGAAGTGAAAGATCGGGTGGGTGCTTGCCATCAATAGCACTACTGCGTTTGAGGTTCATGTCTCTACCGCGGAGACGGACCCCTCTGCCGAACAGTTGGATGATCTGGGAGCCTTCTTGTCTACCGATATTAAGCAGCCCCATCGCAGTGACTCGCCAACTGTCCCAACCTTCAATGAACTTTTTTGCACCGATGAGGATATTAATTGGACTGTCGAAAGTGTTGATGTGATTAAAGAGACTTTCGGTGAGTACATCCTCGGAATCCGTTTCAATGTCTACATCGTCGTTATTGACAAGTTTTTTGAAGGCAGCGGTATCACCAATGTAGATGAGGCCAAAGTTTTCCCTTCCGTGAGTGGCTTTCAATGCGATTTCACCCTGAGCGTTTCGGACATCTTGCAGGTGCAATCCGCCGCTGGCGTTCGTGTGAAATACCTCCTCAAGGATACCGGTATAAATTCGCGCTGGCGTTTCGCGGAGGCCTTTGAGATAGTTAAGTCGGTTATGAAAAATGTCAGTGCCATCATCCGATAAACCGGAGTCACCTTCGAGAATTCTCTCAAGAGTGTGGATTGCCCAGTTTTCATCGTTTTTCAGAAACTTATGCAGAAAGCGGATAACGTTAAGAACATCCGAACGAGAGCGGCGATTTTCGGTGTAGACAGCATTGACTTTACTGCCCACAAATGTCCATAAGGGAGAGTCTAATCCGTAAGCACGCACTACCTCAGTATTTTGCTTAAAATAGCGTCGTTGTTCGTAGAAACTGAGGAGGTTAGCTAAGAGAAGTGTTTGAGTCTGTGTTTCTTCATCGTGGCGGACGTTGAGGATGCGGAAATTCTTACCGTATCCATCACTGTAGAAATATCGGTAGGAATAATCAAAAACAATGGCTTTTCCATATTCCTCAACAATATCTGCATTTTTGGCTGCGGTGAGTGCTTGTCCGAAAGTCGCACTGTATTCAAAGGTAAAACCTGTTTCGGCGAGTGCTTCTCGGTAAGCGCGCCAAACTTTTCCACCGGTCCCTTTGTGTCCCTCATCAACAAAGATAAGGTTGTTACCTTCAAACGCCTCAACAGGGACACTCAAACCACCACTTGTCTTTTCCTCTACTAACTTTGTAATTTCGATGACATGCATTGTATTGTGATTGTTTGAAAACCGGTTGCCTTCAATATTAAAACGCTTGCACTGGATGTCTGAGTTCTCGAGTTCGCGGAGATGTTGTTCGCTTAAGCCTTCGTTCGTTGTTATAAGGACGACGTGGTCTAACGGTTCTTTACAGTAGTGAAGGTACTGGTGATAGTTGATGTGCATGATGAGTGTTTTGCCCGCACCTGTTGCCATCCAGAAGGCGAGTTTTTCGATATCTGTTTTTGTGAAAGGAATATCCATAACATCGCCGGGTGCTCTTGCATCGTTACGTGTCTGGACAAAATCATTAAGTTGGCGCAAGAATTCCGCAGGTCTGTTGAATTTCCAATCCAAGAAAATTTCGGTATAGAGCAGTGCGAGGTATTGAAAATAGCGGAGAACAATTGGCTGTGTGCGTTTGTTATTTATGGCGGAAAGGTGCTGTTTAATGTTAACGTCATAAGTTTGCAATTCTCTCTCGATAACTGAGTTGGGTTCTGCGCGAGAGATGAGAAATTCACATATTGGAGAATATCCGTCTGGGTTGAATCCCTCATCTATATTTTTCACGTCATCAAGGAGATCACGCGTGGTTTTATATTGGAAGTGACTGTTGAGCCATCCGTGGAGGGTGAGATGATTGTTTAATTCTTTTAACTTCATTTTTTTTGGGCATCAAGATTATGCTCTTTCTGTCTGAATAGCAGGTTTGTAGATATCCGATTTTTTTCAACTTGTCTAAACTTGTTTAGAACTTATAGGTATTATTTTCAGAGGGCATTGCCTAATTTTCGCGTTGCACTCCATCAATTAAAGCTTTGCAAAGTTCTTGATAATATTTGTCTAAAAAGTTATGTACATCGTGAAAATCTTCACCCCGCACAGCAGCCCTAACTTCTTTTTCATGATCTTCCATTAATTTGAAAATATACTTTCTCTGGTTACTCATGGATTGGTCATAATTAATACCCTTTGAGTATGTTTTTTCATCCAACTCGTTTTTGACTTCAGCTAGCGCGCAAGCGAAATATCTTTCGCAGTATTTCCAACGAAGATGCGGGGGGAAAAAACCTTTTATTTCCGAAAATATGGGTAGAATATTGAAATCTGAAATTTTTCTACACCATTGAAACATAGAAGCAGTTGGTTCAGAATAAAACAATCTCAAGATTTCAATTTTGAAGGCATCTACTATCTTACGTGACAGTTGTAATCCGGTAAATAAAATAACACCTAATAAACTAAGTGCCGCTATTATGCAGCTAATAATTGCTATTGTGTTTTCACCCATCTTGTTACCTGTCAAAAAGGTAGGATCATTTATATAACAAAGCTTATAATTATTTGGGCATCGTGGTGAACGCTGTTGTCCAGCCACGCCACTTTGCAGGGAATCAGTAACTGTAATCTCCTGTAATTTTAGCGAGAACGTCTCCCTGACTTTCGAGTTCGTTTACGAATCCCAGGATGAGAGTTCGTAACAATGGTCCCTAAGCCAAGATATTTGTCTATCATTTCAAGTGGTAAATCGGCTAGTTTTCCACTCTGATTAAGATCATTGATCTTTGCTTCTATTAAAGCTGCCTTGTCTAGCCCCCAATCTTCAAGTAGTAGTTGAATATTATCGTCGTCCGTTACTGGAAAAGGATCAGCGGATATGAATAGAGCAATCCCGTCTTTTATCTTATAAGTATGCATATCATCACTGTCTGCGACTTTTTGGCCTGGCAGATGTTCGCAGCATTGCTCGTACTCGCTAGACAGAGATGCCTGGCAAGTGTTACACTGGCAGATAACATTAATTAAACCTATAGAAAAATCCCGCACCATGCCATCAGAAAATACCATGATAAAATCATCGGTTGAAGCATAACTTCTTTGTCCCCCGAATTTGAGACCTCTTGGGACCTCGACTATGGTAGATAAGCAATCATTTTCAATTTTAGCGTCCCGGCTTCTACCATAGGGTAACAGGTCTTCAGTGCGTCCGCATTCAGTCAATCCTACACCGTCCTTTAGATCCTTACATAATTTCTGCAAGATGGAGTCGTCTATCTGAAAAATATTTCCTGATACAATTTCTATTTTCAAAAAGACCGAGTTTGGTTTTGTAGAATTAGTAAGAAGAGCCTGAAGTGTAGCTTGTAAATATAGCGAGTTTATCATTTTTTAATTTTCCTTATCATGAAGTAAGAAATTGGTATAAAATATTATGGTTATCGGTCAGTGTCAAACATCAACCGCTTGAAAAGCGGATCTAAGGATTTAGCTTCTGGGATGTTGCTGCTTGTATTGACATAAATTTCGTCTGCCTCTTTGGTTAGTTCCTGTTCCTCAATGAAACAGTAATCCTGCTCCCAATCTTGCTCTTCCCAACCTTCCGTCTCACGCCAGATAATGACAACAGTTTTTTGTCCGACTTTGCCTTTGTAGATGAGGTAACGTCTATCGTCGTCGTGCAGGCACCGACGCGTCTGGACTAATAAGCCGAGGAGGTAGTTGAAGGTTTCAGGTAGGTCTATGGTCTCTGTTTGCCTCTGCATATTTTTGATAATCTTAAGTTGATAACTGAATGGTTTTTGGAGATCGGAGATGTTTAAGAAAGTTGGACTTTCTTTTGTATCGCTTTCCAACATGTAATTCAATTGGTGTTCATTAAGTAGCAGATTCTTATATTCGGTTTCGTTAAGTTCAATGTTGTTGAGGGCGTCTTCATAGGATTCAATGTGCTGGTATTTGATGATGTGGGAGAGACGACTTTCACGGGAGACAGGTTTGGCATCCTTCCATTTTTCGGCATAGATAGCTTTTTTGACACGAGGCATCAGAGCGGAATCAAAATGATGTCCCATCTCAATAAGGATATATTTACGCTTACTATTGTCTTGGCGGTTTAGGTTGACGGCAGCATGAGCAGTGGTGCCAGAACCTGCAAAGTAATCCAGCACAATATCATTTTTACTGAGAGAGGAAACACGAAGACAATCCTCAACCAGATGAATAGACTTGGGAAACGGAAATGCCAACGCGTCACCTAGCATGTTTTTTAATAAACCGGTTCCATGTGTTGTTGCTGAGTATTTCGCTTTGTCCGTGCCGCTATTTTCGTAATTGTCCTCTTGGTCTTGGTCCGCTGAGTATTCTATTTTACCCCACCATGTTGTTGGCAATGTTCCTTCTTCGTTTAAAAAACGTTTGAAGCGAATCGAAGTGTTGTCATTTTTATCGGTTTTTGCAGATATTTCAGATAATGTTAATCTTTCTTTAAGCGTTTTAACTTCATAGTTCCATGTCATTTTTTTACCATTTTCGTCGATGGGCCAAACTGTTTTTTCACCCGGGCGGACTGTTTCCATGAGTGCCCATTCCCGCGATGTGCTATTCCAATGCATTTTAGGAATTCGGATTTCGTTATTTTTGACAAAGATTGGATAAAATAAGCGAGGTCTGGCAGCTCGCCTTGCATTAGGACCTCCAGATTTCCTAAGCGGTCTCCATTGGAAACGATATCCTTTTTCATCAACATTTCTATAATTTTCAAGTTGTTTTTCTGTCCATTCAAGGCGACTAACCTGCGAAGCCTCGGTTATTCCAAAGAACATCGCGTATTCGTGTGCTGGGGCGAAACCTCTTGGTCTTTTACGACCTCCTGGATTGGAACAAACTGCAACGATTCCCAGTTCATTCTCGTTACCAAAGAAATTTTGGAGCAATTGCCGTAGATTAGCAGCTTCCACGTCATCAATCGCAGCACAAAAAATTCCATTATCTGCCAACAATCCTTGGGAAGCTGAGATCCGATCTGCCATCAATGACATCCACGATGAATCTTTGTAATTGTTTTTGTAAAGAATTGCCGAAGCATTGGTGTTGTAAGGTGGATCAATATAGATCGCTTTCAGAGATTCACGATATTTTTTTGCCAGCAGGTTTAGTCCTTGGAAGTTATCACCATGAATTAGCAAACCGTCTGTCTCATTATCCAAGTTGTTAAAATGTGATAGAAGACGGTCTTTGAAGTCAGGATCAAAATGGCAGGTATCAAGGACAAGATTTGAATTTTCTTTCAGGAAATCGACGGAAAGAGGTTCGGTGTAGTCGGTGTTAATTAGGTTATTATCTATTTCGTGAATAGAAAAGAGATTTTTCCATTCCTCAAGTTGAGCGGTGTTCTGTGCGATTTCGGGGTAGAATTCTTCGGAGACGCGGTCAAGCGTGAGGCAGTAGTCGGTGGAGAGGACAAACTTCTTTTTAAGCCAGAGTTTTTTTTGGAATTCTTCAATATGGGAGAGAAAGTCGATAATTTGGATGGCAATACAGTGAACAAGTTTTGCTGTTTCAATCCAATTCACCTTCTCTAATTGGTTTTCTTGGAAATTAACATCCGCGAAAATGAGTGAAGATAAAGGCAACACTTCGTTTTTGATGTAGGTATCCAGTTCGCGGGTGAGGAACTGTTTGAGGTCTTTGTGGATGAAGAAGTCTGCAGTGTTACGGCGTGTATAGGTTTGAAGGTGTTTCTTAAGGACGGTTACGCCATCTGTTTCTTGTGCAAGGGCACTCAGTGCGTTGTAGTGATCAGTCAAGCGTGCCATGATTTCAGGTTCAGCAGCATCAATGATTTTGTCCTGTTGCTTTTGTCCACTGTATTTTTTCTTTTCTGCATCGGTGAGTGGACGATATTCAAACGGAATGCAAATTTCATCGGTTTCTGACGTATAGGTTGTTTCGGAAGATAAAGGTATAAAGAAGCGTTTTGCCCCTTTGACATTATCCTTTTCAACATCTACATCGTGGAGATCAAAAGTTACAGTGATGCCTTGAGATGTGAAGTTATAGTTGGAGAAGTGCTCACCGCTCTTGACATAGTACTGGTCACGGTTTGCCCAGTGGAGATAGATTTCTTCACCGTTGTATGGGACAGCGTAGCGTTCAGTTTGTGAATAGCGTCTACGCGGGACGAAGTCGCCGTTGTCGTAGTAACGAGAGAAGAAGTTATAGAAATGGTTATAGACAACATCTTCGCGCTGGTCTCGAGTTTGTGTTTCACCGCGTTTTTCTTTTGATTCAAGATAGTCCTTGACAACGGGAACCTGTGCAAACGCCTCGTTGATCGGATTGTCATTTGCATCTAACATTCCCTCGGGGATCTGCTCTCGTAAAGATTCGATTTCTTTTCCCGCTGTATCTGCTTCGTCGTTTTCGTCGAGTATATCTTTGACGATGGTCGGAAGTTCCTTATCAATGAAATTTTGAATCTGGTTGCGCCGAAAATTGATGATGCGGTAGATACCGAAGTCGAGATCAGCAGCATCTGCACGGAAGAGTTGTTGAAGTAGATCTTGTAATTTTTGTAGGGATGTTGACATATTTTTTTAATTTCGTTGTCTAAAGGTAAGCGTCTTGGGTTGTCCTTGATTGTAACAGGGTTTTGGTGATGGTGTCAAGAAAAAATTTGTATGTGCAGGGGTAGGCTAGAAAGTCTTGCCTAGCGTAGTATGCTAGTGTAGAATCCACTAACTTCTAAAGAGATTCAAATATTTTTCCAAGACAAAGAGGCGATTGCGGGAGTGGCTTGTAATCTCCTTTAGGACACCGAGTTCTGTTAAGGATTTTAGCAGTCGATTCGCCGTTGAAAAACCTATGTTTAGTTCCTTTTCAACTGCTCTTGCATTAACAATGGGTGTTGCATACATACGTTGCAGCAATTTGCGTGCGTTTTTCGATCGGGAACCAAGTGTTAGGATTTTGGTATCATATTCTTGACGAAGTGTAATGATTGCTTTAAAAGTTTTGAGTCCATGCTGAGCGGTCTCAACGATTCCTATTAAAAAAAATACGATCCACTGTTCTAAGTCATTTGCAGTGCGAACCCGAGTGAGCGAATTGTAGTATGAAACCTTGTTTTTCTCAAAAAAGGTAGACGCATAAAGTGCAGGCTTGCTAAGTAACTGGGCATCAACGAGTTGCAAAATAATTAAAAGTCTTCCGCACCTGCCGTTTCCATCAAGAAAAGGATGGATGGTTTCAAACTGATAATGCGTGATAGCGATTTTGATAAGGAATGGCAATTGTAGCGATTTGTTGTGCCAAAATTTTTCCAAGTCGCTTAAAAGGTCTGGAAGTTCTTCCGCTGAAGGAGGAACAAAAAGTGCGTCTGAAAGCGATGAACCACCAATCCAGTTTTGACTTCTGCGAATTTCGCCGGGTGCTTTATGTTTTCCACGAACACCAGAAAGTAGTATTTTATGTACATCCTTAAGAAGTCGCATCGAAAGCGGGATTCTTGGGAGTTCGGATATCGCGAAATTCAGGGCTGCAATATAATTTTGAACCTCTTCCCAATCATCCTGTCTGATTGGCGGAATCTCTGTTTGTGGCAGAACGACCTCATCAATCTCAGTTTTTGTGCCTTCAATCAGATTAGAGTCTATCGCTTCTTTTGCAATGCTCATTGGAATCGAAAAATCGACATCTGGTACGATTTCTGCATAAGCGTTGAGTTCTCCCAAAAGATTGGCAGCTTGTTCGACCAACTGATTTATTGGGCGGTTTTCCCAAGCAAAAGGACAATTGATGAAGGATGGGCTAAAACTCTTGTATTCTCGCTGCTGTCGATGCACGCCCGCTGTAAAGTCTTTCATGTTAGCGTTTTCGCCTTTTTTTTCGAAACAGTAAATTCGTATTGACATTTTTCCGTTTTTTTGATAATCCCGGATTCTATATTATAGCGTAAGTTTGAGGAGGTGTCAAAAAAATAATTCATCTAAATATTTCGGTAGTCTATAAGGAACAGTCGTTAGATAAGAGATGTCCATAATCCTGTTCATCCTATAGTCCTATAAATCCTGATTCAGACAAGAACACGGTACGTTTTAATAAATTCTTGATTTTCATGTTCTAAATTATCATTTTCGATTGTTTTTGATAATAAAAAAAGGGAAGGGATTATGAAGTTGGAGTTATGGCGTTACGGACTTCGTTAACGACAGCATCAGGTTCAATGCCTTCGCCTTGTCCCTCGAAGTTAAGAAGAATACGATGGCGGAGCGCGGGGAGCAGCACGGCATCAATATCCGTGAAGGCGATATTGTAGCGTTCGTCAAGGAGGGCGTGGATTTTGGCGGTGAGGGCTATCGCTTGGACACTTCGAATTCCGGCACCGAGATGGACATAACGTTTCACAATCTCCGGTGCCTCCTCGGAATCGGGGTGTGTACCTCGAACAAGCCGAATAATGTGGCGTTCAACGTGTTCGGCGATAATAACTTGCGGAACGAGTCGACGCATCTCATTGAGGGTCTCCGCATTCGTTACCTCATCAATAGTGATGTCAACACCAGACGTCGTGCGACGCAAGATCTCCACTATCTCATCTTCGCTTGGGAAATTTATGAGAAGTTTGAATAAGAACCGATCGAGTTGCGCCTCTGGCAGCGGATAGGTGCCTTCCATCTCAAGCGGATTTTGTGTCGCTAAGACGCAAAACGGTTCTTCTAATTGGTGACTGGTGCGTCCAACTGTGACAGTGCGCTCTTGCATCGCCTCAAGGAGGGCAGATTGCGTGCGCGGTGTGGCGCGGTTGATCTCATCAGCGAGGATGAGTTGGGAGAAAATGGGTCCCTCTTGAAATTCAAACTGCTTTCTTCCCTGTTCATCTTCGACGAGAAGGGTTGTGCCTGTGATGTCGGATGGCATCATGTCCGGCGTGAATTGGATGCGTTTGAAGGAGAGATCGAGGGCTTCGCTGAGGGTATAGATGAGTTGTGTTTTGCCTAAGCCGGGGATGCCTTCGAGGAGCGCGTGTCCGTTGGCGAGTAGACAAAATAGGACCCCTTCAATAATCGCGTCTTGACCGACAATGCGCTTCTGGACTTCGGCTTTGACCTTGTAAAAAGTTTCTCGAAATTGTTGGATTTGGCTTTCGAGGTTCATATTTGGATGAATAGTTATCAGTCGTCAGTTATCAGTTGTCAGTTACAAGAGGTTTTTCTTAAACGATAACCTTCTTAACTGATAACCGATAACTGAAAGTGCGGTGAAGTCCATACGGACTTCATACCCGGTGAAGCCTTTATAGGCTTCATACCGTTGATTCTGATTTGGAGTGAGCGAACCGATTACCAGTTATCTCTGGTAACGTAGAGGCTCCGATTTTCCATCGGAAGTGAAATGTGCTTGCCACCGAGTCGATGCGATTCAATCATGCCCATGAGAGTCTCTTGGCTGCGGCGTGCAAGGTGGACAGGGCCCTTCGTCTCGCGATCTTCGTCGAGTGCTTCAGCGATGTCAGTAATACCCATAACAGTCCCAGTGGCACGAGATGTTTCTGGAAACGGCACTTCTTCAAAGAAAGACCCGTCCTTTTTTCGGAACTGGATTTCTCGACTGTTGTTCTGAACGCGGATTTTACCCTCCGTGCCGCAGACCTCGTATTCAGGTCCCGTACCTGCGGTGTTGTAGCCGTGGACGCCGTTGGCGTAACGGATGTAACCACAGCCGATACCCGGATCGACGTTAAGGCGGTTACCGTCCCAATCTGAATCTTCGCATATAATCGCACCTTGCACAAAGTCCACCTCTGGATCACCAGCGAGAAAAAGGAGCATATCGGCGGCGTGGGTCAAACCCCAGAGCGCGGAACCCGCACCGTATTGTGCAATAGAACATAAGACCCTACCGATTTCACCAGCATCGACGAGCTCACGCACCTTGCGATAGATCGGCATGTAACGACGTTGCGTCCCATAGTTGAACTTGACCCCGTGCTTTTGAACGATGTCTACCATGATGTCTGCTTCTTCCATCGAACAGCAGAGCGGTTTTTCGCAATAGATACCTTTGACGCCGTTCTCGGCAGCAAAGACAGTCATATCGGCGTGTGGACCCGGACGCGTGGCGATACAGACGATATCAGGTTTTTCTTTTTCAATCATCTCTTGATAGTCTGTATAAGCGCGCTCAGCTCCGTAGCGTTGTCTGATGGCTTCGGCTTTTTCGGCAAAAACATCAGAGACAGCGACGAGGTCTGTTCGCTCACAGGCGACGGCTGCAGCGGCGTGTGAGAAGGGTTGCCAAATAAAACTATCATCTCGCCCTTCAACTTCGTCGTCGATGGTTGCGCCCATCCGTCCACATCCAATGAGACAGGCTTTGTATGTGCGTGGCATAGTTTTCTCCTTTGTGAGAGGGTACGTTTATGGATTCCTATAATCGTATAGTCCTGAATTATGGGTTATATGCTTTCCCGCGCGTTCGGATTCCTCTGATGATGATTTACGGTGTTGCTTGTCTATCCTATAGATAATCCTATAACGTCCAACACGATAACGATATAATCCGGCTACCGTCCGTGCAATTTGGTTATATTAGGTCCAAATAACGGATTGTTCACTAAGGTGTTAAATGCAGTGTTAACCCGCCGCTCCATATCAGCATCAAGCCTACCATAATCAGCAATTGCCTCATCTGCGAATTGGACTTCAAACGTCTCGCTTAACATCAGCCCAACTTTTAAGTCTGCCGGCCTTTTCATCGGCTTCCGCACGTTCTAAGTTTTTCACAATCTCCGCGTTACTCGTCAGTTCGTGTGTTGCATCCCATGCCTCCTTATCGTAGAGATAGGTCATGTAATCAACAGCGGCTTTGAGTTTTTTCTTTGGGAGTCGCTCGATTAACATCATAGCTTGCTTCTGCAGTTTTGAATTCTTCATTTACAGATCTCCTTAAAGGTGGCTCTTTTTTGGGTTTGTCCTCTTCATTTATTGTTAATATGTTATCAAAATCTGAGGTCCCTGTCAAGTTCACTGAAAGTTGATCGGTGCGGAATGTAAAGCAAAGACATATTTTGCCTATATAGGCAAAATATGGAAACCGCACCTACCATGGTTGGAAATCAAAAAATTATTCGCCGGTATAGAGTTTTCCGAAGTATGGACGGTAGCCTGCGGGTCCGGGATAGCCGTCCCAGAGGTTCGCATCGGTAGGAAATGCAGTTTCGCCACCACTACGAAGCCATGCCATAACAGCAGGATCCGCACCGCGACGTTCGATTTCATCAACAGCAGCGGCGTGCAATTCCGCCACAACATTAGGATGCTGATCCGCAACATCTTCTAATTCACCAAGTCGAACGAGTTTTGAATTCTCAGGTTTCGTGCCGACCTCTAAGCTCCACTCACGGGTGAAAATAGTGAAGAGATTGAGGTTTGGATTTTCTGCGGCGTTCTCCCACCGCTCGATGCTTCCACCTGAAAGCGCAAGTTCCCTTTCACCAGACGCTCCATTGCGTGCAGGCGTTAGTATGTCGTGTCCCTCAATCCCATCGGGACGTTCCTCACCTAAAATGTTGAGAATCGTCGGGAAGAAATCTTGGGGTTGAACAATAACATTGCTTCTGCCCCCACTTTCTTCACTGACGCTTTCTGGAAGTCGAATGAAGAGCGGGACGTGTGCCTCCTGCTGACGGACGGGTTGACCTTTGCCAAATCTACCGCGTTCGCCGACATTCGTGCCATGGTCAGCCGTAAAGATAACAGCGGTATTTTTATCGAGTCCGGTGGATTCGAGTGCGTCAAGGAATTGTCCGAAGCAGTGGTCCATCCATGTAGTTTTAGCGGCGTATTGTGCTTTGATGTGTTGTTTCGCTTCGTCTGAGAGCTGCGCGTTGCCACGGGCACCGAGACTGCGAGGATCGACCCGACCGTCGTAACCCGGACGTGTATCATATTTTTTCATAAAATCAAGGGGCGCGTCCCAAGGTTCATGCGGATCGAAGCAATCTACCCAGAGAAAGAAATTGTCTCGATTGGCATTATCTTTGAGGAATTGCGCAGCGGTGTTGAAAAGTTTAGCGCAGTTCCAATCTTCGGGCTTTTTGCGGTTTCGGTTGGCGCGTGCGTAACTCCGAAGCATGCCTGACTCGGCGGCTTTATCATCGATACAATCAAAGAGTGATTGGCGGGTCCAGTTGTCGGGCCATTTTACAGTATCGCTGATCCAGTCTCTGTCGACTTCTGCCCCGCGAACAAATGTCCACGCGTGGAAGGGCCAATCGAAGTTATGGCCGCCGTTGACGAGGTGCGGAGTATCGTGAATGAGTTGAGTAGCATAGCCGTTTTCTGCAAGCGTCCAAGGTAAGGTCTGACGTTCATGACGGAGCGGTTTCCATGGATGGATGGGCGCGCCGTATTGTCCGGTGATGACATCCGTCCGATACGGAATGGTCGGAAAGCTGGCGCAGAAAGTGTAATCAAACGCCAAGGCTTTGGAAGCAAACCGGTCAATGTTAAGCGTTTCTATCCAATCATTTCCGTTTGCGCCGATGTAGTCGTAGCGGAGTGTATCAATAACGATATAAACGAGATTCATGTGATTTTTTCCTTTTATTGGCTATTGGCGAACTGGCTTTCGGCTTTCGGTGAAGAGGTTTTCGTTTAACGAACCTCTCTTGCTGACAACTGACAGTTTTTTCGCAGAAAAAACGACCTGACAGCCGATTGCTATTCCTCACCATTTCGGGATTGCGCCGAGTAAGAGTTTCTGTTGTGGTGTGCCTTCCTCTCGGAGTTTTGTGACGCGAGGACCGTCAAAAGGTTCTCTGGATTTCATCCATGCGTTTTGATAGCACATGAGACAGACGCGGCGGCGTTGCGAAGAGGTATTGGCGGCCCCTCGGTGCCACGTCCAGCCATCGAACATGACTGCTTGCCCTGGGGATACGAGCACCCGTTTTTCGTCTGGCAGTTCGACAGGACTGGGAGGTGGTCGGAACGGTGCCCTATGGCTGCCGGGTTGAATGACGGTAGGACCTGTTTCATCTGTAACTTCGTCGAGATAGTATCCGCAGTTAATCTGTGCGGGAAGGCTGCCGTAAGGTGTTCCATGTGGTGCTACGGGCCAAGGGCCGTCACGATGCCAATTCTGATCGGGCGTTCCAGGTTCGGTGATACGTGCTGTCGCGCTGTGAAGTTGTACGCATGTACCCAGTATGGCTTCCATACGCTTTAGGACGGGTGGATTGTCGAGTAAAAATGCGAACCGATCGTCTTCTTCAAGCAATTCACCGATGAATTGGCTTTTGTCGTTGCGCTTGTAACTTTCATCAAGCGCGTTTCGTAAGGACGCAATCTGCGCTGGCGTTGCGGCATTGTCGACAATGAGATAGCCCCAGTTGAGGAAAAAGTTAACCTCTTGCTGCAGTTGGTGATCTAATTCGACATTGAGGGTTGGTGGTACTACGCTCGGATTTGCCATCGGTTATGTTTCCTTTATTGCTTCTCGGTCGGCAGTTGCCCATTCTTCCCATCGTTCTTCATCGGAGTGGAGGAAACCGGAGTTGCATCGAGGTTGAAGTTGTTCATCCACACCGAGAAGTCGCATGTGTTGGTGATTATTGGCGGCTTTCGCCGCTTCAATCAGTTTTTGTGTGTGCGGACCTGTATGATGATCGGTGTGTTTCAGCCATGTCAGGTTATAGTAGATGCTAAAGAAATAGCGTAACTGTCCAGAGGTATTCGGTGTTCCTGAGTGAATAAGCCCGTTATGCGTAATGACAACATCACCCGCTTTCATGTGAATAAGGGTTTCATCAGGATGCGGTTTTGCGCGATCCGTGTCTTCCATCGTAATCGGCTTGCGATGCGAACCGACAATGACGCGTAGAGGTCCGAATTCATCTGTCAAGTCTTGCAGATAAGAGATAGCGTTAATGGCGTTTGGACGGTGATACGCGTCGGTATAGGGAACGTGTGCCCATCGGTCACGATGCCAGCCAGAGACTCTACCTTCCGCCTTCTCTTTTTCCATTGGCGGAAACGCAGCGAGCGTAAGGTTGTCTAATTGCACGAAAGGTCCCATCACTTTTTCTACAAACGCAAGGATTGTAGGGTGCGAAACCGCCGACCACATTAGTTTGGGCGCGAGTTCAAGTGTGTTTCCGAACCATGTCTGTCCATCGTTAGCTGCGGAGAGTTCCGTGTGCTTCTCCTGCCAACTTTGCATTTGCGGTTCATCAAACACCTTCTCAAAGACTGTGAATCCGTCTCTTTTATACGCTTCAAAACGTTCGTTTAGTGTTGGCATTTTTTAATTTTTCCTTGCGGTTCAGTGAGATGAGTTGAATGACCAACGACCCTCTCCGTAGAGCCGCCCTCCATTTCATTACGGGCTGCCGAGACCGATCATGAGCCTATACATAACGAAGTGGAGCACAGTCGAGATATCCATGGTAAAAAAACAAAAATTAATTAGCGCAGCCCACTTAGGATTGCTTCGCAGAGTTCCATGGTTTTGACAGCCTCATCGAGGTTCGCAGCGGGGAAAGAAACAGGTGTGTCGGATTTGACGCAATCGAGAAAATACCTGTTTTGTTCAACCGTGCCGCTGGTACCTGCATTGGTGAGTTTGTGTTGGTTGCCATCGCAGAAAACCGTGCCCTGGGAGACGCCCTCAAGATAGGCGGAGATGTCTCTGCCATGAATCTCGTAGCGTTCAAGGCGTGCATTGGTGGTGTAGTTCGCGATGTGTTGGGCAACGCAGCCGTTATCAAAGAGGATAAGTGCAGCGTGAACATCCTTGTAATCGGAGATTGTCCGTTGGACAACACTATGGACTTCTTGAACCTCGGCTTCGGCGACGGCGCGGATTGCATCAAGGGCGTGGATAGGGGTCTCCAAAAACATATTGTCCATCAGGTGTTCAGGGAATCTACCACCTTGTGCCAATTGCGTGATGCTCTTATGGAATTCTCCAACGATTTGTGTGACGGGTCCGCGTGCGGTGACTTGCCGTTTCGCTTCGACGATAATCGGGTGGAATCGACGGTTCCAACCTACCATCCCTTTCGCACCTGTCCGTTCTGCGGTATCGCGCAACGAAACTGTTTCCGCAACGCTCATGCCTGGAGGCTTTTCTAAGAGCGTGTGGATACCGCGTTCAAAGCACGGAAGTGCTGCCTCACCGTTGAGGTGAGCGGGTGTGGCGACGAAGATGGCATCTAAGGTTTCCCTGTCCAGTAATGCCTCGATGCTCTCATAGCGGGCTGAGACATTGAACATTTCCCCAGCGTTATTGCGTGATGCTTCGACCGGATCACAGACAGCGACAACGGCAGTGTCATCAAATTCTGAGAGGATTTTCATGTGACCGCGACCCCTACCGCCGCAGCCGATGACGGCAACTCGTAGATTTGACATGTTTTTCTCCTTCTTATAGTTCTCGGTTGTCAGTGATTGGTTAAAGAGATACTTGTGGAATTCAAGCAACACGCAATCGCCACACGCGCTAACTGAAAACCAAAAACCGAAGACCGAAAACCTTTCTGATTAGCGTCTGATGTGAGGTGCCTCCATGACTTCTCGCTGTTCTGGGGACATATCCTCAATGTAATCGGGGTATGTGACTTGATGCGCACCTGTGCCATAAGATTGAAATCCGGGGCTGAATTTATAGAGGAGTGCCCGGCGTTGATGGTCGCCTTTCCATGGAAGTGTGCCGTGTGTCAGTGTTTCAGTAAAAATTACAGCATCACCTGCCTTGGCGTTGACCTCGACAACGTGTTTCTGATATTGTTCGTATCGTTTCATACTGCTTGGACAGGGGAGATTTGCCTTGTGGCTTCCGGGTATAATAGCTAAGCCGCCATCGCCAGGACCTTCGTCAGCGAGCATGTATTCAATGACAGTCAAACCTGTGTATATGCGCCCATATTTGAAGAAATAGGCCTCAGAGAAATTAGGACGTTCTATCCCTCCACCGTGTAGTGTCCCACCTTCCGTGCCGCTTTCCATAGCGATTAATCCTGGACCGTGATCGAGTCGGTATTTTTCGCCTAAGATCTCTTCAAGATGGGATTTAACGCTGGGATGCACAAGGAGGTTGCGAAACGGTTCACACCAGGGTTTCTCCCATGCGAGCATGCCACCCATATCCATTCTGTGCGCTGTGCCTGAGAGTGCAGCTGAACCGCCTGCCAAAGAACTGTCGCGTTCCCTAAGTCCCTCAATGTGATAATCGATGGCGGCGTTGCATTCTGCAACTTCTTCGACTGTCAAAGCATTCTCGACGATGAGGTATCCAGTCAAATCGAATAGATATTTTTGATCTTCGTTCATCAGTCGTATCTCCTTGTTATGATTTACGGGAAGTTACGCATAACATTACAGCATATCATGTGCTCATGCCCTTGCTTCTTCAACGCTTTGGGGTCTACCGGTTGCGTCACCTCCGAGCCATCGATAGGGACGCGGATAAAGTGCTAAGGATCTGTCCTCTAACGGTAGTTTAACGGGAGTACTATTTCGGGTTGCGGAGAGTTTCGCAGCAATCGCGACCTCCAACGCTTGTCGAAGATCTACGCCGGTAATCCATGGGTGTCCATCGCCATCAACAGCAGTTAAAAAAGAGCGGATTGAACCGGTGAGGTAGCTGTATTCGCTCCACGGATATCGACTGTAGTTGGGATCAATTCGGATACGATTCCCTTGCTGATCGTAGCCTTTGAAAATCTCTGGAGGATTCCAGTCCCAGCGGACGAGATATTCATCTGTCCAGACATCTACACCGCGACACGATGTCGGCGTTCCGAAGACATTGCATTCAAATCCATTGGTGAGTTGAAAGTGTCCGTTGATGATTAAACCTTCATCGGTTTCTGCATTTAGGGTTTCTGGAGGTGTTCCCCACGTAATTACCTCTTCAACTTCGGCGTTGGTGAACAGTCGTAGTACGGAGATGTGCTGGCATCCGCCGCCGGAGATTTCACCGCCAAATCCATGAACACTGGTCCCTCTGATATTCCCGAATTCGCCGCTGTGGAGCCTGGATGCGGTTTCCTGTACTTCGTTCATTGCACGTTGTAGGTTGCCTCCAGCAAATACTACGCCTCGTTCACTACACGCTTCAACCATTGCGTCGGCATCTTCAAGGCGTGCGGCGATCGGTTTCTCCGTGGAAATACCTTTAACACCGGCTTCAGCACAGGCGATTACGACGTCTTTCATGTATTTCGTGGGTGTAACGACTACAGCGATGTCTGGCACGATGTCCTTCAATAACGCTTCAACATCTGGATAGAGTGCGGGCACTCCAAAGCGCGTGCCGAGGACGTCTCTCCGTTCTGCATTGGCATCAACGATTGCGGTGATCTCTGTGTCGGGATAGGTGGTGTATGCCTCAGCATAGTTTTGCCCCATCCGTCCGCATCCGATGATGGCTACACGATATTTGGTGTCACTCATTGTCAAATCCCCTGATTTTGCATGTTAGCAAGGTTGCAAAAGTGTGTCAAGGAAAAAGCATGACCGTTTGGGCTAAAAATGTGCTTGTTTTTTTTTCCTATTTAGTATATAATGAGCGCAAATAAAAATGATTGCTCATTTCGTTATTTCTTGAGAACTACGCGACAATTAGGTTGCTTTGATACACTTCGAGGTAAGGGAAAATGCCTACAAAAATCGAAAAACGACTCAATGGTTATGTACCGAACCTGGATGTGCCTTTTGAGGATTTTCAGAAGCAATTAGCTGCTTTTATTCAAGCCGAGCGGGAACACCTGAAAGCCCGTATCTTGGAAGGGGAAGGCGGGTTTGCGGCTTGCAGGATCCATACAGAGGTGTGGGACGCAGTTATTCAAAAGGTTTATGAGGTAGCCTCCTTTCAGATTCAGGATGAATACCGAAAGCAGCTCGAGGTCCTAAAGATGCTTCCGGACGTTGACATAGATGACTTGGAAACAGAACTGGAAGGTTGGATACCCGATGTCGCACTCTACGGGGTCGGTAGTTACGGTAGGAATGAACTTTGCTATTTTTCCGATGTAGATGTTGTATATACATCCTCTGTGGATTTAGAAGATATTTACGATGAGAGTACGCTTGAACTGATCCGATGGTTCTACGACTTTTTTGACAGCCTTCACTCGGTAATTCCGGGCTTTGAGTTCAGTTTTATCTACCGTCCGCTTGCGGATGTAACGAAATGGAACTATCAGGATATGACTGCGCTCATTGATATGCGATTTATTGCTGGAAATGCAGCCTTGACAGAGCAGTTCCGAAAAGTCGTACATTCTGAAAAGTCAGATATTTCCCTTGTGCTGGATTTGCTGAAATCAAAAGCGGATGCGTTCAAGGCTGCTGAGGACACAATCTATCTAAACCAACCCAATGTGAAGACCGGACGCGGTGGGTTACGAACACTTCAATACGCCCTCTGGATATGTGGACTTCCAGACTTTACATCGATTACAGACCTCTACGGACGATACGATGACGAACAACTGATCCCGTCTCTTGATTTCGTGTTTAAAGTCCGAAATCTGCTCCATGTGCTTGCTGATGCTCCGCATGACGATCTTAGCTATCATCCTGAAAAAGGGGATGTACTTCAGTCGGAAGTCGCACGGGTACTCGAATTTACAGATGAAACAGATGAGGGACGTTATGCATTCATGGCAGAATATTATGCCAAGGCAAAATATCTGCATTTCAAGGGCGAACTTCTGGTTCGGAAGATGTTAGCGAACGGGATTCCGATTTCGGATGTGCTGGCAGTAAGAACTGACCTGTTGTATTGCATGGATAATAACTTCGGTGAACTCGACATCGATGAACTTTTTCAACTGTTCACTTACTTCCAGCAGTACGATTTTGAGATCGATGCCTCTCTTTCTACCTTTATTTCTCGCTATGTACATGCATTTGATTGGGATTCTTTCCAGAAGCGAATGGTAGAGCTGCTAAACATGCCGGGAGATGTTGAAAAGACGTTAACCCGTCTACACCGCCTTAATATTCTCTCGCGTCTCGGAGAAGGTGGAGCACTTTTTGAGAAAGCAATGATGACGCGGAGCGAGCGGAGTCTGGATCCTTATACAGTAGGGAAGCATACACTTGTTGCAATTGGACATCTTGATGAAATCCGACAAACTGAGCCGAGCAGTCCATTTGGAGGTGCCCAGTTTGGCGCGCCGATAGCATCGTCGCCAACTTCTGAGTTAGAAGATCTCAACGCGGTTTTTCGTTCCCTTTCGGATCCAGCGCCACTCTATATGGCACTGTTCTTGCACGATATAGATAAACCCGATCCAACGCATCCGATGACTGGGGCAGAGAAGGCAGAACGTATCGCACCTGAATTTGGTTTTAACTCACAGCAGACAGATGATATCTGCTTTCTTATTCGGGAACACTTGACGATGATAGATTTGGCACGCTATCATCATTGGGATGAAAGCACAATTTCTGAATTCTGTAAAAAGGTCAACTCTTTAGAGCGTTTGAGCGCACTCTATCTGCTTACTTATTGTGATTCCAAAGCAAACGGTTCGCAGAATTTCAGTCATGTGGTTAAACATAACCTCAAGAGTTTATACGAAGCTGCCCGTACCCGCTTTGTTGGACCAGAGGAAACCCAGTGGGGTGCCTTCGCGCCCGTTGAAGAATTTCAGCAATTTCTTCACTACATGCCGGTTTCTTACCGTATTAGTGTTTCCCCTGAAGACATAGCGATGCATATAAAAATGACGGGACAAATTGAAAGTGGCACGCCGGAGACTGAAGGAATGCCGAGTGCCGGTATTGTTCAGTTCGTTGACCGGCCCGGATTTACTGAACTCCACCTGTGTAGTCCAAGCCGCATCGGAAAACTGCACACAGTCAGCGGGCTCTTTTTTGCGAACGGCATAGATGTCCGAGACGCACGCGTCTACACCAAGCAAGATACAAGCGTTGAACTTGAAATCTATCGGCTCGTCCATCAACCGCCGCACCATAGCGGAGAACCCATGCCCCTCGACGAAGATCTCAAACGCGACCTGGATTTTGACATCCGAGGGCTCCTCGCTCAGGAAGTGACGCTTGAGGAAATTTTTGACAGGCATTACGTGAATCTGGCTGAAACGTGGCAGGTTGATGCGGTAAGTGTTGAGACGACGCGAAGTTATACCGAGATTGTTGTTGTTGGTGAAGAAAAAGTCGGGTTTCTACACTACTTTAGCGGCATTCTTGCGAAACTCGGTTTGAATGTTGAGATGTGTAAGTGTTCAGGCTTAGGTGGACAGGCAGTTGATCGATTCTATGTGCAGACAATTGCTGAGCCGAAGGTGGTGCACGCAGATATTATGGCGGCGTTGGCATCTGAGAACGGTGAATCGTCGTAGAAACGGGAGTAGAAAAAGGAATTGATTTGAGGAGAGATATGAAACAACAACGTGTACTTATCACAGGTGCAGCGGGAAAAGTGGGTAGCGCACTCTGGCAGGCATGGGAAAAACAAGATACCTACGCACTGACGTTGATGGATATCAATCCCATTGTAGGGTCGAGTTCGCGCGTGGTACAAGCAGATATTCGGGACTATACCGAGATGAAAAAATTGTGCCAAGATCAAGATGTCTTGGTGCATCTGGCTTATATACGCCAAGATTCACTTGGGAAAGTTCCGGGTGAAGTGAGTGACATTGGTGCGTCCATGAACCTGTTTGAGGCGGCACGTGAGCAGGGTATCCAAAAAATTATTTACGCGAGTACGAACCACGTTTCAGGGTGGAATGAGCGGTTGAATTCCCCACCTCGGTTCTCTACTGCCGACCAGTTTCGTCCTGATGGGTGGTACGGCGCAATGAAAGGTATGGCAGAAATTGCAGGACGCTATCTCGTTGATGGGCACGATATGCGGTTCATTAGCATCCGAATCGGCACTTTCAACGGCACGTCCGAACCGAGTGACGTTCGCCACTGTAGCACCCTCCTAACACCGCGAGACTGTGTCCAGCTTTTTGGATTGGCAGTTGATTACGATGGACCCGTCAAATACCTAATTACTTACGGACGTTCTGCGAATTCTGATGGGTATCAGCAAAGCTTCCTCGATATAAGTGGCGCGGTTGAAGTATTAGGATATCAACCACAGGATAATTTGGTTAAAACGCATCTCCACAAATTTTTGCCAGAATCTTAATTGCCACCCGATCATCGGCAATACGTTGGACTGAGAGGTCTATTTTATTTTTTCTCCACTATAAAATATCGCCAAAGTGCGTAAGTCCAACCAACGGGCGGACTGGATATACGGAAAACCGTGTTGTTTCTAAAGATGCCCGAAACGAACCGCAAGGTAAGTTAAAAGAATGCGTGAAAATCCCGACTACAATGATATCTACTATCAGAATACAACTACTTATTCCCAGATGATTGACATTGTAACAGAGCGTGTTGTCTCACTCAGCGAGTTGGTTGTGCCGATCGATTGGGAGGCGTTCTTCGGGAATGCGCACCCCGTAGAGATAGAAGTCGGGTTTGGCAAGGGACGTTTCCTGCTTGAAGCCTCGAGGCGGCATCCTCAGGTTAACTATATTGGGATTGAACGTGCCCGAAAGTATGTGGAATTGACGCGCGAACGGTTTGCAAAATACATACGGCATTTTGGTGTTGATAAAGCGTCAGGAACATTCTCAAACGTGCGTCTCGTATGGACGGAGGCGAATTATTTTTTGACCCGATATGTGCCGGTTGCATCTGTGCAGGCATATCATATCTATTTTCCAGATCCGTGGCCCAAAAAGCGACAGCGGAAACGGCGAATTTTTCGGAATCAAGACTTCCTATCTGCATTAGCGAATACACTCAAATTGGATGGTGGTAGACTTTATATTGCAACGGATTATAAAGAATATTTCTCGGAGATACAGGAACGACTTTCGCAGGTCAGCGCGCTGCGTCCTCTTGGGAAAAATCTGGGTCCAGATCGGGATATTACGACGAATTTTGAGATGAAATATACCTTGGAAGGTAGAAAGATTTATCGAGCGGTATACGAGAAACTTGCATCCTAATACGACATAAGGCAATTTATGCTAAAGTTCAGTTCTCTCAGCAGTAGTGCAATAGTTTGAGTCTGCCGCGGATTGCTAAGGGGAGAAAAAATGAAATCAGAACAACGCAGTGATGCTACGTCTGAATTATGGCAATCTCTTCCGAATGTGCCTGGGGTTTATCTGATGAAAGCCTCCGATGGCACCGTGATCTATGTCGGAAAAGCAATCCGCTTGCGCACCCGAGTCCGTTCCTATTTTGGCGATGCTGGCAAGCCAAAACTTGCTGTCGGAAGTCGAGAAAAATCCGCACATGCGCTGACATCACAGATGATGCGGTATGTTACGGAAATTGATTACATCGTCACAGAGACTGAAGTTGAGGCACTAATTTTAGAGAATAACCTGATTAAAGCGCATCAGCCCCGTTACAATGTAAAACTCAAAGATGATAAACGTTATCCTTATCTGTGCGTGACCGTCAATGAACCCTTTCCCCGCATCTATATTACGCGTAAAGCCGAGAACGACGGGGCGCGATATTTCGGACCGTTTGTTCATGTCCGTTCCACACGCCAGACGCTCAAGCAGTTAACCAAATTATTTCCCATCCGTACCTGTACGCTGCCGCTCACGGAGACGGGTAATAAGTACCGGGTCTGCTTGGACTATCACATCGGACGGTGCCCGGGACCCTGTGCAGATAAGATTAATGTCCCAGACTACGATGAAATCGTTCGTAAGGTCTGTCAGTTCTTAAGCGGGAATACAGACGCTGTTGTTAAGGAACTGACGACGCAGATGGGAGCGGCTGCGGAGGCACTCGATTTTGAGACAGCAGCGAAATATCGGGATACCCTCAAAGACGTTCAACAAGCGATTACGACGCAAAGTTTAGATACCGTTTCCGCCGCCGATGAGGATGTCATCGGTATTGCTGCGCGGACTGATATTGCGTGTGTGCAGCTTTTGCGGGTCCGAGATGGCAAATTGCTTGAACGCGAGCATTATTATCTCAACGATGCCGATCCAGAATCCCTTGCGACCGCGTTAAATGCCTTCATTTCGCAGTATTATCAGAATGCCGTCTTCGTTCCAAAAGCAGTTGTCTTACCACTGCCGATTGAATCGATGGAGTTAATCGAAGATTGGCTTAGCGAAAAGCGAGGTAGCCGCGTCGGGTTGCATGTACCAAGGGCAGGCAGGCTCAGAAAATTACAGTCTTTAGCATCGAAAAACGCCGAAGTGCTGCTCACGCAGCGTGAACAAAATGTGGTTTATAGTAGTGGTGTGGAGCCGGCACTTGTTGAGTTGCAAGAGTTGCTTGGGGTAAAGCATCCGCTCAGAAGGATTGAGGCATACGATATTTCCAATCTCGGCGACAGATTCGCAGTTGGGTCAATGGTGGTGTTGGAAGATGGAAAGCCGTCTTCAGGGGAGTACCGTCGATTTAAGATTCGCACAGTTGATGGACAAAACGATTTCGCTATGATGCAAGAGGTTATCACCCGTCGTTTTCGGCGTGCCCTTGCGAATGATGAGAAATTTAACAAACTCCCAGACTTGATATTGATTGATGGCGGGAAAGGGCAGCTGAGTGCAGCGCAGACAGTTATAAAAACATTCGCTGCTTCCAGTCTTCCTGATATTCCGATGATCGCACTCGCAAAACGAATTGAGGAGATTTTCGTTCCAGGCAAATCGGAACCGATCGTGCTCCGAGAGGATAACCCCACCTTACACATGATTCAGCGATTGCGGGATGAAGCACACCGATTTGCGGTTACCTATCACCGACGGCTCCGGCAGAAGTCGCTAAGTGTATCAGTGCTTGATGAGATCCCGAATCTCGGTCCGAAACGAAAACAGGCACTCCTCCAACATTTTGGTTCGATTGAAGCGATTCGAGAGGCGGGTTTAGATAGTTTGCTCTCTGTCAAGGGGATTCCACGCAGCGTCGCCGAGAATATTCGAAAGCACCTCTAAACGTTCTGCACAGATTCGTGCAATTCGTTCGGCGGTTTGCCCTGATTTGTGCAGTTTTAACACTCGGATCAGTGGACTTGTAGCACAAGCGGGTGTTTCTGAAGTGGCATGTTATTTGCAACAACTATTTTTGTAGTCTTAAAAAAGTTCAGTGCTGGCGCGGTTGTTAGGTACACAACGGTGTGTCAGCCTTAATTTTTTGGTATCTTAGTCTTATAAATAAACAAAATAGAGAGAAAAGATGCGAGAAAGAAACATCAAAATCGTAGCTGTATTGCTCATCTTGTTGAGCGTTGCAGTGCTCCATGTCCGACTCTATCGATTTGCCGAGGTGACACACGACGGTGCATTGCAAGTATTAGTCTGCTTGGGTCGCGTTGTCGGGATAGACACAAGCGACGATGCCGACCAAGTCCTATCTTTCCGAATCCTCTCTGGGCAATTTCGTGGCGAGACCATTCAGGTGAACAACGTCTGGACAGGCCGTGCCTTTGGAGACCGTGTGTTACGGAAAGGCGATGTGCTGTTTCTTGATATTCCACTACGCGATCCCGCGAATCCGAGAATTGACACTGTTTCAATGCGAGAGTACTTCCGCACGCCGTTTCTACTATACCTGGCGGGTGCCTTAGGTATTCTGATGATACTTGTCGCTGGCATGAAAGGTGTCCGCGCCATTCTGACGCTCTTTGTTACTGCACTAACCGTCCTTTACGTATTAGTTCCACTAACTGTTGCTGGTTACAATCCGATTGCAGTTGCGCTCGTAATCGCCGCCTTGCTCACCTTCGCGACTTTCCTTCTAATCACAGGATTTAGTTTTAAGTTAATCTCCGGCGTACTTGGGACCCTCGGTGGGTTAGCTGCTGTCGGGGTGTTATCTGTCCTGAGCCAACATGCGATGGCACTAACCGGACTGGCGCAAGAGTTCGGTTTTTTAGAACTCGGTCTTGCGTTGTGGCGAACCTCTGCTTCGCACAGCTGGAATTTCACGGGTATTTTATCTGCGGGCATTATTTTAGGTGCCGTTGGTGCAATGATGGACGTGAGTATGTCCATCTCCTCAAGTGTACATGAAGTCAAGCAGGTGAATCCGAACATCACTGTCCGCCAAGCGATCCGCGCTGGACTGAATGTCGGTCGCGACATTATGGGAACGATGGCAGATACGCTCATCTTTGCTTATCTCGGGGCGCACATGATGACGATGTTGCTACCCCGCATTGATTTCCCTGAAGTCGGTATCCTCTACCCGTTTCTGCGTCTCGTCAACGATGAAGCGACAGCGGTTGCGATTATTCAAGCAGTCGTCGGCACGATCGGATTGGTACTTACCGTTCCAATCGCTGCATCGGTTGCTGGCTTCCTGACGCAATACGCCAAGGTCGACGCCTCTGAGATTCACGAGGACCTGCCTTCAGAGGAGGAATTAGAGGAGTTGTTCCGTGCCGATCCACCTCGCAGCAAAGCCCGAATTGCCGTGCCTATTGCTATGGCTTTCGTCCTAATTGGCACGATCTTCGTCTACTATCGCACACACGAACTCTCGGCGACAATCTCTGAGCAACGCGATGCACAAGGAAATCCCATTAATAAATCGGAGTACGCCAAGGGGAGAGTTATCCGACTGCTTGAGTCGAACGGGAATTTCCTTTTTGATATTGACAGCAGTGCCGCGAGCGAATTGGACAATCGTATCGTGCCACAGGTTTTGCGTGAGGCGTTCGAGCAACAAGACATCCTGTTTTCGGATCAGGTGAGTGTCTCGGTCAAACCGTGGAAGGATAGCCGTTGGCTTCTCTCGGATGAGAAATACGAGCAGACCTATAGCGTACGAGCAATGGAAGACGGGGAAGAACGTGTCCTCAAAGTCTATGAGTCAAAAAGTGAACATCATATTCTTGAGGTAGAGGTGCTCAGTGGTATGTATAAAGGCAGACGCTTGGTGTTACGGAACATTGTGAATCACAATATGCCGTTGTTGAGCATTCCTGCAGAACCCGGAGATGTTATTCTCTGTCGTGTCGCTGGAAATCCCGAACAGGTTAGCCTCGTCAATATCGTTCAAGATTACGGGAGAGACCGATTCCTGATTTGGATGGTAGGGGGTATGCTCCTTCTGATTATCCTCGTCGGTAGGATGGAGGGCATTCGAACGGCGTGTGCGATGCTAATCTCTGCGGCAGTCATCTACTTCTTCATGTTGCCGTTAATTTCAGAGGGTGCGAATGCGGTGTTCATTGTGACGCTGACGTCGGGTGTAGTGGCATTTGTGTCTCTGGTATTCGTGATTGGCCCGAGTCGAAAGACGTTTTCAGCGGTGTTTGGAACGATGGGTGGCATTTTGGTTGCTGGTTTAATTGTCCTATTTGCGCAGCAACACCTCCACTTTTCAGGGTTGGAGAATGCGATTTCCGCGGATATTGTTGAAGCGACACGCACACCCCCGTTCGATTTCGTACAAATCCTCTTGGCGGGTATGCTGATGGGGGTATTGGGTGTTGCTGTTGACGGTGCCATCGAAGTGGCATCAAGTATGGAAGAGATCCGAAAAGCGAATCCGAACATGCCCACATGGCGACTTATCGCCTCTGGTCTTAACGTCGGGACGGACATCCTCGGTACGATGGTGAATACACTGGTTTTCGCGTATCTTGGCGTGGAGCTCCTCTTGGTTGTCACGGTTACAGCACCGAATCTGGACTTTTTCAAATCGCCACCCGTGCAGCTCCTGAGTATCGGTGTCGTGTCTGCGGAGATTGTCCGATTGCTCGCTGGAACGCTCGGTTTGGTTTTGGCGATACCGATTACCGCTATGATTTGTGCGTTCTGGAACCCCAAACAGAAAGTATAGGGTCTGGTAGAGATAGTGCGCTATTTTTAGACTTCACGTTTGCTGGCGAGGTTTCTAACCTCGCCTATCTTAAATGTAGTCGTTATTGCGGACACCACGCCATAACCGTGCCGAAACTCGCAAACATGCTATTTTCACCGCTCGTAAGGATACGTGAACCTTGGACGACAATCCGAGCGTCACGACTCGTGACTTTATAACTCACAGGTGCATCCTTAGCAATCAGCGGTTCACCGTTTTCGTCTTTGAGCTTATCGAGTCGATAATGCACCGAACGATGCGCAGCGACCTCAAATTCGCAGGAGACGTTATCCAGCGTCGGATCCTCATAAAGCACCTCTAAGAGACAACGTGTGTCTGTATCAGCGGTATTGGAGATGCATATAGATTCGTGCGAAAAATACCCGCCACCGTGTTCTTCCCATTCCTGCTCCGCTGGGGTTAAAGCCGCCATATAGCCATCTGGAATAATCCAAACGTAAGCCCCATCGCCATCTAAAGTATAGGATTTCAACCCATCCGCGATTGCCTCTGGATTTTCTGTTACGTCTTCCAAGTCAACGACAAGAAAACGCGAATAAAATTCGATTCCCTTCACTGAATTCGTGTGTTTTAACGTTCCTGTTACATTCAAACATAGCTTATCTGTTTCCAGCATGGCGAGGTGACTAATTCCCTGTGATGCAAACCAATCGCCGAAGGCGTCGTTAAGAAGTGTTGTTAATACCTCAAGATTTGAGATACCTGCTTTTTGATAATCTCGAATTGTTCCCAGTAGTGTTCCAAATGTCATAATGTCCTCGTTTTAGACCATCCATCGTTCTCCGATACCGATGAGAGCCATCAGTACCTGCAAAAGTACACTCTCGGCATCGCTTCCAACGAATTGACGGTGTGTATCAATATAAGTGCCGTAATCAGCTGCCCATTCACGAAAGTAGGTTTGGTATTCCCAACCGTCCGCTGTGCGATGGAAAACCGTCCTGTCAGGGTAGGGCAGTTTCTGCGTTAAAAGTTCATGGAGTTGTTCCGAGGTCGGTA
Organism: Candidatus Poribacteria bacterium; assembly: GCA_022826805.1. GTDB lineage: Bacteria > Poribacteria > WGA-4E > WGA-4E > WGA-3G > WGA-3G. The sequence goes on from JAJDUH010000072.1 coordinate 64,691, forward strand.
TCCACAAGCTTTTTGACTTTTCTGAGTCCGGTCGGAGTGCCTGAATTTGGGGATGCCGACAGTTCTTTATGTATTCTTGCGAAGGTATCTGTCTTTCAGATGGGTTCATGTTCGGCTCGGATCCCTCCATATCAATTTCAGAGATATTATAGAGTATGAGCGTTTCGGGGTCAACACCTACTGTTAATTCATCGCAAATTTCTGTTACCTTTTTACAAAAATTGCGTATTACAAAATATGTTATCATATTTTTTTCAAACATCAGAAAAATCTTGAAAAACCGAGAAAGGAGAATCCCATGAATTTCCTACTAATACTCTCCGTCGTTTGTGTGAGCATGCTTGTTAAATTCTCCAGATATGAATAGCCTGGGACACAACGGAATTTCCCTTGCAATTTCGCATCAATCTGTGTATAATTTGGCATCGTTTCGTTCACCGACAATGTCCGGAGAAAATAGATGCCAGTGCTTAACATCAAACCGACACACAAATCCATCAAGACATACTACACCGAGCTCGAAAAATATGCCCAACTCGGTGAACAGAACGAAGGTACCGTCCGCGCCGCATTCCAAAACCTCCTCCAGCACTACTGCCATCAATCCAACCTCACGCTTCTCTGCGAAAAGACCTATACCCTCCACTCTGATAAGGGTTCCAGACGAATCCGACCCGATGCTCTCCCCCCTGATAAGGAGGGTAAGGGGGGTTCCAGACGAATCCGACCCGATGGTGAAATCGTCGATACCTTCGGTTTACCACACGGCTACTGGGAGGCAAAAGATACACAGGATGACCTACACACCGAAGCGAACAGGAAATTCGCCATAGGCTATCCATCAGAAAATATCGTCGTCCAATCCCCAATCCAGGCACTGCTCTATCAACACGGACGACTACAACTTGACCTTGACATCACCGAGCCGAGAAACCTCGTCCATCTTTTACAGACCTTCTTTGCCTATCAAGCAGAGAACATCTCTGCATGGCACACCGCAGTCGCAGAATTCAGAGAGACAGTGCCAGAACTCGGCGAGAAGTTGGCAACATTAATCGAAACGGAACGCCAAAACAGTCCACATTTTCAGGATGCGTTCACCAGTTTCCATCAGCAGTGCCGAGCCTCCATTAATCCGAATCTCTCCATTGCCGCTGTAGAGGAGATGCTCATCCAGCATTTACTCACAGAACGCATCTTCCGTACCGTCTTTGATAATCCCGATTTTACTCGCCGGAATATTATTGCACATGAAATTGAAAACGTCATTGACGTGCTAACCGAACGAACGCTGAACCGGTCAGAATTTCTCCGCCCCTTGGAACCGTTCTACACTGCGATTGAGAGAACCGCTGCGACTGTCACAGACTTCTCACAGAAACAAGATTTCCTCAACACCGTCTACGAGCAATTTTTTCAGGGGTTCTCCGTCAAGATTGCCGATACACACGGCATCGTCTACACACCACAACCCATCGTCGATTTTATGGTGAAAAGCGTTGAACACATCTTGCAAACCGAGTTTGATCGCTCACTCTCCGATGCTGGCGTGCATATCATCGATCCATTCGTCGGCACCGGTAACTTCATCGTCCGTATCATGCAGGAACTCGATCCCATCTCATTGGAGCGAAAATATACCGCCGATCCACCAGAACTCCAATGCAACGAGGTAATGCTCCTGCCCTACTACATCGCCAATCTCAACATTGAACAGCAGTTTTACACCGCGACGAACCGATACGCCCCTTATGAAGGGATCTGTCTGGTAGACACATTTGAGGTCGCAGAAGAACGGCAGATGCACCTATTCACGCCCGCCAATACCGAACGCGTTGAGAAACAAAAAGAGACCCCAATGTTCGTCGTTATCGGCAACCCACCTTACAATGCAGGGCAAGTCAATGAGAACGATAACAACAAGAATCGGAAGTATGAGACGATGGACAAGCGGATTGCGGACACCTATGCAAAAGACTCGAAAGCCACGCTCAGAAATAAACTTTACGATCCCTATGTCAAAGCGATCCGATGGGCATTAGATCGGATTGGCGAGGAAGGTGTTGTCGCCTTCGTAACAAACAACAGCTTCCTTGATGGCGTGGCATTTGACGGCATGCGGAAACACCTCGCCGAGGATTGCGACGCCATATATATCCTCGACTTAGGCGGTAATGCAAGGCGAGGCTTGAAGGTCTCCGATGCGAATGTGTTCGGAATCCGGGTCGGTGTGAGTATCAACCTTTTCATAAAAAAGAGTTCTGTAGGGGTTGGGTCCCCCAAACTCTACTACTATCAAACAGACGAGTTGTGGAACAAAAAACAGAAATTCGACTTTCTGAATGAAAGTCAGCACGCAGGTGATGTTACGTGGGACTCTATTCGACCTGACGCACGACATACATGGCTTACCGAAGGTCTCCACGCTGAGTTTGACACCTTTATTCCGATGGGGAGCAAACAAGCGAAATCGGTAAAGGGTGAAGTAGACAATGTGATTTTCAAAACCTATAGCAACGGTGTGAAAACCAATCGTGATGCGTGGGTTTACAATTTCAACCGAAACGCCCTTACAGAAAATATAAGCAGGACGGTTGATACGTACAATACGGAGGTAGCTCGGTGGGGACAACGGATGGATCGGGATGTCAATCTCGATGATTTTGTGGCGTCAGATGACACAAAAATTAAGTGGAGTCGCGACTTAAAAGCGAAGTTAAAACGTAGGCGAATGACTGAATATAGGGACGATAGAGTTAGGACATCGTTCTATCGTCCGTTTACAAAATCAAACCTCTACTTTGATCAAACAATGAATGATGTGGTATCCCTGTTTCCATGTATCTTTCCTACCTTGGAGACAGAAACAGAAAATCGGGTGATATGGCTTAAGGTCGGTAAAGAATGGCCGATGTTTGGGCTAATGGTTAACCAATTTCCTGATCAATTGCCGCAAGGTGGTTCTCAGTGTTTTCCCTTCTACACCTACGATGAAGATGGCACAAACCGCCGCGAAAACATCACCGACTGGGCATTGACACACTTCCAAACCCACTACCGAGACGATACCATCACCAAATGGGACATATTCCATTACAACTACGGCATCCTGCATCATCCCGACTATCACCAAAAATACGAGGCGAACCTCAAACGCGATTTGCCACATATCCCGTTTTCCGAAAATTTCTGGGGATTGGCAGAGGCAGGCGCGCGACTCGCGGAAATCCACGTCAACTACGAATCCCAACCCGAATACGATAAACTGAAGCCCGTTCCGACTCCCGGTGTGCCACTCAATTGGCGTGTCGAGAAGATGAAACTCTCCAGAGACCAGACTTCGCTCGTCTACAACAATTTCCTGACGTTATCAGGTATTCCCCCAAAAGTGTTTGACTATAGGCTCGGCACCCGTTCCGCATTGGAGTGGATAGTGGACCAATATCGTGTCAAAACAGACAAACGGAGCGGTATCGTCAACGATCCAAACCGCGCAGACGACCCCCAATACATCGTCAAGTTAATTGGCAGCGTGATTACAGTGAGTTTAGAGACGGTGGGGATTGTTGAGGGTTTGCCTGTGTTGACATCGTAGTAGGCACACGCCGTGTACCGTAACCCCATTAGGAAAAGGAGAATTTTGCCCTGCATGAAAATAACAGAAATTCAACGTGAATTAGCAGCATTAGGATTAGATGCCTGGCTCCTCTACGATTTCCGCGGAATAAACCCCATCGCACAGAACGTCGCAGGCTTGGCAGATGCACATATAACGCGCCGCTGGTTCTGTCTCATCCCCGCAGAAGGTGAACCGCGGTGGCTCGTCCATAAAATTGAAACCTCTAATTTCGTTGGTGTCCAAGGAACCGTCGCGCTTTACGCCGGCTGGGGTGAACTCAACGAAGCGATTCGTGTCTTACTCGCTGGCGTTAAAACCGTTGCAATGGAGTATTCGCCAAACGCTGAGATCCCTTATATTTCACGGGTGGATGCTGGCACACTGGAGTGGATTCGTGCGTTCGGCGTTGAAATCCAGACATCTGCTGAGTTGGCGCAACGAATGGAAGCACGTTTGAGCGACGCGCAGGCAGCGGGACATCAAGCGTCCGCACACTTAGTATTGCAAGCGAAAGATTATGCCTTCACATGGATCGGTTCGCAGCTCACAGACGGGAAAACAATTACAGAATACGACGTTCAACAAGAGATTCTCGGACAGTTTGATGCGATGAACTTGGGCACCGATCATCCACCTATCGTTGCTGTGAACGCCAAGAGCAGCGATCCGCACTATGCGCCAACAGCAACGGACACCCAAGAGATTAAAGTTGGAGACTTCATCTTAATCGATTTGTGGGCAAAACAGAAAGTCCCAGATGCCGTCTTCGCAGATACGACATGGGTGGCTTATGCTGGAAAAGTTGTTCCTTCACAATATGTTGAAATCTTCGAGATTGTCAGGGAAGCACGGGACAGAGCGGTACGGTTCATCCGTGAAAGATGGGAGGTCGGTGAACCGGTGCACGGTTATGCTGTTGACGACTGCGTCCGCGAATATATTACTGAGAAAGGATACGGCGAATTCTTTATCCATCGGACCGGACACAACATCGGCACTGTTATACACGGCAACGGTGTTAATTTGGATAACTTGGAGACGCGCGATGTGCGTACCTTGATTCCGGGGGTCTGCTTCTCGATTGAGCCGGGGATCTACCTTAGCGATTTCGGCGTTCGGACAGAAATTGACGTTTTCTTAGCCGCGCCAGGGAAAGACGGCGTAAAAGTGACAACCGCTCCCGTTCAAAATCAGGTATTGCCGTTGCTGTGACCTGATAATTCCGATTTTTCAAATCTGTGAGGATGTGCGTGAGGTAGGTACGGGCGTTCAGTATCCACTGTTCAGCATAGGCAGTGGCGAGTAAAGGGAGTGCGACAGTTAAACGCGGGGAGTCAAGCAGCCACTGCTCGGCATACGCGACGTAGTCTTCATCCACAAGTCCGTTACTGCCTAACGAATAGACCACGTAGCGTTTGTCATCTCGGATTTCCATGGTCGGATTAAGCAGTGTGTTCAAAGATAAGTGTTCTGTGCCATCAATCTCAAGAACCCAAAAGAAATAGTCTTCATTGTACGCCAGGTAACCGATCTCTACCTCAAGTCGGTGTTTAGTTTCAGTCTGTATCGGGATTACCTCCATATCGCGTTTGATTAAGACAGGATAAATAGCAGCGAAAAAAATCTGTTCATAACCGATCGGTTGCCGGGCGTAGTTGAGAATCTCCAAAAGAATTTGTTGTTGTTCGGGGGTTTGTAGTTCTAAGCAACTTTTGGCAAACACATCATCGCGGACGGTTCGTAGTTCAGCTGGATCATTTGAGTCAAGCGGTTGGAGTTGACTTATCAACTTTAGAATGCGACGACGTTTGGGTGTAACGCGCCAGAGACTCCAGTGCCATAAAGTTTGCCACGTCTCCTTCTGCACCAATTGGGTGAAAAATGCTTTCCCACTGGTAAGGAAGCGTTGGAGTCTGTTTTCAGATGGAAAGTTACGTTGTTCGTTTACCATGATTCTCAGTGTGATTTGCGAGTTGAACCCTGTTGGAAAAAAATGTAAAGCAAAGACAAATTTTGTCTCCGGTTCATGCCCCGGTGAATGCCACACGGCATTCATACCCCGGTAAAGCCTTTATAGGCTTTATACCGTTGATTCTGATTCTGATTAGGCATGAATACCCGGTGAATGCCACACAGCATTCATACCGTTGATTCTGATTGGGAATGCCACACGCGCATTCCGCTGTTGGTTCGGGGACAAAATTTGACTTCTCGTTAGAGATATGATATAATAATACCACTAATGAAAAAGCCGGAGTGGTGAAATTGGTAGACGCACGGGATTCAAAATCCCGCGGGCCCTAGGTCCATGTCGGTTCGAGTCCGACCTCCGGCATGAGGCGATGGTTTCAGCAGATCCATCGCCCTTTCTGTTTGTGGTTACATCGCGACAATCTTACGCATCCGTTTCGCCAGATCTATTTGTGTTTCCCTATCACCACCCACTTCGTGAATGACATAACCGTCGTAACCGATGGCACGAAACGCTTCCATAACTGCTTGCCAATTTGTATCTCCATCTAACAGATTAACAAACTGATGATCACTGCGGGAGAAATCCTTGAAATGGACGCGTTTGATGCGGTGTCCGAGTTCACGAATCCAGTGCTCTGGATAGCCATAAGCCATCATGTTCGCCGTATCAAGATAGGTCCCTACCCATTCGTTGTCTACTTCATCAACAATATCTCGCATCTCTTTTGGACTCAGCAGAAATTTATTCCATACGTTTTCAAGTCCGATTGCCACTCGGTGTGCCGCTGCGGAAGGCGCAAGATCTTTCAGAATACCGACAAGGTTGTCCCATACCTGTTGGTATGTGCCTTCAACGGTCAGTTGACCGGGATGCAACAGAATTCCGCCAATCCCGAGTGCGCCAGCAACCTCCAGGGCGCGGGCGACGGAGACTGCCCCTTTTTCGCGTTGTGTTGCATCCATACTTAATAAATTGCCGCGGTCAGCATAGCCCGCCGTGATACTGCTGATTTCAATACCCGCTTCTGCACACTTCGTAGCGATGCCACGTATCTCCGTATCGCTCATATTGATGTCGGTATCTGGTCCTTCACCAAAGGTGAGTTCGACGGCATCGTAGCCAGCATCCTGACAGAGCGAAAGCGTATCGTCTAACGACATACCACCAAGGATAATTTGAGTAACGCCTATCTTCATGTTTTCTCCTTTTCGATATGAAATTGCGTGGCTGTTAAAGATTGTATGCAGAGATGTCGGATTTCGAGGCACTGTGGACACCGAATCGCGACATAGTAAGCGTCATTAAACACTGCATCAATTGGGTTCTGGAGAGGATTTTCCGACGGATTTCCCAAAAACTGATCAAGCACCTCGTATGCTGTGTCACAATCTGGGCAGATTTGCAAGTCGTGTCCGATGTCCGTTTGGTCGAGCCATGGCATTATTTCTGCCTCACTTACGAAGAAACCAGAAATTGGGAAACCGATTTGAGGTAGCGACTTGGAAGACGGACTTTGACATGAACGGCTTCATCTGTGTATTCCGTATCTAGCACAGTGCCGTGCTTGTAAAGTAAATCCAAAGCTTGCCCGTCTGTATATGGAATGCTGAGAGAGAGGGCTGTGCCGCGTTCACCGAAACGATGTGCCAAGGCATCTACTAAATCTGCGATACCGTCGCCACGTTGCGCCGAGATCGAAAGCGCATCGGGGTATCGATTCCGTAGAATTTGCAATCCCTCTTCGTTTTTGAGCCTATCGATTTTATTGAAAGCCATGACCATCGGAATTTGGGTGGCATCTAACTCTTCAAGAACCACGTCTACGGCGGCTATCTGTGCTTCTGCTTCCGGATGACTCGCATCAACGACATGAAGCAGAAGGTCGGCTTCCGAGACCTCTTCAAGTGTCGCTTTAAATGCTTCAACGAGTTGGTGTGGCAATTTCTTGATGAATCCGACGGTATCACTCAACAGAATCTGCTGCTTTTGTGGCAAGTTCACTTTCCGCGTCGTAGAATCTAAGGTCGCGAATAACTTATCTTCAGCCAACACGGTTTCGCCTGCTAGTCGGTTAAAGAGGGTCGATTTTCCAGCATTCGTGTATCCAACGAGGGACACTTTGATTTTTTCTGATCGGTTTCTTCGCTGAACATGACGTTGTTTTTCAACGGCTTTAAGAGCTTTTCTGACGTGTCCAATATTTCTACGGACCCAGCGTCTATCCATTTCAAGCTGCGTTTCACCGGGACCCCGGAGCCGTCTGCTGCCACCGCCGCCTGTCGCAAGTCGTGAGAGGTGCGTCCACATCCGAGTAAGGCGCGGGAGCGCGTATTCGAGTTGCGCCAGTGCTACTTGTAAACGTGCCTCTTTGGTGAGGGCGCGTTGGGCGAAAACCTGAAGAATAAGTCCTGTCCGGTCAATCGTGGTGACATCAAATGCCCTTTCAAGGTTCCGATTCTGCCCCGGTGATAGTTCTTCATCAAAAATAACTGCATCGGCGTTGAATTCTTCGATCAGTGGTTTGAGTTCTTCAACCTTTCCTTCGCCAATAAAATACGTTGGGTTCGGTATGTTGCGTGGCTGAATTGTCTCACAGACGACCTCAATACCGGCAGTCTCTGCGAGTTGCCGGAGTTCTTGTAGTGATTCTTCTGTTTCGTGCAGCAGGTTATCTCGAAGTTTTACACCTATCAAAATTGCACGTGTAGGCGGATTCGGGGCACGAGTGTCATAAAATTCTTGCATTAAAGAACTCCTTTCTTGCTGTGATAGGAAACCGAGGCGTCGGATCTCAGGCTACCCAACAATGCTATCTCTACGGTATAGTATATCAGATCTATTCGGCTTTTTTCAACTAAAATCCAGTTTTGAGAAAAAACTTCAGATTTTCTGATGTTTTTCCTTGTATCTGACTTAATTATGTGTTATACTTTAACCCACTATGAAAAGTGCTAAAAATTCTACGTCCCCAGTGATTGCGATAAATCGAAAGGCGCGGTATGACTATCACTTACGCGACCGGTATGAAGCCGGTATTGTTTTGCAAGGTACTGAAGTGAAGTCAATTCGCGCAGGTCGACTTAATCTGACTGATAGTTATGCGCAAGTGTCAGACGGGGAGATTTTCCTGATGGATGCACACATCGGTCCGTATGAACACGGCAGTAATGCCAATCACGAGCCGAAACGGAAACGAAAATTGCTGTTGCATCGACGGGAGATCACTAAACTGGAACGTTCGATCCGTTCAAAAGGCATGACCATCGTTCCAACGCGTGCCTATTTTAGTAACGGTAAAGTGAAGTTAGAGTTGGCAGTCGCCATGGGTAAGCAGCTTTACGATAAACGGGATAAGATCGAACGTGAAGCAACCGCAAATGAAATGCGGGCATATCATTGAAAACCTAATCGGTAGTAGAATCCAGTTGGCACAATTTCTAACCCGCTGAATGCCACACGCGCATTTGGCGTTAATTCATTTCCAATCTGGGGGTGTCAAGGTTTCGACGAAGGTGAATGAGATATAGGTTGCATGTCGAGGTCTCCGCAGGCCTCGTTAAATAGGCGGAACACTTATAAATGCTGATGAAGAATTAGCACTAGCTGCTTAATAACGCGGCTACGCTTGGCCGACCTGCTGCCCGTCAGGGAAGCTAAAGCGTCGCAATACGGGCTAGCCGCTTGCTTCTTCTCAAAGGGCAAGCCGCGAACCATTATTTGAGATAGTCTATTATGAATCCCGCACAGGGGAGCCTGATAGGCGAACCTAAAAACCTGTGATAAGCATGTAGTAGCCTCTATTGAAATGCCTTCGGACGCGGGTTCGATTCCCGCCACCTCCATTTTCATGCAGTTCTTCTATTTCTGTTGACAATACATTGATGGCAAAGTGATATGGCTGAATTCGCTAACATGCCACCTCGTATTCAAAAGATAGTGCGAGCGCAGCTGTGCGAGGATGAACATGTCCATTTGTGCGTCCTTGGTCGTTCAAACCTGCTACGTCCGGATTTTGTCTTTATCACAACGCGTCGGGTCTTGGTTTTAGATGAACGCTATATAGGCAGCCTCGCTGTCTCTTATGCGAATGTCCGATGTAATGTGTTGTTCACAGAGATGCGTGATGTGAAGTTGATCAGACATTTCAAACACCGGCTTCTCTACCAGGCAAAGCTCGAAATTAGCGTAGTACGTAATGTTCATTGGATCGATAATATCAGCTTCCGTTCAGCACAGGCTGTCTACGCATACATCGCCAAGCAGTTTGCAAAATAACGTAAGTTGCCCCCTATTTTGCGCATGCGCTTGTAGGAGCGGTTCTAACCCCAAATCTATAACACAAAACATCAGAAGCAGCGGAAAATCCTGTGTGTTTGTAGGAAGGGTTTCTAACCCCGAATCTATAACTTAAGGTTAAAGTAGAGGGTGATACTATGAGAGAATTTTTAGATTATCTTATAGTTTCGTATAATGTCTGGTTTACAGCACCGCTGACTATTGTGTTTCTATTGGCACTCCTTCGACTTGTCACAGGAGCTATGGACTTTGGCGACGCGGATATGGATGCCGATGTAGAGGCAGACGCCGATCTGGATATGGACGCCGATGTAGAGGCAGAGGCAGACCTACAAAGTCCTTCTTTTGCTGATATATTTGGGTTTCTGAACGTCGGTAGAGTTCCGTTGATGGTTGTCCTGATGTCGCTGTTGGCAACATGGGGGATTGCTGGACTGATTGTGAATGCCCTGCTTAATATCCCGGAGAGACCGCAGTGGGTTTGGATCTCGTATGTGATTGCGCTTTTCTGTAGTTTCTTGGGAACCCGTTATATCTCCATCGCACTTTCAAAACTGTTTCCAGAGAGTGAAAAAGCTATCACTGATGTTCATTTGCTCGGATTAAGAGGGCGCGTCATTAGCGGGCAAATTACCACTACTTTCGGCACAGCGCGAGTGCAAGTACCAGATGGACCAGAGTTAACCGTCAGCTGCCGTGCCAAATCAGATGAAGCGACTCCTGTTAAAGGAGATACTGTAGTTCTCATAAACTATGATCGCGCCAGACGGATTTTTGAGGTCCGAAAAAGCGAAATGGGATAACATTAATAGGACTTACACATTTCCTCTTAAAGTCCCCCTGATAAGGGGCGGGGAATGCCATAAGGCATTCATACCGTTGATTCTTTAGGGGGTTAAATAACTAAAATATCCACTTTTTTGGCGAAATATATTGCTTTTGGACACAATTTGCGTAAGTCCTGATTAATTTAGCATTTTTTCTGCATAGAGGAGAATAGAAGGATGTTGGATGCCAACTTGTTCATCACAATTGTCGGTAGTGCAGTTGCCTTAATGGTCATTTTCCTATTAGTCTATCGTTCCTTCTACAAGAAGGCACCCGCCGATTCGGCATTGGTTATTTCGGGTGGACGTAAAAAGCGCGTCATCTTTGGCGGCAGTCTTATCAACCCACTTACGAACACGACTCAACTCATTTCTTTGAACACACTTCAATTGCCTGTTGAACGGACGGGACAAGCCGCGCTTATTACAAAAGATAGCTTGCGTGTTGATTTGGAAGCACAATTTTATGTCAAAATTGAACCCAACGAGCAGGATGTCCTCAAGGCTGTTGCGAGTCTCGGTGATAAAACGTTAACGCCATCAGAAGTGAATAAGCTGTTGGAAGGCAAGCTTGTCGGAGTACTTCGAAGTGTTGCTGCCACGATGGATCTGCAGGAATTGCACGAAAAACGTCAGCAATTTTCTGACCAGGTTCAGGAAGCATGTCGGGACGACCTGGAGCAGAACGGTTTTAAATTGGAAAGCGTCGCTGTCACCAATCTCGACCAAACCCCACTTGATGCCCTTGATGAGAACAACCGTTTTGATGTGGTCGCAATTCAGACGATCAAGCAAGAGGTTGAAGACCGACAGACTGAAACCGCTCGCATTGAACACGAAAACCAGGTGAGGCGTGAAGAGAATCGACTCAAAGCTGAATTGGAAATTAAACAGCGCGAAGAAGAGACAGAGACACAAGCTTTGGAAGTTGCAAAACGTCTTGACTTCGCCCAGGAAGACCAGCGCAAAGCAATCGCCACGAACAAGGCGGAACAGGAACGCGAGATTGAAGCGCATCAGTTTGAACAACAACAGGCTGTTGAGGAAGCGCGAATCAGACAAGAAGAAGCGGTGAAGTCTACAGAGATCCTGCAGAAGCAGCGACTTGAGACTGCTCGGATTGAACAAGAACGCCGAGTCCAAGAAACGGAGATCGCACAAAAGCAAACCGTTGAAGTCGCACGTGTTCAGCAGGAACAGATGGTTGAGGAAGCCCAAATCCAACGCAGTCTCACTGTTGAAAGAGCCAAGATTGAGCAGGAACGGGCTGTTGAGGAGGCGAGTATCGCCAGTAGAATCGTCTTGGTTGAGAAAGAACGGGAAGAAAAAGAGGCGCAAGCCCAGAATGCCATTCAGGTCTCAATCAAGGAGAAACAACGTGAAGCAGCATTGACTGAACTTTTAGAGGTCTCCGCACAAAAAGCGAGGGCTGAAGCGAGTGTCTTGACTGCCGAAGCAGTTGAGGAAGCCGAGCGTCAGAGCCAAATTGCCCTGATCCGGGCAGAGCAAGAAGCCGATGAAGAACGAATCGCTAAGGAGCGCGATGCGGATGCAGAAGCCTATGCTGTTGTAAAAACTGCCAAAGCCGAGCTTGAAGCCGCTGAAGTCAAAGCACAAGCCCAAAGAATTCTCGCAGAGGCGTTGCTGGTTGAGGCGAAGGCGAAAGCCGATGGCGAAGAGGCATCCATTGCCGCAAAAAATCAGGCGGATTCTAAAGTTCTCATCAGTGATGCTATATTAGCGCTTGTTGAAGCCCTACCCGAAGTTACCAACGAATTGATGAAACCGGCGGAGCGTATTGAAAGTATCCGAGTACTTGATCTCGGAAACGGTAGCAACGGCAATGGCAGCAACGGTATGAACCGTATTCTTAGCTCAATTGTCAACGCTGGCGCAGCGGTGCCGTTATTTAAAGAAATTGTCGGTTTCAGCGACTTAGATACCGAAAAAATTGCCCGGACTGTTCGGGATTACGCTTCCGGGTTGGCACTGAATACCCAAACAGATTCGACAGAATCAGAAGAATTAACGGATACTGACGCGTAGTTATCCGTTTTCGGTAATACTTGTGGCAGTCGCCTTCTGTTAGTATCCCACGAATGTCTCTTGACTGACAACTGACAACCGATGACTGACAACTATTTATGAAAGGACACATAGATGGACAAAGAGAAACAGACCCAAATTGAGGTCAAAGTTAACTTTCTCTCAATTGATCGGAGTACAGGGTCACCGATAGTTGTACTGAAAGAGAAAGACAGCGATTTAAATCGGATATTACTGATTTGGATCGGCGAATCGGAAGCGGCGGCTATTCAAATGCATTTGGAAAAAATGGAACTTCCGCGCCCGATGACCCATGATTTGCTCAAAATTATGATTGAAACGCTCGGTGCTAAGGTAACAAGTATCTGCGTGCGTGCTGTGGAGGAGTCAACTTTCTATGCACACGTGACATTAGAAGTGAACGGCAACGAAATTGAAATTGATTGCCGTCCGAGCGATGCGATCGCACTCGCACTACGTTGTGAAGCACCTATATATGTTGCCGAGAAAGTACTGACAGAGCAGGGCTTCTCTGAACAGGAACTCAACAAAGACAAGCGGCACGATCCAAAAGATGTCTTAGAAAACTTGGATGACGATACGCTGAAGCAATATACGGTTTAGTGCGGATTGTAGGCGTGCTGAGCTGTGTTGAAGGCGACCGTGTATTTACGCTACAAGGGAGAAAAAGCAGTGCATGATCTTGTGATTCGCAACGGAACGGTCATTGATGGTACAGGCAAACCCGGTTTTAAAGCCGATGTCGCTATCAGTGGTGAACGTATTACAGCCGTTGGCGGTGTCCCTGAACAGGCTTATCAGACAATTGATGCTACGGACAGGCTTGTCACACCAGGCTTCATTGATACCCATACCCACATGGACGCGCAATTCATGTGGGATCCACTCGGGACCCCGACCTGCTGGCACGGTATTACTACGCTCATTCTCGGAAGTTGTGGTGTAAGTTTCGCTCCTGTTAAACAGGCTGACCATCTGGTTTTAGCGAAGGTCCTCGAAAGTGTTGAAGGTATTCCCGCAGAAAGTATCATGTCAAGTCTGCGTTGGAATTGGGAAACCTTTGGGGAATACTACGACGCATTGGATGCTTGCCCGAAGGGTGTAAATGTCGGTGGTATGATTGGGCATGCAGCAACCCGTTATCACGCCATGGGTGAAGAGAGTCTGGAACGCGATAGGAATCCGACCCCCGATGAATTGAAGACGATGCAAGCCTCGATTGATGAAGCGATGGAGGCGGGGGCTCTCGGATTCTCAACTTCCCGAACTCTCACGCACAAGACCTCTGAAGGCATTCCGATTCCTGGGACATTCGCACAGCTTGATGAATTGGTCGCACTCGCACAAGCCATTGGTAGACACAATAAAGGAATTTTTCAGTGGGCACCCGGTTTCGGCGAATATGAGGATTATCCGACGACAGAGTATCCTGAGACGCGAAAGGAAATCCATCGCATCGCTGAGGTAAACCGGCAGAGCGGGCGCCCTGTGATCTTCAGTGCCTTTACACATCAGGCTGTACCTACCATTCAGACCTTGTATTTGGGATGGTTGGATGAAGAACGCACCGCCGGCGCACAAGCCCGTCCTATGGTATCCTCACGCGTCAACACAGTGATGGTTGGGCTTTGCAATTGGATGCCAATTCGCGACGCCAGTGCGTGGAAAGAATTATACAGTCGCCCATACCCTGAGCGGTTGACAGCGATCCAAGATGAAAGGACACGGGCAAATCTCCTCGACATCTCTCCAGAAAGTGATGAACGCCTCGGTAAAATGCTGTATCGCTTTGGACCATCAGAGTGCGAATACGTCCGTAAACCGGAAAATCTATTGGGCAATATCGCTGATGAAAACAACGAACGTCCCATAGAAACGATTGTTCGGTTGTTCTACGAAACCGGTGGACGACAACTCTTCGCCTTTGCAACAAATAATCACAACCTTGCACACGTCGAAGAGGTTGTGCGTTACCGGGATACTCTCCTCGGTCTCGGTGATGCAGGCGCACATGTAAACGCAATCTGTGATGCATCCCTTTCAACCCACGCCTTGACGTATTGGCACGGTGAACGGCAGCTGTTCAGTCTTGAAGAGACAATTCGTAAATTAACTTCCGACGGTGCAGAAGCCTTCGGGATTCCTGAACGCGGGCTTCTAAAGTCAGGCTATTACGCCGATGTCAATGTGATTGATATGGATAACCTCCGTATGGATGTCCCCGAATTTGTATATGACCTACCTGTCGGAGCGGGACGCTGGACACAGCGCGCACAGGGTTACGATTACACCCTTGTAAACGGGCAAGTTATCGTTGATAACGATAACCATACAGGTCGCCTTGTCGGAAAGTTGATTCGGATTTAATATTGACGGGTGCAGCAAAGTGCATCCTTTGTGAGGGGTATACGCATTATGGCAGAGCAGGCACGAACTCCTGAATCGGACGACCCGAAAAGCGAGCGGTTCCGTGACTACATCCGGCATCGGCAACTCGAAATGATCTCTGAGGATTTATGGGACGAATATCTTTGGGGCGAGTTGGGTGCTGCCGTCCGAGATTTCGAGCATGAACCGTGGGGCAAACCTTCGGAAGAAGGTTCCACTGAATGACGCTCGTGGAAACCTTAGTTGATACGGTACGGACTTTGTGTAGCAATGGAACAGAAAATCCTTTTAAGGATTTTCAATTAGCTTTCTGGTTCGGATGAAATGATGAAGTGTTGCTGGGTCAATTCCTGTTATCTTTGCAATCGACAACTGGCTTATTTGGGCGCAATCGAGGTTTAACTTGACATTACATATCGAGTTCGGTATAATGAGATAATACAGTTTGGAAACCAACGTGGAAGAGGTAGAGTGCGTCTGGGTAATCTCAGAGCAGGATCGTTTTTCAACGGAGTCATCAATGAGGTCGCCCTCTTCAATATCGCTCTATCCGATGCTGATATTAGAACCCTGATGCAGGGGCTGTCAGTTTCCATTACGGCTATCAAACTGTCTGATAATCTTGCCATTACACGTGGTAAGATTAAGCTGTAAGCGGACGGTTTTTCCATTTTCTATTCTATCTCAGAAAGTCAGGAGGAACTATCGATGATACGGGTATTGGTGATAAAAGTCATCGCTTGCGCATGTATAGCTGCTGTCTTCCCTTTACTAAGCGCAGCTGAAGTTAGCGTAGATGACGCAATCGGGGTATGGCTCTTTGACGAAGGTACAGGAAATGTCGCTAAAGATTCCTCACCCAATGGCAATGACGGCGAGCTCATAGCCGGACCCAAATGGGTTGAAGGTAAGTTCGGCGGTGCTCTGGAATTTGATGGCAGCGGGACCTCGGTCGAGACGGAAAGTGCTGACAAACTGAATGAGTTTGAACTCGGCGATAAGACCGACTTTACTGTTACCGCTTGGTTTAAAACGGATACGGACACGGGTTTCATAATGAGTAAAACAAGGAAGGCTGCAAGCTGGACTGGGTTTGAAGTCAAGTTCAGTGGCGGAGGACAAATCAGGACCTGACTGCAGACTGAACCTGTCACAGTTTGTGACAACAGAGGCGCGGGTCTTGCCGACGGAAAGTGGCATCATATTGCGGTGGTTTTTAGCAGAACAGAGGGTGAGCGATATGTCTACGTCGATGGAGAACAGCAGGGAAATCCTATTGACCATAGCTCGGTGAAAGGTAGCATTGATCACGAGAATGGCTTTGCAATCGGAGTCAGCATGGGTGATCACCGAGGCGGTTCATTTTTCAACGGCGTTATTGACGAGGTCGCCGTTTTCAAAGGCGCGCTGGATGAAGACGATATCGAGATGGTCATGAATAGTATGGAGGAAATTCTTCCAGTTTCTCCATTGGGGCACCTCACGACCACATGGGGTAAGGTTAAGCAGGCTTCCCCATAGACACTTCCTTTCATACAACTTATCGCGCGAACGGCAGATGAGATGCTCCGCGAAGCGCATAAGCCGAGTTTTTGGAAGTGAGAAAGCGGTGAAACCTCCGCTTTCTCACTTTCCCGGGTTCTAATGAACCATCCCCATATTTGTATATTTGCATACCGGTTTAACTTCACATTCTCCCCTCTTCGCCTCTGAGCTTTAGTGTTTTGATGGAATCCTGCACTGCATTTCCTTTTCTGGTTGGCATCCTTCTCTTTGATCCATTCTTCTGATAGCCCACGAAAGGCATGGATAGAACACTGCAATGAGATATATCTGGCGTTTCATCCTGATAATAACGGGTTTCTTGATACTGGCTCTGAGCGCGCCAAACGAAATCACTTATCCTGCTAAAGAAACTGGAATGGCTTATGAGATGAAGTATATCCAGAGCGCGCTTGGCGAGAATATGTCCATCCAGGTTAAATTCTTCCAATCCGAGTTCACTTTATCTGCGAGTGCCTTTCTAATGTCGTTAGCCGCTTTATTTGTCGGCATGATTCTGATAACCCCCTCGGCCCGGGAGTGCCTTAAGTCGCTTATCCGCCAGCCTCGGCGGCTAATTATTCTGCTTCTCGCTTTGGGATATCTACTCTTCACGTTGAAGCCAAGTGAGAAAGGCTGGCCAATTGTGTTATACCTCACGCTTGGAACAGCGGGGATAACGATGATATTCGTCGGCGCCTCATCCCTGGTGGACACTTTAATCTTTAAGCTGAGAAGTGTAGGACAAAAGATTGAGCGATGGTTCTATGGGATGCCAACTTGGACGCTGCTCGCGTCGCTTTTCGCCCTGGTCTTTACCGCAACAAATCTGGGTTCTTATTTCCTTTTCGAGCACATACCCCACGTTGCAGACAGCGTTGACCAGGTCTTCCATGCCAAGATATTTCTTCTGGGCAGACTAACTGTTCCATCGCCTGAACCCAGAGAACTCTTCGACTTCACACTCATGATTAACAATGGCAGGTGGTACTCCCAGTATCCGCCAGGACAGACCCTCTTACTGAGTCTCGGTCACATTTTTCACGCCCCCTGGATTATTAACCCTTTGCTTGGATCCCTCTGCATCGTTTTGCTCTATTTCATCGGGAAAGAAATATATTGTGAAAGAATAGGAAGGCTGGCCGCGCTCCTGGGTGCTTTGTCACCGTTCTTGGTCTTCATGTCGTCTGAGTATATGAACCATACATCCACACTCTTCTTCTTCGAGCTTTTCCTGCTCGGATTTGTGCGTATGGTAAAGAAACTAAGGATAAGGTACGCTTTACTGGCTGGGTTTGCTCTGGGATATGTGGTCAACATGCGTCCACTGACTGCTGTTGCTATTGGCATTCCGTTTCTTATCTATGCCATATACAAACTTGTTATGCTGTTTGTGACATCGAGGAAGGAATCATTTCGCTTTACAGTGCTCTGCTTCACGGCACTGGCAATGTTCGGAGTGATGTTAGGAGGACTACTAACGTTCAACTATCTCACGAACGGCGATCCGCTTACCTTCGGGTACCATGTCCTGCATGGCAAGGATCATGACCCCGGTTTTGGTCATAGTGGCTGGGGTGAACCTCATACACCGCTGCGGGGTCTCATCCAGACCCTCAACAACCTGAATGCCTTGAACAAGTTTCTCTTTGAGCTTCCTATTCCATCTCTGATCTTCGTTTTCCTTGCATTCGTCTCTTTAAAAGCAAATACCTGGGATTTGCTTCTCATAGGTTGTGCATCGTCGCTGATACTTGCCTACTTTACCTACTGGCATCAGGACTGGTGTTTGGGGCCCCGGGTTCTGTTTTCATCAACTGCTGCCTTCGTTCTGCTCACCGCACGTGGGATAGCCGCCGTACCAGATATTGTCCACAACCTCTTCGGTATCGTCGATAAGAGCAGAGTGAAAGGTTACGTTGCCATTATCCTCATAGCGTGCTTTTGCTTGGGTTTCGCATCGAACATACCCAGTCTGTTGAGAGTCTACTCGAACGGCTACTGGGGCGCAAACGCGCAGATTGTGAAATCCGTCAAAAAGATGCATATAGAGAACGCCATCGTGTTCGTCAGATCAGATAGGCCTATGGGTTATAGAAGTGTATTTCCACAGAACCATCCGCTTTTGAAATCCGATGTTATCTATGCAAGGTTTCTCGACGAGAGAAAGAATGTCGAGCTTATGAGGCAGTTTACGGACAGAAAGTTCTACATAGCAGACGGACCTTCTATTACTGAGTATCCTTTTTCTTCCAATTCTTCTCCATGAGCGTTCAATTTCGGCATGGATGGAGCCACACAAAACATGTCAAGCAGATTCTAAAGATTTGTGCCGCATTAAGGAGAAAATTTCATGGACAATAACGGTAGTTCGACCATACTATTTTTTGACGATTGGTACCTGCATCGCCGCGAAAACCTCGTCCGTCATGTCGGACGTCCTAAATTAGTAACTGAAGGGATATTTATAGACCCTAATCTCGATCCTTCCTGGGGCTATCCAACTGTCTTTATAGACGCCAATACCGGTCGCTGGCGTTGTCTGTATCAGGGGCAACTCGATACGCAATACACAAGGCCAGGCCGTCGGATGCAGCACGTCGCGGTAGCAGTCGAAAGCGATGACGGCGTCAGATGGGAGATTGAAGACCTATCAGATAAAATACAAATCCCAGATCGTGCTTGTTCTCACCAGGTCCTTCCTCTTGAAGGGTTCGGTGAATGGGGACCCTGTTTCTTTGATGCCCATACTGATAACGCCGCTGAACGGATTAAGGCTTTTGTCAGTTCTAGTGGCTCCCAAAGACACTCTCCTTTGTATGTTTCACCCGATGGTTTATCCTGGAAACTCATCGAAGATGCTAAGTGGCACCCATTTGGAATAGACCCAGCGGTATCGGGTTTCTGGAACCCTATCCGGGGTAGCTACGTTATTGCAGCAAGGCCCAAAGGGGGAGATCGCCGGATCTCGGTTTATGAAACCAAGGATTGGCGTACCTTCTCCCAACCCGAGGTGGCTATCCGGACCGATGCCCAAGATACGCCAGCCTCTGAGGTCTATGGTATGCCCGTTTTCCCCTATGAAAGCATATTTGTCGGATTCCTGTGGATATATCAAGTGTCCCCTATTGTTGACAGCCCGGGTAAGTACATACATGGGAAGGTGCAGTGCCAACTGGCTTACAGTTATAATGGGTCGCACTTCCAGCGAGCCCTCAGAGAACCGTTTTTACCGAACGCCGAGCCAGGTGAATTCGGGTATGGTTGTATCTACCCATCCAGTATGGTCGTTACTGAAGACAAAAAGATCAGGATCTATTCCAGCGCCTCAAAGGGAGAACATGCCCAGATCCACGCACGTCCGGATCGAGGTGAGGGAGCAATATTGACCCATGAGTTAAGGCTCGATGGATTTTCCTATTTTGAACCGCAGGGCGGTCCAGGATCTTTTACGACGCGGCTGTTCTTCTTCCAGGGTGAAGAACTCACCCTTAACGTCCAGGCCCCTCAGGGAGAGGTTCGGGTTCAGATAACAGATCCAGATGGGAAACCTCACCAAGGTTATACCTTTGAAGATTGCATACCGTTTACGGGTGATGATCTTTTTTGGCAACCAAAGTGGAAGAATCACCCATCCGTCTCAGAATTTATGGAGAAGGTAGTGCGGCTCGAAGTAAAACTCTTCAACGGCAGGATCTACGGCATCCGCGGTAATTTTATCCCCATTCGGAGTGGAGATTACCGGCGATTCAAAGATCAGGGGATACCCCCAAATCCAAGTTATGAGTATTAAAATGAGGTATCATTTGCTATCCTCACATAAAAAAGTTCGAGAGAACGAAGAGGCAAGGAGGCTTTGAAACAATGGAAAATAATGAGAAAGAAATTCTATATAATGGGATTCGTCTGCCGGAAGAGTGGCCCCCACGAAATTTGTGTGACACAACCCTGTCACCTATCTCAGTACCATACTTAGAAAATCCCCCGACAGTTATTTATATAGATAAGGGAAGACAACTGTTTGTAGATGACTTTCTCATTGAAAATACCAATCTAAAAAGGGATTTTCACAACCCATGCTTATATGAAGATAATCCGGTTTTAAAGCCCGAAACTCAACTGGAGATCAATAATGGGAAATATCCGGTTGCCTCTCCGTTTAATGACGGCGTTTTTTATGATGCCGAAGAACAGTTATTTAAAATGTGGTATCATGCTGGATGGTTCGATGGTGTGGGTTATGCAATCAGTGAAGATGGCTTACATTGGAATAGACCTATGTTAGATGTAGTGCCAGCTACTAACAGGGTACTTCCGATAAGAGAAGGATATCGGCGAGATGGAGCCGCAGTCTGGTTAGACCCCCAAACAGACGACCCGAATCAAAGGTTTAAAATGTTTGCCTACTTCCGTTCTCCTGACTGGTCAGGAGGGGAAGTTTATACCTCATTTAATGGTATCCACTGGGGTAAGCCAGTAAGAACTGGTCCTTGTGGGGATAATACGACTTTCTTCTATAATGCTTTCAGGAAAAAGTGGGTTTACAGTATTAGGACCTCTAATCGTACGCTTGGACGCACCCGAAGTTATCGCGAACACGAGGATTTTATCAAAGGCGCTTCATGGAAGAAGGAAGATGTGGTATTCTGGGCGAGAGCTGATGAACTGGACGAAGCTGACCCTGACCTCGGATACGCCCCTCAGCTATATGACGTTAACGCAGTTGCCTATGAGAGCTTGCTTCTGGGCTCGTTTGCAATTTTTAAAGGTCCACCGAATGAGTTATGTGCCATAGGGGGATTCCCTAAAACTAATGAACTGGTGTTAGGTTATAGCCGCGATGGTTTCCACTGGCATAGACCTGTTCGCAGTCCTTTTATAGCCGGATCGCGAAAGGAAGGCAGATGGAATAGGGGTTATATTCATGCGGCAGGTGGTGGATGTTTGGTAGTGGATGATAAGATTTACTTTTATTTTGGCGCCTGGTCAGGAGAGTCACCTACACTCGGTAGACACATGTATGCAGGAGGGACGACTGGACTCGCAATACTGCGCCGAGACGGTTTTGCTTCCATGAATGCCGGTTTATCTACTGAATCTTTAACAACGAGACCCGTGATATTTAATAAGGGCAAGCATCTTTTTGTTAATACGAATACAAGAAATGGTATGCTCCAAGTTGAAATTTTAGACAATCAAGGCAATGTTATTGAGCCGTATTCCCATGTAAACTGCGTTCCTATAAGCAAGGATACTACCTGTCAATTAGTAAGGTGGAAAGAAGGAGAAGATTTATCTTTTCTGGCTGGTAAGTCGGTGAAATTTAGGTTTTATTTAACAAACGGACAGTTATATTCTTTCTGGGTCAGTCCCGATTTAACAGGTGCCAGCGGTGGCTATGTGGCGGCTGGAGGTCCAGGATTTAGCACTGCCATTGATACCGTTGGCTCTTCTGTAGGTCAAAGG
This sequence comes from Candidatus Poribacteria bacterium, assembly GCA_022826805.1. Classification (GTDB taxonomy): domain Bacteria; phylum Poribacteria; class WGA-4E; order WGA-4E; family WGA-3G; genus WGA-3G. The sequence goes on from JAJDUH010000072.1 coordinate 86,871, forward strand.
TCCTCACAACCTTAAGGTTAGGGCTTGTGCTGCTAACTGTCGAACTTCTATCAAAGGAGCATCGAATGGACACATCATCTATACATAGGAGTCAAACCGACAACGTCGCCCCAGCAAGCCGCGTGCATGACCTGCTGCGGCCGGAAGTGCTGCAGGCATTTGACCGCACATTCTTCGAGCGCGAAGGATATTGGGTCTGGGAGGGTATACTGACCGACGCCGGCTGCAAGCGGTGGACGGAGAGCTTGCAGAAGCTACAGCAGATGAACGATGAGATCGTCATGGATACTGACTGGGCTGCCATCGACTTCGCGGGCCGGGGGCTACAGCCGCCGTTGCCGGAGCAAATCACCCCGGAGTTTTTGGCGACTTGTTGCGGGGGCTCAGAGCAGATGCGCTTCATGCCACGAGGACTGAATCAATACATGCGCGACCACGGGCTGTTCGGCCCAGGTCCTGCGTTGGTGACACGCGGGTACGAGTCGCAGGGAGTCATGCCGGAACATTTCTCGATTGGATACGACGACTTCATCAGGGATGTCGCCACCGCCCACCCTCAGATGATGGAGCTATTCACCAAACTTTTCGGTGACCGCTTCATACTTGATCACTGCAACATGCTCAACCGGACGCCGGGTTCAATAGGGCGGCGGTGGCATGCTCACCAGTATCGGCAGGGACAGTACGAGGTTGAAGATCCTATCGGTACCGGACACGCCCTTACCACCGAGTTTCTGCAACGGCAGTGTATTCGGACGCTCTGCTACCCAGAAGGGGCAACCATCGAGGAGGGTGGGGAACTTGGGGTCATCCCGGGCGCACATCTCTACCGCATTCCGTACAAATGGAGCACCGAGCGACCCGATGATGACGCCGCCATGAAAGCGGGCTGGCTGAAGGGAAAGATCCACGCCTTCACCGGCAAGCCGTTGGAAATGGTACGCTTCTCGCTACCGCCCGGGAGCATGGTCTCGTTTCCCCATCACATGCCGCATCATGTCGGCCATCGCAAGCCAGGAACCCCGACCCGATGGGGCTTGCTGATAGCGTATCGGACACCAGACCCCGACGCAAGCCCGGCCAAGTGGACAAATGGCATACCTGCCCATTGGGTGGAACGGGCCGCGGCGGAAGGAAGGCTCTCCTCTGCGGCACGCCGAGTACTTGAGGCGGACAATCCCCTCGACTGATTGGACATTTCAAATGGACAAAATCCGGCTTTAGCCAAAGCGCCACCCCCTACCCAGACGACCGACGGTTGGGAAATCAGGAAAGAGCAGAGGTAGTTTTACTGCACCCTGACAGATGAACAAGTCCAAACAGTTCGATACTTACTTAAACCCCACGAGCAAATCTGTTGGCATATCATCGCGGGCAGTTCTCATAGGGCTAATCTGTGCCGCCGGGGAATGTATGATTGCGCCTTACAATGATTACGTGATTCGCAATGTCTTTCTCGCTGGCGGTCATTTTCCTGTCGGTCCATTTTTTGTCCTGACCATCCTGGTGCTGATTGGCAACCGCATCTTGAGCGCAGTTTCTCCCAAACTCGCACTGTCGGCGGGTGAATTGGTGACGATCTGGTGTATCATGGCAGCCGCCTCCGGCATTCCTTCGACAGGCATGATGAGATATGCGTTTCGCCCGCTTGTCGCCTACCAGTATTTTGCAACACCCGAAAATGATTGGGAAGCACTTTTCCATCAATATATTCCCCACTGGCGCGTTGTTCGTGATGAGAATGCTATCAAATTCTTTTATGAAGGCATCTCTTCGGGTGAATCCATCCCTTGGGGGGCATGGCTGATACCTCTATTCGCTTGGACACTTTACGTGTTTGTCCTCTACTTCGTTGTGATATGCCTCTCGGTGCTGCTGCGCAGACAATGGGTCGAGATTGAGCGGTGTAGCTTTCCGCTGGTTGTGTTGCCTGTGGAGATGGCAAAAAACCCGCCGGGAGCGAGAAATTCACTCTTCTGGAACAGAGCATTATGGATCGGATTTGCCGTTCCCCTATGCATTCACACGTTGAACGGCCTTCATGCGTTCTTCCCTGGCGTGCCGGAATTTCCCGTCCGATTCAATCCCCATCCCTACTTAACTGAAAAGCCTTGGAGTGCACTGAGACCTTTGCAACTCAACTTGTATTGTTCGATAGTGGGGTTCAGCTATTTACTGCCGCTTGAAGTGTCGTTTAGCCTGTGGTTTTTCTTTCTATTCTTCAAACTCCAATGTCTTATCGGCTCAATGCTCGGTTTCCAAATCACCAAAGGTCCAGGCGTGCAGCACAACGCGTATTCGTTCAGTGCTTCTCAGGAAATCGGTGCGTGCCTCACCTTTGTCATCTGCACCCTTTTCATAGCACGGCATCACATCAGAAGCATGCTTGTCAGTGCCTTTCGCAAAAGCGATGACGCAAACGAGGCGATGCCCACTGGTTTGACAATTATCGGTCTCGTCGTTGGGATATTGCTGCTGGCGTTTGCAAATCATCTGATGGGAATGTCGTTGGGATTCGCACTGCTTTTTGTGCTGGTGATTCTGGGAATTTACATTGTCTTGACATGGCAAGTCATCCACGGCGGAATCCCTTTTGTCAATCCTTCGTATTCAGCGCATTACGTTCTCTTTACCACGCTGGGTTCGGCGAGAATCAATCCTTCAACGATGACATCGCTGTTTATGCATCCCGTTTCTCTAACGCGCGACTTGAGGGAGATTATGATGCCGTATGTGGCAAACGGTCTCAAGGCGGCCGATGAAGTCAAGGTCAGACGGAGGGGGCTGTTAATAGGTATGGGCGCGGCGATGGTTATCGGAACCCTTGTCTCATATTATTCCGTCCTCAATGTCAGCTATGCACATCGTGCGCCGTACACAGGTGGGGCGGGCGACATGCGGTGGTTGACTTCTGTGCTCGTTAGTGCCGAGACCGGGACGGACTGGACGAACACAGGTTTTATGGTCGGAGGCAGCATTTTCATGGGGCTGTTGATGTGGCTGAGAAGGGTTTTCGTGTGGTGGCCGCTTCATCCAATCGGGTATACAATGCTGAGTTCTTGGGCCTCATTCAAGCTGTGGCCCTCAATCTTTTTAGGCTGGATGATGAAGTTTATTCTTGTCAGGTACGGGGGGTTGAGAATGTATCGAAGTGCGAGGCCGATATTCCTTGGGCTTGTGCTTGGCGAGATGACCTGCGCTGGAATCTGGGCACTTGTTGGAATGGCAACGGGCGTCAGCACGGGTTATCGAATCTTGCTTAGTTAAAAGGAGGTGTGGAAGTCCTTGTGGCAGAACAATTGGGTCGAAAATCAATAGGGGTTGAGCTTGACGCGGACAACGTTGCCCTCATTCAAAACAGACTTGCCGAAAAGAGAGAATTAGACGATGTCTCGCGCTTTTTCAAGGATTATACCTGTACCCTGGATTTGGAGACGATTTGGACGGAACATAAGATGAACGAAAAATTCGTTGTATTTCAGACGAATCTATCAACTTAAGCGTGTTCAACTTCCTACTTAATCTCATAGACAATCGTAATATTCACAGTAACAGTAAGTTCTCCGACTTGAACAGGCGTTGAACTGCGGACACTATCGTCAAATGCAGCGCTCTCCGCAAGGGCGATCCGCGGACCCCCTCCAGACTGGATTTCTGTAATAGTGACAGGTTTCCCAAGGATAACACCGCTTGCCTCTGCTAAGGTTTGTGCCTTTACTTCGGCGTCTTTCACCGCTAAGGCATGTGCTTGTGTCTGTAAGGCTGTAGCATCTTCAATCATGAATTGAATGCCATTTACGACAACAATATCGCCACCGGCTACGGCAGCATCGTCGATTATATTACTCAGACTTTCCAAGTCCCGCACCTTCGCTCTGACGGTGTTATTCACCCTATACCCACGCAAAACACGTCCATTATCCGTATAGTCATACTGCGGATAGATACTGAAATTCTCCGTTTGAATGTCTTTTTCAGCGACGTTGTTGGCTTTCAAAGACTCGATAACATCCGTCATCGCGCTTGCAGCTGCTTCACGCGCTTCCTCCACTGACGCTTTCTCAGCAGACACACCTAAATTAAGCGTTGCGATGTCGGGTTCACCCACGACCGAACCGTTTCCAGTGACATGGATAGTCCTATCGTCCGGCGATGATAACAACGGGGTCACAATTTGTGGATCACATCCGATGAGCGTTATAGCAAGCAGGACACTAAGCCCTAAACACAAAAGTTTTAGTTTCCTCACGGTAAATCTCCTTCCGTGCGGCAGCCCTGCCGCCATATTTTTTGCTCCGACGCGTCCACTACTCGGTTTCAACTTCTGCTGGTGGTTCTTCTGCCTTGAGCGTATCGGATTTCTTTATTAACCTATCCACATTTGATTTGAAGAGTCTAAAGACGGTATCGGTGTCGTCACGTTTGACGTAAAGTTTTCCGTCTTCCTCGTTTCCAATGTGCAGTGTCGCTGTTATACCATCGTTACGCTCGGCGGATATAGTAGATTCGGGCATATCTAAACCGTATTCACCGAGATTATCTGGCCTTTCAGCGAAATCATCGGTATCCAACCCGCTGAGCGTTGTAAGAAGGGAGTCAACCTCGGTTTGTTTGGCGGCAGAGGCTATAGGCTTGAGCATCTGCCATGTTCCCTCTGCATCGAGGCGCAATTCGACGGTTTCTTCTGACGAAGAGATGTTGAGTTGGGTAACGATGCCTTTGTTAAAATCGAAAATTGTCCGATCTTTCCACGTGCGCTCCCCTTTGTCGAAGACAGATTGGAGATAGCCTTGTACTACATAAACATCGTTAGCATCAGCAGCGCGCACATAACTACTGAGAAAGCCCGGTGTTGTTTTTCCGACAAACAGGTGCGCTAACGGTTTATCGTTTGTATCCATCAGTTTCGCTTCGACCCCCGTGCTGTCAACCTCGAATTCGGCTTGTTTCTCTGGATTATTAGAAACACGCTGCGTGTTCTTAAATTCCGCCACTTTAGACAGGAGTTCCGTGATGCCTTCACTATCTGCCGGATAGTTGTTCATTGAGGCAACGACCCAGTTACTGTCCTGTTTTGAGAGCGTTGTGGTTTCGCCGGTAGCAATGATTTCTATTTTTGCTACCTGTTCCTTATCGAAATTTGGAAACAGTGGGATTGCGGTCTCGACCTTCTTTTCGTATTCGCTCTGTCCAAACGGGTTTTCAAAGAGCAGAACAACGACTACTAATACGACAAAAATGGCACCTAAAATAAGGAGTTGTTTCGTTTTCATTTTTTTTATCAGATTTCTGCACAGATCAGACTTATAGATTGATCTGGTTTTTGCCTATAGGCAGTGTTTACATAAATTCTACTTCTTTGCTAATACGGTTAAATTATACTGAACCATAGGTTTCTACTAACTGTTTTGCCCGTCTCTTTAGGATATATCGGAAAAGCCCAAAGATCACGACCAGCAGCGGAATACCTATAGTGCATAGGTATCTGATAAAGTTTTTCTCGATTTCCGAAACTTCTCGGAGCGGCCGATCCGTGATGGCATGGGAGCGAATACCGATAAGTGCATCGCCAAGGGTTAACCAGTCCACAGTGTTCAAGAAAAAGTTGACGCCGTCCGGACGCAGCTGCGTGAGGAATTGTGCTGTGCCGACCACAACGATTTGTGTCTGTTCACTCTCAGTTTTAGTAGCGCGTGCCTCGGCATTTTCTATTGGCGCGGGGGACTCGCTTTCCTCTACCGCTACATCGGTTGCTACCGACGGAATTTCTTTACCGGCATAAAAACTTTTGAATTTTCCTTCCAGTGCTGCAGCGACAGTGTAGGGTTGCAACTCAGCATCGGGAATTGGAGAATTCGGCATCAGGTTGTAATAGCCTTGCATGCTCTGTCCAAATTCACTCGTTTTTGCCAGTGGTGTTGCTGTGATACCTTCCTTTGCTGTTATCTCTAAGGAACTCGTCCAAGGCAACGTCACTACTTCCAACTGATTGGTAATCGTGTTTTCTGTTGAGAAGTTGGGTTTAACGATCTTGACGAAATACGGATACGGTTGAATAACGGTCATAAATCCTTGTTGAAACCTCGCGCTGTCGTGGAACCTCCGGTCAAGAAGGAGGTTATTACCGAGTTTGACACCGTAATGTTCTAACAGGTCATTCAAACCTGTACTCAGTGGCGCCGCCTGTAATGTGCCGGGTTGTAATTGAATCGGATCAACTAAGAAGACGGCTCTACCACCGCGCATGATAAACTGATCAATTTCGTATTTCTCGCGTTCTGTTAGCGGCTGCGTCACGCCAGCAATAACCAGTGTTGCGACGCTGGCCTCCACCGCTTTTCCATCTTGTAGACTGACAGATGTGAGATTGTATTGTCCCTGTGCATTTTTATCCAAAAGTTGACGGAACTGCTGATGGTTTTGATCGTTGATATCAAACTCGCCGTGACCTGTCAAGAATCCGACCGTTTTTGCCTCTTTGGTCGTAACCTTGAGGATAGTAGATGTGAGTTCATACTCCAGATTGGCGGTTGAGCGTACAACAGGTAAGATTTCCTCTTTGCCGCTGTAACCGATGGAGATGCCCATATAAACGTTCGCGATTTCTGCTTTATCTTTTTTTACGACATTAATTTGGACTTCGGGGATTCCTTTAAAGCGGAGTTCCTGTTTTTGTCCATCGTCGAAATCCGCGGGATTCACGTAATCGATCTGGAGTTTTTTTGAGAAAGCGTTGTATTCGTCCAACACGTCTCTGACATCACGTCGGATTTGCGCGACCTCCGCAGGGGTTGTTGAAAAATAGGCGGTGATCGTTACAATATCGTCTAATATGTCTAATACGTTTTTAGTTGCTTTGGAAATAGTATACCGTTTGTCCTCAGTGAGATCGGCACGGATAAAGCGACGTGTGGACAGAAAATTAATCAGCACGAGAATACCGAAGATGATTGCTACAAAAGCGAGGGTGTTGCCACCGTATTTGATCTGTTTATTAACCAAAACAGTCTACCTCCTTTCTTAACGCCATTTGCGGCTTTCAACTGACAATGTGCTTAGATACAGAAAGAAACCGATGAGCGACAGATAGTAGATGATGTCGCGGGAATCAAGCACACCTCGTAAGATGCTACTATAATGTGCACCGAGGCCCAAATAGCTGAAAATTGGGAATAACCAATTCGGTGCGTTGAAAAGGACAATATCTTCACCGATAATGAGCAACACGAAGCAGGCGGTGATCCCAAAAATAAAAGAAACAATTTGGTTCTCCGTCAGTGTTGAGGCAAAAAGTCCGATTGAAAGATACGCACCACCCATCAAGAGAAGCCCTATGTAACCGGAGACCAGCGTGCCGCCGTCGGGATTTCCAAGGTACATGACTGAAAAAGGCAGGACGAGTGAAAGCAGCACCGTTACAACAAGCAGCGCGAAACTCGCCAAGAATTTTCCGATGACAACCTCGTAATCCCGAATCGGTAGGGTCATAAGAATTTCTATTGTGCCGAGCTTCTTTTCTTCAGCCCAGAGTTTCATCGTGACGGCGGGAATAAAAAATAGGAAGATCCACGGCATTAACCCGAAAAACCCACGCATTTCCGCTTGATTAACGAGAAAGAAACCGCGGAAAAAGAGCCAGGCGGAGATACCGAGGAAGAATGTAATAAAAATATACGCGATAGGCGAGTTGAAATAACTTTTAAATTCCTTTTTAAGAATAACTGTAATGTTCGTCATGATTTTTAGTTTCTATGAGCAGTCTTCCTATTGCGAAAATGCTATACCTGCTCCTTGTGTGTCAAATTGAGGAAGACATCCTCTAAATCTACTGATTCCTGACGGAGTTCTGTGAGGCTCCACCCGTTCTCCACAACAACACGAAACAGTGCCTCTGCTGCCTCGCTACCCTGAATAGTATTGATCTGGTAGCTAACTGTGCCGTTATCTGTCCGTACACGGTTCCATTGCGAGACAAATTCCAGAGCATCCAGCTGCGACTCGATTGTTTCTTGCGCACCTCGGATGGTGATATGCACAATTTCTTCGCCTTTCGCCTGACTGGAGAGTTCCTCCGGTGTACCGTTCGCCACAATCTTTCCATTGTTGATGATGAGGATTCGGCTACAGGTGGCAGAGACTTCAGGCAAGATGTGTGTACTGAACAGGACCAGTTTCTCTTGTCCAATGTTTTTGATTAAATTGCGAATCTCGATGATTTGACTTGGATCGAGCCCAGAGGTAGGTTCATCTAAGATCAGGATGGGTGGATCGTGAATGAGGCTTTGTGCCAAGCCGACGCGTTGGCGGTAACCCTTTGAGAGTTCACCAATGCCTTTTTGGATGACATCTTCAAGCCCACAAGTGTCAATAACCGTTCGGATCCGTTCTTTCCGTTGACTTTTTGGGATATTTCGCACCTGCGTCATGAAATTGAGGTATTCGATGACGCCCATATCGGCGTAAAGCGGCGCACTTTCAGGGAGATAGCCGATGTTTTTCCTGACTTCAACGGATTCCTCGAATACATCGTATCCCGCAACAGTAGCACTCCCAGTATCAGCGGAGAGATAGCATGTGAGGATACGCATCGTTGTCGTCTTACCTGCGCCGTTAGGTCCGAGAAAACCTAATACCTCGCCAGCGTGTGCGTCAAACGTGACGTGGTCGACAGCAACCGTTGTGCCGTAGGATTTTGTGAGTTCTCTAACTTCGATCATACCTTCTAATTTTTTAAATGGGACTTGCCGGTTATGTTTTGGGCAAGAGTGGAAGATATTTCTTCCTGATGTGTGTAAAAGATAAATATATTTAAAATAATAGCATAAAAAATCGGAAATGTCAAGTCAAAATTGCCTCTCCCTTTCCTGTAGGAGCGAGTTGTGCTCGCGACGGCGATCTCGGACATCCGAGAATCAAGCATCTGCGCATTTCCTGTAGGAGTGAGTGTTTTTGCTGGGGTGTTTCTTCATGCTCGCGACTCTTGCTGACAGCCGATAGCCGTTTACAAAATTCCCTTGATAGATTTATATAGGGGGATTAGAATAAAGGACACAACATCACATATTGCCAAGGAGCCAGACTGATGGGCAACACACTCAAAGCCGCAAGCGCGACTGCCAATATTACCCCACCGCTTGGCACAGAAATTGTGGGCGGATTCCGGCCCCGATACGCTGAAAATGTTGATGACGAATTGTTTGCCAAAGCACTCGTCATTGATAACGGCGCAACACGTATCGCAATCGTTACATGCGACCTCATCGCTATACCAGAAAAGATCGCAGATGTTGCCAAAGCACGTATCGCTGATAGATGTGGCATTCCGCCAGCACACATCATGATTAATGCTACGCACACCCATACCGCCATAGCAGTGGCAGACCTGCTTGGCGTTGGCGAAGATACCCATTACACTGATTGGGTCCCGCTGAAGATTGCCGATGCAGTTGAACTCGCTGTGTGGCGACTCCAACCTGCACGGATCGGGTTTGCGAGCGTCGATGAAGAACGTATTACTTTCAATCGACGGTGGCACATGAAGGATGGAACTGTCCGTTTTAATCCTGGCATCGAACACCCCGATCTCGTTGAACCGACTGGGACAATCGATCCAGAATTAGCCATGATGTTTGTAGAAGCAGATGATGGGACACCTATCTCTGCTGTTGCCAACTTTTCGCTGCATTACATCGGCACGGATAACGGCAATGCCCTCTCTGCTGACTATTTCGGACACTTTGACCGACGCATGCGTCGCTATCTGGGAGATACATGCGTCTCGCTCCTCTGGAATGCCGCATCCGGTCAGATTAATAATACCGACTTTAGCGGACGCGTGAAGTGGACGGCACGTGGACACCATCAAGCAGTGAAAATGGCGAATGTTCTCGCGGGGCATTTTATTACCGAAATGCAGTTCATGGAGATGCACGACACACTCGACCTCAGCGGAGACCTGGCTACACTGACATTCCAACGCAAACAGATTACACCGGCGGATCTTGAGGTCGCTGAGCAGATATTGTCCGTGCCACAAGGTACCTATGATAGTTATGAAACGGGTCCCTTTAGTTGGGTCGTCGGGCAGCCGATACCGACGGCATTGGTTGATATCTATGCCCTTGAATGTCAACGCTTGGCGAAGTTACCAGAACAGATGACAGCGCCAGTTCAAGTCATCCGTTTAGGGGAAGCAGCAATTGTAGCACTGCCCGGAGAGGTATTCGTAGAGACAGGGATGAACATCAAAGCTGCATCAAGCGCTACTCCAACGTTTCTTGTGAGTTTGGCGAATGGTTATATCGGCTACATCTGCACAGACAAAGCATTGACGCAGGAGGGTGCCTACGAGACATGGGCAGCCCTGTCGTCTCTACCGGCTGTTGGGACAGCACCAAAGATGGAAACACTTGTGGCTTCACTTTTGGATTCCGATTAAAAAAAGAAAGAGGCGGGTATGAATACCCACCTCCAGGGAAGAAAATAGAATAGAAAATTAAACAGCAGCGGGACCTCTTTCACCTGTACGGATACGGATCGTTTCATCGATGGGCAGCACGAAGATTTTACCATCGCCGATTTTGCCGGTGGCAGCGGCTTGTTGAACGGCTTCAACGACCTTATCAACGTTCTCTTCTGCAACAACGATTTCGATTTTTAACTTCGGGACAAATTCGATCGTGTATTCGCTACCGCGGTAGAGTTCGGTATGTCCACGGCTACGCCCGAATCCACGAACTTCGCTGACTGTCATGCCCCGAACACCCACACTGCTGAGTGCCTCTTTTACCTCCTCCAATTTGAAGGGGCGAATAATACATTCAAGTTTTTTCATGAGATTCTCCTTGCTAAAAGTGAATAGGGTTGTATGGCAGAAAACCTAATGTAAAGCAAAGACAAATTGTGCTTTAATAGCACAATTTCCTTTCAATCAAGGCTTGCAATCTTTGCCCTCAAGACTTACGAGTACGTAGGACGGATGCGGAAATCCGCCCTACAGAACATTCCTTAATACCCTTGTTCACGCGGTTTAAATATCGTGATAAAGGAAGAATTCATACGGATGTGGCCGCATGTTTATAGCATCGACCTCATTTTCACGTTTGTAATCAATCCAGACGTCCAAGACATCTTGGGTGAACACATCGCCCTTGAGGAGATATTCGTGATCTTCTTCCAAGGCATCGAGGGCGTCTCCGAGGGATACTGGTGTGGACTCAATATCCGCGAGTTCTTCCGGCTCGAGGTCATACAGGTCTTTGTCCAGTGGTTCACCGGGATGAATGCGGTTCTGTATTCCGTCAAGCCCTGCCATCATTAGGGCACTGAAGGCGAGGTAAGGATTGCAAGACGGGTCTGGTGTACGGAATTCAACCCGTTTTGCCTTTTCGCTTTTTGAATAAACCGGGATACGGACGCAAGCACTGCGGTTTCGTTGTGAGTAAGCAATATTGACGGGGGCTTCATACCCTGGAACTAACCGCTTGTAGGAATTAGTTGTTGGAGCGATGATAGCGCAGAGCGAACGGGCGTGCGCGAGCAAACCGCCAATGTAATAGAGCGCGTCATCGCTGAGAAGCGAGTATCCCTGTGGATCGTAGAAAATGTTCTTGCCGTTTTTCCAGAAACTTTGGTGCACATGCATCCCGGAACCGTTGTCTTGGAAGAGCGGTTTCGGCATGAAAGTAGCGACTAAGTTATTCTCACGCGCCACATTCTTGATGATGTACTTATACAATGCAATCTTATCGCCAACCGTAGTCAATGTATCAAAACGAATGTCGATTTCACCTTGACCGGCAGTTCCGACTTCGTGGTGGTGAACTTCGACGTCAACACCAGCTTCGATCAACTTAAGACAGATCTCGGAGCGGAGGTCTTGAAGTGTATCGGAAGGTGGTACTGGAAAATACCCCTCTTTGTAACGGGGTTTGTAACCAAGGTTTGGGTTCTCTTCGCGACCTGAATTCCAACTTCCCTCAACGGAATCGACGGAATAGAAACCAGAGTGTTGGTTCTGTCCGTAACGGATGTCGTTGAGTAGATAGAATTCTGCCTCTGGGCCCCAGTAGCTTATATCAGCGATCCCAGTGGATTGTAGATACGCTTCTGCTTTTTGTGCGATATGCCGGACATCACGCGTGTAATTTTCCAATGTAATAGGGTCTTTGATGTTACACGTAATGCTTAGCGTTGGCACCTTGCAGACCGGGTCGACAAGTGCAGTCGATGGATCCGGAAAGAGCAACATATCGCTCTCGTTAATCGCTTGGAAGCCACGGATACTTGACCCATCAAAACCAGCCCCTTCTTCAAACAGGTCTTCGGTTAACTCATCAGCCATAATGGAAAAGTGTTGCCACATTCCCGGCAGATCCATGAATTTGAGGTCAACTATCTTGACATTATTCTCTTTTGCAAGTGCAATCACCTCACTTGGTGTCATTCAATATCCTCCTATTTCGGCTAACTTGCTGTCAAACTACCTCAATCCTTAGGACCGAGGCTACAATCTTAAGAAACGGCATAGAAAAACTGAGGCATAATGCCTCGGTTTCGTTCATCTCCGTCTTCGATAATTTAGAAAATGTCCTTGGATTCGTCAATCGAACGCGTAACTCATACCTCTTGACGAGTATCTTAATTGAATAGATAAGCAAAATTTATGCCAATCGACGATAATTGTGAGAGTTACGACGTTAATTGAGGAAAATAGGCTAATTCTCGTTTAGAATCATAAGTTACAACGGGTTTTCAATATAAATCAGCCGCTGTACCAATGTTTCGTCCACACTCGCTATAAAAAAGTATAAGACTTTGCCAAATTATTAGGCATAACATTGCCCGTTTTTTGCGCGCGGTCGGCGAGGGTAACTACGTAGCATCATAAACCTGTAAATAGGTTTCAGTGCTAACGGAATTCAACATCTTTGTCGAATCGACTCGTCTCAGGTCCCTCCTGTCCTGCGTATTTGTTTGCAGGTTTAAGTTGATACGGCACACGTGCCGGCGAAGAAAGCTGCGCGAAGGTAAAAGCACAGATCCGCATACCCGGATATAATTTCACCGGCATACGTCCAAGGTTCCCTAACTCCAGTGTGGGAGTGCCTATCCAGCCCGGGTCGAAGAGACCAGCGGTGCTATGGACGATAATCCCAAGTCGCGCCAAACTGCTTCTGCCCTCAAGCCTTGCCATGACATCATTTGCTAATACAAGTTCTTCTTCGGTCGCTGCAAGGACAAGCTCACCGGGTTGTATCGTGAAAGCATCGCCATCAGAGACGTCAACCCTTCGCATCAAATCGCTGGTATCAATTTCAGCACGCAGATCGATATATGGGTGTTTGCTATGTTCAAAGACGCGAAAGGTATTGCTCAATCTGAAATCGATGGAGCAGCTACCGAGTTGTGTTTTCAAATCCGGCGCGGGGGTGATTTTTATTTTTCCCTTGTCTATATATTTAATAATATCTTCGTCTGATAAAAACATTATTTTAACTTATCTACATTGTCCTAATCTAAGGATTCGTTGATTCGGCGTTTTCTTATTGGATTTCTGTTACATTAGGACGCTTTTTTAACTTGTATGGTTTCACAATGAACGTGTCAGACTACTGTTTAGATAAAAAATCCTCAGGGGCAATCCCGCGGTAGGCATAGTCTAAAAGATTAACCGGATGCATCGCTTGCATCGGCAATTTATGTTTCTGGATACCGAGTTGAATCTGAAGCAGGCATCCGGGGTTTCCGGTTGCGACGATGTCTGCGTCGGTTTCTGCGATGTGTGCCATTTTCCGCTCCAGGATTTCTTGTGAGAGTTCGGGTTGTGTGATGTTATAGATACCTGCACTGCCACAGCACCATTCGGATTCGGTTAACTCAATCAACTCAAGCCCGGGTATCGCTTGAAGCACCTTACGGGGTTGCAACTGTACGCTTTGCCCGTGAAGAAGATGACACGGTTCATCATAGGTGACCCGCTTTTCAATTTTTCCTACTGGCGGTATCATCTCAATTTCAGCTAAGAATTCGCTGATGTCGCGCATCTTATGGCTGAAACTTTCTGCTCTCTCTGCATAAACTGTGTCATTTTCTAAGAGCGCTTCGTATTCCTTAAGCGTTGCACCGCATCCGGCAGAGTTGATGATAATCGCATCTAAATTCTCGTCCTCAAAAGCATCAATATTCTGCTTAGCAAGATCCGAAGCGATATCTCTCACACCGTTGTGGAGGTGCAATGCACCACAACAGGTCTGCTGCCGCGGTGTAACAACTTCACATCCATTTTTTGCTAAGACGCGAATCGTGGCGACATTCGTCTCTGTAAAGACTTGGTTCATGACGCATCCGGGAATGAATCCGACACGATAACGGGTTTCACCTTCCGCTGGTGTAATGTCGCGTATGGTATATTTCAATTGTGGCGGTGGGATTTTCGGAAGCAATGATTCCATCTGCCCGAGTTGTCCCATCAGTTTCAGGATACCCGTTTTCTGAACAAGCCATCGGATGCCGAGACGTTGATAGAGCCACATCAACTCAAAAATCAGGTCCAATCGTTCTTTATTTGGTAGAATGTGCTTGAAAACAAGGTTCGTCCAGAATCGGTAAGCTGCTGAGCGAGGCGCGTTCTGCTCATAGATGGCGCGTGCTTGTTCAAGGAGTTCCCCAAAATGGACGCCAGAAGGACAAGCCGTTTCACACGCCCGACAGTCCAAGCACCGATAAATGTATTCTGACCATTCCTCGCTGAGCGGAGTGGCATCTTCATCTTTAAAGGCGCTTCCCATGAGATAGAGCCTACCTCTTGGTGAATCCGTTTCTAAACCTAATTCTCGATAGGTTGGACAGGTTGGCAGACAAAGCCCGCAATGCGTGCAAGCGTCCCACTTTTTCCAACTAAAAGTATCTACACCGATAAGCGGTTGTGTTTGTTGATTGGACATAGTTAACTCTGTTTCGCAGGCACCTTAATACGGATCAAATCCTTTCGATATAGCATGCAGCAGCCAGAGCAAAGCTATCACAATCAAACCGATTGTAGCAAGTATCATGTAATTAGAGTTGTCTTCGCCAGCGAAACTTTTCTTGAGATTACTGATTCTGGTCTCCTGGATTTTTTGTGAAAGCATCTGTTTCTGGTGTTCTGTGAAGCCTTTCTTTTTGGAAGGGGGCACTGCTGAAGTCGCGTGCGGCGTCTGTTGATTTTTCCATTTCCTGTGCAACAATCTAAAAATTAGTACGCATCCGACGGTTCCTATCAAGACGGCCACACCGAGGAGCATATCTGTGTAAGGGAGTGCTGGTGGATCGACACGACTTGGCCTGGCGTATGAAGCCTCGCTTCCGATGAAAATCTTATAAATAGTTTCCATCTCTTACGCTCCTGTGATGATTTTGGTAACTCCTTCGTTAAGACTCCCCGAACGATACCCCTGTAAGTCGATCGTAATATGGGTATATCCAAGCGTTTTAAAATATTCACTAATATCACGCCGCACGGTTTTTGAAAGCATCCGCGAAATCTCCGCCGCTTCGAGTTCAATGCGGGCGAGTTCACCGTGGTGGCGGACACGGAACTGACGGATACCTAAATCGTAGAGGAATTGTTCTGCGGCATCCACCTGTCGTAGCAAATCACGGGTGATACGCATACCGTAAGGGAACCGTGAGGAGAGACATGCAAACGCCGGTTTATCCCATGTCGGGAGATCCCACGCCTTTGAAATCTCTCGAATCTCTGCCTTCGTCAAGTTGACATCGATCAAAGGGGCTTGAATACCCATCTTTTTCGCTGCATCCATGCCTGGGCGATGGTCACCGACGTCATCTGGGATTGCACCGTAGACAATCGTCCCTACATCGTATTTTTCAGCGATTGGACGGAGTTTATCAAACAATTCTGTCTTGCAAAAGAAACAACGATTGGTCGGGTTGCTTGCGTATCCCTCTAAGTCTAACTCGTGCGTGTTAACCGTCTCAAGACGAATCCCAATCTGCTTGGCAATCTCTTGTGCCGCTTTCATTTCCCGAATCGGATAGGAATCAGAGATAGCAGTGACAGCAAGCGCATTATCACACAGTGCGTGTTGTGCCGCTTCCGCGAGAAATGTGCTATCAACACCACCAGAAAACGCAACGATAACCTTCTCATAAGCGCGTAAACACGCGTAGAGTTGCTCAAGTTTTGTTTCCAAGATAGGCTCAAGTTTCTGTTTTGACATATTTCTGAATAGCAAATTTTGGCTTATAAGTTCTGCCGAAATAACCTCTGCCTGTCGCACAGGCTGTGCTTCTACGATATTAAGAGGGGCGTTCGGCTTGTTGTAGTTTCTGCAATTCGTCGCTGAGCAACTGCCGTTTTAACCCACTAATTCGGTCAATAAAAAGCACACCGTTGAGGTGATCTATTTCGTGTAGTAGGACGCGTGCCAACAAGCCATCGGCTTCAATATGAACAGGTTCACCTTGGATATCAATTCCGTCAACCACAATAGTTTCTGGACGTTTCACATCCGCTGTCACATCAGGGATACTGAGGCATCCCTCTTCCGCGACAATTTCTCCCTCGGCGCTCAAAATTTCAGGGTTGAACAGCACCAAAGGTTCGTATGCCTCATCGTCTTCTTCACCGAGGTCAACGATGATGAGTCTTTTCAAAACACCGACCTGTGTCGCGGCAAGTCCTATACCGTTGCCTGTATCCTCCAGCGTCATCAACATCTGTTCAGCGAGTTGACGCTCTGCGTCCGTGATTTCTGTAACCGATTCCGCTCTTTTGCGGAGGACCTGGTCACCATAATAACGCATCTGCAAGGGTGCTGTTTCACGCAACACTACGCTATCTTCTCCACCCACGTCCGAAATTGGCGTGTTCTTGGACTTTCTTCTACGTTTCGGCATATATCGGGAGGTTCTCCTAAGGTATCTTTGGACAAAAACGACTCTTAATATGGTATCACTTATTGCAGATTCTGTCAAGCAAAAAGTTTTCGCGTAGGGTCGTTGGTCATAAAGTTTGTAAGTACGTAGGCTTCTCTTGGCGGAAAGGAATCACGATCAGGAGATTGCTTCTACAGAACGGAACTGTATCAAGGTCCTGGCATTAGATAGAGGTGGAAGCCTTCATCGTCAATAATTGAACCCGTGAGTTTGGTGAGGAAGGTGAGGTTATGCTGTGTAATCAGTACCGGTTCCAGAGGGCGATTCATGATAAGTAGAATGTCCTGAGATCTCTCGGTCCGCAGGATATTTGCCTCCGCAATGACTTGGGCGTCTAGGATGTCATCATCATGCATGCGGGCATCGTCCCATCTGACGAAGGAGCCGAACCGACTGCCGTGTACGTAGTAAATCTCGTCTTTTTCGAGGTATCCAACGATGGTACTGGCAGCATAATCAATCTCGCCGACCATGACCATATCTTGCATGTCATTTGCGTTAATATATTCCGCTACCTGTTTCCCATAGGAGAAGACATAGCGGTGTTCCAGTGCGACTGCGGTTATACCACCAATAAACTGACAAATGAAGATAAAAGTAAGAAATCGAGCAAACAGGCGTTGTGGCAATTCATTAAGGCTTTTGAACGGGAGGCTTATCTCAGGACAATCTCTGTGGATCCACCCAACCATCAGGAGTGTAATGAACAAGAAACCGTGATGACGCATACTGCCGTAATACTTTACATAGAAAAACACCAGAAGCCCAAATGTCGCCGCGAGATATATGAGAAGCGCAGTAGGACGTTTAAGTAGGAACAGGGTGCTGCAAAGTACAAGGAGACAGCAGAACGGGATTTGGATAAATTGGAAGAACGTGTAGGTGTCTAATTGGTGCTTGTTCCAAAAATTAAGCGAGAACTCAGGAATAGGAAGAAGTGCGTGAGAAATGAGTTTGATAACCTCACTCAGTTCCTCCGAATTATAGGTAAACCTCCATTCAACAGCGAATCCCGTATCTGGTGGCGGATTCAGTTGCAAAACCGATGTAATGATACCGATGCCGATAAGTGCAAAACCGATCCAGATGGGTTTTTTATTTTCTATAGCCTCGATTTCCTGAGCGAGTGGCTGGGAGAGCCGATTACGCCAGAGATATTCACAGCAAAGTGCCAACCCCATCGCGATAGTGAGCATCAACGCGTGAACACTCGTGTGCGCAAGTAGAAATAGCACACAACCCATCCAAATGAAGCGTCTGTAACGTTCACTGAAAAGTATACAGAAAACGGTTATCAACAGTAATCCAAAGGCATAGTTTCGCGCAAGAATACCGTATTCATAAATCACAAAATAACCGAAGCAGAAGAGAAATTTTTGGAAGCGATTAAAAGGGGCGTAGCGAACAAAAAGATAGACGGTAACAACCGTAATCAGGAGATGGAATACCTGCATGATAACAGGAGAGTGTGTGATGCGGGTCAGTGGCATGAGGTAGAGGTGCCACAAACCTGGGTGTCCTTCGTACTTAAGGTGCGAAAAAAGTTCAAAGACTGAGGCACTGTCGCGCGCGAGGAGCCACGCTTGAATCTCGTCGCGCCACATCTCATGGTGGCTAAGCGTATAGCTACCTACGACAAAGAAAAGGAACGTTAAACCGAGTGCGTAGTGTGTTTCCTTTATGCGCATTGTTATGCCTGTGTGCTTTGGATCAAGGCGCTCCTATTGTCTTACTGAATCGTGAGACTTGAAATAGGTAACCATAAACCGCCGGTAGTTTTGGCAATAAATTTCTGAAAAGGCTCATCCCGCCCGATAACATCTACCTTGATTCTTGAAGTTTTCATCTTCATCATTACGTCTATTGATGAATAAGCACCGCTCACGTACTCATCTGTGACAAAAATAAAATGGATTTCAGCATCTCTTCGGAATTTTACCTCGTCGGCGGCGCGGATGAGGGCATCCAAACCGTTCTCATCTCCTCGAAATTTAAGTTGTGCGAGGACTTTTTTCACCTGAGCAGTTGAGCGTGTTTGCGGAATCACTTCAAAATCCAATCCAAGAAGACTATATCCTGTTCCTGCTCGAAAGGCGACGATGCCGATGGTGAAGTCGATACCTACGCTATCAAACAGATCGGTCATACTTGTGAGATGCTCGCGCACAGCGTCAACGTCGTTTTTCATACTACCACTACCGTCAATAATAAAAACGATGTCAACGAGGTTTGTACGCTTGTTCGCGACAATATGTTTCGCAATCCTGTTTAGGGCAAGATCGGGGAGTGTTAATCCTCCAAGATCCGAGGCTGGTTGGGTATTTGTTTCTGCCATAAACCCACCTGTATGCCTTTCGGGCTTGCCGCCGAAGATACCCGAACCCAATCCAATACCTATTCCACTACCGCTACCAGCGACTGGTTTGGCTTGTAGACCTTTACCATGGGTACGTGCCTCTGAGTGCGTTGCAGAGGAGAGTTCGGGTGTCTGCAATTCAAGTGGGACATCTTGATGCGATACAGATGTTACGGGTCTCTGGAGCAACGGGGTCTTGACTTGTAGCACTTGTGTGTGCTGCATACTTTCAGTCATCACCGTCGGTTTTAGCGGTATATGAGGAAGTCTTTTCACCGGAAGGCGGGGGGTCCTTAGGTGAATTTTAGCGATGTCAAACGCCGTACCTGCCTCAATGTGCCGGTCCGGTTTTTGCCGGTACAAGGCTCCAAGCGTCAGAAACAACAGGATATGAAGCCCAATGGAGATGATAAGGGCATATGGGATATTTTTGCCAATGCGGACTTTCATTTTTGATTCTGTGCGTTCATCGCAGTAATGCTTGAGTTTTTTGCAAAGCCCATGGTAATGAAAATTATTATAGCATTATCTACGCAGTTATTACAAGCAGAGAACGGAATTATTTGAAAAAAGGTTGACGAAAATGTCAGAATTTGGTATCCTATAGGTTAGAGTCTACGCAAAATCAAGGTGTGGAAGCATTTGATGTGCCTTTTTGCCTACGCTGCTATCCTTGAAAAGTCTACGCTAAAGCCTGAAGCCGGTTCCGATGCATCCGAAGTTGCGTAGTTCTCAACTGCTAATTTACCGTCCCTCACGTTTGATCACGAGGCGATAATCCGAAAGGCATTAAAAAAACTGATATGAAATATTACGGTTTGACGTTGAACCTAAAAAACGACCCAGCCCTGATTGAAAAATATAAAGCGTATCACCGAGATGCCTGGCCAGAAGTCCTTGACGGCTTGAAAGCTGTAGGTATAACGAAAATGAATATCTACCTATTAGGATGCCGTCTGTTTATGGCGATGGAAACGGTTGATAATTTTGATATAGAACACGACTTTCCGCGTTATCTTGAAGAGAATCCGAGATGCAAAGCTTGGGATGAATTAATGCGAACTTTTCAGGAACCGGTAGCGGAAGCACAACCAGATGAATGGTGGGCACACATGGAGCCTGTTTTTGAATTGTAATGCAAAAAGGACATACTTCTTCGATGCCGGTAACGTTTCTATCAGTGGGTCATTTTTGTTATGATGTCTCCCCAAATGGCTATATTCTTGGAGGATCTGCCTCGTATTCAACACTAACTGCCCGGAATCTGGGGCATCATGCCCGTGCTGTCACGGCTGTAGGTGCGAATTTTGACCGACGAAATCCGCTCCTTGATGGTATAAAGACTGTTTATTGTGAATCTCCTGAAACAACGATTTTTGACAACCAGTACGATGAAAAAGGACATAGACAGCAGTTTATTTTGGGGGCAGCAAAGGAACTAAAGGGGCTTGATGTGCCTGTTGAGTGGCAAACCAGCGATATAGTTTATTTGTGTCCTATCGCAGATGAGGTGTCCGCCGAACTCGTTCACTGTTTCAGCAAGGATACCTTAATAGGTGCTACACCACAAGGTTGGCTCCGGCAGTGGGATACGAGTGGAAAGGTTGAGGCAAAGCGTTGGGCAACAGCAGCTGAAATCTTGCCTTATATTGATGTGTTAGTCCTTAGTGATGAGGATGTCTGTGTCTATCCGGATGAATTAGAGAAGTATATCCAATTGGCTCCGATCGTTGTGCTAACGCAAGGTGCAAAGGGCGCAACGCTTTTTCAAAACGGTACACAGTTGGTGTCCGCAGCGTATTCCGTGACAGAGGTTGATCCTACAGGTGCGGGCGATGTTTTCGCTACCTCCTTTTTGATTGACTATTATCAGAATCGTTCCGTGGAGAAGGCTCTAAACTTCGCACATTGCGTCGCTTCCTTTGCTGTTGAAGGCATTGGAACCTCTTGTATTCCGGAATTGGCGCAGGTTATGTTAAGATTAAAAATGTAGTCCGACGGATTCAATGCCTTTTCGTCTCTATTAGGATTCATATTTGCGTAAAAAAATCAACAGATAAAATGTTACTTTTGTGAAATTTTTCCTATATCACAGATTGCAACTACTAAAGAGAAAATTATGGGTATCCACTACGATTTTATCGTGTACAGCAGTAGGACATCAGCAGACAGTTGGGTGATTGGGATGAAGGCAATCCAGGGAGAGGTGCCGCTGGATATTGTTATACCTGATGATCAAACGTCCGCTGATCCTGATAACCCGGAAGTAGTCGGTGTTTTGACAGCAGAGGGGTTAGAACGGGAAGCCATCGATGCCTTAGAACTTTACCGCTACCTTCGTCGATTGAATCCCAAAAAGAATGAGGCATTCAATTACAATGAGGTGGTTATTCGGAATATCCATACCCGTCTGAGCGCGCTGCCGGTTAATCAAGAGCTCCGGGTGCAAGTTACATATACCGAGCGGAGAGAACCGTATGCGCGATTTTCATATCAGATTAAGTTGTTAGGTGTCTCCAGAAAATCAGATACTGATCCTTCTGATCATACGGACACCGGAGTTGCTGCATCCCCTTCCGAAGACGAAGGTCAGCAACTACTGGAACAAAGAAATAGTACGGCGACTCCAAATCAACCGATATATAAAACTACGAGCACGCTTGAGAAATTAATCTCTTTTACACAAAACCTCCAAAAAGAATTAGATCAGACCCAAAAGCATCTTAGTGTAGTCATGAACAAGGTTCAGCAATTAGAGGAGGATCGACAGCAGTTCCGCGACATACACAACGTGATTGAGGAAATCCTGGAACGGATAAATCGGTTGGAATCTGTGGATACCCGGCTTCAGTATCTTGAAGCTGATCGACACCAGATTCAGGATCTTCAACAAACTTTGCGAAAGTTCCTCATAGCATTGAACCAGCAGACACGGATGTCACTTCAGGAACAGGAAGCGATTACCGCCGGTGATGAGTAGATGAGGTTTGTGGGAAGTCTTAGCAGATAATTTTGCTCGGTACTCGGGTGAAAAAAAGGAGAGTTCCGTTATGATAAAATTGGGTACAATGTCCCTAAACGTGAGAAATACCACGGCTACTGCTTTCGCACAATTGGTGTATGATCTCGGATTTGACGTTGTCGAGTTGCATTCGAGCGCATTTGAATCGACCGATGCGAATTATCTACGTGAGTTGAAGATGAACCTCATGCGGAAAGGGTTGCCGTTAGGTTACATCGGGGTCAGCAATAATTTTGGTCGTCCTGTTGAGGAGCACCACGAGCAGATCGCTTTGATTAAGCAGTGGATAGATGTTGCGGCTTTTATGAGCTGCCCGTTGGTCAGGGTCTTCGCTGCGTATGTGCCTGAAGATTGTGAAGACGAGGAGACTTTGTGGCCACCGATGATCGAAGCCTTCAAGGAGGTCGCTGAGTACGGTTATGAATCGGGGATTCTCGTCGGGTTACAGAATCACAACCATAACAATGTCACACGCGACGGTGCAGCGGTTTTGCGCGCTTTGAATGGGACAGACCATCCCTATTTTACGCATATTTTGGATACGGGACAGTATGCTGGATCTCCCGGCGCAAGTGGGCATCGCGGTTCTTCACACCCAGGCTACGACTGCTACGCCAGTATTGAACAGACGGCACCTCATGCCGTTTATGTCCGTACAAAATTTTATCAGATTGATAGTGGCGTGGAAGAGTGGTTAGACTATCCTCGTATCTTAGATATTTTGCGGGGCGTCGGCTATAATGGTTGTCTATCAGTTGTATACGAAGGTGAGTCCGATCCGGTTGAATCGATGCGAAAAGCGAGAAGTTATCTGGAATCCATATTGTAAACATATTACGACGTAGAGCGAGGAAAAGATGAAAACGCGTGCTGCTGTCATGTATGAACATAACCAACCGGTCGTTGTTGAGGAACTGGAGTTGGATGAACCGAAGGCAAATGAAGTCCTCGTCCGAACTGCGGCGAGTGGTGTCTGCCACTCTGACTTGTCGGTTGTCACTGGGACGATCTTTTACGATGCCGCTGTAGCGCTCGGACATGAAGGAGCTGGTATTATTGAACGCGTCGGAGACGAGGTAACTGGGTTTCATCCGGGCGATCATGTGATCTTATCTTTCGTCAGTTATTGTGGTAGTTGTCGCATGTGCCAGATGGAAAAAGTCTGTCTCTGCGAGAGTTACGATGTACCGCGCGGTTTTCAGTTAGATGGCACCTATCGCCTCCATAACAGTTCGGGAGATGGTATTCTTCAGATGGCGCGGATTGCAACGATGTCTGAATACATGGTTGTCCCACAACAAAACCTCGTTAAAATTGATGACCGCTATTCATTGGAGAAAGCAGCGCTCGTCGGCTGCGGTGTAACAACAGGTGTTGGTGCTGTGCTGAATACCGCGAAAGTAGAACCAGGAAGTTCTGTGGCAGTCATAGGTACCGGTGGTGTTGGTTTAAACGCCATTCAGGGTGCAGTGCTTGCGCAAGCAGAGCGGATTATCGCCGTTGATATTGCTGAGAGAAAACTCAACTTTGCGAAGAGTTTTGGAGCAACAGATGTCGTCAACGCCTCAACAGGCGATCCGGTTGAAGCCGTCCGTGAATTGACCGCTGGTCTCGGTGTAGACTACGCTTTTGAGGTGATTGGGAATCCGAAAACCATCGTACAAGCTTATAATATGGTTCGAGCGGCTGGCACTGCCGTTATTGTCGGAATGGCACATCATCAATCGGACGTGAGTATTCCCGCGCAACACCTCGTCTCAACGGAAAGACAGTTGATCGGTTCGTTTTACGGCTCGTGTCATCCGAGAGTGGATATGCCAAAATTGCTCAGTCTGTATACAGAAGGTAAGTTGAAGTTAGATGAATTGATTACACGAAATTATCGGCTTGAACAGATTAATGAGGCGTTCGCCGATATGGAAGCCGGTGAAAATGCCCGCGGCGTTATCGTTTTTAATTGAATACAGTCTGTAATTTTCTATATGATTTGATGCTTCCGTCTACTTCTTCTGTAGGAGCGATCTCCCGGTCGCGATCTTCTGTGAAGGGCTAACCCCGCCCCCTAATGCAAATTGTGAGGTAAACACAATGAAGACTTTAAACACTTTACTCGGATGTTTTATTGTCATCACTTTACTGTCCGGCTGCAGTGCGAGGCGCGTCAATGAGTCTCTCCAAAATACAACACCCGTCGGTGATAAACAGGAGTCACCAGATTTTGTCTTCGTTAACCCTTTCACGGATGATCCAGACAATCTGAGTCCGCACAACCCTTTCATCAAGAAGTTAGGAAATATTTCTGAAGTCCACACCTATCTCCGACTCAAGCAAAAATTCCTATACGGCATCGGACTCAACGTTGATGAGGCAATAGAATTCTATACTGCAGAAGCCCATCTCTATCCTTCTCTTGAAGCAAACGCAAGATTAAAAGCGTGGAAAAAGGACAAAGAACGATATGAAAGACTGGGAATCTCAATGGGTGAACCTGTATTCACCTACAAGAATGCCAGTGATGAAGAACCGGCAGTCAATGAAGAGGTGGATTAATTTCACTAAGAAGTCTCTTAACCAACGACTGATAACTGACAACCGAGAACTTATATGAAATCCGTACATACCACGGTCCGAGAGCAGTTTAGCCAGCATGCAAACTATTATGCGCAGAGCAGTGCGCATGCCACCGGAGACACCTTAGATATTATTTTGGATTTCGCTGAGCCGAAGGGGACGGAACAGACGTTAGATGTTGCGACAGGGACGGGATTCACAGCATTTAAGTTTGCACCAAAAGTTTCACATGTCATTGCTACCGATCTGACACCAGAGATGGTCGCGAAAGCAGCCGAACTCGCAGAGGAAAAACAGATAAGAAACATCGATTTTTCTGTCGCTGCTGCCGAATCTTTACCCGTTGCTGCTGCCTCGTTAGATTTGGTGACGTGTCGGATCGCCCCGCATCATTTCCAAGATGTCCCTGCTTTCTTGAGCGAAGTACATCGGGTTTTACGAACAAACGGGCTCTTCTGCATGGTGGATTCTGTCTGTCCTGAATCGGAGAAGTTAATAGCGTGGCAGACTCGTATAGAGAAGCTTCGGGACAATTCCCATGTATGTGGACGTCCGCCATCTGAGTGGGATGCTATGATCACGGATGCTGGGTTTTCACTTGAAAAAACAGCACACGTCCGAAACGCCCAGATGTCGTTTCTGTGGTGGGTGCGTCCAAAGGAAAACCCGCCAGAGGTAGTACAGGAAATCCGTGAGGGGTTCGCCAATCTTTCTCCTGACGAAGCAAAAGAACACTATACGGTCGATCCGGCGGGTGATGATTTCTATTTTTCCTGGCCGATGTATGCCGTTAAAGCGAGGCGCACGTAATAGCTGCTTACGCCAAATGCGGAACTAAAGCACGGGTAACTCTCCTGTAACAACGTTTTATTTTTCTTCTTCACGCCATTTCACGAAGTCTGCCTCAATTTCCTCCGACCATTTCCGATCTATTTCCCCTGGGGTGTACACACCTTCGCGTAGGCGTTGATGCCCGAACCGATCTCGGAGTGCTACCTCTTCACCCTGTTCAACCACCTGTTGGGCAAAGTGTGGTGGAATAAAGATAACCCCGCCACGTCTCCCTAAGACCACATCCCCAGGTAAAACAGTCGTTTCCGCAATACGGATAGGGATGTTAATACCCGTGAGTGTGACGTTCGCGATGCCGGTTGGGTCCACACCTCGCACGAACGTCGCGAAATCGGGTAACTCATAAATGCCGTCCAGATCTCGGATACCGCCGTCAATGACCATACCTGTCCCCGTTTTCGCATAGATGGAATTGCCGAGGTTATCACCAGCAAAGGTACCGTCCTTGACTTTACCAAAGAGATCCACAACGATGACATCATCACGGACGAGTGTATCAATCACCCACGAATTTTGACCACCGACACGTCCCTCTTTTTCACCTTGTGCTGAGACAGCACCATTGAAGTCCGGACGGATCGGGACAAAAGCGCACGTTACTGCCCTACCGACCAGAATCCGATCCGGATGAAGGTTCGTCCAGTCACCGGCGAATTGGAACTTATAGTCGTTGCCGTTGAGAACACCCCACGCCTGCTCAATACTGATGGCTTTCATCCGTTGTAGGAGGTCATCAGGGACACGCGGGCGTCCATCAGAAAACCGATCGCCTTCCCACAGATGCGTCATCGCAAGGATGCTCTCTTTATCAATAAGTCGCATGTTAACCCCTCTGCCCCCTTATCAGGGGAAACTGGCTTACAGTCCCGCATTCTCCCATACCTGATCCAATGACGCTGCAGTGGCTTTTGCCGCATCAGCAGGCTCCATACCGTTCACTTTTTGGCTGAACGGTTCAGGTGTCACGGGTCCTTCATAACCGAGTTCCGACAGGATTTGCATCAGTTCTGTGAGCGGGATCACACCCGTCTCGGCGGGCAGGCACCTGATGTTATCAATCTGATCATACGGGTCGATTCCTGCAGGTGCGTCGTTGATATGGACGTAAACAACATCCGATACAGAGAGTTTGCGAACATCGTCCATAGCGGAACGACAGGTGTACCAGTGCCACGTATCGAATAGGAGTCCAACGTTACCTGTGCCGACCGCAGCGGCGAGTCCTAACATCGCATCCATTGAATAGGCGAAGAGGTACTTGGAACCTGCGCGGCTTGTTGCTGGACCAATAAACTCAAGCCCGACCGAATGTCCATGATTTTTAAGAATCTCGGCGATAGGACGGAGCCGTTTGACGGAAAAATCCCAATTCTCCTGAAAGATCATGTCGTTTGAGGCGGGTCCAACAACTGTAGTTGAACGGTAACAACCGAGTTCTGCAGCGAGTGCTGCGCGTTCGGGGAGCTGCGCTAAACCGGCGTAATAGTCAGCTTCAGGACCGCGCCAGTTAACACCGAAACCCCATCCACCCATGGCGATTCCCGCTTCTGCCCAAAGGTCTTTGACGTATTGAACCGAGTGTTCTTGCGCGAGTTGGCTGGCTTCATCGATGTTCAGGTCGAGACCTTCAAAACCAGAGTTTTTTGCTAATGCTAAACCTTCAGTCATATTTGCCCGGATGCCGATTGCCCCGGTACTCAGATTTTTAAACATATTTTAATTTTTCCTTGCGGATAAGTAATGGCATCCGCGAGTATAACGGCTTGCGTGTTCGAGTCGCCCGCGCCGTTGTTGTGGGCTTAGGTTTTTGGTTTAATGTTTCATTTTTAACCAGAAACCTCGCTGGTATCTCCTAATCCTGCAAATCCTTTTATCCTGTAAATTCTGATTCAGATAACTTTTGACCACGCAAAACCTTCGCTGCAACAGCCCACGGATAATCTTCGTCCTCTGCTTTTGCATCGCGGTATGTGGGTATCCAGACCCAGCGTTCTTCCCCAGATCGGTTGGGATGACTAGCGTGGAGCGTCAAGTCGTGGAAAAAGACAGCACCACCCGCTTCTATCTCTGCTGTGACAGCAAGGTGTTCATCAACCGCGCCCGGACGCAGCCGATTTCCAAACCCGTGCCCGTCGCTGGCATCGCCATCATGAACAATAGCGGATTTGTGGGAACCCGGAAAGAGTTTGAGGCACCCATTTTCAACAGTAGCATCGTCAAGAGCCACCCAAATTGAAAGTTTGTGCGCACCGTGCCAATAGTGCCAATCTTGGTGCCACGGACTTGCAAAGGTCATCGATTCACTCTTGAAAACTACTTTATCGCTCAAAAATTCAATATTCGGTGCGAGGATGCCTTCTAAAATATCCAGTATCCGTGCATCACCGACTGCAGTTTGAAAGACTGGACTCCGCACGGCTAAACCCACGTACACACCGTGTCCGGCAACTGTACCTGTCTCAGCTTTAACAGCTTCCAGAATGTCGATACACTCTAATTTAAGCCGTTGAACTTCACTTCGCGTGAACAGATTCGGCACAATAGCAAAACCGTCTCTTGCGAAATTGTTGCGAAGTGTTGTTATGTCAAGATCCATTTTTTGATTTTACCTTAGGGGTGCGTACGAAAAAACCTTAACTGAAGACAGCAGCCTGCAACAACGGCGCAGGCGAGTATGAGAAAAAACGGACAACAAACAAATTACCTCATTTGACGCCTTGCGAATGATTAAAAAACTTCAATAGGAACTTCGCGTCCGGTCTCAGCACTTTTGAGCAGACCTTCCATCATCTGTTGAACAATCAGTCCGTGTCGCAGGGGTGCCTCGCAGGTTACGTCATCTAAAATACATTCAATGAAGTGACCAGCAATAGCATCCCACGATTTCTCATATTTGCCTGGCGGTAGACTAACCCTTATATCCTCAGATGTCCCGGATTCGTCCGTACGATAAAGCTGCAAAGGACTCATCGTTGCCCCGGCTTCTGTACCGAAGAGTTCTATCTGAAACTCGTCCGGTTGGTGTGATGCCCAGAAACTTTCAACCTGTAAGCCGAGTCCATTTTCAAAAGTAATGAATCCACCTGCATAGTCATCGGCTTCGTACTGTTCGTAAGTCTCTTTTGGCGGTTGACTCCGGTTCCAATAACCGCGTCCACGCGGCCCAAATTTCGCACCCGCAGCACCCAAAACCGAAATCGGCTTCGGGAGTCCGAGGATCCACCAAGCAGCGTCAAGTACGTGAACGCCCATATCACGGAATGCCCCACCGCCCTGCTTAATAAAGCCGAGATTCCATGCAGGGATACCGTTGCGCCTGACACTCCGGGCGCGAGCATAGTAGAGTTCACCAAAATAGTCGTCGCGTGCGAGGTTGCCAAGGTATTGGCAGGTATCCCCGAAGCGCGTGGAGAGCGACATCATGTTCACTACCCCTGCTGCTTCCGCCTCTGTGACCAATTCTTGTGCCGCTTCCTCGGAGTCAGCAAGCGGTTTCGTTACCATGACGTGTTTACCGTTCCGTACTGCCTCTAAAGCAATCGGCACGTGCCACTGGTTCGGCGTACCTACAAACACCGCGTCGATGTCTTTGGCTTTGCACATCTTTTTATAGTCTGTATAAAATTTAACCTTATCCGGTAAGTCCTTAGCGAAGGCTTCCATCCTGTCCTCTAAAAGATCACAAAGAGCGACGACGTTGCCTCGTGGATTACTTGCGAGTGCTGTCCCGTTGGGTCTACCGATACCCATACCGACGACCGCAATACGGACGGGGTCTTTTACTAATGCCATTTTTTTAACTATTGCTCCTGAGCTGCTCTCCACTACGTTCCGAGCAGGTTTCTGGTCTGAGCAGGTACAAAACCTGCTCCTGGGGTTTAACTGATAACAGGGAACCGATAACTGATAACTATCTTAATACGGACGACCGCGTTGATTCAACGGGGGACTCACTTCGTTTTTGACGGGCTTAACCGTCCTAAGATATGCCCAAATTGCCTTAAGATCTTCATCGTTCATCTCACCGTAGTGCTTCGTGGGCATCGGTGGGAAGATCTTCCGATTGCTCTTGTCGCCTTGATGGTGTCCAGTCCGCATTGCATCGACGAACATCTTCTCTGTCCATTCACCCAAGCCGGTCTCCTTATCGGGCGTCAGATTTGAAGCAAAACTCGTTCCGAACGGACCTGAAAATGCACTCATTTGTGGCGATGTCAGAACAAAAATACCTTGTTGCATCATACTGAAGTTGTAACGCGGATAAGGAGCATTTGCCGGATGTCCAGCAAGATACATATCCATGTTATATTCAGCACCCGCACGAGGCGTGTGGCAGTGTCCGCAGGCACCTACTGTGTCCACGAGATATTTTCCACGCTGCACCATATCGCTCTGACTTTCGACTGAGTTAATTGTTAGAGCAATAACGGTGCCTATAAGGAACACAGTTGTGAAAAAAATTAAAAGATTTCGAGGCATTCAATGGTTCTCCTTTGGATTCAAATCTCAACCTAATTTAGCATATTGTGTAAACAGGCGCAATAGAAATTCGACAATACGACACCACTTGTAGGAGCGGTTTGCAACCCCGATTTCTGCACTTAGAAACTATAGGATAACTTCGCATAGTAAAGGCCGCCATTAAAACCGAAGGGAGCTGACCTTCTGGAATAAGTAAACACGCCCGGAGAATCAACAATGACGTGTCCAGTGCTGTCCGTCAACGTTCCACCACGGGACTGACCAATTTCATTGATATCTGGTAGTTGATCAAATAGATTGTTGACACCTATAGTGAGTGACAGTCCTTCATTTAGCTGATAGTTACTCTGAATATCGGTGAGCCATTTTCCGCCGTAGGTCTGCCTTTGGGGTTCAGGGCCGCTGCCTTCTTGCACGGTGTAACTGCCGAAGTAGCGCAAAGCACCACCGATAGTCAGATCACCGATGATGTAATCGGCGCTGAGGTTGATGCGGGTATTCGGCTGCCATTCCTCAATCATGGAGCGATCCTGTGAGGGGAAAAGCGTGTCCTCAAGTCCAACGAGAATTGCCGGCGCGTCTACATCGCCGATAATTGCAGTATCTGCCCACGTAAACGCAGCCTTCAAATTAAGGAGGGATTCATTGTCGAAAGCTTGGAGATAACCCGCAGCGACATCAACGCCTTGTGTGCGTGTCTGTGCAACATTCGTGAATACTTGTGCGCTGCTCGCCCCTGCCGCGATTAGACTCGGGATTTTATCGGCACTAAAGCTACCACTCAGAACAATCCGATCATCAATTTGGATGAGGAATCCATCTACCGTGAACCACAACTTCTCAAAGGGTTTCAACACGAAACCACCGGAGACATTAAAAGCAGTCTCTTCTTTCAGCTCTGGTATACCGAGTGCGCGCGCAGCATCGCTATCGTTGCGAAACGTTCCGACTTCGAGCGGTATCACTTCAGTTGTGTTTCCGTCACCGTCAAGGTCGTCAGCATCTATTTTGAATTGTGTGCTGATGTTATTGAAGTAAAGCTGCTGAAGTGAAGGGGCACGGAAACCCGTGCTACCGGCAGCACGGACCGCCACTTGTTGGTTCAAATCATAGCGAGCTGTTGCTTTTCCTGTGACAGTAGCACCGAAATCACTGTACTGTTCGCCACGAACGGCTGCACCGACGAGCAGCCCTGTTCCCGGTTGACCGCTGAGATAGGATTCAAAATCGGCATATCCAGCAATATTGGTTCTGCTTTCGTCAACTTCGTTGTCGGGTCGGAAGCCGGGGAAAACTTGAATGCCGCCAGCAGCGCCGGGGACCCCAAGTCCCGCGTTGATCCATGAAAGCGGTTCGCCTGCGTGAATTCCGTAACCCTCTCTGCGAAACTCAACACCACCAGCGAGGTTGACCAGAGAAGATTGGTACTGCAGCGGATAAGTAATATCGAGGTTAAACGCTGTTTGCGAAAGTTCAAACCCACCCGCATCTGCAGAGGTTGGGCTGCTGACACCGTAAGAGGCGTTCAACGAGTTGGAAATAAAGAAGTCGAATGTATTTAATCCGTGGTTAACGCTAACGTCTACATTTAAGTCTGTTGTTTCATGCGTCCATGCCAAACCTAAAGCAAGCGAAGTATCGCCGACATCGGTATTGATTTCAGGTAAGAATCCGTCTGGGTAAATTTCGGTCACTGTCCGTTCTGCTTGGTTAGCTCTCCGATAAAATCCGGCGCTGTTGTTTTGGCGGGTAGAATATCCACCAAAGGAGTAGAGTTCCAACCCTGTGGCGAGTGGGATCCCGAAATTATAGAATCCGACTTTTTGGGAGGAATCGGCGTCTCCGACGCGGAAATTCTGGCGTTCAAAAGTATATTCGCGTGGGTTGAACCAGACGGGTTTAGCTGTTACAGTGCCATCGTCGTTTTCGATTTCGAGGGTGTCATCTGGAGGTCTCCCTTGATCGACATCTGTCCAATCGTATTGCCGTGTACCTGTGAGACCTGCACGATTGGTGCGTGCTCTGTCGCGCCATTCAGCCGTAAGGTTCAAGAAACCTGATTCGCCGACTTTCATACCGTAATTGGCGTTCCCGTTCCATGTATCGCCATCCCCTTCATAAGCTTGACCCCAATAGACATCAGCATTGCCCGTATCAACATCGTCTTTCAGCACAATATTAATAACACCAGCAATAGCATCCGACCCGTATTGTGCGGCGGCACCATCTCGAAGGACTTCAATCCGCTCTATCGCCGCCGATGGGATCGCGTTGAAGTCTGTTCCAGCGGTACCGCGCCCTACCGATGTATTGACGTGCAATAGGGCACTTTTATGACGGCGTTTGCCGTTGACGAGTATCAATGTCTGATCGGGTCCTAAGCCACGCAGCGTCGCGGGACGTAAGGCGTCTGTGCCATCACTGATTGTAGAACTTGAAAAGTTAAAGGACGGGACTAACATCTGAAGGACACGACCGGTTTCAGATTGTCCGGTGAGACTCAGCTGCTCTCTGTTAACAACTTCTATCGGAACGGGTGCTTGTAAAGCGCTTCTTCCTATACTCCGGGTTCCAACGACCACAACGGTTTCAATAGTTTGGACGGGGGGGAGTGTGACTGTCACTTCAGTTTGTCCAGTGGTAATATTAATCCGCTTGCTTGAAAATCCGAGTGCTGTTACAGTCAACGACGCCGCACTTGTCACGTCACTAAACGTAGCGGTTCCAGAGTCGTCGGTTGTTTGTTCTTGAGTTCCGATTTCTATTTTTGCTTCTGGGATAGCATTTCCATTTTGGTCTTGAATGACTACCTTAAGTACATCAGCACTGGCAGTTAAGGGTATCACTGATACGATGCTGAATAAAATAGCAACACTCCACCAGAGATACCGTTTATTATCTGAAATTGACATTTATGTTCTCCTTGCTTGTAATCTTTGGTATAAGTAAAAAGTGAAGAGCGCAGAAATCTGGAATATCTAAACGTATTTCCGTTTACAATACGGTTTAATTATGTATTATTTTTCTCGTAGAATGCAAATTAAAATTGCGATGATACAGAATATCAGTTTTTTTCACAATAAACTCTGTTTTTATGCTAATATGAGTGGAAACCGGAACAATTTTTGAGTCTGATAAACGGGGTTTTTGGATACAATTTGAGCGTTACCAGGACCTCTAATACGCGTCGAAAATCCGTTTTTGATAGGAAACACTGTCTGTTACTGAGAAAGGAGAAGGGAAAACGGAGCGAAAACCCAATTGTAAAAAGAATGCAAGGTTTGATGATGAATTATCCATTGACACTCGCGCAGATGTTGGAGCATGCACACCGAATTCATGGTGATAAGTGTGTTCAAACCGTGCTGCCCAATGGAAAAATGCATCGTTATACTTATGCTGCGCTATATGAGCGTGTGAAAAGCCTCGCCAACGCCATCACGGAATTAGGTATACAGCGCGGTGACAGGGTTGCTACCTATGCTTCTAATACCTATCAACACCTTGAACTCTACTATGCAATTCCGTGTATAGGTGCTGTGCTCCACCCGCTCAATATTCGTCTTTCCGCTGTGCAACTGGCACAGATTGTCCATGAGGCAGAGGACAAACTCATTTTCGTTGATGGTGCATTCTCCGAGCAGTTTGGTGACCTCCGAAATAAGATTGGGTGTAAGCGGATCGTCCGTTTTAATCTAATGCCCGCGGACACTGATACGTCTTATGAGCAATTGCTCGGTGAAGCTGAGCCGACGTATATATGGGATATCCAAGACGAAAACTGGGCGATGGGGCTCTGTTACACCAGCGGAACGCAGGGAGAGCCGCGAGGTGTACTCTACACACACCGGTCTATGTTTCTTCACACCTTGGCGGTTAATCAAGCAGATGTATTCGGATTAACGGAGGCAGATGTCGTTCTTCCGCTCGTTCCGATGTTCCACGCCATGGCGTGGGGACTGCCTTACGCCTGTATGTTCGCTGGGGCTGATATGGTATTGACGGGACCAAAGCCTACGTGTCTCGCAGATCTTATTGCTGAAAACAGTATCACTGTTGCTGCTGGCGTACCGACGGTTTGGGCAAAGGCTTATCCCGATTTACAGAGAAGACGACAGGATATTTCGTCATTGCGGCGGGTGATAGTCGGCGGTGAAGCGATGCCGTCAACGCTCATTGAAGCATACGAAAAAGATTTCGGGATCGAGGTCTGCCACGCTTGGGGAATGACAGAGATGTCTCCAACGGGTACATGCTCGAAGCTCCGCGGTACGCATCAAAATCTGTCAGACGCTAAAAAATGGGACATTAAAGCGAAACAGGGTAGACCCGTACCGGGTGTCGAACTTCGACTTGCCGCTGAAGCATCTACACGTTTCACTGAACTCCCTTGGGACGGTGAGACAGTTGGAGAGGTACAAGTACGGAGTCCGTGGACCGCCAGTTGCTACTACAAGAGTGAACCGACAACGGAGCATTTTACTGCCGATGGATGGTTGCGCACAGGGGATCTTGCCACTATTGACGCCGAGGGTTACATGCAGATTGTCGATCGCGCGAAGGCACTTATCCGAAGTGGTGGTGAGTCTATTTCAAGCATTGCCTTAGAAACAGCACTATTGAAACATCCACAGGTCCTTGAGGCAGCGGTTATCGGTGTTCCTGACGAAAAATGGGGCGAACGTCCACTCGCCGTTATCGTCCTCACACCGGTAGGTGCGGTTTCTAACCGCGCCAATGATGATATTTCAGATGCTCTCAAACGGCAACTCGCCGCAGAGTTTCCTAAATTCTGGATCCCTGATCGGTTTGTTTTTGTTGATGAAATTCCGAAAACGAGTGTTGGAAAATCTGATAAGCGTGCTATTTTTGCGATGTTCGCATCTAACGGTAAGCGGGTAGCCGGAAGCTCCGGTATCTCGCACCCGAAAGGAGAAATCTCATGAAAATGAAAGCCGCTATTTATACAGGAATTGAACAAATTGCAGTTCGAGAAGTTGAGCATGACCAACCACCACCGGGTTTTGTGCTTGTGGATACCAAGCAGACCGGGATCTGTGGAAGCGACTTGCACAGTTATTTCGGAAATTGGGGGCAATCCCATGAATATGCCGCTGGGCATGAGACATGTGGCGTGGTCGCGGAGCTTGGCGAAGGCGTAACTAAGTTTGAGATCGGGGATAAGGTTGCTGTGGAATGTTTCTCACACTGCGGCACTTGTAAGTATTGTGAAACCGGTCAATACAATCTCTGCTTCAATAGAGGTGGGATCTCTCCAGGTATGCACGGTGGATTCGCTGAATATACCTCAACGCACCAGTCTGGATTGTTCAAATTACCCGAGCGGATGACGTTTGAACAGGGAGCACTTGTTGAACCATTGGCTGTTTCACACCGTGCTATAGCACGGACGGGTGCCAATTCCAGAGACACTGTCGCCATTATCGGCGGCGGCACTATCGGTCAATTCGCCTTGGCAG
Organism: Candidatus Poribacteria bacterium; assembly: GCA_022826805.1. Lineage (GTDB taxonomy): Bacteria > Poribacteria > WGA-4E > WGA-4E > WGA-3G > WGA-3G. Next base: position 122,575 of record JAJDUH010000072.1, read on the forward strand.
ATGCGGTTGCCGCAGGTCTTAAAGAGACGTTAATCACCGTTAAGTACGAACAGCAGGCGGAATTGGCAAGGGCACTTGGGGCAGATCACATCGTTAACATTGGTGATACCGATGTGCGCGAATACGTCAAGGATGTTACAAACGGTATAGGTTTTGATGCCGTGGTCGAAACGGTGGGTGGTGGAGACAATTTCGACACCGCTATGAACATTGTTCGGAAACAGGGTGCTGTTGTCCTCGTTGCCGGATACTACAAACCGCTTGAGGTGGATCTCTCTAAGATCGTCTGGTCAGAAGCGTTCGTTACAGGCTCTAACTGCTACGGCTATAGCGGAATGGAAACCGATTTTGAAGCTGCGATTGAATTGATAGACTCTGGGAAAGTTGATGCCACAAAATTGGTGACACACTCCTATCCCTTTGACGAGATCGTTGAAGCCTTCCGCGTATCCGCTGATAAAACCTCTGGCGCGGTTAAGGTACATGTCACTCAGGAGTAACGTCCCCAGCGAAATAGCAGTTAGTCATCAGCCATCAGGGCGTTCCGCTGCGCTCCACTCTCAGTGGTTAGGTAAGAGGGACTTTTAACAATCTACCCAAACTTAGAATATTCCAAACTGAGGAAGATTGTTACTGAAACCTTCTTGCTGACCGCTGAAAGGGTTGCGTAGCAACCCGACCTGACCGCTGATAGCCGTAAAAAAGGATTTTTACACAATGCAAAATGGAAACTACACTTTAAACAACGAAGAGCGGGAACAGTTTTGGCAACACGGTTACCTCGGTCCCTACACGCTCTGTAGCCCTGAAAAGATGCTCAACATGCAGCCAGAGATCGAGAAGGTGCTTGTAACCCAACCGCCAGATCACAAGCAGGTGGAGCATAACCGCCATCTTGATTCGCCATTGATTCACGAGCTTGCCACGCATCCATCTATTGTCAAGCGGATGGCGTCTCTTTATGGACCAGATCTCCTGCTCTGGCGGACAAACTTTTTCATCAAGGAGCCGGGGGCAAAAGAGATTCCGTGGCACCAAGATTTCAACTATTGGCCCCTTGAACCGCCTATCATTATCTCGGCGTGGATTGCTGTGGATTCGGCGACATTGGAGAATAGCTGCCTCCAGATCGTACCCGGTTCACATCGCAAAGTGATACCACATGTAAAGGCGACTTCGGACATGGCATTCGGGAAAATGGGGGATCTCGGTTTCGTTGATACAAGCAATGTTGTCAACTTAGAGATGCAACCCGGTGAGTTTATCCTCTTTAACGAACGCACATTGCATCACTCAGAAGCGAACCGCTCCGACAAACGGCGTATCGGCTTGGCTGTCCGCGTTATCCTTCCTATCGTTAAAGTTTTTGATTGGGACGCCCCCGAACATGAACTCATTGTTATTCATGGCGAAGATCCCGTCCAGTTTAATCAGAGATGTTAATATTATAAAGTAGTAGGCATACGCCGTGTACCGTAACAGGCGGGTTTCTGTAGCGTAAACTGTTAGTTTGCGCACTTGGATTTTTGTTGCCGAACTCATGTTTAATTATTAATTAAGGGGAAAAGTTTATGAATCGTCAAATTACCCTCGCCGCTCGACCTGTAGGGTACCCAAAAGAGTCAGATTTCAACTTAGTCGAAGTTCCGATGCCAACACCCGGAGACGGTGAAGTATTGGTAAAGACTATCTATCTCTCCGTGGATCCATATATGCGGGGACGAATTAATGCCGCGAAGTCTTACGCCGCCAACGTCGAAATTGACGAAGTGATGGTCGGTAGTGTGATTGCTGAGGTTATCGAGACAGAGCATCCGGATTTTAAGATCGGTGATATCGTCAATGCAGGTATCGGGTGGCAGGAACACGGTGTGGCTGCTGGCGATGGATTGCGAAAAATCGATCCTACAATCGCGCCTATCTCCACAGGTGGAGGGATTCTCGGTATGCCGGGATTGACAGCCTACTTCGGCTTACTTAAGGTTGGACAACTTCAAGAACGGGAGACCGTGTTTGTCTCTGGTGCCGCTGGTGCAGTTGGCTCTGTCGTCGGACAGATTGCAAAAATCAAAGGTTGTCGCGTCGTTGGCTCCGCTGGAAGCGATGAAAAGGTTGCCTATGTCGTTGACGAACTCGGGTTTGATGCCGCTTTTAATTATAAAGAGGTTGACGATTATAAGGATGAGCTTCAAAGACTTCTGCCCGATGGCATTGATGTCTATTTTGATAACGTCGGTGGGAGCATTACGGATGCCGTTTTTCCTAATTTGAGAATTAAGGGACGTGTCGTTATCTGTGGGCAAATCTCGCAATATAACTTAGAGAAACCGGAGATGGGACCACGTTTTCTCTGGTTTATGATCACAAAGCGCGCAAGAATCGAAGGTTTTCTCGTCTCCGAATTCGCTGATGCGCATGCGGAAGCACTCGTTGAGATGGCGGACTGGTTGCGAGAGGGCAAGTTAAAATACCGTGAGACAATTGAGGAAGGCGGCATTGAAAGTGCGCCCGCGGCATTCATTAGCATGCTGAAAGGTGGCAATATCGGGAAGCAGCTCGTCAAAATCGCTGACTTGAGTTAAATACAAATTGGTGTCGCACAAGGTCCCTGTGCCTTGTCATTGTTGCGTCATCGCAAACTATTTTGAAGGACAACGCGGGGCGGGCACGGGGACCCGCCCTACAACTAAACTGGCGACACCACCTAATATCCCTTTTCCTTGTCGATCACGCTCAGGAGCGGTTTGCCAACAAGGAGGCGTTCGAGATTATCACAGAAAAGCCCGACCGACCGGTCTAAGCGAATCGGTGAACCACCGGCGACGTGCGGTGTAATAATCACATTCGGCATATCCCACAATGGGCTGTCGGTAGGTAATGGTTCTTCGGGCGTAACATCCAATCCCGCACCGCCGATGCTCCCCGAAGTGAGCGCACGGATCAGTGCCGGTCCATCTACAATCTTGCCACGTGTTACGTTGATCAGCAGGGCATGCGATTGCATCTGTTCAAACGCCGCATCGTCGAACATACCGTGCGTCTCCGGGGTCAGCGGGGCGCAAATCGCAACCACATCCGATGCCGCAAGGAGTTCGTGAAACCGGTCCATCTCCCAGACTTCGTGAACAAACGACGGTGCCTCAACCGACTCAGGATCGACAGCGATGACGCGCATGTCAAACCCTTGTGCCCGGCGCGCAACATCAATTCCAGTACCGCCAAGCCCGACAATCCCCAGCGTTCGTTCGCTTAATTCCCACGTTGCCAGACGGATAGACATCCGATTGTCCCATGTCCGCTCGCGTACAGAGCGTCCGATGCCCCGCAGAAGCCCCAGCAACAAAGCCCATGTCTGATCTGCCAAGTGCGGTCCAACAAACCCTTTCGCACTTGCTAAAATCACATCGCTCTTAACGAATTCAGGAAACAGCAGACCATCAACACCCGCTGAAAGTACCTGCACCAATTTGAGTTGTTTCGCGTTTTCAAAAAGCGAACGGTTAAATCCACCGAGCACAACATCAGCGTCCACAATCTCACGCAATGTTTCTTCCGAATTCTGTGAACGCACAACCGAAAGATCGGCAGAGACCGATTCAATCTGTTGCTGTTGTTCTGGTGTAATGTCCGTATTAATCAGAATTTTCATCTTGACAATCTCCTCTCTGTTGCGGTATTCTATATACAACAAAACAGCAAATTTCCTACTAACAGACGCATTTCTCAACAAAGGAGAATTCTATTGTGATTGATTCATTTTTCGTCCGTTCATGTAACCGCCGGCCGCGAGGCCTTTCTATTCCTATTTTCGCCGTGAGTCTTTTTCTCGCTGCTATCTTCATTGCAAGCTGCGGCGATGAAGGTGACATCGCTGAAGACACCACAGGGACAACCGATATACTTCAACCCACTACAACACCTCCTGCCACTCAGACCCCAGTTCCCGAGGTAGTCGAGGATCCCGTTGTAGTTGAAGAACTGGGAGTCTCTTTTAAAGACGATATTCAGCCGATCCTCGCCGAACGGTGTTCTATTCCGGGATGCCACGCCGCGCCCGGTGCTAAAGGACTGGACCTCACTCAGTACGATACCTTCAAAAAAGGCGGAAACGGTGGTCCCACATTCATCGCTGGTAATGGTAAAGGCAGTCTTGTGGTCGAGCGCATTGATGGCGGCGGCATGCCCCCTATACCCCCACCCCTCAATGCAGAGCAGGTCCAGCTCTTCATCGACTGGATCGATGCGGGTGCTGAAAATAACTAAACTATAGCGGTATCATAACATCTCTGTCCCCTTCTGTCAACATTTAAAGTTACCACAACCGTTGTTGTTCTTTTGAAAGGCGCATCCAAATGCGCCTTCTCTTTTGGTGGGTACTATACACTTTTAACTGTTTAGGACTTACGCAGTCGCAATTATTGAAGTAGGTGATTTTAGTTGTTGACATAGATATTCGGAAATCAAACCATGCTTGACTTGATAAAGGGTTTGACCTTTTTCGTAAGCACTCCGCATGAGGTGAATCCAAACCAAAAACGCACAGGCGATGTGATTGCGAACAATACGCGGTAGACGACATTGACATTTTTCAAGTCCCGTTAGCTGTTTGGCTTCACGGTGAAAGCACTCAATCTTCCAGCGCACGTCGCACACCTGTCGCACGACGTAGACATCGGATTGACTCAAGTCGTTGGTCGCAACATAATCCGTGCGTCGTGAAGACGCCACCCGGAAAACTTTCACCTTGTGATTTTTTGGAAACTTGTTGAGTTTCACACGTTTACCAAAGGTCTGTTCAGCGATCGTCCACTGTAGCATGTCAATGCGTTGATACGGTTGACTTCCATTAGAGTCATCAACGAGACGATTTGATTTCAATGGAACATAATACGTCTTGTCAAGACGCTCAATGTAGAGCAGTAGCGATTTGCTGGCATACCACGAATCCATCAACACTGTAGAAAAATCGATGCCACGGACATTCACGAAAACTTCAAGCATGTCTCGAACATGGTCCAACTTCGATTTACCATCGCCGTGTTTATCGTAAATCCGATAATCAATCAACCAATATCGGTCTAACGCCGGATTGACGTAGACACACGTCACAATGCCTATACCGTTTATGATACCGCCAGCGTTGCCAGCGTATTGTTTTTTCGCCAAGGCGATCTCTTTGGCATGCCTTTTGTCTAAGACAGTATCATCAAAGATCAGACATCCATCCGGGGTCTGCTCCAAGTGGGATTTGACATGTTCCCAGACGTGGCGGGGTCTGAGACGATCATTAGCGAGATACCGGTTTATCTGATCATGGCTAAATCGCTGAGAATGGTCTGCGAAATGAGTCAGTGTATAGTTGATAGGCGTGCTAAGTAAATATTGACAGTAATCCAAACGAGTGGGGCTAACCATCTTTCGGCACCTCCTCACACATCATATTACGGGTTTGCGGAACTATGTCAACCATTTTGCGTAAGTCCTACTGTTGTAAGACGGATCTCCAAATTGTCTATCAAAGCACAATTTGGTTTAGTTTTACATTAAAAATAAGTTAGGTGCGGCTTTTAACCACCACCGAATCTTCCCTGAAAAAAGATACCTCACTAACAACCAGCAACTGGTAACTCACAGCTCAAAACTAAGATCCCCTAATTTTTTTGATTTTTTTAATTGACAGAAATTTGAATTTTTGCTAAATTTTGGATAACGGTTTCGCGAGAAACCATCCTATTTACAAAGGTTGCCCTTATCAAGCAAGAGTAACTTTGGTGCATACTATTTAACTTGCGGAAAATTAACCAATAAAGGAGTAAAAAAATGAGAAGAACCTACCTTATCGTGTTCATAGTGCTATTTTCAGTCATGTTAATTAGCCACGCGAGCGCGCAAATAATTTTCTATGCTGATTTTGAATCGGGTTCCTCTGAAGCCATACCAGATGCCAGTGTTAACGACCCAGCAAATTGGGTGCCGGAAAACGCTGGAACCATTTGGGTGGAGTCAGATGAGTTCCCTGATGGCACTGGTGCCTTGCATCAGAGCGCTGAAGGCTGCGGTATTTCCGGTGATACACCGCTCCCCGGTGTTGACAGTTTCTCTGACGGTATCATCCAAGCCGTTTTTTCTTGGCAAGACGATGACGGCGTTGGATTCCAATTCCGTCGCGTTGGGGACGACAGCGGGTACCTCGTTGCATTTGGCTATAATGAAACACCCCAAATTATCATCGGTAGCCTCGCAGATGGATGCTGCCCTTCCGGGCAATGTCTCGACCAATGTTCATGCGAAAACGGTGGTAATGAACTCGTCGGTGTCGATCACGGCTTAGGGGCAGATCTCTCCCAGGATAACAGCGTCGCCTATTTTGCGCGCGTTGAAGTCTCTGGAAACTCTATCCGCGTATGGTATATGGAACTTGGCGATGTACCGGATCTCTTTGCAGATTCTTCTGAACTCGGCGATCCGGTTGCTGAATACGATGGCGCAGATGATATGGGTCCCGGTACAGTCGGTATCTGGCACGAAAGTTGGGGAAACGGAAGAGTTGGCAGCGTCCTTGTCACCGGTCCAGGTCTCCTGACGTCAGTCGATCCGCATTCCAAGCTTTCCACAACGTGGGGCGATGTTAAAAGCAGCTATTAGTCTCTTTCCCTAATACAGACTAATCGCATGGCGGGGTGAGGTCCCCGTACCTCAGGCTCCCCGCATCCCACTACTTATCTTTGTAGAGTGAGGTCCTCACACCTCACTCTACGCCACTTTATTAGTTTTATGACGAGGCACTTTTTGGTGGGTGTCTAAGCAACACCCTCAAGTCTTGTCATCGTGCTGTTGCTCGCGAATAAACGGCAACACAACCCTTTACAAAAATGAAGGAGGTATTTCATGAAAACGCGTGTTTTTCTTTTGATCCTCACTTTGAGTCTGTTTGTTTCGCTTCACGCCACCGGGCAAGTTGTGTTTTACGCCGATTTTGAGCCTGGTTCTAAGGACGCAATACCTGACGCCGGTGTGAACGACATCAAAAAATATAAAGCCGAGAACGCTGGGACTATCTGGGCGGCACAAGATTTCAACGGCGGCAAACTCGGGGGCAAAAAATCGATGGCGCAAACCGCTGAAGGCTGTGGCATTTCCGGTAACACGGAACTGCCCGGTCTTAAAAATTTCACTGACGGTATCATACAAATGGTTTTCTCGTTTGGTGATGATGATAGTGTGGGACTTCAGTTCCGTCGGAAAGGGGACGATAAAGGTTACCTTGCTGTCTTTGGATATAATGAGACCTCGTCTGTCCTTTTCATGAGTCTGGCAGACGGGTGCTGTGCACAAGCACAATGTCTCGACCAGTGCGGTTGTGAGAACGGTGGTAAAGAATTAGAATCTGTGCCACACGGCTTGGGCGGCGGGCTCGACCAAACCAACGCTGTCCCTTATTTCGGACGCGTTGATGTCCAAGGTAAGAACGTCAAAATCTGGTATATGAAACTCGAGGAAATCAAAGACCTGTTCGCGCCCTCCGACGACCTCGGAGACCCTATCCTTGAATACAACAAGGCGGATTACACGACTGCTGGCAGCGTCGGTATCTGGCACGAAAGCTGGGGAATGGGTAGAGTTGATAGTGTTCTGGTTACAAACAAAAACGGCTTTGATATTGATGCCAAGGGCAAACTCACTACCAGTTGGGGTGCGGTTAAAGGCTCTTATTAATATCGTATAGAGCGAGGGGATGGCTTCAATCCAATTCCCTCGCCCTTTTTCTTTTTCACAGGTCTTCTGTAGGAGCGATTTCCAAAGTGTGCTACAAAAGCACAATTTGTCTTAGCTCTACATTTCGCGACTTTTCACGCTATATCTCATATCCTCCCATTGATACCTAAGGAGTTCATCCATCATGAAAGTCACGAACATTGAACGTGTGCTTGTAGATGTTCCCTTTACCCCGCGCCAACAACAGATTACCACACAAAGTGTCTCAACCGTTTACAATTGGTCGATCCTTGAGTTATGCAAAGTTACCACAGACACAGGTCATGTCGGTTGGGGTGAGACCGTCGTTCACTACACCTATTCCCGCGTCAGCGATGCCAGTGTTGAACGTGTACTTGGGCAAAGTCCCGCTGCACTCATGAATGACGATTCGCTTGGTGCAGGTCTACAGATGGCACTCTTTGATGTCGTTGGCAAAATTCTGGAGGTCCCCGTCTATCAACTCCTTGACAACCAGTGTCGTGAGGCAGTCCCAATTTCATGGTGGTGTATCGATGCTTCCCCTGAAAACTGGGCAGCAGAAGCCGCCGATGCTGTGGAAAACGGTTATACCAGTTTCAAGAACAAACCGCGCCCGTGGTGGGATATCACTGCACAGGTAGAGGCGGTCGCACAGGTCGTACCCGCCGATTTCAAATTGGATCTCGATCCGAATGGTTCTCTGCGCGATGCCGAGACTGCTATTCCAGTCCTGAAAAAACTCGCCGCACACCCGAACGTGGCGATGTTTGAGACACCCATCCCTCAGAACGACGTCGAAGGAAACAAGCAGATTCGTCAAACCGTCGATTGCCAGATTGCAATGCACTTCGGTTCACCCCCCTATACCACTTGTGTCCGTGAGGATGTGTGCAGCGGATTCGTCATCGGTGGTGGTAAGTCTCAGGTAATGCGTGAAGGACAACTCAGTGCCGCAGCGGATATGCCGTTTTGGCTCCAAATCGTCGGAAACGGTTTGACAACGACTTGGGCAGGACATCTCGGAAGTGTACTTACACATGCGACATGGCCCGCAATCACCTGCATTAATCTCTATAGCAATCATCTACTCACCCAACCCATACAGGTTTCGGACGGCTGCCACAAAATCTCTGACACCCCTGGATTAGGTGTTGCAGTCGATGAGGACGCGATTGAACGCTTCCGCGTGCCTGCTGAGAAGTTAGACGCTGACGGCTACACGATTCACCCTGTACCACGGATTATTAAAACCGCCGTCTATCCTGATGGCAGCTGCATCCACATGGCGGGAGACGGTCTGAGTTATTTCAATGCCGGTAACAGCGAGGCACAAGTAGACGGTGCCCGCTTGGAACTCACCTTCGACGACGGCAGTGACGAATGGGCAGACCTCTTTGAGAAAGCGCAGGAAACACCTATTCATGGACGGTGGTAAACCTTTACTATCCCAACAACGTTCGGTGCGATTTACTAACCGCACCGATCTTCCCTTAAAATGGTAGACGAGGTTTCTAACCTCGCCAATGAACACCTCTTTTGTAGCGCAAACTGTTAGTTTGCGTGCCACTTTGCACAAACTGACAGGAATCAACGCCGGATTTAGTCTGGGAATAGACGAAATCCATCCCTTGTATTACATTTGCACGTAAATCAGAATCAACGGTATGAAGTCCATATGGACTTCACCGGGTATGAATGCCTTATGGCATGCACCGGCCTCGCAGTGAGAGTTGTCGTGTGTTACAAGTGTCCACATATTTTCGGGCTTTACTATAAAATCCTACAAATCCTGATTCAGACAATTAACTGACAACTGATAACTGACTATCGAAAACTAATTGCATCTGCTCTGAATATCTGCTACAATCAAGGAGATATTCTACAGATTCAGCAGAGGCAAGACGACATTGACTTCTCCCCCACAACAGCGTGCCTTAACGTGGCGCGTCCTATGCATTTTTGCCGTTAGCGCACCGATCAACTGCTATTTCCTCATCCAGATGGAGGTAGTGCGTTATACCTTTCCAACGTGGGTAGTCCCGCTATCCAATGTCATTTTCATCCTCACCGCGGTGATGCTAATTAACGGTGTCATCCGACTCCTAAGCAATAATTTTGCCCTTAAGCAGGGCGAACTCTTACTGCTTTATGTAACACTCAGTTTCGCCACTTCACTCGCTGGATGCGATATTTTACAAGCGATCCTGTCTGTCCTCGGACATAGTTTCTGGTTCGCAACGGAAGAAAACGAATGGCGGACGCTATTTTGGCACCACCTCCCGCAATGGCTCACTGTTTCGGATAGGGATGCCCTCCGCGGCTACTATCTCGGAGAGTCGAGTCTGTATCGTCCACACCACTTACGGGTTTGGATACCCGTGGTGGGTGCGTGGTTATTGCTGTTTACGGTGATAGCATTCATCTTTATGTGTCTCAACACGATTCTCCGTCGGCAGTGGTCCCAGCGTGAACGCCTCACTTTCCCGATTATTCAACTTCCGCTTGCAATGACGAATCCGGTATCAGGTTTCTTCCGCAATAAGCGGATGTGGATCGGTTTCGCAATTGCCGCCAGTATTAGTTTGTTCAATGGGCTGAGCCATCTCTACCCCGTGATTCCGCACATTCCGGTGACGCGCCGTTTTTTCACGTTTCAAGAAGCACCTTTCAGTCTCTACGGCACAATCATCACCGCCTTTTACCCATTTGCTATTGGACTTATGTTCCTTATGCCGTTAGATATCCTCTTTTCGACGACACTTTTCTATTTTCTCTACCGGAACGAAGTCGCTTTAGCAAAAGCAGTTGGGTGGAGTAGCATCCCTCGCTTTCCATATCTTAATGAACAGACGATTGGTGCTTTTGTAGGACTCTGTTTTTTCTTTGGTTGGACCGGAAAACGGCATTTTTGGAGAGTCTTGAAAAGTGCATTGCCGTCGGGTGAACGATTTTTGAATAGCAAGTTTTCGTTTGCAAGCGGCACGAAAAGTCCGAGCGAACAGAGCGATGAACCGATGCCGTATCGGGTGGCAGTGTGGGGTTTTGTTCTCGGTATTCTGCTGTTTGCGTTTCTCCTCTACAAGGCAGGTATGACCCCTTGGCTCGCCTTCACTTTCGCCATTCTGTTTCTGATAACGCCCTTGGTAACAACGCGCATCCGCGCAGAGTCAGGCATATTTGTCCACGCCTATCATTGGCAAGCCCCACGATACATCTTAAACACTATTCTGGGGACACACCGTCTCGGTGCACAGAACTTGACAGCACTTTCCGTCTGCTTTTTCAATCGGGATTACCGTCCACAACAGATGCCTCATCAACTGGAAGCGTTTAAAATCGCCGAGGTCGCTAATATTAACCAACGCCGAATGCTTCTAACGCTCATCATCGCAACTATTTTCGGTGGGCTTGTCGCTTTCTGGGTACAACTGCATCTCTACTATCAATTCGGGGCTGATTCTGGTTACTTTGGACCGTGGGCACTCGGCTACGGTAGAGAATACTTCGGACGGCTAACCAACTGGATTACCTATCCACTTGATACAGACTGGCTCGGTGTAATATTCATCGGCATCGGCTTTTCTGTAATGATGGTACTCACCTACCTCAGAATAAAATTCTTCTGGCTCCCCTTGCATCCACTCGGCTATGTAATGGCAAGTAACCAAGAGATGTCCGATCTCTGGATTCCATTATTGATCGCCATGACGTTAAAATGGATCATCCTCCGACACGGTGGTATCCAGAGTTATCGCCGTGTGATCCCTTTCTTTTTAGGGTTAGTCCTTGGTGATTACCTAATGGGTAGTACGTGGAGTCTCCTAAATATTCTTTTAAACACCACGATGTATCAGTTCTATCCATAGGAAGGGTGTATCAAAAAAGCATAGGGTAAATTTGAGAAACAGGATTACACAAATACCTTGCTGGCGAGGTTTCCTAACCTCGCTCTGTCCCGTGCTTCCCTTGAATCGGTGGGTGCTTTTTGAAACTGCGGTCCCTCAATTACTGACAACTGATAACTGACTGTTCATTGCTATATCAAAGATCAAAGATCACTTGGGCATACCAACTCCCATCGGTCTTTTGCAGAACTTCCAATTGATGATATGTGACGCTCTTAATTTCGGTATAGACCTCGTGTTTATCAAAATTTACCGGTTCGCCGTAAACCGTTGCGGACATCTCTGTTTCACTGCACCGGTGAATGTCTGCCCGCTTAAAGAAAATCTCCTCTGTCTCGTGCTGAAAGATTAATTCATCAAGCCATCCCACAAACAGTTCTGCCACAGATTCAGCGGTGAGATGGATCTCGATGGATGCTGTCTCATCAATAGTGTCAACGACCGCCATCGTCTCAAAGAGTCCTTGCGCCGCGTTCTTCAGGAGTTCGGACAGATTCTTGCCCCTAACCAACAGGCCCATATCAGCCATATGTTCAAGATATTCATAGGGTTTCATATACTTCTCCGCCATTACAATTTTTTATTCACGCACCACAACATCATACCCCGAAAATCCAAGCCTGTCAATTCTCAAGGCTGCACGCTATTCGCTATGAAGGTTTCCGAAGCCATCCCAGCATTTGCATTCCTCGACAATCCACAGTGTATTGTTAATTGTGAAATTTACCATAATGCCCTATTGACTTTCCATCCGCGTATATGTTAGAGTATCAATACGACGTACAGAAATTTGAATCCAAAATATAGTATGCTATATACAAAATAACTTATTAGGCGTGATGTTGTAATGGGCGTTTAGGTGTATACCAGTTGAGTCTAACATATCTCTTGCCGTGGTATGACTATCGCTATGACAGTGAAGTTGGAGTTATTTCAGCCCTGACGATAAGATTGTCGTGGACATTATGCTCGACTCAGCACCGTCAGCGGATTTAGGGACGCACCATGTAGAACTTTATGATGTCGCTTTTAGCCGTTGTATAGAACGGGGTCTGTTCCGTCCTATCATCACGAATTAGGCACGTTTTGGACATTAGAGAAAGTTTCCGATACACACTATAAAGTTAGATATACCTCCGATTTTGATTTAACATCTATTACGCTATATGTCAGACATCCGGAAATTAATTTAGCGAGTTCGTTTGGTATTAGCGTTGGTCCCATTCCTCAACCCGAAATTTCTTTTCGTTTGATGGTGAGATTGATAGTGAAAAACAGGTTGTGCTTCCAAACACGCCGGTGGTCACACGGGCAGTAAAATATGACACAGACAAATATCTGGGTCTTATGACATCAAGGGATTTAAAAGCCCATCTGTTTGTTGCGGGGTCCACGGAATGGAGTTCGGAGTCGGTGTTCACGTTGGCAACAGACAGAAGGACGGCGAATGCTGAAATTAATGGTTTAGCCGTCAAGGATTGGGTGTGGACGCGGGATCGGCGCGTGATCCTCGCCTCTCAGGCTTTCCAAAACGACGCTGCGTCGATCGGGGCAATGCATTCGCTTGAGATTCATGAGGCGATACGTGAGGGGACGGATCTTAACGACGTTGTGTTTGAAAGTCTATCGGTGGATTATGGTGAACTCGAGATCGATAATTGGGATGGGTTGTTTGTGCTCGCACACGATGAAGGGAAACTCTTTGTTGCGAGCAATGATACCGCCACGAATGAGCAGAACTACATCTTTGTTTTCGATTCGGAAAATAACATGATCCCTGGACAACAAATTCCGATTCAAGGGCGTGTGAAGTCGCTCTTTGCGAAAAACGGGTGGCTGTATCGATACAACGAGACGACAAAGGCGATGCTACGCTTTCCGCTGGATGCCTTGCGGCTGCCAGAGCCGAAAAAAGAAATTTATCCGCAGATCGTTTTGCCAAGTGATGAGATTGATTTGCTCAAACTTTGCCGGTATGCCTCTCGGGTCGTTTTTGATGTCGGGTTTGAGAAGCCACCGTGGTTGTCGATCGAAGAAAACAAGCTGCAGGTGGCATCAGATGCGCCGGTGAAATCGACGGCGTATGTCCGACTCAGGGGAATAAACACCAATGGCGCGTCGCTCACGGGTAGTTTCGGGTTCTATGTGTATGTCCGGGAACTCCGTGCGCCAGAATGGAAGAATTTTGAGAAACTGTCGATGTACCACAATCAAGCGCTAAATATGTTTGCATACTGTGAGGGCGCTGACGAAATCGAGTGGCAGGAAGGCTTTACACCGCCGACTGATGTGGTTTTAGAGAACGGGAAGATAAAGATTAGCAGATAGCAATTAGCAGATAGCGAATCGCAAACAGCGAAAACAGAAATATGCCTTCTCTACATAATGTTTTAATATTTCGAGCGTGTCGGCACTTTTCCCGCGATTATGGCGGGCGAGTGACCGTGCGTGGTGGGACAACGGTCATCCCAGAGGTCTCCGATAATGATTTTCTCACCTATTCGGGTGTGCGGGATATGGATATTAATATATCCGAGAATGGTGCCGCGACGCGCGTAGATGCGTTCTTTCTCAAGTCCAAAAATGTGACACGGCATACAGGGACGCCCTCGGGTGGCTCTGGGAGCGGATGGAGCAATCGAAACGTACTTGCGACCGTCAAGAACTTCAAAAAAAAGACAGTCAACACGACTGTCGACGGTTTCCAGCATGATCTGTACCTGCTCTCTTCATCTTTCACTGCGACATCCGTTAGGTTGCGGTTTCAAGGCAGGGGTATCCAAATCTATGAACTGATGCTACTCGAACTCGCATTGGAATTGGATGCCAACCGCAGTGATTTCGTCGCGATCAATCCAAGAGACACCGAACGCCAAGTGTCCGAATTAGATAGCAATCCATCAGGAGCAGTAAGGCACCAGTTAGGATACGGCGGGCATCGGAAACGACGCGTGATTAATTTTACTTTGGAAATGATTCCTGGTGTGTCGGATGTGGAGAACCCTGACGAGTTTTTATACTTCATGGAAAAAAATACACGTATCGTTTTCGCTGAAGCATTTACAGAGACACCCGAATACGTGTATCCTGCGATTTTTGGGTCGAAACGGGTGCCGGTGCGGTATCGGAGCGACTACAAACCTGCTGGCTATCATGTGCCTTTTCGGGTGATGGAGCGGTAGTTATTAGTTTTCAGTTTTCAGTTTTCAGTTTTCAGTTTTCAGTTAATGCTTGTGGTGGTTACTTTATACTTTCTGCCACAAAGCAGTCTCTTTAACTGATAACTGATAACTGACAACTTCTTAACTATAAAAGAGGAGAAAAACCAGTGAAACACTTATTTTTGACAGCAATGCTATTGATTTCGGCAGTGGCAGTGGCACATGATGCACCTGTTATAGATTTTATCAAGTATAAAAACCCACGTCTTGAAATCCATGAGGACAGAGACGGGAAACATTATCATGAGTGGTGTTACGATGGCGTGAATGGCGAAGGGTCTGGTTGGTATCAGGCAGTCTATAATTTAAATACGAAGGATCCTATTACGGATCCTGACCCTGTCATCGAGCCTCCGAAGGTAGTTGATCCTGATCCCATTATTGAGCCTCCGAAGGTAGTTGATCCGCCAACGCAACCGGATCCAGTGATTACTTACGACCCAACACCGACACCTGCACCTGCATCTGAGGACGGCGGCGCGTCCTTCGCCCACGGTTTGGAAAACGCTACGACTGCCGACGAGCATATAGAGGTATCAGAACCCACAGCAGCAGGCAGCATTGGGAACTATGCCCCGTGCGGGAAGGCATCACCCCTCAGAATCATCTCCGTCGTGGAACTCCGAAACCCACGCCGACTTGTCGTCAAGATTCGGAACGCCTCGCCGTGGGCGAAGGACGCGCCGCCGTCCTCAAAAAACAAATTCGTCAGTTTGAGGCCATGCTATAGGATCGTACTCACCGACGCAGATGGGAAGCTGAAAGTCGGATCGACGTTCGAAATCACCAATTCCGATCCTTACATTACCTATCAGAAGTCACAGCAC
Organism: Candidatus Poribacteria bacterium; assembly: GCA_022826805.1. Lineage (GTDB taxonomy): Bacteria > Poribacteria > WGA-4E > WGA-4E > WGA-3G > WGA-3G. The sequence goes on from JAJDUH010000072.1 coordinate 138,265, forward strand.
GAGGAACACGCAGACACCTTTTTCTATCTATTGCCGAAATTCAATTTCGGTAAACTTGACACAAAATCGGATAGCGAGTTGCTCGGAGAGTGGCCACGCTTTGCCACGCATTTCCAGTATTATTTTGGGAAACAAACTGGATATACTGCCGGCGATGTTCTGATTCTGTATAAGGGACAGAAGGAGATCACACGGTTTTCAGAGGCTGTCGCGATGTCGCCTTCGCTGAAACGGACGCTGACAACATCTTGGGGCGCAGTGAAAACGAGGTAAGTTAGATGCTCCAAAGCACGCTTTTTTTCAGGTCTCCGTCGATAACGGACGCTGGGGATCGGGTGACAGTTCACGGAGACTCAACAATTGTCCATGAGATGACCGATAACAACTACGAGCACTATTCACCGGCAACGGATATAGACATAAATACCGCAGATGCCGGTGGTAATCTAACACGGATCGATTTCATTTTCCTGAAGACGAAGAATGTAGATTCATATTCATTTACACCGTCAGGCGGTACAGGAACAAGTTTTACGAAGCGAGCAATGCCGGCACGGTTTGTAGCAACAGGCGGTGAAAGTATTCTGACAGTCGTCAATAGATACCAGCACGAATTATCAACGCTCTCATCCGCTTACCTGATGCGTGGCGAATCCGACTAACCCAGAAATCGGAACGTCATTTCGACAACCAACAGATGCAATTCCTACGAGGCTAAAGGACAACCGATTCTCGTAGGAGGGAACTTCGATTCCCGACTGATAACTGCTATTCTTCTGTAGGAGCGAGTTCTGCTCGCGATGCTTTCCTACTGAATCCCACCCTCCAAACCACAAATCCGTTGACAGATAACACCTTTTGAGGTATAATTATAAAGATTCAAAAATAGCATCTCGTTATGCTATTGAGGTTGTAGAAAAACGAAATTGTACGAGGGCACCGCAGGCAGTATTTAAGACTAAATTTTGGCTTGCAAGCTGCACCAAAGAAGCGAGGAATGACAATGTCAGCAGCAAATTTGAAACAGCGGATACATAACGGAGAACTCGTCTATGGCGCTAACGTCTCTATGGCAGCATCTGCCGACGCACTCGTCGCCAAAGTCGAAGAAGGTGGTTATGATTTCGTTGCCGTGGATAGTCAACACTCTGCATACAACGAGGATCGACTGGTTGACTTCTGTAATATGGCGAATGAACTGGGTATTTTCGTCAACTTCCGGATTAAGCATACCCGAAACGCATATCTCATCGGCAACTACCTTGATTTGGGTCCTTCGGGCATTGAAGTGCCACAGACTGAATTAGATGAAACAGTAAACGAGGCAGTCGCTACTTTCTACTACCCACAACAGGGTATCCGGAGTTGGGGCGGTGCACCCCGCGTGAATTCCGAAGGCAAAGAACGCCTTGAATACGCCGATTGGTGGAACGCATACGGGGTCCTCTGGATGCAAATCGAATCCATAGAAGCCGTCACGCATGCGCGACACCTCGCAAAGCCTGGTGTTGATTGTCTCTCTTTCGGTCCCGCTGACCTGACGTTCAGTATTGAAAGCCACCCAACTCATGCACTCCAAACCGTAGACGCTTGTGTTGAATACGTCGCGAGAGCCTTGGAGGGAACGACGACCGCTGTCTGCTTTAGAAATGGCAACCCCAGCACCCGTCAAAAATATGCAGACTTGGGTGTTACCGTCTTTTTAGAATAGTAATGCTAAATTACGGATTGGTAAGCACAACAATAGGCGAAGACCGGGAGCGATTGCTTGAGGGTGTCCGATGCCTCGCTGCGGTCGCACACAAGCACCATATACCAATAACATGGGCAACAGACACCAAGTCCGTCCAATTCATTGCTAAGTTGCTCACGACATGGCACACAGAAAATGGCGATGCTCCTTTGCTGATGTTTGACCCCAAACCAATCTGGGATGCCAATTGGGAGGCGGAACAGAACGCCAATCCCGGTAATAGTACGGAGGCTATGGCATCGCATCTCGTTACAATGCGAGAGAAACTACCGGGATATATAACCGCAGAGTGGGAAAGACTCAAACGCGCTGTCCCTTGGGCGGAACCGAGTGTTGCAGGTGCAGCGTTCAAGCATGATGTTTTTCTTGATACGCTTGAGCAGTCGGGATTTCGAGGACTCTGGGGTTATCATTGGAAACAAGAAGATAGTGATTCTGAAGATACTGGGGCATCCAAAGCGGAACTCGACCGGGGTGGCTTTGGATGCTTTTATCCGTTTGAGGCTTCAACGTACATTGATACCATTCTAATACGAGGAGACACTGGTGAAGACGGTGCGGTGCCATTTAAGAAAATTGTTGGCGTTCCGTATTATACCGCTGGACACCTCGCCGAAGACGTCCATAATCTTCGCGCAGCGCTCCTAAACGGGACAGCGAAGCAGCATTACGAAACCTATGTAGAAAGCACTGCGTGGAATCGCTGGCTCGGTTATGTGGAGCACATAGATCCTTTTACTGTCGCACAACTCGGACAAGAGGGACTGGAACGGTTAGACGCATATTTCGCTCATGTCGTTGGCAATCAAAATACAAAGCCGCTCTTGCTCTCTGAAATCGTTGACGATTATATAACGCAGTGCAAACGAACCGAACCGACGACTGTTATAGAAACAGGTCGGACAACACAGGACGAAACTGCCGTTTCGAAGGCGGCGCTAAAAATGTGCTATTACGACGCCGCATGTGAATTAACCTTCGTTGAAGGGACTATGGAGCCTGTTGAAATCAAAAATTATACTGGCGAACAGGTGGCACCGCTTGTGACGCAAAAACCGACGCTCACTGGTTTTTCACCGACTCGCCACCGCACAAAATTACATATCGCCATCACAGTAGAATCGACAAGGGCAATGCCCTACGGGATAACAGTTTGGGGCGACCACGACGGCTTACAACTAACGGAGTCTAACGCTGATGATGTCCGATGGGTAGGAGAACACCTACTTTTTATACGTCTCACATTGCAACCCGGGAAAAATGAATTTAACGTTCAGTTGACAATTTGATTTTTTATATAGTTGTCAGGTATCAGTTTTTAGTTTTCAGTTAAAGACAGAGGCTGTAACAACGCAACGCTTCTTGGCGTACACTAAGAATGTAAATCAACGGTATTCATGCCGTAAATCAGAATCAACGGTATCAATGCCTTATGGCATTCAGAATCAGAATCAACGGTATGAAGTGCTTATGCACTTCAGAATCAACGGTATGAATGCCTTAGGGCATTCACCGGGGTATAAAGCCTATAAAGGCTTTACCGGGGTATGAAGCCCGTGTGGGCTTCCCCGTATGGCATTCCTCGTCCCCGGAGGGCAAAATTTGGGCAGGTTGTTACAAAACGCTTCTTAACTGACTACCGACCACTGATAACTATTCAAAAGGAAAAAACAATGGAAAAAGTATTGGGCCTCAGATGCCGTGAATGTGGTAACAAGTATCCTAAAGAACCGCTTCACGTTTGCGAATTCTGTTTCGGGCCTCTGGAAGTAGACTATAACTATGAAGAGATACAAAAATCTATCTCAAGACGTTCAATAGAAAATGGACCAGAAAACTTGTGGCGTTATGCCGATCTCCTGCCTGTAGATGGAGAACCGACGGATGGGGACAACACCGGATTTACGCCTCTCATCCGGGCTAAAAATCTCGGAGATGCGCTCGGAGTCAAAGAACTCTATATCAAAGATGACTCCGTCTGCCACCCAACCCTTTCTTTCAAAGATCGCGTTGTCGCTGTTGCCTTGAGCAAGGCAAAGGAATTCGATTTCGACACCGTCTCCTGCGCATCCACCGGTAATCTCGCTAACGCCGTTGCCGCACACGCCGCTATCGCAAAACTTAATTGCTTCCTCTTTATTCCGGCAGACCTTGAGGTCGGAAAAGTCGTCGCATCTCTCGTTTATGCCCCCACCGTTGTGGGTATCACTGGGACTTATGACGATGTCAATCGCCTGTGCAGTGAAATCGGCGGCGTTTATCCGTGGGCATTTGTCAATATCAATATCCGCCCCTTCTACGCCGAAGGCTCGAAGACCCTCTGTTTTGAACTAATTGAACAACTCGGTTGGAAAGCACCCGCACATATTATCGCACCTGCCGCCGGTGGTTCTCTCATTACAAAAATTGGCAAAGCCCTCAAAGAATTCCATCTTTTAGGCTTAATAGACAAACCAAATACCAAAATCCACGTCGCTCAAGCGGAAGGCTGTGGTCCCATAGTCAATACATACAAAGAGAATGGCGATTTTGTAAAACCCGTGAAACCCAATACGATCGCTAAATCACTCGCTATCGGTAATCCTGCAGACGGAATTTATGCTGTTGATACAGTTCGGAACTCAGGAGGTGTAGGTGAACACGCCACCGATCCTGAAATTGTAGAGGCAATCAAACTCCTTGCTTCCACGGAGGGGATCTTCACTGAAACCGCTGGCGGTGTTACGCTCGCCGCAACGAAAAAATTGATTGACAGCGGCCACATTGGACGAGATGAATCGATCGTTATCGCCATCACTGGTAACGGACTCAAAACCATTGAGGCACTTGAGAACAAAACCGATACAACACACATCATTCCGCCACAACTTGATGCTTTTCGGAAATTGATGACAAAAATTGAATAGTGGCATCTGAAGATTGTCGGATAAAAAGGACTGTGAATTGCGCCCTTTTCTGTTCAAACGCGCTTGAGTTTTAGCACATCAGAGACTTTCTATACGGAGGGATTAAAACCATGAAGCAATGGGAAATCCACGAAGTTGAACAAGGAATACGTCCACCAGAAAGTATTAAGATGACCTTGGAAGAGTTTCTTGAACACGATGTAGAAGGATATGAATACATTAAAGGCAAATTAGTGCTAAAATCACCGCCACTTCCTCCAGAGATGTGCTCAATACCCACCACAATGACTTTGGAAGAGTTTCTTGAGTATGATGTAGAAGGATATGAATACGCTAACGGAGAATTAGTACCAATGGCACCACCATCGAGAGAACATGGTGAAATTAGTGTCAATGTCATTCGATACTTGGACGCGCATGTGTATCAGAATAAACTTGGACGCCTGTACACCGCGGAAACCACATTTCAGGTTGGAGAGCGTACAGCAAAACCGGATGTCGCGTTTGTTGCGACCGCCCGATTGACCGGGGACAAAACAAAGGGTTTTTCCATACCGCCTGATCTGGCAATTGAGGTGGTTTCTCCCTCAGATGTCCAGTCTCGTATTGCCGAAAAGGCACTCGCGTATTTAAATGCAGGAACGCGTCTCGTCTGGGTCCTTGAACCTGTTACCAAAACGGTGACAGTGTACCGCTCTGAAACAGACATTAAGATGCTTACGCACGAGGACACACTCACCGGTGAGGATGTCGTACCGGGGTTTTCCTGCGCTGTCGCACAACTGTTTGAGTAGTTTGCTCTGTTTGTAGCCTGAAAAAACTTAGCCAGAGACGGCAGCCTATAGCCAAAGGCGAAAGGCGGGTTTTTGAAAATTGCTGTCCAATGCCAATGTGTCCTGACAGCTCCCGTTAGGGCCAGCTTAAAAAAATGGAAACACTACAGGGTATACTTGAACGTATCGTCTATGAGAACCCTGACACCGGCTATACTGTCGGTCGTCTTTCCGCGCGAGACCACTCCGAACTTATCACTGTTGTCGGCAATTTGGCATCCGTCAACCCAGGCGAAAGCCTCCTCCTCCGAGGCGAGTGGGTGGACAACGCCAGATACGGCAGGCAGTTCCAAATTGACAAATATGAGACCATCTTACCCGCAAATGTAGTCGGCTTACGAAAATACCTTGGATCTGGGTTGATTAAGGGTATCGGTCCGAAAATGGCGGCACGTATCGTTCAAAAGTTCGGCATGGATACCATGGATATCATTGATCACGAGCCTGAAAAGTTAGCACGTATCCCCGGCATCGGACGGCATCGCGTAAAGATCATCAAGGAGGCGTGGGAAGCACAGCGCGAAATTAAAAACGTTATGCTCTTCCTCCAATCCCACGATGTCAGCACAACACACGCCGCAAAGATTTACAAAACATACCAAAACGATGCAATCGCCATCGTCACAGAGAATCCCTACCGTCTCGCCGATGATATTTACGGCATCGGATTTGTAACTGCCGACACAATTGCACAGAAACTCGGCATGGATAAGGATACACCCCCCAGAGTCCAAGCGGGTATCAAGTACGTTCTCAGCCAAAAGGCAGATGAGGGACACGTCTTTCAACACCGTGATGAACTTACTGAGGCGTGTCAAACTATGCTTGAACAAGAACCCGAAGCGATTGAGGAAGGCGTTCGTGCCCTCATCGAAGCAGAGGAAATTATTAATCCCAGTTTTGTAGACTTCTTGGGCTCCGACAAACAGGACGGTGTGAGCGAACCACAAGATACGTATGAAATTAGCAATCAGAAAGAGATTCTCGAAGCAGATCAGGAACCTCCTTCAACTGACAACCCGACGAGTGCCATACGCGCACTCGACGTTGATTCCCAACTGACAACTGATAACCATTCTGCCATCTATCTCTCTCCTTTTTACTATGCCGAATTGGGAGTCGCAAACCAATTTTTAAGACTCTTATCTTATGGCGATCCAAACTTCAGCCACGGAAAACCAGAAGGGTCATCACCTATCCATACCGCAGTCCTGACCCAGTTGGAGCAGGAAATGGGTATTCGTTTCGCACAACAGCAGTGCCAGGCGATCCAGACTGCGATGACGGCACGTGCGATGATTCTTACCGGCGGACCCGGCACCGGTAAAACGACGACGACTGTCGGTATGATTCGCCTATTTGAAGCTCAGAACAAACATATTACCTTAACAGCACCCACCGGACGCGCCGCGAAACGCCTGAGTGAAACAACCGGCGGTGAAGCCAAAACAATCCATCGGCTTCTCGAATTTTCTCCACAGATTAACGCCTTTAAACGCAATCGCCAGAACCCGTTGGACACAGATGTGGTCATCGTTGACGAAACATCTATGGTAGACCTCGTCTTAATGAACCGCTTGATGCAAGCAATCCGACCCAGTACAACCCTCATTCTCATCGGCGATGTCGATCAGCTCCCATCCGTCGGTGCGGGCAATGTCCTAAGAGAACTCATTGATTCCCAAAGGATACCCGTCATTGAGCTGACTGAAATATTCCGCCAAGCGCAGGAGAGTATGATCGTTACAAATGCCCATCGTATCAACAAAGGCGATTTTCCAGAACTCACTGGCAACGCAGATCGAAACTTCTTTTTTATAGAGGAGGAGGACCCAGACGAAATTGTTGAATTAGTATGTTCCCTCATTGCTGATCGATTACCCCAACACTACGATTACCATCCCATGGACGATATCCAACTCCTGTGCCCGATGCGGCGTGGAACACTCGGTACTGAAAGTCTCAACAAACGCCTTCAAGAAGTATTGAACCTTGAATATACAGCCCCAGCAGCAGCCCATCCCTTGGAAAAAGCACGCTTCGGAACTCGTCCCTACAAGCAAGGCGCACAGTCCTTTGGTCAATCACGCACCGCAGGCGGTTTCCGTGTCGGCGATAAGGTAATGCAGATCCGCAACAACTACGACTACGATGTGTTTAACGGTGATATTGGAAGGGTTGTCGCAATTGAACATATTGACAAGAAAGTCCACATCCAGTTTCCTGATAGACAGGTCGCTTACGATACAGCAGACCTCGGAGAACTCGTATTAGCGTATGCCACGACTATCCACAAAGCGCAAGGCAGCGAATATCCCGCCGTTGTTATCCCCTTACACACGCAACACTATCTCATGTTACAACGAAATCTCCTCTACACCGGCATCACCCGTGCAAAAGAGCGCGTCGTAATAGTAGGCACCAAACAAGCACTCGCTATTTGCATCCGCAACAATCAGGTGATGCAACGCAACAGCTATCTCGCCGAACGCCTTCAAAGGGACGGAGATGGAAATTGACGCATTAGCAGTCAGATTTGTCGCAATTCATTGCACATTGCGTAAGTTCATTGTAGGTTGGGTTGAACGGACTGAACCAAAACGTTGGCTGCTGGAAGAACTGATGTTCGAGCTATATAGCCACTTTCGCAGAGATATCGAGTGAAACCCAACGGTATTCCTGTATTGTTTCTTGAGATGTAATAATATAAAGTTGAGTTTCACGGTGTCCTTGATAGCAGGTAAGAGCGTATCATGGTCTGGGTGAAATCGCTATTACCGAAATAACAAAAACTTTACACCTCCGTTCCCCGGTTTTTTGTTGTATAGGCGACGGAGATGTGGCATAATTAATAAAAGGTTCTAACGGATTGTATCGCAGCGCATCAGATGAAGAAGAGGACAAGCATGGTTACACGAAAAGACATTCAAGCGACTTGTGATGACATCGTGCGCGAATTCGGACCGCTACAGGTAGTTCTCTTTGGCTCTTACGCTTATGGCACACTGACTTTTCAATTCCCTCTGAACATGCAATTGATCCTCGCTATCCGGGAAACTTCGCAACTACGGATGACACATCGCACGCCATGTGCATCTGCGATAAAGTTCGGCGTGCTGTTCGCGAGTCATTGAAACTCCCGCTCGACTCCTCCTAACCCCAGACGACTCTTCTGACCTAAGTTGCTTTTGAAGGAACAACAACATGAAACGCATTACCCTATTTCTGATTGGTTTTCTTTTATCTTTCACACACTCGTTTGTGCATGCCGAGGTTACATTGCCACGGGTCATCGGCAATAACATGGTCCTGCAACGTGACATGCAAGTTCCCATCTGGGGCTGGGCATCCCCAGGCGAAGAAATCACCATAACCCTCAACACCGATGACGAAGCAACCAAACCGCTTTTCTCAACTACCGTAGTTGCCGACGCAGAAGGCAACTGGCGAACCAAACTCTCGGCGATGGACGCAGGCGGTCCCTATACACTCAAGATTAGCGGTAGTAACACACTTGAACTGACGAATATCCTTATCGGAGAGGTTTGGGTCTGTTCCGGACAATCAAATATGGAATGGTCGGTACGTGCCTCAAAAGACAACGAGACAGAAATCGCCGCAGCAAACTATCCGAGTATTCGACTGTTTGATGTGCCGCGTAGACCATCAGGGCTGCTTCAAGATGATGTAGAGGCAGACTGGTCCGAAACCACTCCTGAGACAATTGAAAATTTCTCTGCCGTTGCTTACTATTTCGGACGGAAACTTTATAAAAATCTTAATGTACCCATCGGATTAATCAATACCTCGTGGGGTGGCACCCGCATTGAGCCGTGGACGCCGCCTGCCGGTTTTGACAGTGTTCCCACCCTTGAATCCATATCCAAAGAGATTCAGGAGGCACACGCCAACTATCGTCAGCAACTTCCCGAAAAAATGAAAGAGATTGAAGCGTGGATAGCGGAAACACGCGAGGCGTTAGAAACCGATGCACGCCTTACGCAGATACCGGAAAATAGACATCCGCTAAGGCATCAAGCGAGACCGACAGGACTTTACAACGGTATGGTATATCCGATTGTCCCTTACGCTGTCCGCGGTGCTATCTGGTATCAAGGCGAGTCAAACCTTCGGGATGGTATGCTCTACCATAAAAAAATGAAAGCACTCATCAATGGATGGCGTGAGGTCTGGGAACAGGGCGATTTCCCTTTCTATTTCGTGCAACTGGCACCGTTCAATTACGGCGGATGGATCGGAGATCCATTCTTTCTACCGCAGATTTGGGAGGCACAAACTGCTACGTTATCTGTCCCTAATACCGGCATGGCTGTGACAACAGACATCGGAAATCTCAAAGACATCCACCCTCGAAACAAACAGGAGGTTGGTAGACGACTTGCATTGTGGGCACTTGCCAAAACATACGGTAGAGATGATGTAACCTACTCCGGCCCACTTTACAAGTCGATGACGGTAGAGGGGAATATCATTCGACTCAGCTTTGATTTTGTGGCAGGCGGCTTGATGGCACGGGACGGGGAGTCACTTACATGGTTTGAAATCGCAGGCGGGGACAAGCAATTCGTCGAAGCAAAAGCGACAATAGATGGCGACACAATCCTCGTTTCCAGCAACACCGTCGCAAATCCAGTCGCAGTCCGATTCGGTTGGCATCAAAATGCTGAACCCAATTTGGTGAACAAGGAAGGGCTACCCGCATCCCCATTTCGTACATATCAATGGTAATTAGCTTTATAGTTATCAGTACGGTTTGCTGCGCAAACCTTTCGGTTATCAGTACAGAGATGTTGTAGTATTTACGCATTACGCAGTTGCTGCAAGGCTTAACTAGCGAATGACAACTGATAACTGATGACCCGTAAGACGGAGACAAAGATATGAAAATTACTGCTATCAAAACCTTTATGGCGCGTTTTGGTAACCGACCCCGTGGTCTCATCAAAGTAGAAACGGACGAAGGACTTTACGGGTGGGGTGAAGCCTACTCCACGGGTCCAGACCTCTCTGTTGAACCGATTGCTGACTACATCTTCGAAATGATTCAAGGGGAGGATCCGAGGCGAATTGAATATATCATGCTGAAACTGCATCAGCAGTTCCGTTTCCCGCCTGGCGGTGCTGGGCTCGCTGTTATTTCTGCTGTTGATCACGCACTCTGGGACATCAGTGGAAAAGCAGCAGGCTTACCAGTCTACATGCTCCTCGGTGGACACGCTCGAGACCGCATCCGCGTCTACCGCGGCATCGGTGGTAGAGACGGCATTGAAGCCGCTGATCAGGCACGCAAACTTCATGAGGAGTGGGGATTCACGGCGTTCAAGACCAGTCCTTATCAGCTTGATCCTGATGCAGATCGGTGGGGACGCGTCTGCGATGCCGCTGCGATCTATTTTGAGCAGATTCGGGAAAATACCCCATCAGAGTGGGAGTTCGCCTTCGATCCACACGCCAAAATCTTCGAGCCGATTCGCGCACTGCAACTCGCCAATGCTCTGGCACCCTACGACCCGTATTTCTACGAGGAACCGCTCCGACCCGAGCACATCCCCGCGTGGACGCGCTTACGTTCTCAGATGCAGGTACCACTCGCCACCGGAGAGTCTCTCTACACGCGCTTTGAGTTTCTGGACATCATCGCCGGGCAAGGTGCCGACATCATTCAGCCAGACATCTGCGTTTGTGGTGGATTGTTGGAGATGCGTAAAATCGCTGCGATCGCCGAAGCGCACTACGTGAGTATTGCACCACATAATCCGATGGGACCACTGGCAACGGCTGTCAATGTACACTTCGCCGCTGCAACCGCCAACTTCAAAATCTTGGAGTATCTCTTGCCCACCGAGACGGAATGGAACGCTTGGGTAGACGAGCCTTATCTGCCAAAAGATGGCTATCTGGAGTTACGGGACCGTCCCGGTTTGGGTGTAGAGGTGAACGAAGCAGCAATCACGGATAACGAATACATCCATTGGCAACGCACCTGTCCGATCCGCCCCGACGGCTCAACAGGATATATTTAGGAATGGTTGTCAGTTATCAGTTGTCGGTTGTCAGTTAAGAGGATTCTGAAATACGTCAAAATCTCTCTTTAACTGAAAGCCGATAGCCGAGAACTAATAACAGCGATGACTCGCGGCGATGTATGCTCGCAGATGTTTCAACGCCTGACCGTTGTCCATTACCGACTGCGCGCGTGCCAGTGCCTTCTCAGGCTCTGGGCAAATTCCCAACAGATAGTCAACCATTGCTGTGTTCAACAGAATCCTATCGTAGATGTGTCCTTTTTCACCCGATAGGGCTGCTATACCCGCTTCCCCGAATGCCTGCGCGCTTACAAACTCTGGACGTGGACTCCAGGCATAGTTGAATCCATAAATTTTTGGATCTATATCCATCGCGAAGTCTTCGCGGACACCCTTCACGCGGTGGAAGCCTTGTGAATAGTTGATTGCCATTCGGTCATGTGTGGACGGCTTTCCAAGGCGCAGGGCATAATGACTTGTCCCTTCCTCACCCTTCACAGCGACGGCGGCATCGAGCCCGCGTTCCCACGCCAATTGAAGGAGCGGTTTCTCATAGCCGATATGGTAGTAGCCGAGTACCATGTAATTCGCTTCCCGCGCTGAAAAGAATTGTTGTGCCTTCTCAGTCGCTGCCCAAGGTGGACGTTTCTTGATATGCACACGCAATTCGCGCAAATCGTAAGCCGCCGGGCAATATTCGCGTTGACTGATATATCCGAACCCAATCGATTCATCAGTAATCAGCGATGCGGTCTGTGCCAGCGATAGGTGTGTGTTTGCACCGAGTGCCTTCAAGATGGTCTCTTCCGTTACACCATTCTTTGGTGGCATCGCATCCACGCTATGAAGAAGTGATGCTTCACCAAGAGCTGCACGCACCGCTGCTACAAAAAGCATCGGACGAAAATAACGCGTTGCGCCATCATAAGGCTGTCCGAAGTGCGTCAACGTCTCAACATCAATCGGTTTGACCGCTTCAGGTCCAAAAAATGCATCAAGATAGCCTCGGACTTCCTCGTAGGTTTCACGGTTCATCCGTTGTCCTATAAGCGCAGCACCTTTAAGCGCAGGTTTGACATCATCGCTAAGGATGGCTTCACACATCTCGCGAGTTTCAACGTAACTTAAATGTTTCGCCCGTAAAATCTTTTCCAACGCGTTCACGACAACTGCTTCTGTTGGATTCCGTGGCACATAGCCGCAATCGGGATTCATCAGATATTGAATTTCTGGCGGTAGTTGTTCTACGAGTGCCGAACGGTATTTGTGGAACGCTGTTTCCTCTGCCTGACTCCACTGTGTCGATTCTGGAAAATAGGCGCGGAGTGTCATCGCCGCAAAAAACGCCCCCATCTGCGCACCTGAAGCCGTCTCCTTTTCTGGTAGCCCACCGGCAATCGACTTCAGAATCGTTTCAAGGATCGGCTCTGGTTGCGGTGAATCTGAGGGGTTTATGCCTAACGGACGCGTCTGATGCGGTCCCGTACAAACTCTCGCCTGTGCCTCAAGCACATCTGTATTCGGCCCGGGATATACCGGCATGTATGCGTGAGAATCAAAATCTTCCATTTCACAAGATCCTCCGAGGGACTTCAGTCGTGTTTTTATGGTAGAATGTGTGAAGAATTCTATTATACTGCATATCGACGTTTAAAACAAATTTTGCAGGTGTTCTCAAAAGCATTCGATTTTTCTCCTATTTACTGCTGATCGATGATAGTTGACAGCCAACAACCGATACATTTGAATTAAATGCCTGCTTATGATATTATGCTGCAAAACTTGAATGGAGCGGAAAATGAAGATAAAAGACATTCAGACAGTCCGAATCAACGTGCCACCGCGCGATGGCAAACGCACACAGCCGCGTCGCGACGCGTGGAACGTCCACGCCGAAGTCGCGAATCCCATGTCCCGTTATCCGCAATACAAACGCCACCGTTCCAGTTGGATGCCGAACTGGGATACCGTCTACGTCAAGGTCACCGCCGAAGATGGCACTTGGGGTATAGGCGAGACCTCCTTCGGAACACCGGTCGCGGCGATTATTGATGAACACTTCGCACCGATGCTGATTGGCGAGAACTGTTTTGCTGTTGAGAAAATTTGGGATATGATGTTTCGTATGTCCAAGCCTTACGGTTCACAAGGCTTAACCAGTTGTGCAATCAGTGGTGTTGACATCGCTTTGTGGGATCTGATCGGCAAAATTAAAAACCAACCCGTCTATGAACTCCTTGGCGGCCCTGTACGGGACAAACTCTTCGCCTACGCGACCGGGAACGATACCGATTGGCAATTGGAACTCGGATTCAAGGCGGTGAAATTGGCGTGTCCTTACGGACCCGTTGACGGTGAATGGGGTTTGAAGGAAAACGAAAAACTCGTCGCGAGAACCAGAGAAATGGTCGGTGATGAGGTTGAAATTATGCTCGATTGTTACATGGCTTTCGATGTCGATTACACCATCCGCTTAGCGCAACGTCTCCGTCCGTATCGTCTCAAGTGGATTGAGGAGTTTCTCATTCCCGAAGACATTGACGGTTTAGCTAAAGTTCGAGACGCTGTCGATTGGGTGAGTTTGGCAAGCGGTGAGCATCACTACACCCGTTTCCCATTTCAGCAAATTATCGAAAGAAGATGCTTGGATATCCTGCAGCCAGACACTTTCTGGGTGGGTGGTATAACCGAGTGTGTTAAGATCTGCCATCTCGCTGACGCTGCTGGTCTAACCGTTATCTTTCATGGAGGTGGACTCCGGCAATCTGGACTTCATCTTTCTGCTGCTATGCCCAATACACCTTGGGTAGAATACTATCTCGGAGTCCCGCCGGGTGTGCCTTTAGAGGAAACAAAACTGTTTGAGGGTGAATCTCTCCCCATAGAGAGTTATATCTCGCCAAATGACGGTCCTGGACTCGGTCTGCGCATTGAAGAGGAGTGGTTAACACCGAGGAATCCGCGGTAATATGATACGTTACGTCGCCTTTCTGTTTCTGTTGTGTATCATAAGCAGGGCAAACGCTCAGACCTTGATTGATTATGTCGTTGCAGTCGTTAATGAAGATGCCATCACCCGCAGCGAACTCGATAGTGAATTGGGTATCGCTGTTATCATGGGGACGCGTGTTACCGAGGCACAGACTACTGCCGAAAAACGCGCTGTGCTTGATGCCATTATCAACCGCAAATTGGTTTTACAGGAATCTAAGCGACTCGGGATTGTGGTCACTGAACGCGACGCGCGGGTGACAGAAAAAATAGATGCAATTCGCCGGAAATATGCTTCGAATACAGCATTCCAACGCGCCTTGCAACAGCATGGATTGGAAGATGAAGCACTTAAGGCGCAGATTTATGAGCAGTTGATTTATGAAGAATTCTTCCGTCGTATATTTTTTAATGCCTTCAATAGCGCGGAGATTGCAACGTTAGCCAGATCATACTATGATCTGAACAGTACCGAATTTATTGTGCTACCTACAGTCACCTTTAATGCGCTGTTTATCACTATACCGAAGGATACATCGGAAGCAGAGAAACAAAAAGCCGAGGATCTGACACAGCAACTCTATAGACGTTTACAGCAAGGTGAAACATTTGAGACTGTGCGTGAGATGTATGAAACGCAGTTAGCCATGAAGCTTGAGATTTTAACCCTTGAGGTGGATACGCTGTTAGGTACTATTGTTGCCGAATTGCAAAATTCCGAGCGAAGTGGACTCCTGCCTGTTTCAGAGGGATACCAGATTCTGGAACGCGTCCGGAATAACCCGGCGCGCCAAAAAACCTATGCAGAGGTAAGCGAAGAGATTATTGACCGAATCCAGCAGAAAAAAGCAGAAACCGAATTCGCAACGTGGTTAGCCAAACGGAGAGAAGAGGAAAGTTGGCATATTTTGGATGATGCCTTAGGTCAGGAAAGTAAGACGAAATAAACGGATGTGGAATTATTACAACCTACACCTCACAAGAGATGAAGAGAGACAGCGTAATGTTCTGATGAGGAAATGGAGACTGTTTTTCATTGGAATCCTTCTGTTTCTGGGTGTCATGTTGGTATTTGGGGATCTTTTACCCAACGATATAGCACATTATCCTGAAGCGTTCCAGAAACATCTAAAAGACGCACAGCGTGCGTTCCAATCAGAACAGTGGAGTGAGGCACTCCATTTATACCGCTCCCTCGCCAAAGATGCCCCTGAATTTCCGATTATCTATATTGGAGAGGGAGATGCCGCTGCAAAACTGAAGGACTATCGCACTGCTATTAATGCCTTCCAACGTGCTTTGCAACTTCTCTCAACGCAACCACAAGGCGATGTCGCAAGATCGCGCCTACGGGTCATAGTGCAAGCCAAGCTCGCTGCTGCATATCACCGTAATAAGCAGCTTGACGAAGCCGATACATTGTTCCAAGAAGCCATTAAAGGTGCCGGTGAAGACGCACCAGTGGCGTGGTATGTCGCTCTGGGACAGATTGAGACCGAGCGTGGGAACTTAGAGCAGGCACGCAGATACTATATTGTCGCTGTCCAATTGTACCCAGACACAACCGCTGCCTACAACAATCTGGGGCATGTGCTTCTCAAACTCAACCGAATTGACGAAGCTGATGCTGTTTTTCGGGAGGCGCTCACCCAAGACGGAACACTTGCCAGTGCTGCGTTCGGACGTGGCGAAGTTGGAGCAAGGCGTGGACAACTTGCTGTTGCCCAACGTTTCTATGAACGTGCTATCCATCATGCGCCGAACGAACCGGTATTTCACAAGTCACTCGCCGATGTCCTTCGCAATATGGGAAACACCAAGGAAGCCGAAGTTGTCGAGACACATTACCGCCGAAAGTCGGCAGAACGCTACCTTCGTCAGGCACATTGGTTCATCGAAAATAAACAGCCTCGGCGTGCCTCAACGCCGCTGCAGAAGGCACTTGAAATGGATGACACCTTTACACCCGCGTTGAAAGATTTGGCTTACGTTCAAATACAACTTGGCGAATTGACAGCCGCCAAGGAGTTATATCAACGTGTGCTTACGATAGAACCTACTTCGCGTCAAGCGCTCTTTCATCTGGGTATGATAGAATCAAAACTCGGAAATCAAACAGCAGCTGCATCTCACTATCTCACACTCATCCAACATGAACCAGATTTTATGGATACCTATGTGCAACTCGCGAATTTGCATGAACAGGCAGGGAATTTGGCGGATGCTGAGGGGGCACTGACGATGGGCATACAACACCAGTCTACATGGGCACCCGGGTACTTGTGGCGTGGGAAAATTTATCATAAACAGGGGGCATCCGGTATGGCAGAGGCTGATTTCCGACGTGCAATCCGACTCGCATCGGATGTGCCATATCCAAAAGAGGCATTGGCGTCCTTGCTTGCCTGGGAAGACAGGAAGCTTGCTGAGGCACTCACCCTTGCTGAAGCTGCTATTAAAAGCGATGGGCAGCCAACACACCGTGCTACGCTTGCCCTTGTCTATTACCGTCTCGATCGGATCCGTGATGCCCTACGTGAAATTGAGAATGCTTTTAACCAGGCGCCTAAACATCCCTATATCCTAAAAGTTCGTTCGGAAATTCTAAAAACTGATCCGTAGGAACAATTCCTTAATCGCGCACTATTATGTTTTTTCTTTGAAATTAAAGTAAAATTTGATATAATCTACCAAAGTTATGTAATACACGGGTTTTTGGAGAATCGCGTTCTGACGTGAACAGGCTTTGTCGTTTTAAAGCCTCACCAAAAGATTCGCAACTTTCCTTAACTTCTTACTCTAAAATATGAAATAAGGAGCACTAACAATGCTAAAGTTTCAGATGATTTTAATCGCTATCTTAGTCTGTTGTTTCGCCTTCGTATCCTGTGAGAGAGCACAGCAAGTCATGACGCCTGTTACTGATGACATGATGGCAGAAGACAGCATGTCGGACGACATGATGGATGACGGCATGATGGATGACGGCATGATGGATGACGGCATGATGGATGACGGCATGATGGATGACGGCATGATGGACGACGGCATGATGGACGACGGCATGATGGACGACGACATGATGGACGACGGCATGATGGACGACGACATGATGGACGACGGCATGATGGACGACGACATGATGGACGACGGCATGATGGACGACGACATGATGGATGACGGCATGATGGACGACGGCATGATGGACGACGGCATGATGGACGACGGCATGGATGATAATGATGCCGCCCAATAATTCCATTTCATAACCTTTCAAAAAAAGGGATCAGTAACTGTATTCTGTAGTTACTGGTTCCTTTTTTCTTGAAAACTAAGTTACAATGTGATACTATTTAAAATGAAGTTGTGTAATATATGGATTCGAAGAGAAACACAATGAAGTGGATGGGCTTTGTCGCTTTAAAGCCCGCAGCTCTTCGTTGTCCTTTCACGCTAAAAATATAATAGAATAAGGAACATTAACAATGGTAAAGTTTCAAATTGCTTTAATTACAATTTTAATTACCTGTGTTGCCTTTGTATCTTGTGACAGAGCGCAGAAGGTCTTGGAACCTGCTGCCGATGATATGATGGCTGCCAATGATATGATGTCTGGCGATGACATGATGGCTACCGACGGCATGATGATGGAGATGATGAAGATGCTGGATTCAACAATGTACATGTCTTGGGCGCATGTTATGCTTCCTGCACCAGGCCCGATGGAGGCAGCTACGAGTCCAGCAGAGACTGGGGCAGCCCACAATCCACCCCCGATAGATGGTGGTGCTCTTACTGCACGCACCGTCTATATCAACGATATCGGTGCTATGGCGAACAAGGCAGGAGCAGCAGCATATCCGGCTGGTACCGTGATCGTCAAGGAAATTATGGATAAGACCGAAACGTTTGTCGATAAAGTCGCCGTAATGATGAAAAGCGATGATCCGATGTATGCTGGTCACAGTGGATGGGTCTACAAAAAATATCTTCGTTCCAGTGCAGATGCTGCGTATATGCAGATCAGAGGGTCCAACCTTGAAGATGCAGGCAATGGCTGTCACGGTTGTCACGCTCAAGCCACTAATGACAGTGTTTTCGTTTCTCTTTCCATGGACGATATGATGGACGACATGGAAGGTGCTGAAGATGCTGGCGATGCCGGTATGAATGACATGGGTGATGGTGCCGATGCTAGTACCGCCCAATAGTTACGTCTCATAATACCTACAACAAGGGGATCGGTAACCGAATTTCGTAGTTACCGATCCCTTTTTCTTTTCTGTTTTGGGAACTTCTTAGGCGACAAATGCCCCACTTTGTGCTGGAAGTGAAATGCTTACGGAATCCTCTGATACTGTCACCCGGTTGCCGTTAAGTAGGTCTTCCAAGGTAGGAGCGATCTCCGAATCGCGACCCCGCAATGACGACATCGGAATCTTGATTGTTTGCGAATGCCTGCTTGTATTCAATGCAATCATAACAGTCCTGATTTCTGAAGTCTGAACATAAGCATAAGTTCCCTTTTGAACGTCCAAGTGGACAACCTCTCGCTTCCCCGAACTAATTACCGAAAACTGCCTCCGTAATTCTCCCAAGCGTTGGAAATAAGCGAACAGCTCTCTATCTGCCTCATCTCCCCACGGCATCGGAAGCCGTGCCTCCTCAAAACGTCCAAGCGGGTTCCGTTGTGAGACCCCTACCTCAGTGCCGTTGTAGATTATTGGTGGTGCAGACAGTGTGAAAAGCACCAGTGCCGCCAACCGTACCTTTGCTTTATCCTCCCTCGCCAAATAGAGAATACGCGTCATGTCGTGATTGTCCAAAAAAGCGGGGAGAGAGAAGTCCAACGAGAAATAAGCCTCGTGTGCCCCCAAAAACGCCTCGAATTCGAGAAGCGTTGAGGTCTCAAGAACAAAAGTCCGGCGGAGCGCATCCGCAAGTAGGAAATCGAGACATCCATCAAAATGCGGCATGTAAGATGCTATCACTTCTGAATGACTGACCACCTCTCCAAACAAAAAAGCGTCAGGATTCACCGCTTTACATGCTTGGCGGAAATCTACCCAGAACGTATGCGGTGGTCCCGGAGCATAATCAAGCCGGTAGCCATCAACGCCCTTGCGCAGCCAATGTTGCGCGCAGTCCAATAGATAGTCGCTCGTCGGTTTGTGTTTTAAGTTCAGCTGTGGCATCCCCTTCACACCGAAAAAACTCGTATACTCGTCGGGCCATCGCTGCCACGTATACCACGCGCGATACTCACTATCTGGTTCGCGTTGTGCCTCCTGAAATGTCGGATGATGGTTCGACCAGTGGTTGGCGACAAAATCGAGGATAACCCGTATGTCACGCTGATGTGCTTTGTCAATTAATTCTATCAATTCAGCGTTCGTGCCGAACCGCGGTTCAACGGTATAGTAATCTGTGGCATCGTAGCCGTGATGGGTTGGACTTGCAAAGAGTGGTGATAGCCATATAGCGTTGCAGTCTAACGATTGAATGTAATCAAGTTTCTGAATCGCGCCGCGTAATGTACCACCGAAAAATCCAGAAAGATTTATCGGTTTTTTCCACGGTACACCGTCTCCGGGATAGAATCGATCCAGAAAGATGTGGTAGATAACAGCATCGCGCACCCACGTCGGCATCTCATAATTGTCTACCGAGATGGCGA
The DNA here is from genome assembly GCA_022826805.1 of Candidatus Poribacteria bacterium. Classification (GTDB taxonomy): domain Bacteria; phylum Poribacteria; class WGA-4E; order WGA-4E; family WGA-3G; genus WGA-3G. The sequence goes on from JAJDUH010000072.1 coordinate 158,472, forward strand.
ATTCTGTTGCTTTCGATAACACTCGCGCTTGGTTATCTGCAAAGATCCATCTATCTGAACCCACGACTCTACCACCGATCTTATAGCGCACCGTTGCCCGATTTGGTTGCGGTGGGATATATCCGTGCCACTGTTGCACGTATCGCCATTCGAGTGTATTCCATCCAGGTTCGCTTGGGACGAGTTCAAACGTCGTTTCTTCACCATCTGCAGTCATCCAACAGTGCACCGAGTCATAAGCGGTCCCTCCAGATGTGCTTACATGCACGGTGGTCGGTTGATTTGGCTTCGGGTGCCTTGGCGACAACCGATGAAGATGCTTGATGCCTACTAAACTGCTCTGATATGCGGCAATACGGTTCTTAAAATCTCTTTGTGTACCAAACATAATTTCCTCTGCCGGTTTATAGTATTCAGGAAAACAAAAAAGCCGTGTAACAGGTACACGGCTTTTCGATATTCGTTAAGAACTTGTCTACTTATCGCCCCAGGCGCGCCCGCGTGGAATCAATAGCAGTTGTCCTATACTCAATTTTGTCCGATCAAAGATGTAGTAGTCCTGATTCGCGGTAACTAACCGTTCCCACATCTCTTCATTATCAAAAATTTCAGGACGTGCAGCGATGCGCTTCAGGGCAGCTTCTCCGTTGTCTGCCTGAATATCTTCTTCCCGTACATGGTATCTGTCAAGCATTTCTGGGCTGGTTATGCTGAAGCTAAAGCTATGCGAACCTTCGAGGACATTGCCAGCCATATCAGTGGCACCAGAGACGGTAACAGTGTACATACGTCCTGCGCGCATCGGCATATCGGGTGTAAACGCTACAGCGTCACCGCTGCCGGTAACTGTGCCTGACAGTGTGGCGCCCATCGGTTCGCTCATCGAATCTTCCGTTTTGGTAACTGCTACATCGACAGAAACGCTGTTGTTGTCAATCGGTTCACTAAACGCGACTGTTACAGGAACCATTACGTTCAGTGAATCTTCGTATTCAGAGATGACTGTTCCATCGGTGGGTTCGTTCATTGTTACCGTCGGCGGAGTCGCGTCGGTATATGTAAATTGTTGTGAGAGCGTAACGGGTACTTCGGGTTTCCCTTTGTTGGTAACAACAATGGATACGGATTGTCCCGCCATGCCGCCCGGGGTGACTGCTGTGATTTGTGTTTCGCTGGGTACCGTTACACTTTGGGCATTTTTCCCGCCGAACGTCACAGTTACACCGTTTTTCATATCAAATTTTTCGCCGGTAATCTGGACAGTTGTTCCACCGGTTTCGGGTCCCTGTGTAGGACTCATCCCAGTCGGGACGGGTTCTGGATTACAGCCAGCGCAGCCTGCCATCCATACGCAGACAATCGTGAGGACAGCCAGCACGGCTATGTTTCTGGGTTTTGACGCAGCTTGCAAGTCAAAACTTCCTCTACAAAAGTTCATTAATTCAGTCTCCTTATCGTCAGAAGGGTTCTCATTCCGTACCGCGCCAAATCTTGCTGTTAAAAGTGGCGTAGTCCGCTATCCAAAACTTACTATTAAAAGTAGAATTTCGTGGATTAGAGGGAAACCTCTAAATTACACCTTCAATTATTATACACATAAGTTGATACAGTTGTCAACACTTTTTTGTCCGGTTCACAAACGAAAAGTGCTGGAAAATGTCCTAATCGCGCCAGTTTGTCCGTTTTAGCGGGTCACGTACGTCAACTGCCAATGCTGGACCGAAACCTTCTACTGACAATCGGACAGTATCTCCATCGCCAACTGCGGTAAGTGCCTCATGATGTGTGCCTGTCGATACAACATCACCCGGTTCCAATGCTACCACATTGGTTACCTCTGCCAGCAATTCTGGAATGAAGCGTGCCATGGAGTTGGTTGAGAAATCGTGTTGCAAACCGTCATTAATCCAGAGTTGCACGCCGAGTGCATTCGCATCACCCACTTCGTCGGCAGTCACAATCGCTGGTCCCATTGGCGCGAACGTGTGCCAGCTCTTCCCTAAAAAGAAGCCACCGGGTAAGCCTCGTGCGGACACATCAATGAATTGCGTGTAACCGAATACACAATCTAACGCGTTCTCTTCGGAGAGATGTGTTGCTGGTTTGCCGATAACAATCGCTAATTCCGGTTCAAAGTGAAACACTGTTACATCTGCTTCCGGGAGTTCGACTGTATCCTTCGTGTTAATAATACCGGTTGGCGACTTTAGAAAAGCGTTGAAGTCACCACGAGATGGACTATCTGGCTCAATGTAATTGCCAGCAAGGCAGACGAGTTGACCTGGACGCGGCACCGGTGCTTTGAGACTAACGCTGTCCAAGGCAGTAACAGTACCGTTCGCAACTGTATCTTCTATTTTCGGACGTAGATTATCAAAATCCTCAATCACCATACGTATTAATTCTTGTGGCGTATGATAGGAGATACCGTCGAGGGCATCGTTAATGTCAACGATCCCGTCTTCTGTTATTACGCCGAGTTGGTGATCATTAAAAAAGGCAAGTTTCATCTAATTATTTGCTCCTGTGTTAAGACTTTTGGCGTAGCTTGCAACGCCGAAAGCCGAAGCCATCCCGTCCGTTACTGGAAAGGGGCTAAAATGACTATGAAAGTGCGAGCGGATGGCTCCGCTCTTCTAACGGCAGTTGCACCTTTGTCCCACTGAAATGGGAAACGTAGGTTGCACTTACACATTCAAGCGACGTAAGCGCATTACGTCCGCCGAGTTCTGGTTGATTTTCGTTAAGAATTGCATCTCGCATATTTTTCGCGCTCCAGATCGTGTGTCGAGACTGCCACGCTTTTCCAGAGATTAGAAATGCTGATGCGTCAAGTTCTATCTGCTCCCATGTAGGCGTATGTGCGGCAAACGAGACATCGAAGGGACAGTGCCACATTTCATCTATTCCTGTGTCTGGGTTTGGTTTAACCATCAGCTGCCCCTCTGAACCAAGCAGATGCGGTCCCATCATCCAACCGTGTCTGAATTGACGGCAGTAAAGTTCCATGATACCGTAAGCACTATTCCCACCGCCGATATGCACGAGCATCGTATCTCCTGCGACAATGCCGTTGTCGCGCCGATCTGTTTTGCACAACTCGCTGCTGTGCATGATGTCCGCTTCTGTCACATCGTGCCCTTGATATGTGATATGTGCTTGGATCCAAGAGATGCCATCCAAAAAGAAATCCATCTCGTCAAAATAGTGTACACCCATCTCCATCAATTCAAATCCCGCTTCACGTCCTTTGCCGACTTCGCGTATTGAGCGAAGTTCACCGATTTTACCGGCGTTAATCAAAGATTTCGCGTGCCGAAAAAGCGGTGTAAATCGGAATTGATGACTGACTGCGAGATGGACCCCCGCCTCACGACATGCCGCAAACATCTTATCCGCTGTTTCTAAATCGACCGACAAGGGCTTTTCACATAAAACATGGATACCTGCTTGTGCGGCAGCAATCGCTATCGGTGCGTGTAGAGGCGCGTGTGTACACACACTCACAATGTCAAGTGCTTCGCGTGCAAACATCTCCTCATAGTCAGTGTATCGATTTGAGACGTTATATTCATCGGCACGGTTGTTGAGCGCATCTCGGTTTATGTCACACATTGCGACGAGATCAACTCCATCCAGGTTCGCGTGCGCGCCCGCGTGGCTTCCACTAATTCCACCACAACCGACAATTCCTGCTCGTAGAGTCATGAGTTATCTCCCAAATTCTGCCCATACGGTCAGAATTTGTCTTTGTTTTATATTTTCAATTTGTGCGTGATAATATATGGCGGAACTTGATCAAGATTAGCCCAACTTCGCAGTGGTATCACGTTTGAAGAGATGCAGAAACCGAGAGCAGAACCGCTGGAAGAGATAGTCCTCAACGTTGGCGATCAGCACACGCTTTCACTTACTAACAGATTTTCAGGCAAATTCATCGAAGACGGCTATACGCTCAGAGACGTGAAACCTGATAAAATTAATGTTGTCAGCAGAAATGACTTCAAAGCTTATATCATCACGGCAAGAGAAACCGGGACAACAACATTTTATATCATTGCCAGGAACCCCGCGGGAAGTACACCACTTGAAGTTGATGTCACAGTCATTTAGACTATATCCGAAACTGATGCGGGTGTGTTTTTTTAGCACACCCGCTTTTTTTCTGTTACTTATCAAGCCTTTTTAAGGATGCCCAGGGCAGCGTCTTTTTTCGTATCAGACGCGGTGCTGCTGACACCTCTTCAACAAACTTATGCCAACCCAAGGTCGAACGGTCGTCCGGGCTGCCGATCCATGCTTTATTCTTATGCCACTTAATGGTTTTCTTGTTTGCCGCATCGTAGGAATACCTCACGCCCTTGACGAGTTCAGGACGTTCTGGCTCATATTGATTGCCATTTACCATCAAGACACCTTCTGCATCATAAAGCCTGAAACGCTTAATCCATGGACTTGCTTTCAACTCTCGTAAGTGATGAATCCTCACTCTCTTGGTATTGATACCCCCAAGCTCATCTGCTTCGAGGGAACGATTCACGAGTACCAAGAACCCGTTTGCCGGAATATACACATACCGAGAAAACGTGATAACACGCTCTCGATCGTTGTGGCTCCAGATACTCATCTTCCAGCCATCCAAACGCACTACAACATCTGATTTATTGTGAATCTCTATCCATTGCGGGAGTCCTATACCCGCAGTACGGAGCATGTATTCCGTTACAACAACATCATCTATCGGCTGAGAGACAACATCAAGCGGATCTACTGAACGTCGTAGTGATGATGCTAAGTGGAAGTTCAGCGAACCACTAACAATAGCATCAATAATATCGGATTCATCACTACTTATGATTTCTTCAGCAGTCGAGACATCAATAACAGTCGTTTCCCCCGTCCTTTCATCGATCGTTACAACCGGTGGACTTTCCCCTGAAGCGATTTCCATAATGGCTTCCGTCACAGATTCACGCGTCGGAGTCATCGGGGGAGCCTCATCCTCTACCTGAGTTACCCCTTGTCCACTACCCACCCCTTCATTGAAAACTGGCGGAGTTTGAGGTTCAGAATCTCCTATATCTTGAGACCCCTCCCCTGATTGCTCTGGGATTTGGTCACTCGATTCCTCTGGACGATACGGTTCCTTTGATGGATCCCAATAAACCTTATCACCGATCACTATCGTCGGATAATAGATTTCCTCCCCAGGTTCCGGCTCCGGAGGCAATTTCCATCTACATCTATAGGACCAATAAATTGCGTCGGTCTCTTCTCAAGACAAGGTCCCCCTATACACACGAGAATATTAGGTGTTGTGTAACCCTCTGGAGTGGGAGGTTCGGGTTCAGGTTCGGGTTCAGGTTCAGGATGACCACTGCCTGAATTCTGTATATGCAAACATCCAGCAGGAAGTTCGACTTGCCTTACCCATTGCTCATGGGTGTGTTCACCATAGGAATCGTGCGAATGTGTGATACTTTCCCAGGGTGCTGCGTCTAATGCAGCGTCTATCTCTTCCTGAGTAAAACCCGCGCCACATACCTCATAGGCATGGCATTGAAAGATAAGTCCAGAAACCAAGAATAGAATTAGCGATAAATATACAAACTTATTCATAGTTATACCTCCTCATTAATAGGTTTTGCTGAGCCTCTTACGCACCCGCGCAACCATGTCAGAAACGACCTGCGGACAAAGCCCCATCCGCTCACCAAAGGCATCAGCCATACTCCCATGGTTCTTATTATAACCCAAGTTGCTGTTGGATAAAACTCGCAACTTGCGTAAGATTAAGGATTTAAACAGTTTATCCTGCTATATTTCTATTCATCTTTAGTAACGCTTGCCACTGTGATTCGTCTACAAGGACCCCTTTTTCAAGACTTTCCTGTCGTGTACGCAACATGCCTTCGCCTGGATACCGGACACTTTCATTTTCGTCTAAGGGGCTTGCTGTGTGGAAATCGTCAATAATTGCTGCTACTGTCTCATTCAGTGCCGCTTGTCCCATCATTCCTGTGGCATTCATCGCTATATACACTTGGGAGACCGCGTATTCGGATCCCTGTTTCCCGATTTCGTGTGTGGATTGTCCACCTGAAATAACGGATGCCATCGTGTCAAGTACCAAAGCCAGCCCGGACCCTTTCCAATAGCCGATAGGAAGTGGTCTTTCAGAGTCAAGTATTTCGCCCGGTTCAACTGTTAGTTCTCCGTTAGTGTCGTATCCACCGGGTAGTGGTAATTCTTTTTCCTGCAGCTTTAGCACTTCTAATTTTCCATTTGAATACTGGCTCATCGCCATATCGAGCAGAATATGTCCCTCTTTTCGTGGCACGGCAATTGCTATCGGATTATTTCCAATCTTTTTCTCCGCGGAACCCCACGGGGGCATGAGTCGAGTTGTATTCGTCCAGCATATTCCGATATATCCCGCTTCCGCTGCTTGTAGTGCGTAAGCACCGCCGCGCATCCAGTGGTTCGTGTTTGAAAGTCCGACGCACCCGATACCGTGTATGTCCGCAAGTTCCGTTGCCCGTTGCATACAGAAATGGGCGTTGACAAGTCCTATTCCCATCTTGCCGTCCCATCGTTCTAACGCTCCGAAGTTCTCAATTTTCTCTGGCTGCGCACGGAAATCAGGCTGTTTGTTTTCGAGTCCAGCAACGAATCCAGGGAAGCGATTCAATCCGTGCGAGTACACGCCATCGCGCTGATTTTCGGCGAATAGCCTTGCACATAATACTGCTCGCTCACCGGTAAATCCAACAGCAGCGAGCACACGATAAAGTTCATCTCGTAAAGTTTGGAAAGGCACACGTTTCATATAATTTTTTTTGCCCTCATCAATTTGTTAGGTATCATTATGCCTAATGTTTAAGAAAAAAGCAATATATTTCGCGTCTGTTTCCACAATTATTACATTCCACACGGTAGGGTTTTACGAATCAACGCTGAATACGCGTGTGGTATTCAGCGGGGTGTTTCTTCAAGGTTTCTAACCTCGCTGGTTTACTACACTGACAGAATTTTATGTCTGTTGAACGTCCAATTTTTCCTTCCGCAAAATCTCTTCATGGTGTATCATACATATATACACAGCGATGTTCCATCGGTTCAATATAATATGCTTACCACCGGCGGAAAGGAGTGAGAAATGGTCCTATCAAATGACTTATTTAAGACTTTAGTTTGTATATGCATTGGGGCGTTTCTACTCATATTTGGAAGGACACTGGTCCATTCCGAAGAAGAACCGGTGAAGTTGGAGCCGATTGAGGTAATTGGAGTGACGCCGGTCCACGGCGTAGGACTTCCGAAGGATAAGATTCCTGCCAATATCCAAACAGCAACCAGCACTGAAGTTGAAGCTGCCCAAAGTTTGGATCTCGCCGAATTCATTAATCGCAACTTAGGGAGTGTGCATATTAACGAGGCACAAAATAATCCTTTCCAGCCCGATGTCCGCTTTCGCGGTTTTACTGCTTCACCTTTGCTCGGATTGCCTCAGGGGTTAGCCACCTATCAGGACGGAACCCGAGTTAACGAATTATTTGGCGATACAGTGAATTGGGATGTCATTCCGCAATCCGCGATCGCCAGCATCAACTTGATGTCCGGCTCGAATCCGCTTTTCGGTTTAAACACGCTTGGTGGTGCGCTTTCGCTGAAAACAAAAACCGGCTTTACGCATCCCGGTCATGAGGTAAAGGCATACGGCGGTTCATTCACACGCAGAGCCGTTGAATTTTCGAGCGGCGGTCATAATCAAAAACTGAGTTATTTCCTCAGCGGTAATCTCTTTAAGGAAGATGGCTGGCGTGATTTCTCTCCTTCTGATGTTAGGCAGTTGTTTGGCAACGTCGGATGGCAAGAAGATGTTACCACACTGAACTTAAGCCTGACTCTGGCGAATAACAAACTTTTAGGCAACGGTGCACTACCTATCCAACTCCTTAACATGGAGCGGAGTGCTGTGTTTACACATCCAGACCGGACAGAAAACAATATGCTTATGGCGAACCTGCGTGGTGGTCATGCTTGGTCGGACAACGTGATGTTAGCAAGCACCGTCTACTACCGACGCAACAACGTTGATACCTTCAATGGGGACGACACAGATTTTGAGTCGTGCGAAGCCCCTGAAAATGAAGGTTTTCTGTGCGTTGATGACGATGCCGATGAGGAACGTGTGAAGGACCAGTTTGGGAACTACGTCCGTCTCACTGAGGAGGATCATAATCACAATAACGAAGAGACCGAAATTGATGAGGACAATGACGCAGAGACTGAGATAGGTGATGACGATGATGAAAGTGGATTTGACGCTACAAATAATACGAGTCAGACGCGTCAAGGTGGCTATGGAGCAACCTTGCAGGCAACCTTCTCGAATCCGATTGCCAGTCGCGAAAATCAATTCATTATCGGTGCGAGTTTCGACCGTGGCGGAGCACTGTTCAATTCCCAGACGGAGTTGGCGAGTCTGACACCCGATCGAGGCACGCTTGGTACTGGTATTTTTGAAAGTGAATCTTTTGTGGATGTCGAAACTGCGGTTCAGAATGTAGGCATCTATGCGACGAATACTTTTTCCATCACGCCTCGAATACACTTCACGCTGTCTGGACGCTACAACATGACGGAAATTATATTACGCGACCAGATTGGTGTCGAACTCAATGGGGATCATACCTTTGGTCGTTTCAACCCAGCGGCAGGTCTAACCTATCAAGTCCATAGCCTGCTTTCATTCTATGACAGCTATAGTGAAGCCTCGCGTGTGCCTACGCCTGTAGAATTGACGTGTGCGGATCCTGAAGCACCATGCAAATTGCCCAACGCATTTGTCGCCGATCCGCCGTTAGATCAGGTGATAACTAAAACTTGGGAGGCAGGGTTACGCGGTGAATTAGGTAGCATAGCGTGGAATGCAGACTTTTTTAGCGCAACGAGTTTTGACGACCTCATCTTTATTAGCAGTGGTGCCCTCACCAACGAAGGCTATTTTCAAAATGTTGCGCGGACCCTCCGCCAAGGTGTTGAACTCAGTATCGGTGGTAGTCTTTTCAACCGCTTGCACGGAATGTTCAATTATACCTACATCTCAGCGACCTTCGAGACCGATTTGACGGTTAGTAGTCCCAACCATCCTGAGGCACGCGCTGGAGAAATCGATGTAGAGATAGGCGACCACATCCCTGGTGTTCCCCAACATAACCTCAAAGCAGATATCGCGTTTGCTGTAACCGATGCCATCTCTTTGGGAGCGAATGTCCTTATCAATTCCAGCCAGGTCTTCCGTGGGGACGAAGGCAATTTAATCGATCAGATTCCGGGCTATAGCATCGTGAATCTACGTGGTAGGTATATGTTGTGGAACAACCTCTCTATCTTTGCTAAAGTACACAATCTCTTTGATGAAGCGTATGAAACCTTTGGTCTGTTTGGAGAGGCGGACGAGGTGCTGGGAGACGAATTCGAGGATTCTCGTTTCCTTTCTCCGGGGGCACCTCGTGCCGCTTGGGTCGGACTTGAACTGATTTTTTAAGCCTTGAACTGATTTGTGTTTGCATACTACCACATTTCGATCCACTGTTCCAACGTCGTCAAAGGTTGCGTTTGGCTGCGGATAACCCACTTAAAATCAGGGTCCTTCCAATAAATTGTACCCGGATGGTCTCCATCACGAAGATAGCGAATATCAATCGCCCAACGAATGGTCTCACTTGTGGTGTGTGGTAGTGATCGGTGGAGTGTCAGGTTGTGGAACACCAAAGTATCCCCTAATTCCATAGGACAGGTGACAATACGAGAGGCATCCACAAGTTCGTCTACTACCTCAAGAAACTTCCCTTCCCGTTCTTCTGTCCGATGATTGACGACCCCCAATTGATGTGAGCCAGCAACCACCTGCAAGCAGCCATTACTCTCATCTACCGGGACCAAGGGTATCCATGCAGTCGGAATGAGCGAAGTTTCACTCACTGTGCCGAAATAACCACTGTCTTGGTGCCACGGGACCACTGTCAATTGCTGACCGGGAAGTTTCGGTCGGGCATTGAAAACGGGATGTCCAATGACATCTGTACCCGTGAGTTGTCCGATTGCGTCCACGAGCGGCGCAGCATAGTGCAGATCGAAAATTTCAGATGTCGCAACTTGGTTACGCCAAGAACGACCGAAGCCGTTGGCATGTTCACCAGCAACTCGGGCGAGTCGAGTTTCAAACGGAAGTTCTAACCCTTCATCTTTGATGCTTCCGTCTTTTTTCAGTTCGCTAATTATGCTATCTACGACGCGGGCAAAACTATCGCGCACACCGTTAATAGCAGATTCTGGGACAACCCCTTTTAGTAGCAAGTATCCGTCGTTTTCCCACTGATCCATCTGTTCTGATGATAATGGAAGATTCTGTTTCTGATTTGTATTCATTTTTTTTCCTAATTTATTCATTCCAGCGTTTGGACAATGTTGAGAATTAAGATGACAAAAAGCGGAAAGATTGTAAGAATAATAGCATATTTAACAAAAAGGATCAAAAAATAGCCTTAATACCGTTGGTGTTTCAACTGCAGAATGATGCCCACCTATCAAAGGAGCACACATAATGGCGACTTTAACGCAGACCGAAAACCAAATCAGTCCGCTCTATATTGACGGATATACCCACCAACTCAGTTATGCCCCTGGTGACGAAATTGCGTTCCATATCTCGACGAGTGCGGAGAACTATTCGCTTGAGATTGCTCGCATCGGTGCGACGCGTGAGGTCGTCTGGAGTCAAGCAGAACTTCCCGGTGAAGCGCAACCGATCCCCGAAGATGTATCATCACAGGGATGTGGATGGTCTCCCGTCCTTACACTTGAAGTGCCTGAAACATGGCAGAGCGGTTATTACGAAGGAACGCTCCGGGCTGTAGATGGTGGTGGCGACCACATCTATAAGAATCATCGTACAGCTGAAAGCACACTCTTCTTTATTGTTCGTTCTGCGAAACCGGGAACAGACACCTCAATGCTGCTTCAACTCTCTACTAACACCTACAACGCATACAACAACTGGGGTGGCTTCAGTCTTTATGGGTATCATGGGAAGAGCAAAATACAGGGAAACCGCGTCTCGTTTGACCGACCGACTCGCGGTATCTTCAGAAACTGGGAATTGCCATTTATTGTCTGGGCAGAACAGAACGGGTATACGCTTGATTATGCCGCGAATAGTGATCTGGAGTTCCGTCCTGAGATGTTGGAGCATTACAAACTCGTGTTAAGCGTTGGGCATGATGAATACTGGTCGGCTCCGATGCGCGATAATCTTGAGGCATTTATCGCGAAGGGCGGAAACGCTGCCTTCTTTAGTGGGAATTCTGTCTGCTGGCAAGTCCGCTCCGAAGATGACGGTAGGGCCCTTGTCTGCTGGAAACAGACTTACAATCAGGATCCGGTTTACAAAACCGATGATTACAGCACCCTGAGTACGCTATGGAGCCATTATCTGGTAGATCGTCCTGAAAATCAATTGACCGGTGTAGGCTTTCTTCAGGGCGGTTATCATTTGAGCCATGGGCAGTTTATGGATGGTCCCGGAGAATACACAGTCCATCGTCCAGAGCATTGGGTGTTTGAGGGGACGAACCTGGCGCAAGATGACCCTTTTGGTGGAGAAAATACCATTGTTGGCTACGAGTGCGACGGATGCGAATGGACCCTTGAAGAAGGTTTGCCAGTCCCGACCTATCGCGACGGTACCCCTGAAAGCTTCACGATTCTTGCCACTGCCCCTGTCCGCTGGCATCCTGATGATTGCGAGTGGTATGAACGTTGGGAGAGAGGGAGAACCGGTACTGCAACGATGGGTATCTATACACAAGGCGGGACGGTCTTTACGGCTGCTACAACCGACTGGTCGCACGGATTGGCAGGCGGCGATGCCGCCGTTGAACAGATTACGCACAACATTCTGAGACGGCTTTCGAGATAGATCTGCCTTATAATGTGCCTATATGTTGCCTAAGCATCCGCGGCTTTAGATTTCTTTGCGCTGGAACGAAATATGTGCAGTTCCGAATAGCACAAAGAAAAATAGCACTAACAGCATTACGTCCAGAATCGCCCCTCTGAACATATCGCCTAAACTCACCCGATCCTGAAATTTGGGAATGCTTTCAAAGGGGACAGGCTTATTAGACATGCCTTCTCTAACGAAGGGGACATGGAGGCTGTCTGGATCTGATCGGTCAGCAGAGATGAGGAAGTCGTTAAATTCATCAGCGTAATGCTCGGCGTTTTTCAAAAAATTCAGGTGTCTTTGAAATCCTGTTCCAGCGAGGGATTCAATCGCATACTGGACAATCGCAGTCGGTGATACACGATTAACCTCTCTCGCAAGCTGAATTTGATGTATCTGTTTCATTAAGAAAGCTTTGTTTAATCGCTGACTTTCTCTTGCTTCTTCATTTAGGAATTCAGCCCAGAGCAGCGTTGCTGGTGTTGGTGGATGTTCGCGCGTCGGGGCTTCGTCTTTTAATCCGCGTCCTATATAGCGTTCCTCGAGCCCATTACGCATGAAATACATTGGGTGTGGACCGGTACGGTCTGATGGTAAATTCAACCCACTCATAATTGTCCCAAGCGTTGATGGCACAAGAATAACCCAAATTACCCATATAAGCAACAAGATTACAAGGCTCGTTGAGGCATTGTTAACAAGGGCAGATATGAGAACCCCTAAGGCGATAAAGACGGAGATGTATATTAATCCAATCACAAAAATGCCACCAATTCTGCTCCATTCTTCTGTGTTTAATTGAAGTGTTTTGGAAAGATATAGCAGCAGGAGATTAACAAACACACCGCTCGTAAAAATAGCACCGAGGCTAATAAGGCTGCTGAGAAATTTACCAGTGAGAACTGTCCGACGCGTAATGGAATTTGATAATGTCAACCGGAGTGTTCCGTGTGCCATCTCGCCAGAAATCGAGTCGAATGTAAAAACGAGCGCGAGAAAACTGAGGAAACTCGAAATGATAAGTATCCAGTCAATTTTTAAGAAGGTTGGAAAAATATCTGTCGCCTTTATTGATGGAGATCCGCTATATTTCAGTCGCCATATACCATTATAATTATACCGTTTCCCTCCTAAAACTGCTCCGCTGCTCCATCCAGCATTCCTTCCTAATACATATTTCGGCAGATGGTTTTCGCTGCCGTGCGCACAGAAAGAGAGAGATGAAGGCTTTTTCTCCAGGGCACCGGGACCGCGTAAAACAAGGTTGTAAAGATTACTACTATTTTTTTCCAACTTTGTCAAGTACGCCGAAACTTTTCGTTTATATTCTGTTTGTCGTATTTTGTATTCTTCAATGTGTTCTAGGGCGTTGACAAGCATTAAAAAGATAATAAGCAGCATAGCAAGTGCGAAACGGAGACTGCTTACCTGTTCAAATAATTCTCGTTTCACAATATGCCACAGCATTTCAAATCTCCTGCCGACTAAAAACCGCGAAGGTAATTATAAGTAGTATTGGATTAAAACAGAAAAGTAAAAATAGGTTGGGAAGTGCCCGACTACTGGCATCTTTAAATACACTTGGTGGATGATAAGAGAATCGTGGGAGATCGTCCCACCGGACTGCTCCTTTATCGCTCGCAAACCATTGGCGTGAGCTGAAAGCCTTCTTATCATAGAAATAATCCAATATCGTTTCCCTATACTGTCGTCCTGTTTTGAAAAAGTCTTCCATTCTGGCGAGACCTGTGCCTGCCCAAGCTTCTGTTGAGAGGTGATATAAGCCTGTAGGTGAAAATCGGAGCACGTTTCGGGCAATCTTTGATTTACGAATATAAGTTTCAGAAAAAGCGCTCTCTCGAATCCGCCAAGCCGTTTTCGCTCCGTCCATTTGCAGAGATGTTAATTCTTGAAAATAGGCTGTAGCAATAGGGATATGGATTTCCAATTCCTCTGGAATATGTGTCGCATTTTTACCTTGAAGAATATAACCCCTTGACATGCCCCTTGGGCGGCTCTTCTGCAGCAGAGACGGATTTTCAAATGGATCCTCAAGTTTGTCTTTATCCCGAAAAAATTGTTCCCAAATCTGGTGAATTGCTCTATTTGCCTGTTCCATTTTTTCCTCGGTATTAATGAAGCGGTTTACAAGAAACAGGCTTACGTTCGGATAAAGCAAGGTCAAAACTACCCAAATAAACATTGAAACAATTAGGGCTGTTGCTGTGTGATGAATCATGCTGGAGATAAACAATCCAATGAGGTAGAACGTAGAAGTATAGACGACTGTCGTGAGGAAGATACCACCGATGCGCAGGAATTCATCAGTGCTGTAATGGATAACTGGAGATTGAAGTTGCAATAGGAGTGCTAATAGGAAACTCATAAATAGTGGGAGAGTGAGGCATAACATAGCTCCCAAATACTTTGACAATACAATCAGCCCGCGTCCAACAGGATTAACAAGGGTTAGGCGTAATGTCCCGTTCTCACGGTCACCAGCAATCGCATCATAAGCGAAAACCAGAGCAAGGAGACTTAAAAGAATTTGGAACATAGATACCAAATCTATGCTGGCAAGTAAATGTCGAAAAGGATTGTTGAAGCCTGTGTTATAGTGGGCATCACCCCATAAGAAGGGAACCTCTCCAATATAGACTTGGATAGAATTCTTCGCGCGCTTGTCGAGGCCTTGATTAAAGAGGCTTAATGGATTGGGTGCTCTATCGAGAAATGGTGTGAAATATGAATACGTTTTTGCGCTAAAAGTTCGTTCTTGGTGTATTTGGAAATTTTCATTATAACTCACGAGTCGTCGTTCATAATTGTCTGTTAAAACGATACTTCCTGCAAGTACAAGCGACATGCATGTGATAACCGTAATTAAGAAGCGGAATGTCATTAAATTCATTAAGAGTTCATGTCGAATCAGCGTCCAAGTCACGGGTCGTTCTCTCTTTTGGTTGGTTGTTGTGGGGACTTACCGTCAGATCTTCAGATGATGGAACTTTCACTTATACATCCTTTTGGATGCATGTTTCGAGCGTTTAACGGAATTATAGCGTCTTGCTACAGTTTCCTACAATTGAATTATGTTGCCAATTCTGAGGTGACGTGCTATCCTATCTGACATGGGAACAGAAACGCAGGGCTCCTCAGCGATGCACGCCCCCGGCGCAATACTCTTAATCTCTTGCTACGAACTCGGACATCGACCGATCGGGCTTACGCGTCCGCTCCGCGCCCTTGAGGAAGCGGGATTTGCACCCGATGTAATTGATATTGCCGTCGAATCGCTGGACGTTGAGAAAGTCGAGCGTGCGCGTTTCATCGGGATTTCCGTTCCGATGCATACAGCACTTAGACTCGGTGTTCACCTCTTGCACGGCATTCGGCATATCAATCCAGATGTCTCTATCTGTATGTATGGGCTTTACGCAACACTCAACGCCGACTACCTGCTTTCACGGGGTGTTGACTTTTGCATCAGCGGTGAGGCGTCAACAGAACTGATGGCATTGGCACAATCTCTCGTAGAGGGAGAACAATCTGAAACTCAGGAAGCCGATTTCCCGATAGCGGAACTACCGCCGTTGGAGATGTATGCCCAATTTGAAGACGAAGATGAGGTGCGGACCGTCGGGTATACAGAAACGACACACGGCTGCAAGCATCTCTGCACACACTGCCCCATTCCACCGGTTTATGATGGTAGATTTTTTGCTGTGCAACGCGATATTGTGCTCGCTGAGATACACGAGCAGGTGGTAGAAGGCGCAACACATATTACCTTCGGTGATCCGGATTTCCTTAACGGTCCGACACATGGACTCCGCATCCTCCGCGCGATGCACGAAACTTTCCCGAGTCTAACCTTTGATTTTACAACCAAGGTTGAGCATATTCTAAAAAATAGAAATCACTTCCCGGAATTAGCGCAGCTCGGATGCCGGTTTGTCATCTCTGCGGTTGAAGCACTGGATGAACAGGTACTAACGATCTTAGAGAAGCATCACACACGTGCCGATGTAGAGGAAGCAATTGACATCGTTCACGGAACCGGAATTGCGCTACGTCCCACATGGGTGCCATTTACACCGTGGACAACCTTGGACGACTATCTTGAGATCCTCCAGTTTATTGATGCACGTCGTCTTGTCTATCACGTGGATCCGGTGCAATATGCAGTTCGCTTACTAATTCCGCCCGGTTCATATCTACTCAACCGTCTTGAGGTGAAAGCACTTTCACTCAAGCTCGATGAAGCCTCCTTCAGTTACACGTGGGCACACCCCGATCCCCGGATGGATGAGCTTTATAAAACGGTTAATGACCTCGTTGAAAACGACGCTCGCACCGGTGTGGATGCTCTGGAAACCTTTTATCATATATGGACACTTGCTGCGAATATGCAGGGACACCCTCCACCGAAACAGAGGAGAGATGTACATCTACCCGCACCACGACTCACCGAAGCTTGGTTCTGCTGAGCAGAACCTACCGAAGGGCAGTTTGCCCCAATTCACATTTAAGATTCATCTATAAAGGAGAAAGCATGTCAGGTAAGATCCAGCAGCTCCTCAATTTGGAAACTGCCCCAGTTGCGATAACATTTCACGACGTACCCCCCGATAACGTTTCCCAAACCGAGAAAGTTGAAGCCTCCGGCTGCACCTATTGGCGCCGCGCTGCGGAAGGCAAAACTTTCTATACCGAAGCATCTGATCATTATAACTGTCCGATCGGGTGTTATACACACAATGTTGAGTTACCGCCTACGCAAGCAGAGGAACTCCAAAATACCCTCGGACTGATGATGGAACTCGGTTACATCGCTATGGAGGAAGTCCCCGGTATACCGCGTCGAGAAAACCCGTTCCAAAGTGCAGTCTATTCTCCATTAGCAGAGGCGACCGGCACACCTGACGTTGTCATTATCTCTGGCACACCGAGACAGATGATGCTTTTGACGGAAGCCGCAACTGCTGCGGGTATTGGGACTCAAGACGGGGTCATGGGTAGACCAACGTGTGCTGTCATCCCTGCTGTCGTACAGGGAGGTCAGAGTGCGAGCAGTTTGGGGTGCATCGGTAACCGCGTCTATACGGCACTTTCCGATGATGATTTCTACTTTGCTTTCCCTGGTGAACACATTGATGCGATTGTCGAAAAGTTAGAGACAATTGTGAATGCGAATCGTGCATTAGAGGAATATCATCAGCAACGCCAAGCGGATTTTTAAACTTACCTTGCGATGAAACGACGTGAACTGTGCATTGAACAGTTTCTGCCGAAGAGTTGAAGAAACACCCAATCAAAAACCCTTCCACTTTGTTTCAGGTTTAGATTTTGTTGCTAATTTAATGTGGAGATACGAACGTCATGCAAGTTTGTGAAGCAAGTTTTAATTTGCGAGCTACGCCAAAAATGGTTGCCGTTATTACGGGCGCAGCAAGCGGCATCGGGAGAGGGCTGGCAGAACGGTTCGCTGCGGAGGGCATGAAAGTTGTCCTTGCCGATGTTGAAAAAGAACGGTTAGTCAAACTTGAGGCGGACTTAAGTGCCAAAGGTGCGACAGTTCTCGCTGTCAGAACGGATGTCTCAAAAGCCTCGGAAGTCGAAGACCTCGCTGCGCAAACGCTGGACACTTTTGGGGCAGTCCATATCCTCTGCAATAATGCTGGCGTTGTCTGTAGTCGTCCTATCTGGGAGCATACTCTCGCCGATTGGGAGTGGGTGTTAGGTGTTAATCTATGGGGTGTGATCCACGGCATCCGCACATTTGTCCCACACATGCTCGCGCAAGGGGACGAGTGTCATATTGTTAATACTGCGTCTATTTTGGGGTTAGTGGGGGGCAGCGGCGAAGGCATCTACAAGGTGAGCAAACACGGGGTCGTCGTACTTTCTGAAACCCTCGCCGATGAATTGGCACAGAAAGGGGCGAACATTCAGGTACATGTACTTTGCCCGGGATGGGTTCGGACCGGAATACTGGCATCTGATCGAAATCGACCAGATGCCTTGCAAAATCCAGCGACAGAAACACCTTTGCACCAACAAGCCATTGGTGGTTCTCAGAATGCCCGCGCCGAGATGGAAGCTGGACTGTCACCCGCAGAAGTGGCGGCGCAGGTCTATAACGCGATTCAGAATGGCACCTTCTACATTCACACACATCCTGAACACAAAGCGTGGATTCGTGAGCGTATGAAGCGTATTCTTGAATAGTTTTAATTAATTCTATTGATTAATTTTTTTGATGTGCTACAATGATGAGAATCACGTTTCAATTTTTCGGATTTTTCCATTTTTTTTGGAGGCGGGAAAGTGAGATTTACAACATATATTCTGCCTGTTTTCTTTTTAGCTCTGGCCGTGGGATTTACATTGACATTGGTCGGATGTGACAGAATCGATGTGAAACAAGCTGCTATTGTTTATGGTTTGGATGAAGAATCTGCAGATACAGTTCTTGATACTGTTCAGTCAGCACTTGACTCTATTGCACTTGAAAACACAGTCAAGCTTTTCTACATGTGGGATAATGAATTCTGCAATAAGGATGAAAACGAAATGCAGCGATTAAGTGCTTTTCTACATCGATATCCAGAACTTGATACAGGCGGATTAAATAGATTTGAGTTTGATACTATAGAAGCAGCGGAAATATTCTGTGATGTTGTAGAAGGATACTATAAACTCAGAAAAGTCGCCCTTCCTTTCGTTGATGGAAAGTATGTGGCGCATTTTCACCCATCTCATTATCCGACACATTGGTAAGGGAGCACGTAAAAAATCAACACCGAAAGCGCGTATGGCTTTCGGCGGGATTGAATGGGAAGTTATTAGAGATCGCAGGAAAATGACTTTCAAAGTCCGTCAAGGAACCTAAAATCACCAAAGGACAAGGAAACCCAACACATTCTTACGTCCACAGCGTTTGTATTGTTGGGTTTCGCTATATCCATTGTCAGGTTAAATCAAGCACGCTCCGTGCGACTTCACCCCTCGCCAAAGCCTCAAATGCATCATTTATCCCTTCCAGCGGATAGGTCCGCGTGACGAGTTCATCCAGTTTTAATTGTCCTGATTTATAAAGTGAAACCAGCCGTGGGAAGTCCACATGCGGGCGCGCGGTCCCGTACAAAGAACCAATAACCGTTTTCTCTGCTATCAGCATCCGAGCATCGAATTCGACGCTGGTATTTTCCGGAGCGTGTCCAACGAAGACCGTTACACCCCTGCTTCGCGTACAAAGGATCGCTTGCCGAAACGTTTCACCTATTAATCCGATTGCCTCAAAGGCATAATGGACACCTTGTCCGTCAGTGATCTCCTTAATCTGTTCTACAGGGTCCCCTTTAGAGGCGTTTACCGTGTGCGTGGCACCGAACTGTCTACCGAGTTCGAGTTTGTTGTCTAATACATCCACGGCAATAATAGGTTCACCTCCAGAAAGCGCAGCACCTTGTATACAATTTAGCCCAACCCCGCCGCATCCAAAAACTGCAACTGAGCTACCGGGTGAAACTTCTGCTGTATTGATAGCAGCACCAACCCCTGTCATCACACCACAACCGATGAGTGCAGCTTGTGCGAACGGCATGTCTTTATCAATGCGAACGACTGCGTCTTGTGGAACCAAGGTCTCCGTTCCGAAAGTTCCCAATCCTGACATCTGATCAATTTCACGTCCGCTCGTTTTTATGGCAGGTTTGCCTGAAGCGTCAGCGGGAAGCGCGCACAAGTTCGGGTACCCTTTCTGGCACATTTCGCAGTAGCCACAGTTCCGTTTCCATGAGAGGATCACATGATCGCCGACCTGTACTTGGGTTACATCGCTTCCGATCTCTTCTATAACGCCAGCACCTTCATGTCCGAGGATAACAGGTAACTTAACCTGGGGCCAGTCTCCCTTAACGACGTGCCAATCGGAGTGACAGACCCCACTGGCTACCAATCGCACCCGTACCTGATTTGCACTTGGACGCGGTAAGTCGAACTCTTCAATTTTTAAATGCGTGTCGGTTTCATATAATACTGCAGCTTTCATGAGATTCCTCCGAAATTCGCTTTAAGACTTTAGCGGGTGTCATAATTTTATTATAGCACTTTTGGAAAAAGATACAAAACGGATTTTTGGTGTATCTTACAACCCGAAATTTGCTATAGAAAATGGGATTGACATCTGTCCTTTAGAACGGGTATAATAGATAAAATCAACTGCTATAGGAAGTCTGAAAATTGCCCTTAAAAAGCATGAAAGGAGAGAATGGGTGTGAATGTAAAGCAGAGACAAACTGATCTATTCCCAGATCGATTTCGCTTTAACTTGAAATTACGGAGCATCTTGCTCGTCGGCCTCTGTGTTCTTTTTCTGTTTTCATGTGGGAGTGGTGTGATTCAGAATTTTGAAGGTATCGAAATTCAATCAGATCCGCGGGTTGACAGGATCGACTTGAGAATTTATCTGCTGGACAGGAATGGAACGCCACTGATATGGAACCAGAGCATTCTTAGCCCGAGTGTTGGGGTGAGTACTATCTCTGAAGCCGATTTTACCACCAATGTTAAAGTCTACTCCATCCGTAATGGCGAAAAGCATCGAAAGGTCTACGACGGTAGGTTGGTTGACCTCCGATGGTCACAGGAACTCAATAGGCTGGATCGGCTCTTGACGGCGGAGATCCCACGCATCTTCATTGAGGAAGATCCAGAACGCGATACTCACTTGGGGGTCATTGTTGTTGAGATCCAGACCGAAAAACAGGGTCCCTTCTCGGATTCTTTAGAAAGAACTGCCATCTATAAGTATTAGGAAGTGGTTGTGGGTTACTGGTTGTCAGTTGTGGGTTAAAGAGCCTAAATCAGAATCAAAATCAATGGTATTCATGCCTTATGGCGTTCAGAATCAACGGTATCTATGCCTGTAGGCATAGACCGAGGTATAAAGCCTATACAGGCTTTACCGGGGTAACAATCGTCGCAAACTTGGAATATTCCAGGGAAGGGTGAATTGTTACAGAGCACCTCTTAACTGAAAACCGATAACTGAAAACTGCAAACTACTAAAAAATATGCCTATTCATACACAGAACTACCGACATTGGGAAGGCACGCTGAAAACCCATAGTCGTACACGGTGGTGGGTTATTGCGAAAGCGGAGTTAAAGCTGCTTGCACAACGCAAAATTGTCCGATTGATCGTCGCTATCCCTCCCTTAATCTACATCTTTGCTCACGCAATGCTTATCTATGTCATTAATCAAGTACCGGGTGTAGAGTTCCCATTTCAGATTGATAGCAAATTTTTCCAAGGATTTCTGTTCCGAATAGAGCCGGTTCCATCCACATTTTTTGTTGCGTTGGTTGCTATCTTCGGTGGTTCTGGACTAATCGCCACCGATCTGAAGAACAACACCCTTTCACTCTATCTATCTAAACCGATTTCGTGGATTGATTACTTAATTGGTAAATTTGCCGTTATCGGTATCTTATTGGGTTGCCTTACATTGGTCCCTGGCTTGTTGTTATTTCTCGAGCATTCGTTGTTAGCCGGGACCTCTTTTCTGAAAGAGAACTACTGGATTCCGTTTGCGATCATCGCTTATTCGGTGATTATTACGCTGTCTACGAGTCTCTTGATGCTGCTGTTCTCATCGCTGACCTCGAATCCTCGCTATGCCATCATCGGTTTCTCAGCTGTATGGTTTGGTTCGCCAGTTATCTGCGAGGTCATCAAAGCACTTGCACGCACCAGCAAAGTGGCTTTACTCTCGGTTTGGTCGAGTTATGACATTCTCGGCACGACAATATTTGGGGGTTCGGAAAATTATAGTGTCCATTGGGTTTGGGCACTTCTCACCCAGATTGCACTGATAATCCTCTGTGTTTTTGTGCTCCACCGTCGGATTCGTGCGGTTGAGATTGTCAAATAACCCTTCGCGGCGATTTAAGTCCTGTCTCTACCAGTTAGCGGAGTCTCGCTCCATTTGCATCCCATATTTCAGCATCTGAATAGACCTGTGGTGGCATTATAGGGGTTAGCATTGGTGTCCAATCTCCGCGAAATTGCTGAACCAACCGTACAGCATTCTGATAGGCAATCCGTTCCTTCGTTTCATCATCAATTTGTGCGGACTCAATCTGTGCTTGTACCAAACGAAAATCGTAATACGGTAGATCGCTGCCGAACATAATTCTATCATTGCCAAGGTTGTTGATGAGATGCACCAAGTCCCAACTTGGGTCTGCGCCTTCCGGTTTCTGTGCCACGTCAAACCAGATATTTTCACACTTTCCGCACTGCGCAATCGCGTCGAGATGTCCCGCTTTGTTCATTGAGACGTGTCCGATAATAAACGTTACCGACGGAAATCGTTTTGCGTAAGCAGCAATGTTTCGAGTGGAACCTGCCTGATGCAGTAGGCATAACCCGTTGTGCATCGCCACGACTTCAAGGAATCCATGCAGCTCACCACCGAGTGAATGTCCAGACAACCCTGGGTGGCACATAAATCCGACTAAACCGTCTTCCTGCATTGCCCTTTCTAATTCGTCGACCCCTGCTTGTTCGTGTCGGACTTCAGCGATCCCAAGTCCAATCGGAAAACGTTCTGGGTATAATTTACATGCATTGGCGATTGTCTCATGTTGTGCGCGCGTGTCCAATACACCGCGTGCTTGTGGACTACCACCTGTGGGACACGGAATTGCGCCGATAACGCCTGCTGATGCCATCCGCGCCAGACATCTTCCGACGCTCTGTCCAACTGCTGGGGCGCGCGATACTGTCATGCCGATGTGGCAATGTACATCAAAATATGGACGCATAGATGCTCCTGTTTATAGTTTTCAGTACGGGTTGCTACGCAACCCTTTCAGTTATCGGTCATCGGTTAAAGAGATGCTTATGGAATTCACGCAAAACGCAACCGCCACAAGAGTTAACTTTAATAATCAACTCGTGCCTTAACAATTTTATCAATGTGTGAGTTGATGATTAAAACGGAAAACTATTAGAATCCTGGGACAGGTGTGTAGGTATTAAAACCGTCTGTCCTATCTTCGCCTTGCAACAGATAGATATAGTGTTTACGGCGCCACTCCGCACCTGGGTAACGAACATCCGCGGGCATGTAGCGCATTGTGTAGCCACACCGCCGTTTCTGTGAGACGTTCGGGCTGGAATTGTGGATTGTCCATGCGTCGTGAAAATGGCACTCACCGACTTCTAATTCAAGGTTGACCACTTTTGATGGGTCTAAGTCTTCCTCTACAACTTCGCTGCCGAAAAGGTTATTTGTGCGATCGACCTCTTCATAGCGGCGATCACGCAATTTGTGGCTACCGGCGATGACACGCATGCATCCATTTTCAACTTTCGATTCATCAACGGCTAACCACATCGTGATAACGTGCATCGGCTCCAGAGATTTGCCCCAATAGACACCATCCTGATGCCATGGAACAGCCATGCCGTCGTGTTCCCGTTTGCTAATAAAATGGCTCGACCAGAGGACAATGTCTGGTCCGATAAGCCGTTCGATGACCTTTAGCACGCGTGGGTGGGTCAGGTATTTGAACAAAAATGGATGCTCAAAATGTGGCACATCCATCTGTTCTGGACGTCTTCCTTCCGGCAAATTCTCGATCATCTCGTCCACATAATCTCGGAGTGTATCCAGTTCTGCTTTTGTGAAGATGCGTCCATAAGTGAGATAACCGTTCTCTTTGTAAAAGTCAACCTGTTTGTCAGAGACAGTCGTTTCCAGTTGCCAGTCCATGTGATGTGTCTCCTATTTTTCACGGTTTGATATGATGTTGCGAGATCCATTCGTTCTTTTGGGCAGAACGTCGGCACAACTTTTGCAGAGTATAGCACATTGATGCTTTTTTGGATAGATACATTGTAACCTGAATAGGGTCATTTAGTTTTAAGAAATTATCGGGTTTTACACCCTTTTTTTCAAGCCAGCGAGGTTAGGAAATCTCGCTTACCGAGTTGGAAGGGTAAAAAAACACGAAAAACATCCATATATATAAAGTAAATATATAAACT
>JAJDUH010000005.1 GCA_022826805.1 Candidatus Poribacteria bacterium
TTCTCGTCATCGTCTTCACCTCAAAGTCGTTGTGGATTTTTAGGGTGAAGTATAGCATGTATTGCGTGAAAACTCACGCAATACATGCCCATATAAAATCATAACTCTACAAATCAAATCTTAAAACTAAATGACCCTATTTTTCGATTGACTTTGCGTGTGCTGTGTGATACGTTGATTATATAATATCAGTTTGATATAAGAGTTGGGTTTCACTTGTGTTTCGGAGACTTCAAGTGGCATGGAAATTTGAAAGTTTTTGCGGTGAGTGGAAATGGTTTTCATGTTCCGTTCAACCCAACCTACGTGCTAAGGAGGTATGAAATAGTGACATTAAAGGAACATATTGATAAGATTGGCAATAGATTGAGAAGCAGGGAATTTCCGAATGAGCAGGCGGTTCGTCAGGGCATTGTGGATCCGCTCCTTAGAACTTTGGGTTGGCCAACAGACGATACTCAAATTGTTTATCCTGAGTATAAGGTCGGATCAGGAGAAGTAGATTATGCCCTTTGTTATCCGGCATCGACACCTCGCGTCTTTATTGAGGCAAAACGGGTTGGAAACATTGAAGGGGCAGAAGAACAATTGTTTGGGTATGATTTCCGTATAAGGGTGCCAATAGCGGTCCTCACCGATGGTAAGGAATGGCGTTTTTTTCATCCGACCGGAGAAGGAACCTGGGAGGAACGTAAAATCCGTGAATTGGACTTAATTGAAGGAGATAGTAAGGAAAATGCCGAGTGTCTTAACAGGTACCTAAATTATGAGTCGGTCCGTTTGGATAGAGCAGTTGACGCAATTAAGGAGGACTATAACAACCTTGTTCGGCAGAGAAAGATTGAATGGGGCTTACCTGAAGCATGGCGCATGTTAGTGCAGGAAGCAGATAAGGATTTGCTTGGGGTCCTGGCAGGGAAAACTGAAGATGTATGTGGGCATTGTCCAGACGATGAACAGATAATCACTTTTCTAAAAAATGAGGACTTGCCTATGGTACAACCTAGCTTTCCAGAGCCACGTGAGGATCAACCAGAGCAACCTGATATTCCAAAGCCACGCAAGAATAGACCATCAACGCGTCTACGCATTACAATGTCCGATGGGGAAGTAATTGAACGTCCTCATGCCAAAGCTACATTTATTGAGATGATTAAACGGTTTGGAATAGAGAGGGTAATGCGCGTTCATCCTTCTACTGTATTGACCGAACCACCAAAATATTTTTGGACTGAGCAGGGTCAATTTTACATACATTATTATCCTGATACTTGGGCTAAAAAGCAGGCTCTTGAGAAAATTGCTCAACTTTTAAACATCCAACTCACGGTAGAAATAGTTGAGAAACGGTGAAAACCAATCTCACTTTTCACGTGTAAGAAGATAGTTATGAACAAACTGTATTTTGGTGATAATTTGGAGATATTGCGGGAGATGGATGATGGACGGGTGGATCTGATTTGTACGGATCCGCCGTTCAATAGTGGACGCGATTATAATTCGTTCATTGGGGATTCGCTTGCGCAGAAGAAGGCGTTTACGGATACTTGGACGTGGGATACTGCTGCGCAGGACGCTCGCGCTGATATTGAACATTACGCCTACGCCAGCGATACCTATAAGGCTCTTGATGAATGCCTCAAGGGATATGATTTGATCCTCCGTCGCGCTGTTTCTGGTAGTAGTGGGGCGATGCGTGCGTATCTCGCCTTTATGGGACCTCGGCTTGCTGAGATGCACCGTATCCTGACTGAAAAGGGGAGTATTTATCTCCACTGTGATCCGACTGCCAGCCATTATCTCAAAGGTGTAATGGACGCTATTTTTGGGGTAGAGAATTTTAGAAACGAGATTATTTGGAAACGCACGGGAGCACACAACGACGGTAAACAATACGGCAGGGTCCACGACACAATTCTGTTCTATAGTAAAAGTAACCAAAGAATATGGAATCCTGTATATACAGCACACGATCCAGAGTATGTAAAGCGGCAATATCGGCATAAAGATGAAAGAGGACTCTATCAGCCCATTACTCTAAATGCTTCTGGTAGCGTAAAGGATGGTGAATCTGGAAAGCCTTGGCGGGATGTGGATCCAGGTGCCATGGGTAATCATTGGCGGGCGCCCCGCAGGGAAGCGTGGCCCGAAAGCGTCCAACCTCCTGAAAATTATGAGTCCCTCTCGGTTCATGAAAAGTTGGATGTATTGGATGCGAATGGATTGATTTACTGGCCCCCGAAGGGCAGGGTTCCAAGGTTCAAGCGGTATTTATCTACTACAAAGGGGAATAGAGTTCAGGATGTCATAACAAATATCAGCCCCCTTACGAGCGCGTCCAAGGAACGTCTCGGTTATCCGACACAGAAGCCGCTTGCGCTTTATGAACGTTTAATTGAAGCCTCCAGCAATGAAGGAGACATCGTGTTGGATCCGTTCTGTGGGTGTGGTACGACGATTGATGCGGCGCATACCCTGAAACGGAATTGGATTGGTATTGATTTAACGATTCTGGCGTTGGATCCGATGCGTCAACGGTTGGCGGATCGGCACGGGTTAAAACCTTCAGTGGATTATCAAATTGAGGGCTATCCGACGAATATGCAGGAGGTCCACAGGCTTTTGAAGGATGGGGACAAACGTAAATATCACGATTTCTCGAATTGGGCGGTGACACGGCTTGGTTTGAAGCCGACGCGGGATGTCGGTGATGGTGGACATGACGGCGTTGGGCATGTGACGTTGTGGAATACGCAGCAGATGAAAGAGACAGACGCCCGGATTCTCGCGGAGGTCAAGACGGGTAGACCCTCGATTACGCAGGTGCGCGCTTTTTGTCAGGTCATGCATGAGAACAACGCCGAGATCGGGATTTTTATTACGATTGCGCCTATCAGTACGGGTATGCGACAACAGGCGGAGAATATGGGGAGTTTTGAGCATAATGGACGGCGTTACCCGCGGCTGCAGTTCTGGCAGATTGATGATGCGTATTTTGAGAATCCGGAGGTTATTAATTCATTTGTTCGGTTGCCGATGGAGTGGCGGATTCGTCCGAGTCAGAAGTCGGATCGACATTTCGGGGGGCGGCAGATGGAGCTTTTAAGATAAATGAAATAAAAATATACCTAAAGGGAGCAATATATCAATTGCTCCCTTTTTTGGATGCCCTATCAAGAAAACGCCGAGTGTGAGGGACAGATAAAGTAAGAGAGCAGGTGATGAGGATATAAATGTGTATGAGGATGTTTGTATTTTTGTTTGGCATGGATGATTTGTTGGGTTTCACTTCGTTTAATCCAACCCACGTGCTTAGTTGAGGTTACATTAGTATATGGTAACACATTAATCCCACTGGAATATTTCTAAGCATTAAGGGCATGCCGAAGCCATTGTAAAAATCTACCGACGTAGTTAGGTGCAGTTTCAGTGATTTCGGAGGAATCTTGAGCCCGCAACGTCTCCAATTCCTGTTGTGTGAGGCTATCCACTTCGTCAAAGATACCCCTCTCTTTGAGATATTCATCAACATCGCGTCCTTCGTGCTTGTTCATGCTATTTCCTCCTGCCCTTCCATTGATCTTTTCGTGTCCTTGCTAATTCCAAATCCTTCCGTGGTATCCTCTGGGATTTTTTGATAAATCCATGCAGAAGAACCATCTTGTCATTTTCACGCGTAAAAATAACCCGGACGGTACGATTTTTTCTCATAGGACGAAGAATTTCCCAGAGGTCTTCGGCTAATTTTTTAACACGTTGTTTACGCAAAGCCGCTTCCCAATCCATCCATACAGCCCTTATCACTGCATAGATTCTCTGTTCGTCTGCCTCACCAAACTTTTCAAGCCATTCTCGGACAGGTTCACGCCCAGTTTCCGTACGAAAAAAGACCACTTGGAGTTTAGGTTGCACATTCATAATAAAGTAACACAAATTTATTTTATAATTATTACCGAAGAAAAACTCTTTGTCAAGTTTATTTTGGGAAACCTCGCCTACCTATTTTAAAGGGGTAACCGAGTAGTTGGAGAGGCGAGGCACAAAGCCGAAGCCATCCGCGCCAAACACGGGTGGGTGCTATTATCTTGTTTTGAGTTGTCCCCACGTTGAGGTGAGTCTTATCTCTGGAGAGATGTTTAGTCCGGAGATTGTGAAGGAATCTGCCCATGCGGTACCGACCCACTCGTTTGCGATGTTGATGCCCTCCATGACGAAGCCGAGGATCTCTATTTTATCAAAGTTGGCGTCCTGAAATGCTGTGCGGAATTCGCCATCTGCGAATAGAACGAAATGTCCGGAATTAAAGTAGAGTTTCATTTCCGTAAGGATGTCTGTTTCCCAACGGATGCGAGGTTCTCTGGAGAGCCGAGTGTGGAAGGGGTGGCTGCGCCCTTTACCGTTGAAGCGTCTTGCTCTGATTTCGTCGGGGAAAAACACGTAAAAGAATGGATCTTCTTCGGGTGTATCGGGAAAGAGGCGTCCTACACAAAAGCCGAAACGCGTCTTGTCGCCGCCGAAGTCGTTTATTGTAATCACGAAGTTGCGATGGGGAGCGGGTAAGGCGGTGAATTGGTAGAGTTCGTATGCTACCTCCCATTCGCGTTTGACTTCTACGCGTAAGAATCCGTCTTCAACTTTCCAGATGGCGTCGTTTCCGATGCTGCGCCACGCTTCGGGGTTGTTGGTATCAAAGTCGTCGTGCCAAGTCTCGGTGGATGCCGAAAAAGCACAGGTAGTGAGGATGTAAATGAGTATGAGGATGTTTGTGTTTTTGTTTGACATAGATGATTTGTTGGGTTTCACTTCGTTCAACCCAACCTACGTGCTTTTTTGTCAAGTTCGGTCTTGGGACGCGTGGGTTATTTAATTTTTATGCAGTCGTACCAGAGTTGTGTTTTCTTACTTCTTCGGCTCAGGACGCCGGGTTCGCGCTCGGTTGGCGGATCGAAGTCTCCGTCTTTCTGTTTCAGGACATTCCAGTCGGGTGGAAACCATGTTCTGAGGGTTTTACAGTTGACCTCAAGGGGTTCACCTTCCCATCCACCAATTTTGTAATACATCGGGCAGATCCATTGCGATGCGCCGCGTGCATACCGGCGCCAACCGACTACAGAGGCTTGTGCGCGGATGATGTTTCCGTCGCGCCAGTGCCGTTCAATACCGCTCCATGGGTATCCAGTTGTCCCACTGCCAGCGCTAATCTCACTCCATCCTAAGTCGTCATAGAGTGTGATGTAGGAGTAGTTTGTCCCCCACGGTGTATTGTCTGTGCTGAAATGCCATCGCTGTCCACGATACCAGCGCACTGCACCCGGAATTCTTGAAGCCGAAACCGTTGCGTTTTCAATTGTTTCTACAATGTCAAACTGCCCTCTGTTGTTGTAAGGGTTATGGACGCCTTCGCAGAGGGTGAGGGAGTTAAGTTCGGGTCCGAACCACATCCCGTTTACACCCGGGGTTCTGTAGTAAGAACCTGAGTTTGTGGGATGGGCGCGCTCTCCTGGATTCACGCGCGCTCTGGCATGGCTGTTCCAAAAGGCGATGCCGAGGACGAGGACGAGTAAAAATGCGTCGAGAATTAAGTCTAAATTTTTTCGCATTTTTCTAATAATTATGTCTGGACGATGCCTCCGTTGTCAGCATCGATCTACAATTGGTGAAAAACCTGTTTGAGGTCATGAAAGGTTTCTTAAATATTTAGAATTTGCAAGGACAACGGACGCAGCAGCTCAGAAGCGATAGCTAAAAATGTTTTAGGCTTGCCCATGTGGTTGTGAGTTTCCGTTTGGGAGAGACGGCGAGTCCGTCGATTGTGAACGTGTCCACCCATGCGCTGCCGATATTAACATCTTCTGTGACGAATCCGGCGAGTGCAAAGGCGATGATGTCAATCTGATTAAAGTTTGCGTCTCGAAAGTCCATGCGTGATTCTCCGTCGGCTTGCAGTTGGAATCTGCCACTCTCAAAGTGTAGCGTCATCTGTTGAAGTTCGTCCGTGTTCCACCGTTTGCCGGGCCCGACGAATATGCTGCCATTTCTTGAGGCTTGCATGTCGTTCGTGAAGAAGAGGTAGTAGCCGTATTCCTCTATTTTGGTGGCGGGGTTTAGGAAGTATTTTGCGAGTGCGATACCGAACTGGGCATGGTGCGCCCCTACTGTTTCGAGGGTAATTGTAAAGTCGTTATGGGGACCGGGATAGGCGATGAATTGGTAAAGTTCAAATACGGTGCTCCACTGTGTTTGTGCGTGAATTTCTGCCTTTAAAAAACCTTCTTCAACTTTCCAAGTAGCGTCATTTCCCTTGTATTGCCAGTGGTCTTTTGCCTCTTTTTCAAAGGTGTCTTCCCAAACAACAGCACCTGCTATTGTCTGCCAGACGAGAAGTGTATAGATGATTAGGATTGATTTCAAGGTGTGTGCGGTGTTTTGCATGTTGTCGGTGTTTCGTGTTGGGTAGGCACAATCTAATTGTGCTACAAAGATGGCTATTTTAATGGGATGCAGTCGTACCAGTTGGTTGTGCTTTCTGATACTCCTTTTTCACGGATGCTGAGTTTGTTATGTTCGGGTCGAAATTCCGGGTCTGTAAAGTGTCCTTCGGTGTGTGCCAGGACTTTCAAGTTATACCGTCCCGTCCCGGTTGCACAGGTATAACTTAGGGTGCCGTGTTTGTAATACTTCGGTGCGAGGTATTTCTTCCCGGCGTGTTCGTGTCGATGGTAGCCGGTTACGTCCGCCTTGGATTCTATGACCTCTCCTTTGCGCCAGTGTTCCTCGAATCCGCTCCATGGAAATCCGGTAACGGTGTTGGATGCGTCAATATCTGTCCAGCCAATTTCGGTTACAAGGATGAGGTGGACGGTGTCTGTCCCCCAGGGCGTATCAGCGGTTGCAAATCGCCACTCCTGCTGCCGATACCACCAGACCTTTCCGGGTCTTGAGGAGGGCCAGATCTCGGCGTCTTCTCTGGTATAGATGATGTCGAAAAAGCCTGCTTCGTTGAATTGATGTGTGGTGTTTGGACAGAGCACTCGACTGTCGATTTCCGGCCCGAACCAACGGATGTCGCCTTCCGATTCTACAAATTTACCGGGCCTCCGATAGTAGTCTCCCGCTACTTGGGGGACAGCAACCTCCTTAAGGGTAAGTCTTTCTCCGTCTGTGTATCTGCCGCGCAAGCCAGCAGTTGCGGAGAGAACGAGCAATTGGAGGATTAAGATTAGGATGATTAGTCTTGTCATTTTATGTTAGAGTTTGACGGCACCCGGAGTGTGCTTACTACCATGTCATACGACACACGAGCAGAGAAAAGCACGTATGGCTTTTCTAAAGACCCTACTACCTTGTATCTTGTTTTCCTAAATAGATACGATATGCGGTACCGGGGACAGGGATTTCGATCCGCTTGTGAATGAGATTTCGTTGGTAACGTTCTGTAGCATTGTCAAATACCGCGTGGACGGCACGAATATGCAGTTGGTAGCGATTTTCAGTCAGGTTGTCGAATTTAAAGTTGCCGTTTATGTCGGTTTCCGCCTCAAATCGATCGAGTGTCATTGACATGTCGGACGGATTCAGTTCCCACGGATACCATGAACGCGAGACGACGGCATTACGCACGGGTCCGCTTGTATCTGCCCAGAGGATTTGACCCTGTAATGTGTTTCCGGGGTGGTCTGCTATAATAAATACCTCTTCGCTATTCGCTGTCACTTCCGCATTGATGGCAGTTGCTGATATGCCCTCTCCGCCGATATAGAGCGTGTATGTCCCCGAAAAAAGTCCGTCCACGATGAAAGTGGGTGCTGTTGCGGGAAAGTGTCTCGACAGGAGTGGTTTATGCAACACTAACGGGTTGAGACTTGGTTCCATTTGGGCATCTGCGGGAAAGACCTTCACAGTGTAGTGTGCATCCGAGGACATGTCCCGTGGCAGCATAACGTGCCCTTTAATAATTAGTCCCTTTTCAAGCGGAACAATTAGTGGCTCCTTTCTGATCTCGACATTCTTGTAGACTCTGGAAAAATATCCTTTTTTACTTACCTCAAGAGAAAGGTATTGAGACTCGGTTTCTAACACCTGCATCTGAAAATTACCTGTATTGTTCGTTTGGGTTGATGTGAGGAGCGTGGTGTGTCCGTGTGGTGTTTCTCTGTGTCGCGTTGCATAAATTCGTGCTTCTGCTATCGGCAGTTCCTGCGTATCGACTATCGTGCCGTATAGGGTTTTTAACTTCGGCAGATGGATAGAAGTTCGAGTTTGTACTTGTGGATTGATAGCGTCCACGTACGCTATAATAGCACCGTTTTGGGAAATTGTCAAGGTGTATTCAATCGGGTAGAGGTCAGAGAAGTTGAAATTGCCTGTGATGTCGGTCTTCGCTGCGTGTTCGATCGGTGCGGCGGCGCGAAAGAAGTCAGCGGATTTATTGTGCATCTTTAGGTTCACGACAAGTCCTTGGACATCTTTGCTGCCAGAGATGTTGCCTTGTAAAGATAGGGTGCGTTTCAGCGAGATCTCACCTAAATCGTAGTGATTCTTGGCGGGGGACATCTCCTGTCGTAAGCGTTTCGCTTGATATTGTGGGTGAAGGACCATGAGTGAGAAGGCGTAGTAGGTTTGCGGTTCGTTGGGGATTGTGAGTGAGAAAGTACCTTCAGGGTCTGTTACCGTTGCGTGTGCGAAATCTTGATCAGGATAGACGCTTTCGATTTTTTCTGGGGCAGCACGTACAAGCACATCGGGGATGGGTTGTCCGTCTTCGGCATCAATGAGCCTGCCGTGGAGAGAGGCACTGTTTGGCGTTTGGCAGATGCCAGAGATGGTGAAAAAAAGGAGGGATATCATTGAATAGGTGATAGCGATGTTGTTCATGCGATGTATCAACTGGGTCGCGATTCGGAGATCGCTCCTATAGAATAGATGTCAATTTATTTTTATATTTTACTATAAATGACCGTACTCCCTTGTCGGGGGAATGCTGGTGAGA
Organism: Candidatus Poribacteria bacterium; assembly: GCA_022826805.1. GTDB lineage: Bacteria > Poribacteria > WGA-4E > WGA-4E > WGA-3G > WGA-3G. Next base: position 8,990 of record JAJDUH010000005.1, read on the forward strand.
AGTCTGACAAAAAAACAAGCCCCTTGAGGATGGGGCTTGTTTTTTCAAAAGAATTTATTATTGAAATGCCTATAGCTGTAAAATTTGTTTTTATGCTTTTGGCGGAATACCCCGGACGAGATTTGAACTCGTGTCGCCGCCGTGAAAGGGCGGTGTCCTTGGCCAGGCTAGACGACCGGGGCTCGAAAAAGTGGTGAGCCGTACAGGAATCGAACCTGTGACCCACTGATTAAAAGTCAGTTGCTCTACCTGCTGAGCTAACGGCTCAAATTATCAACATTTAATGATACCATACTTTTGGGCGGATGTCAAATTAAAATGCAAGAACAGCAGGAACATAAAATTTTCGGGTAAGCAGACCGCCAATGAAAGGCATCGGGGTTACAAACCCTTCCTACAAGCTGGCATTTCCTACCAGAGTGGCTGTCCCAGTTGGACGATCTGGTTTCTGTCGGGTCCGACAGAGATTAGGGGAATTGGCACGTTGAGGTAGTCGGAGACATAAGCGACGTAATCTTTTGTCCGTTGCGGAATATCCGTTGCGGTTCGTGCTTCGGTTAGGGATTGTTGCCAACCGGGTAATGTCTCGTAGACGGGTTCGCACTCTTCCAAAACATTCAGGCTGCTGGGGAAGGTCGTGATTTGTTCACCCTTATAGCGGTAAGCGACACACACCTGAAAATCGGTGAGTGTATCGAATACATCGAGTTTTGTCAGCGCGATGGCGGTGAGTCCGTTAATTTGGGTTGCGTATCGGAGTGCGACGAGATCGAGCCAGCCACAGCGTCTTGGACGTTGTGTTGTAGCGCCATACTCTTTTCCGATCTCCCGAATTTTCTCATCGAGGTCAGGCGGCATTTCTGTTGGGAAAGGACCGCCGCCGACGCGTGTGACGTAGGCTTTGGAAACACCGAGGACCTCTTCGATTGCCTTGGGACCGATGCCGAGTCCAGTACAGACGGCACCAGCGGTGCAGTTGGAGGAGGTGACGTACGGATACGTTCCGAAATCTATATCGAGCATGGTTCCCTGCGCGCCTTCAAAGAGGATGCGTTTTTCAGCGGCGAGTGCGTCGTGCATGTAAGCGACGGTGTCAGTTACATAAGGGGTGAGCCGTTGTGCGTAAGCGTAGTAGGTTTCAAGGAGTGTGTTCCGCTCGGGGCCGCCTATCTGGAGTGCTTCGGCTTTGGTTTCGAGATTGTAATCGAGTTTCTTCCGGAAGTGGTCGAAGTCAAGCAGGTCGCCGACGCGAATCCCAGCGTGTCGATTCATCTTATCGGAGTAAGTGGGTCCAATGCCGCGCGAGGTGGTGCCGATTTTGGTATCACTCCCCATCTGTTCCCACTGCTCGACAGCCTTGTGATAGGGCAGAATGAGGTGGGCGCGGTCACTGATTTTCAGGTTATCACTACTGACGTCAACGCCTTGCGCTTGTAACCGGTCGATTTCCCCGAAAAGCGTCTCCAAGTTAATGACGACGCCGTTGCCGATAACATTCAGGGTGTCGGGTCTGAGGATGCCTGATGGGATTAGATGAAGGATAAAGGTTTTTTCACCGAGAACGATGGTATGTCCGGCGTTATCACCGCCTTGATAGCGTGCGACGACATCAGCATCGGCTGCAAAGACGTCGGTTAGTTTTCCTTTACTTTCATCACCCCACTGTGCGCCTAAGATGACAATGTTTGACATACAAAACCTCTTGCTACTCCGAAACGTGCGAGCGACGTTTTAATTCTAACGCTTGGAGAATTGGAAACGGGCGCGTGCGCCTTTTTGTCCGTATTTCTTCCGCTCGACCATTCTTGGATCGCGTGTCAAGAATCCTCCTTTTTTCAAGGAAGGCTTTAAGGATTCGTCGGCTTTGACGAGTGCGCGTGCGAGTCCGTGGGAGATTGCGCCTGCTTGTCCAGTGTTCCCACCGCCTTTTACGTTGACATGGATAGCGTATTCACCGATCTTCTCGACATGCTCAATCGGACGTTTTGCCTCTTGCACGTGGTCAGAACGATCGAAGTAGTCTTCAATGGATTTCTTATTGACGATAATATTGCCTTCACCACCTGGGATGATTCGGACGCGTGCGACGGATGTTTTACGTCTGCCAGTTCCCCAGAATTGTTCAATAGCCATACTGTTCATACTCTCCATAGTTATCAGTTTTAATAGTTGTCAGTTGTCGGTTAAAGAGACTTTTGATTAAGCGAACACCTCTTTTAACTGATGACTGATGACTGATGACTATTAAAACGTTAAGGCTTCCGGTTCCTGTGCTTGGTGCGGGTGAGACGGTCCGGCGTAAACCTTGAGTCCCTTCATCAATTGTCTACCGAGGGAACTCTTGGGCAGCATACCCTTGACGGCGTTGGTGATGATTGTCTCAGGCTTTAGATCCATCTGTTCATTAAAGGTTCGGTATTTATCGCCACCCGGGTAGCCACTATGCCTAAAATAAGTTTTCTGTTCCCTCTTATTACCTGTGACGACTACCTTCTCCGCATTCACAACAGCAACGCGAAAACCTAAATCGGCATGCGGTGTGAACCGCGGATCGTGTTTTCCGCGAAGTACCTGTGCGATCTGCGAAGCCAAGCGTCCGAGGACCTGTCCATCGGCGTCCACTACATACCATTTAATGTCTTTATCTACTTTGGGAAAATAGGTTTTCGTTTTCAGTACCATGACTTCCTGCCCCTTCAACCAAATTGTGCTATTACAGCGCAATTTATCTTTTTCTTTGCAAACCTGCTTAGGGTTTGTCGTTCGCATGTACGCCCTTCAATAGGGGGTGTTTGTACAATTGTGGACACAACCAAACAATATTATATCATGGAGGAGAGGGTTTGTCAAATTTTTTACTACAAGTTCAGGAGGGTTTACTTATTGGCGAGTCGAGGTAGATGAGATGGACATGTGAGTCGTCCATCTCATTCGGATTTCAGGGTGTCGCTGGGTTTAGTTTACTTAGATCTGCTTCAAATTTACCAGACTCCTCAGATTTAAGAATTCTTTCATCTGTTCTAAGGTATCTGCATCAGTTTTATGTGGTTTTGTCTGATTAGGAGTTGTCAGTTATCGGTAGTCAGTGCTATTTTTTCGTGTTTTTTGCGATGTCGATTGCTTTTGTGTTATACTATAAAGGGTTTATGCAAACTTATAGTAGACATGGATTCACATAATGCGAATTATTCTTTATACAGGTAAAGGTGGTGTTGGTAAAACAACCATTGCTGCTGCGACGGGTATCAAACTCGCTGCACTCGGCTACAAAACTATTGTCATCTCACTCGACGTGGCGCATTCTCTCCGTGATGCCTTTGATAATCACGAAAAGTTGGTCCATCAGCACGAAGAGAAGCAAATTCAGATTAAAGAGAATCTCTGGATACAGGAGATTAACGTTCAAGAGGCGATTGTCGAGTACTGGGACGATGTGTACAATTACATCCGTTCGTTGCTCAATCGTTCCGGGCTTGATAATCTCGTTGCGGAAGAGATAGCGGTGTTTCCGGGGATGGAAGAGATTTGCGCGCTCCTCTATATCAACCAATATGTCCGCGAGAAACGTTACGATGTGATTATCTTAGACTGTGCGCCGACAGGGGAGTCGCTCCGATTTGTCAGTATTCCGACGACGCTGGAGTGGTACATGAACCACATTTTCAAATTAGAGCGTAATCTGGCGAAAGTTGCGGGTCCAGTGATTGAACGAGTGAGTTCGGTCCCAATTCCGAAGGACAACTATTTCCAGAACATCCAAGATCTTTTCGATAAATTGGAGGGGATCGACGATGTGCTAACGGATCCGAAAATCACGACTGTCCGTTTGGTGACGAATCCAGAGAAGATTGTTATCAAAGAGACGCAACGGGCATTTATGTATTTTTGCCTTTATGGGCTCTGTATTGACGCTATCATTATTAATCGCGTCTTTCCCGATGGGGTTGATGCGGCATACTTTGAAGCGTGGAAACAGACACAACAGCATTATATTAAAGAGGCAGTGAACTATTTTTCGGACGTACCGATCTGGAAGGTTAACCTTTTTGCTGAAGAAATTGTGGGTGAACACGGGCTACACCAGTTAGCGGATGCTCTCTATGCAGAGATTGATCCAATAGATCGGTTTTCTAACGATAGCCCGTATCAATTCCGAAAAACAACCGATGCCTATCAGTTATCCATGCGTCTCCCGTTTTTAAGTAAAGAGGAAATTGGACTCACGAAACATGGCGATGAATTGATTGTCACGGTGGGTAATTTTAAGCAACACGTTGCATTGCCGCGGAGTCTCTCAAATAAAAGAACAACTGGTGCGAAATTGACTGGCGATCGGCTTGTGATTAAGTTTCAGGGAGAGAGCAGCGGATAAAAATATATTGAGATACGTATGGGAAGCAAGACGGACAAAGCGGTTTTTACTGTAACAGGAACAACACTTTTAACGTTTTTAATAGCAAGCCGCGTTGGCAGTATCTGGATTCTTTATCCAAATGTGTTGATTGCGGTTGTTTTGTTTATCTATTGTATCCGACAAATTGACATAGACGCGTCCCCACTTTCAAGCAGTTCCGTTTTTGGTCTTGCGGTGACCCTAACGTACGTGCCAATGGACTGGCTGTTCTCTCGGAAAGCGCATCTAATCTTTTACCTGCGTCCAGATTTTCTGGCGAATGTGACGACACCCGTTGGGATAATCCTCAGCTGGTTGGTGTTCGCAACACTGGCAGCTTACTGTTATCAGCGGCTCGTGATGGTTTTCCAAGCCCGTTTTATTGATGCATCTCAGGGTTCACGGGTAGGTTTCATGAGCATAGGTGTGCTGGCGGGGTGTGTCACTGGTATCGGTGCAGCACTTGGAAGTATCATTGTTTACGGACTTGGCGCAGGGCATTTGTGGGAATGGAATGCGGTACAGGTGGATCGGATGCCGCAGATTGCGACGGTCCCGGCTTTTGTGCCTGTGAGTTTTCTATTGACCTTCCTGTTGTGTCCGTACTTTTTCGGCGTGACTGGCAAGGCAAAAGTGACTACAGGAATTCGTGGAAGTCAACATGCCGGTGTGGCTGGCATAAGATGTGGCATCTTTATGGGAGCGTTTCAATTTTTCAGCTTTCTTCTGTTTTATGTTTGGAAGTAGTTAGGAAAGATACCGTTCCTATGGGCTGCAACCGACAGCGTATAAACGTTTTCATTGCAAATAGCGGATAGCCAAATTAATCTTTATGAAAATTAAATCGTCTACCCTAACAGAACTTTAATAATTAATTGTAGAAAAGGAAAGTAACAAGGATGCGAATTCGCTCGACAACGATTTTAGCCGTTCGCCGCGACGCGGAGATAGCTATAGGCGGTGATGGCCAAGTGACTTTAGGCGATACAGCGATTAAACACGGTGCACGAAAGATTCGTAAAATTCACGACGATAGAGTATTAATTGGTTTCGCTGGTTCTGCATCGGACGCAATCACCTTGTATGAAAATTTGGAGAAGAAGCTGCAACAGTATCGTGGGAATCTTCAGAAATCAGCGGTGGAACTCGCACGCGAGTGGCGGAGCGATAGGATACTAAGACAAGTAGATGCGCTGATGATTGCTATAGATGCCAACGATGGCTATCTGATTTCAGGGAATGGCGATGTGATTGCTCCGGACGACGATGTTCTCGCCATCGGTTCGGGTGCACCTATTGCCCTTGCAGCAGCGAAGGTTCTGCTCAAACATTCGGACCTGACAGCCAAAGAGGTGATTTCAGAAGCACTTCAACTGACCAGCGAGATTTGCATTTATACGAACGATCAAATTGAAATTGACACTATAAAGGCGTAGTTGTCAGTTATCGGTTATCAGTTGGCGGTAAGAGCGATTTGTAACAATCTGCCCCGACTGAGAATGTTCCAAGAAATGGGATTCAGGTACAGATGCCTCTTAACCGATCACTAATAACTGACAGCCGATAACTATTAAGGGAGGTTACCCTTGGAGAAATCGCATGTAAAGGATGAAAAGAGTACTTTAGCGGATGCGCTTACACCACAGCAGATCGTTGCGGAATTGGATAAGTATATTATTGGTCAGTTTGAGGCGAAACGTTCTGTTGCTATTGCCCTGCGGAACCGCGCCCGTCGGCAGATGTTAGCGGAGGACATGCAGGATGAGGTTGCACCGAAGAACATTATTATGATAGGTTCGACGGGTGTTGGCAAGACCGAGATTGCCAGAAGACTTGCGCGTCTGGTTGAGGCTCCTTTCATCAAGGTAGAAGCGTCGAAATATACGGAGATCGGTTACGTTGGTCGTGATGTTGAATCGATGATTAGGGATCTGACAGAAACGGCTATTGGTCGTGTGAAGACTGAACAGACGGATGCGGTAGAAGAGAAGGCGCGAGAAGCGACGGAGGAACGTCTGCTCGATTACATTTTCCCGGTGCCACGTTCGTTGCAGCAGCGGCCGCGTTTACCAGACGATACCCTTGATGAACCAGAGGAAGAGGAGGATGATGGCCTTCTTCAACTTCCATTCGACCTTGGACCCGATCCCGAAGTAGAGGCGGAGGAGACACGAGAGAAAGAGCGTGACCGTTATCTGAAGACGCGGGAAAGATTTAGAGATTGGCTCCGCGAGGGGAGACTTGAGGATAAACCTGTTGAAATTAATGTCAAGCATCAGAACATGCCGTTTGTGGAGATCTTCTCGCCAGGTGGTATTGAGGAGATGGACATCAATTTTAAGGACATGTTCAACAACATTCTACCGAGTCAGACGAAGAAACGTCGGGTGCCGGTGTCCGAGGCGCGTACAATCCTGATGCAAGAGGAAGCAGAAAAACTGATTGATATGGATGCGGTCATCGGTGAGGCGATTCTACGCGTTGAAAATTCGGGTATCGTGTTTTTGGATGAGATTGACAAGATTGCGGGTAGAGAGTCTCGGCACGGACCGGATGTCTCTCGCGAGGGTGTGCAGCGTGATATTCTTCCAATCGTCGAGGGTAGTACAGTGACGACGAAATATGGGGCGGTTCGGACTCACCATATTCTTTTCATCGCAGCAGGTGCGTTTCATGTGTCGAGTCCGTCGGACCTTATCCCGGAATTACAAGGACGTTTTCCGATTCGCGTGGAGTTGAAAGGCCTAAACAAAAATGATTTCAAATCTATTTTGACGGAGCCGAAGAATGCGTTGGTGAAACAGTATGCGGCGCTGCTTCAGACGGAAGGGATAGAAGCCGAAATCACAGATGATGCGATAGACGAGATTGCTGCGCTTGCGTTTCAGGTGAATGAATCGGTTGAGGATATCGGGGCACGTCGACTCCATACGATTATGGAAAAGCTTTTCGAGAACCTGTTTTTCGATGCGCCTGATCTCAATAAAAAAAGTATCACGATAGATGCAGCGTACGTCAGGTCGGAGTTATCAGAGATTGTGAAGGATCAGGATTTGAGTCGATATATCCTTTAATAGTTGTCAGTCGTTAGTACGGATTACTGCGTAATCCTTTCAGTTATCAGTACAGAGACTTTGCGAAATTCAAGTATATCGTCCTGCCTCAAGGCTTAACTGATAACCGATAACTGATAATAGTTGTCAGTCGTTAGTACGGATTACTGTGTAATCCTTTCAGTTATCAGTACAGAAACTTTGCGGAATTCAAGTATATCGTCCTGCCTCAAGGCTTAACTGATAACTCATAATGGCACGCACATTTCACCTTTTTACCCTTCTATTTATTTATAGTTTGTTCCTATCCAAGGGCTTCGCGCAAAATACGGTGCAGTGGCACCTGCCTGAAGATGGCAAAGCATCCCTCGGTTCAACAGCAATAAACGCGCTAACTTTTTCTGCCGATGGCTCACAACTCGCTGTCGCAAGCGGAAATGGGATTGTGTTATACGATACCTACACTGGAGAGGTACTAACGCTGCTTCCTTTGCTGATAGCTGATGTGACAGCGTTGGCGCTCTCACCTGCCAGAGAGGAAGATGGTGGGAAACCAACAATCGCGAGTGCAGGTGAAGATGCGACTGTTCGTCTCTGGGATGCCCGCACCGGTGAACACAGGGCGGATTTCATAGGACACACCGACCCGGTTGTATCTTTAAAATTCTCATCAGATGGTAACATTCTTGCCAGCGGTAGCTTCAAAGAGATTCGTTTGTGGCGTTTAACGTTGGATGGCGCAGCCCGTGCTACGGTTCTTCAAGGACACCGGGATATGGTTACCACGTTGGCATTCTCACCGGACAGCAAGACCCTTGCCAGCACCAGTTTTTACGGCACAATTTTGTTGTGGGATGTAGAAACGGGTCGGCTCCGATACAGTCTCCCCGCACATACGGGTTCGATCCAAATGCTCGCCTTTTCTCCTGATAATGCAATTTTAGCAAGCGGTGGCTATTGGAACCCGGATGCTGAGAGCACAATCTCCCTATGGAGTCCACGCACCGGTCAACTGCTTGCAGCCTTTGAAGGTCATACCGCGCCTGTGTTTGCTTTGGCATTCTCACAGGATGTTCAAGGTGGTTATGGTAGAACACTCGCCAGTGCGGGTTGGGCTAACGCAATTCATATCTGGAATCCATACACCGGAGCATTACGGGCAATTTTTGAGGGTAATGCCGCCCCGGTTATTGCGTTGGCGTTCCTCTCAGATACGCACGGTAATTATAGCGAAGCGTTTGCGAGTGTGAGTCTCGACGGCACAATCGAAGTGCGGTTTCTGAAACCTGTGGAAACCTCGTCAGATGTTAATGGTGATGGTGTTGTAAATATCCTTGATTTGACGCTCGTCGCTTCGGGTTTCGGACAAGATGCTCCTGATATCAACGGCGATGGTGTCGTCAACATCCTTGATTTGACGTTAGTAGGGAGCCACCTCAACGAGAAAGTGGAGTAAAGGATGCAAAAATCGCAATTTTTCCTTTTTATTATTTTTCTGGTGTTTGCTTTTGTTCTATTTTTACACGAAGGTTTCACCGAAGATTCCAGACGGTGGCATTTACCTGAAGGTGCCAGAGCACGCCTCGGTAAAGGTAGTCCGACTGATGTCCGGTTTTCACCAGATGGTACCCAGATAGCAGTAGCGAGTACCATAGGTATCTGGCTATATGATGCACAAACATACCAAGAAACGGATCTACTCATGGATCATACGCGTGGCATCCGGTCATGTATGTATTCACCCGATGGGACGATACTTGCCGGTGGTGGAACGGATGGGACTGTTCTTTTATGGGACGTGAACACTGGACAGTTGGTTACTACGCTTAAAGGGCATGAACGATTCCGATGGGTCAGAACGCTGGCGTTTTCCCCGGACGGTAGGACGCTTGCAAGTGGCGCGGATTATGAGGACATCGTTCAGTTGTGGGATGTCGCTACTGCCCAACATCGTGCGACCTTTACAGGGCACGCGGGAGGTGTCACAGCTGTGGTGTTTTCCCCGGACGGTAGAACGCTTGCAAGTGGGAGTCGTGACGGCACGGTTCGGTTATGGGATGTTGCCACTGGTGAACACGACGCTATTCTCGTGGGACCTGAGGTGTTGACTCTGGCGTTTTCCCCGGATGGTAGAACGTTTGCAAGTGGAGATAGGGGCAATAGGACTCAGTTGTGGGATATGGACACGCACCAGCCACGCTGGAGTTTCACTGAACCTACACAGATTATTTCTGCTGTTGCGTTCTCACCAGATGGGACGCTTCTTGCCAGCGAGAGTGAAAATGCCGCAATTCGCTTGTGGGATGTAAACACCGGTCAGCAAAGAGCAATCCTCACAGCACATACTCGGCCCATCCGTTCCCTCGTGTTTTCCCCGGATGGCAAAACGCTTGCAAGTGTAGGTGAAGACAACGCGGTTCGGTTATGGGATATTGATACGCTGAAAGCACCAAATACTGTTTATACCCAATCCAGGTCTATTCTCCATGCACACCCAGGATATGTTACCGCCGTTGCGTTTTCACCAGATAATACGGTGCTTTTGAGTGGGAGCGAGGACGGTGTACTACGCCTATGGAATACAGACACAGTAGAACAGCAGGGATCCATTTTCACAGAAAATAAGCGTTGGATTAGGACAGCAGCATTTTTACCGAATGGTGTGACTTTTGTTAGTGCGGGTTATGATGGAACCGTTCGCTTCTGGAATACAATAGGGGAAAAACGACCTCCGCTTGCGCTGCAGGATTTGTTCACTGTGGGCACGGCGTTTTCGCCAGATGGTAGAATCCTCGCGAGTGAAAATGGACATAGTACAATTTCTCTGTGGGATCTAACAACCGGAGAACACCGCGCGGCCCTTGAAGGTCATATACACTGGGTGAAGGTGTTGGCATTCTCGCCAGATGGCAAGACACTCGCAAGTGGGGGTGGAGACAGTGCGATTCTTTTATGGGATGTCAGTACAGGACAGCACCGTGCAACGCTTGGCAAACAAGATTCAACCCAGGGGCGTAGGGATGATGTTTATGCGTTGGCGTTCTCGCCGGATAATAAAACCTTGGCACGTGGCGGTGCTTATGGACCGATTCAACTGTGGGATGCAGACGCCCAACAACGGCTTTTCACTCTCAGAGGACATACAGGCGAGGTTGATGCCTTAGCATTTTCTCCGGATGGCGGTACGCTTGCGAGTGGTAGTTGGGATGGCACTATTCTACTGTGGGATGCAACCACTTTCCTGACAGACGAGCCTCAGGATTCGCCTATGGCTATCCTCAAAGGGCATGCGGATGCGGTCACAGATTTAGTTTTTTCACCCGATGGTGAGACACTTGCGAGTGGTAGTTGGGATGGCACTATTCTACTGTGGGAGATTACATCCCTTTTGACACAAACCGCTTCGGATGTTAACGGGGACGGTGTTGTAAATATCCTTGATTTGACCTTTGTTGCTTCGAGTTTTGGGGAGAATTCGCCCGATTTCAATGGAGATGGTATTGTCAACATTTTGGATTTGGTACTCGTTGCAAATCATATCCTACCATAGCAAAAGGTAGCATTGATTGTTGGCAAAATCCACGCTGCAGGGAAGAATTTGCGACTTGACAGAAGTGCCGTTTTGTGGTAGAATAGCAATGCTAAATTGGATACGAAAAAAGAAGGAGAAAGTGATGAAATTGTCGAAGTCCAGCTTACAAATATGGGTGTTTCTGCTCACGTTGCTTATCCTCGTTTCGCCTGTGTTTGCCGAGGAACACGCAGCAGAAGAGACGACTCTCCCTGAAAAAAAATATGTTAAATTCACGCTGAGCGGTACATACGCTGATACCAAAGTCGTCAGTGCCTTTGGAACCTCCTCGACGAAGACGCTCCGGGGACTCTTTAAAAAATTAGATATGCTCAAAACAGACAATGAGATTGCAGGGATTATCTTCAAAATAGATAATGTGAGTGTGGGGTGGGCAACACTTCAAGAAATTCGCCACAAACTTCACGAATTCCGCGAAACAGGCAAAGAGACGGTCGGTTATCTGGAAGGCGGTGGGAATGACGAGTATTTGCTTGCCGCTGCGATGGATCGCGTCGTTTTAATGCCTGCTGGTAGTCTCAATTTAACTGGCTTACGCGCCGAGTTCGTGTTCTATAAGGGGTTGTTGGACAAGTTGGACATCCACGCCGATATGCTGGCAATGGGAAAATATAAATCCGGTGTCGAACCCTATATGCGTGAGGGTATGTCGGATGCCTTCCGTGAGTCGATGACGACGCTGCTTGATGATTTGTATGCCCAATTGCTGAATCATATCGCTGAAAGTCGAGACGGTATTACTGTAGAAGATGCATCGGGTTTGATAGATCGCGGTCCATTCACAGCGGAGGAGGCGTTGCAAGTGGGATTGGTCGATGCCTTGCAATATTACGATGAACTCCTTACTGCGCTGAAAGCAGCCTCCGAGGACGAAGATGTTCAAGTTGTCGAGCCAGACTTTGCGCGTAAGCGCAAGGTGCCGGATATGAATAGTTTTGCAGGACTTATGCAGCTATTCAGCATGCTTAATCCGCCTCAGCGTACGCAGCGTGCCGGTGAGAATCAGATTGCACTTATCTATGCGAATGGTCCTATCCTGCCTGATGTTGATGACTCGCTTTTCAGTACAATGCCAGTGATTACGCCGGATGCGTTAAAGGAAGCGTTCGAGAAAGCACGTACCGACGATTCGGTTCGAGCAGTCGTGTTCCGCATAGATAGCCCGGGGGGTTCTGCGCTCGCTTCTGATCTGATTTGGCGAGAGATCATGCTCATCCAACGCGAGAAACCGGTTGTCGTTTCGATGGGCGATGTCGCTGCATCGGGCGGTTACTATATCGCAATGGCGGCGGGTACGATCGTGGCGCATCCGAGCACATTAACAGGCTCAATTGGTGTTTTTGGTGGGAAACTGAACATGAAGGGACTCTATAACAAACTTGGTCTGACGAAGGAGATCATCACACACGGACAGAACGCTACGCTCTATTCGGATTATGGCGGTTTTACACCTACAGAGCGGGAACGCGTTGAGAAAATGATGAAAACGATCTATGGTGATTTTGTCCGTAAGGCGGCAGCAGGTAGAGGCAAATCCTTCGATGAAATTGATGAGATCGCACAGGGACGGGTCTGGACGGGTAAACAGGCGAAAGCACTCGGACTCGTTGATGAGCTCGGCGGGCTGGAGACTGCGCTATCTATTGCCAAAGCGCAGGCGGGTTTTGCCGAGACGGACGAAGTTGATCTTATGGTGTTACCTGAGCAGAAGCCCTTTTTTGAGCAGCTTTTGGAGCAGATGATTGAGGACACAGAGGGTTCAATACAGTTGCCGCTACAATTGACTGCCAACCATCCTGTGTTGTCGGTATTAGGGGCACGATGGGAACACGCTATCGTTTGGATGAGCCTGTTTGGTTTTGAAGATGGCGTCCGCGTTGTTACAATTTTACCTTACGCTATTTTAATTCGATGAACTATGAATTCCAAGAATGATTTTCACATTGATTTGACCGAGGAACAGATCGCCTTTTTCCGAGAAAACGGATACTTAAGCATCCCGCGCATCACGACGGATGAAGAAGTTGAATGGCTCAAGGGCATTTACGACGAACTTTTCACAGAGCGGACTGGGGAAGCAGAAGGACGCTACTTTGATTTGGCGGGTCCGCGTGCACACAACGGGCGTGAGACGTTGCCGCAAGTATTGGGTCCAGAGGCGCAATTTCCAGAACTCCGTGAGACTGTTTATTTCCGAAACGCGCACCGGCTTGCTGCGAATTTGCTCGGTGTGGAATCCGAAAAGGTCAGTGGTGGCGGGCACATGATTTTGAAGCCTGCCCATTACGGGAATGCAACGCCGTGGCATCAAGATGAGGCGTACTGGAATCCTGAGATTCTGCCGCATAGTTTGAGTGTTTGGCTTCCGCTTGACAAGGCAACGGTTGAGAGTGGGTGTCTCCAATTTATTCCGAAATCGCACAAAGGGAAGGTGCGTTGGCATCGCCATATTGACGACGACCCGCTCGTGCACGGATTGGTAACGGATGATGTTGACACATCAGAGGCGGTTGCGTGTCCGATACCTGCGGGTGGTGCGACGTTCCATCATTGTCGGACTTTACACTATTCTGCTCCGAACACGACGGCAGCGGTGCGGCGAGCATATATTCTCGTGCTCGGTGGACCGCCACGGAAACCGGATAAACCTGCACATCGTCCGTGGCAAACTGAGGAGCAAGCGGCACTCGCAAAATTGAAGTCGTTGGCGGTGGACCGGGCATAGTTTACGGGTTTACTATGAGAGGCGGTATTCACAATTATGAAAATCATCTGTACCGGCATTAGTTGTTCGGGACGCAAAGAGTTAATGGCAGATTTCGCGGCGTTCTGTGTGCAAAAAGGAGTGAACATTGGATTTTTCAATGTTGGTGATTTTATGCATCAAATTGGGGCGGAATCGAATGTCGATTTTACAGAAAAGGTGCTCGATTCGGATCCAGCGGTTTTATCATTGGCGCGACGTACTGCTTTCTATGAAATCGCACAACTCGCTGCGGATTATAAACATGCTGTTATAGGATTACATGCCTGTTTTCGGTGGCGTGGTAGTCTTCTCGAAGGGTTTTCTTTCAAAGATATTGAAATTATCCAGCCTGATATTCTGATTAATGTCGTTGATAATATTACCGATATATCAGAACGAATGGAAGAGAATATGCAGTGGACAGGTATGGGGAAAGCGACCCTCAATGTCTGGTTGGACGAAGAAGAGTTCTTGACGCGACAGCTGGCGCAACTCATAGAGAAGCCGTACTACGCCGTGGCGAAACAACACGATCTCGAAAATTTTTATGAACTGCTCTTTTCGCCGAGGAAACCGATATTTTATCTCAGTTATCCGATTACGCTCTTAAGAGACACCCCAGAAAAGATTGAGAAAATCCGTGAGGTGGGTGAGAAGTTGAGTCGTTCGTTTATTGTTTTTGATCCGCTCTCTATTAAGGATATGGCACTCGTTACCCGCTCGAAAGTTGACGGTGCTGACCCGCTGAATCTGCCCCCAACTATGGGTGAGATGGATGTTGACGTGATCGAACAGATTAAAACGCGGACAATTTCGCGGGATTACCAATTTATCCACCAGAGCGATTTTGTGGTTGTTATTTATCCTACGGACAAATTGTCGCCCGGCGTGCTGAGTGAAATGAACTACGCTTCCCGTCATAATAAGCCGGTGTATGCGGTTTACAATGAGACGCGGAGTATCTTTTTTGAGAACTTGTGTGAAAAGATTTTTGATACCTTTGACGAACTTGAGGATTTCCTATGCGAAACGTATAGAATAGATGAAAGTTGAATACTTCTGTTGGATTTACCCGCAATGACAACCTATAAAATCTATCTTGATAGTTGTTGTGTAAAGTGAAGGAACATCTTATGACAGATGAGCAGATTTTAGAACTCGGTTTTAAGGCATTAGTTGACAAGCTTGGACCTGTTGGAATGGTGCGTTTTATCCATCAGTTTCGAGCTGGTACAGGCGATTACACCGAAGAACGGCAGCAATGGGTAGGAAAGTCCGATGTTGAAACCCTTGCTAAACAGATCCAACAGACTGAAAACGACTCTGAGTGTATTGCCAAAACCCTTAAAACTATAATACAATAACGCGAGTTGCCTCTATTTATAGATACAACCCTCTGCTGGCATGCAGTTGCTTGGAGGTATGGAAATTCGGTGTCCCTATTTGAAATTAGAAACCGTGTCGAGGGTTGCAACTTCGATCAGCGGTTAGTCTGTCAATAAACTATGAAAATTGGTATACTCTCTCGGGGACCTCAAAACCACTCCACGCGTAGTCTCAATGAAGCTGCCTTCAATGCAGGACACACCGCTGAGATTTTAGATCCTTTCGGTTTCTATCTCCATATCGGTAATGATAAGAGTCGCATTACGTATCAGGGTAAGCCAGCAGAGGACTTTGATGTTCTGATACCACGCCTCAGCCGGACAACAGTGCGATACGGTGAAGAGGTCGTGGCGCATTTTGAGTGGATCGGTACGCCTGTTGTGAATCGGGCGAGAGCGATCGCGGCGGCTCGACACAAATTCCACTCTCTACGCATCCTCGCGCAGCACGGCTTGCCTATCCCACCGAGCCTCACTGTCGGTTCCGCCGCATTTTTAGAGAGTGCCGTAGCCGAAATGGGGAATTATCCGTTTATTTTAAAACCGTTTCATGGGACCCATGGCACGGGCGTTATGTTGTTGGATACGCCGACTTCGCTGACTTCAGCGGTGGATGCGCTGTGTGATCTCCATGAAGATTACATAATTCAGCCTTTCATTGCGGAAGCAGGTGGTGTTGATATCCGTGTTCTTGTCGTAGGTGGTAAAGCGGTTGCAGCAATGAAAAGAAGTGCTCCCGTTGGCGAATTCCGAGCAAATGTTCATAGGGGTGCTTCCGGGGAAGCGGTCTCGCTACCGGATGCATACACCGATGTTGCCATCAGGGCGGCAGCAGCACTTGAGTTGGAGATAGCAGGGGTCGATCTGCTCCAGACGAATGCGGGACCTGTTGTGTTGGAAGTCAATCCATCGCCGGGATTTGAGGAATTGGAGTCAGTCACAGGAATTAATATCGCTGGTGTGATTATCGAATTTGTAACATCCTTAGCGCGTAGCCCGAAATGAAATGGAGGGCGGATAGACGGGGCAGAACTTTATTGTTCCGACCCACCTGACCGATCCGCAAGGAAAAATTAAAGAGAAAAAGATCTTGATGTTCAATCACGAGTTTCCACCGATTGGTGGGGGTGGCGGTTGGGTCAGTTATTTCTTAGGTAAACACTTCGCGGCGGCGGGACACGATGTGCATCTGATTACTTCGAGTTATGGTGATTGTCCGGCGGATGAGCAGGTAGCGGGTTTTCACGTGCATCGGGTGCGAGCACTTCGGAAGAATCCGGATGTGTGTGCCGTCCACGAGATGCTGACTTACGCTATCAGTTCGAGCCTTTACGGACTGCGGTTCGCCAAGCAGTTTGAACCGGATATTGTGCAGGTCTTTTTTGGTATCCCTGCTGGCGGTGGTGCGTATCTTCTGCGGAAGTTTCGCGATGTGCCGTATGTTGTATTTTTAGGCGGTCGCGATGTGCCTCGCCGTAATCCGGATCCACCGTATTATCGATGGTTGTATCTGCTGCTAAAGCCGGTTATTCGGTCAATTTGGGGTAGTGCTTCGGTGGTTGTTGCCTGTAGCGACGGTTTGCGTGAACTCGCACGAGAAACCGCTTCCGACGTGAAGATGGATGTGATTCCTGACGGCTTAGACCTGAGTCGTTTCGAGCCGACGCTCCGCGACCCTTGTCCAAAGCGAGTCCGAATCCTCACAATTGGGCGACTCATTCCACGCAAAGGTTTCCAATTTCTCATCCGCGCCCTGCCTCAGATCGTTGAGGATACAGCACACGACTTTGAGATTGAAATTGTCGGTGATGGACCGTATCAGAAAGATCTCCTGAAGTTGGCAGCAGACCTCAATGTAGCCGAGCATATCCGTTTTGCGGGTTCGGTGCCGTATTCGGAATTGCCGCAGAAGTATCGCGATGCGGATATTTTTATCTTACCCTCACTTGCGGAAGGTATGCCCCTCGTTGTTTTAGAGGCGATGGGGACGGGACTCCCGATTGCTGCCAGCCGCGTTCAGGGCATTGAGGAACTCGTGGCGGAGGACGTTAACGGTGCACTTTTTGATCCGGGGGATGCTGATGGACTGGCGCGTAGCCTTGTCAAGCTCATTAACGCTGGGAAAGGACGCATTGAGATGGGTAAAGCCAGCGTTGAACGCGTTGAGCCTTATGATTGGAAACACATCGCTGACGCGTATTTAGCGCTTTATGCTGATATTTTAGGGAAGTAGCTATCAGTACGGTTTGCTGCGCAAACCTTTCAGTTGTCAGTTTTCAGTTAAAGAGGTTTTTGACTTAACCAAGCCATCTTTTGACCGATGACCGAAAGGAAATCTGCTATGCAAATTTACGTGCCGACAACTGACTATCAACAATCCGTTATAAGTCGGGAACGGGGATCCCTTTTACAGAAGAATTAAATGCCACTAAAGGAGAAGACAGATGCTTCCAATCAAAATTCTTGCCATTGGTGCGGGCGGTCTGCAACGCGCCTTAACCCATGAATTCGTTCATATTCTCAACCAGCGGAATCTCTATAATGGTGGTATCTTCGTTGGACAGCCGCGTGGTACTGAGAAAGCCGATGCGTTTAATCGACAAGATGGCGTGTACCATGTTGTCACATTTGACATGGGTGGTATCCACGGTATCCAACGGATTGAGAGCGTTGTTGGTGCAACGACACTCTCCACAAAAACCGGTCGTGAATGGTTCTATTCCCAAACTGAGAATCCGCTTGACCTCGTGCTGATCGGTGTAACCGAAGCGGGGATCGCTAAGGGTGAACTGGCGATGGATGTGCTGGACGAGACCCTCTATCATTATTTTTCCCATCACGGTTCTGATTCGACGCTCTGTGTTATCAATACCGATAACCTCCGAAATAACGGGGACATTATTCGGGATATTCTTTGCAATGCGTATCCGAAACGTAGTGCTGATTATACGGCGTGGTTAGAAACAAATGTCGGTTTTCTCAACGAAATGGGAGATCGGCTTGTGCCCCAGGTTTATGCTGTGCCTAACGAGATTAAAGCAGCTGCGCGAGAACAGATTGAAGGTCAAGATGAACTGATAACTTACGCTGAGAACTCGCCTGCGACGCCGCTTATTTTGGAAGACTTAGAGAACATGTTACGCGTGCCGTTCGGAGAACTTCAGGACCAGGGTGTTGTTGTGAGTCAAGAGAGCATTGAACCGTATCACGATTGGAAGCTGCTTTTGGTGAATTCTGTGCATGTGCCGGGTATTACACATAAGGGTGCACTCTCTGGTATCGAATATGTGAATGAAGCGGCGTCGCATCCGACCTTCGCGCCCCATCTCGAACGCCTCATGGAGGGGTATGCCGAGATTGTGGAAGCCGACATTCCGATAGCGGGGAAGCGTGCGCGGGCATACTCGCTGGAATTCGTTAATCGTATCCGTAGTGTCAAAGATGACAATGCCCGGATTAACATCATCGAAACTGTGAAATTGCGTGAGCGCGCTGCGGATATTGTCCGATCGCCGAACTACAGTACCAGCACGGAACTTTTCAAGTGTGATTTTGCTTATTCTTTCGCAACCGTACTCCGGTTTCTGACGCCGCACACTGATGATTATAAAAGTATCACCGATACTGGCACGGAATACGAAATCCAAGATCCTGACCGGACGATACAAGACATTCTGAAGGGCGCGTTTGGCGCGAGCCGAGAAGACGTAGCCGGACGCATCTCTGCTATTCTCTCAAATACAACACTGTGGTCGCCCGCTGACACCACATTGGGCGGTTTGGATGAGAATCAGGACTTTACGGAACGCGTTACAGGATATTATCATCGGTTGGTTAGCGGGGAGACGTGCCTTGAGGTTTTGAAGGATATTAATAAGGATTGGTTGTGAGTTATGGGTTAGGCGAGGTTAGGAATGCACGTCGCATGAATCAACACGGAATGCGCGTAAATCAAGGTTCGCATGCGCGTATGGCATGCGCCCGGCATTCCGTGGGGCTTTACGCCGCAAAACCTCGCCAGCATACCTCGGTAAAGCCTTTATAGGCTTTATACCGTTGATTCTGATTCTGATTTTGATTCTGATTTAGGCTCTTTAACCGACGACTGACAACTATTGAAGCGAGATGACGCCTTTTTTGCGTTGAAGGACGGCATCGTAGAACCGCATGGTGCCGACACAGTCTTGGATACTTGAGACGGGTTCTCGATCTTCACGAATTGCGTTGACGAACTCGGTGAGGCTGATTCCATCGCCTGTTAGTTCGCCGTTGCGCTGATCAGAAAAATTTGAGGTGAATGTGTTCCCATTTTCGGTAAAGTGCTGTGCCCCCCACAACCCGTCTAAAACGATATATTCGTGTTGTCCGGTAATTTCGATGTAGTCATAGTTGCGCTGCCACAGGCGTTGACTGGTCAACTGCAAACTTCCTACCGCCCCGTTTGTATATTCTACGGCAACAGCGAAAGCACCTTGTCCATCAACCTCGTTGTGAAAAACGCTGAGTTCCTTCACATCGGCACCGGCGATGTGTCTCGCCAAATCGAAATGGTGGATAGCGAAGTCGAGTAGATAGCTTTTCACTGTCGGGTATTTTCCACTACAAAACGAGCAGAAGAGTTGTGTAAGCGTGCCGAAGGATTCAGTCTGCATAATCTGCCGTGCCTCTCGCACACCGAGGCTGAACCGCCGCTGGAAGTTCACCATTAGCGTTTTGCCGTGTTTTTCTGCGGTTTCTGCCAAATCGATGGTTTCTGCGAGAGATGGCGCCGGGGGTTTCGGTGTGAAGACGTGATATCCGGCGGCGAGCGTTTCAAGCACGAGCGGTTGCCTTGGGTCGGGTCCCATGGAGATGATAACGGCTTCAAGGTCTTCCTTTTCAAACATTTCATGCCGATCGGTGTAATATCTGCCGGTGCCGAATTTGCCGGCAGCATCTTTTGCACGATTTTCGTCGGCGTCGCAAACGGCTTGCAATGCGACAGGGGCGAGATGTAGTGCGGGATAAATGGTGTGCCTTGCGAAACCGCCGGCACCGAGAAATCCAATCCGAAGAGGTTCCATATCTGTTTCCTTACTGTTACGGCACAGCGGAATGTGCCTACGACTATTAAAGTTTGTAGGCAATTTAGCACAACTTTGGACGCCTGTAAAGCAATTTTTTGCCTCGGTTCCAGCGGCGGGTTGCAAATTTTATTCAACCTAATTCGGAAAATCGTGTCAAAAGATAAGGCGCAGAATTTCTTCTTTTCTACGGTAGATGCCTCGATTTTCGTAACATCGAAAACCTATAAACTTCCCCTACATTGAGGCAGCCGGTGAAATGACTTCTTGCATGCCCTCTATATATCCAAAGAATTTAGATAGGAACAGAAGAGAGAATGCTTAAAAAAGCAGGTGTCCAACGGCGAAACTTTCGATTTGCGCTGCTTCAAGGCACTTTCATGCGTATCAACTTAGCGTTTGCGGATTCATCGACTGTGCTTCCTGCTTTTATCCATAGGTTAAGTAATTCAGATGTTCTGGTGGGTTTAACGGGTTCGATGATGACAGTTGGCTGGATGTGGCCTCAGCTGCTGATATCGAACCTGCTTGAACATCGCCCGCGTAAAATGCCGTTTTACATACTCGGCATGACCATTCGGGTTTTGGCATGGTTTGCCATCTTCTTGTGTACCATCACGATTGGTGAGCGCAGTCCGATGTTGCTTGCTGGTTGTTTTCTGGGGTTCTATTTTCTGTCTTCCTCTGCCATGGGGATTTCAACGCTTCCTTATATGGACATCGTTTCTAAGGCGATAGCCCCACAGCAGCGCGCCCGTTTCTTTAGTCTACGGCAGCTGTACGGCGGTTTTTTCGCTATCTGGGTTGGATTCTTGGTGCGTGCAGTACTCGGAAATGAGGCTGAATTTACGGGTATATTGGGGAATATTACTCGCGCCTTCAAAATATTCACGATGTATTTTATTGGCACCATCTGTCGAGTGGAGACAGATCTTGGATTTCCGTATAACTACGCTTTTCTCTTTATCTGTTCGGTGCTGGCGGCGTTTTTCTCTTTCATTAGTTTTTTAGGCGTGCGCGAACCTATTCATCCCGTCCAACCGGCCCGGCAACCTATCTCGCAACACTTGAAACAGGGACTGTACTTTCTGCGGACGGACGACAATTACCGACGGTTCATCGTCTTCCGTGTTTTTTCGCATTTCTCGTGGATGTCGTCCCCATTCTATATACCATACGCCCTGAATGATCTCAAGTTTTCAGAGGCAACAATAGGCTTTTTTATTGTGTGTTCTGCCTTAAGCGGTGTGATTTCAAACACACTATGGGGGTACATTGGCGAAAGAAAAGGCGTTCGCTCGCTCCTGATTATCACGGCTGGGTTGATGGGTATTTCTCCTACACTCGCCTTCTCTTCGAGTATATTGCCTTCTGCCTTACAGATGCCTGCCTTTATTCTGATTTTCATAGTCGGTGGAATTTCGTCAAACGGTATGATGGTGAGTTTTATGGCGTACATGCTGAATATTGCGCCCCCGCGAAACCGTCCGAGTTACATCGGTTTTATGAACACGCTGCTCATGCCTGTGAGTTTTGCGCCGTTGCTTGGTGGATTTCTCGTTCCCTATATCGGTTATCGGTGGTTGTTCGCTATTTCAGTGGGTATCTGCTGTGTTGCTTTTCACGTTGGGCTAAAGTTAAAAGAAATTATGCATGAGAATGAGGTAGCAGAGGAAACCGAAGACTAAGGCTGTGGATGATTGTCGGTTAATTCTTGTGCCTGCTACAAACTGTTGAAAGGTCCGTCATGTCGCAAACTAACAGTTTGCGGGACGGAAAACTTCTCCTACCTTTCAACTCAACCTGCGCGTCTTCTCCAAAAATTCTTCCACGATTTCAATTTCACTCGAAAATCCAAAGCGTTTACATCTTCCGACTGTCTTTCCCAAAGATTGTTTTACCCCATTTTAGTCTATGTGTTATAATGGTTATCAGTTCTCGGAAGGTGACCTCTTACGTACCGTCACGAATTCTCAATTCACGACCTTCTTCACAATAAAAGGAGATTATGACGGATGAAAATCGTAATGGCGAATTTAATGCTTGCATGTGTCAGTTTGATTGTCCTGAGTTTGATATTTATCGGTATCAGCAGAGCCGAGTTTGACCTGAAAGATGTTGCTGGGATGTGGCTTTTTGATGATGGCAAGGGTGATACAGCGGCGGATTCCTCTGAAAATGGCAAGGACGGGGAGCTTGTGAACGGTCCGAAATGGATAAAGAATGGTAAGTTTGAATCTGCGCTGGAATTTGATGGGAATGAAAGTAAGGGGCATGTCGTTGTTGGAGATTTAGGCTTATCTGGAGCAGTTACATTGGTTTTGTGGGCAAATCCGAGTGATGCTGCCGATGATGATCGGCTGATATCGAATATCAGTGGACCGACAAATCCGGCTTTTACAACTCGGTTCCAAAGCGGAGCGGTTGAAATCTGGAGCAGCGCATGGAAGCCTGTGATCCCAGACTTTGATGATAATAAATGGGGGCACTATGCATTTGTATTTGATGGCGAGGGGAATGTAACGGGCTATTACAACGGTAAAGAAGGGGACACGGTTGCCGATTCCTATACTTTTACGGATATCGGTATCGGTGCGAATTTTTTGGATCAATGGGGACAATATTTTTCCGGTCAGTTTGATGAAATCGCATTTTTCAGTATCGCGCTGACTAAAGATGATATTGAAGTCCTTGTGACAAAAGGGCTTAAGTCGGCGCTGGCGGTTTATCCTGCAGGTAAATTAGCCACGACATGGGGAAATATAAAAACCGGCCCGTAAGGATCAAGTTATATGGAGTAGATGCATGGAATATCAAGGAATCTTTACTGTTTTTGTAATGGTGGCCCTGATGTTGGTAAGTAAACTCAGTGGGGTGATGGCGGCTGAACCTGAAGGGTTGGTTGGTCGTTGGGATTTTGATGATGGAACGGGGAGCGATCTCTCTGGTAACGGTAATCACGCCGTGCTTGGGGGAACGCAGATTTATTCACTCGGTGAGGGACGTGCCTGTATTGAAACAGTGCGAGACGCTGAGCCGCTGCGAATTCCTGTATCTAAAAACTCTCCGCTGGCTATGTCGCGTGGCACGATTTGCTTTTGGCTGAATACGGTGTCGGATAGGTCTAACATCCTGACATATAGCAATGATGCTGTTGAACTTAACAGCTATCGCGGCTGTTTTCAGGTGCGCTTCCGGGGTGAGAAGGATTTTCTCTATTGGGAGGGGATTCTCGACTACAACTGGCCCAAATACGACATGCGCGAGTGGGCATTTTATCCACATGTAAAAGCCACCGTTGGCGATTCTGAGTGGCATCTGTTCGCGGTCGCTTACGACGACGAAGCGAAGCGGATTGTTGGATGGCGTGATGGAGAGCAGATCGCGACGGTTGATTTATCGGGCGTGGATACAGAACCGTTACGCCGAGAGGGATTGACAGAGATTTACACCGGCGAGGGTTTTGTCGGTTTTCTCGACGATTTGCGCATCTATAACAGACTGCTAACCGATGCTGAAATCAGCCAGATTTATGATGCTACGAAGGACATCTATGCGGGAAGGCAAGATACGAATCCTACCGAGAACAGGCACCACACTTACAAATATAAAGAGGTAGACGAAACGCTCTACAAAGCGTGGCTGCAGTTCAATCCATTCGATACTAAACAAAGCACTCGAAATTTGTTCAGGAACATCGTTGCTGAAGGTGCGAATTCGACTGTCCAAACAGCCGGTTCTGAGTTGGCACAGGCAGTGGAATCCATGTTCGGCTTCAAGCCTTCTATTTCGGAAACTGCTGCCGTTCGCGGCCCAAAGATTGTTCTCGGCACGGCTGAGACCTCCGGTTGGATTCGCGATCGCGCTGAGGCACTTGGATTAAATCAGGTAAAAGGCGATGGCTTCGTCATCAAGGCAGTGAAAGAGAGAGGCGACGATACAGTTGTCGTCGCTGGGAGAATACCGGCAGGGGTTGTTTTTGGTGTATTTGATTTGATACGTCGTGTTCAGATTGGGCAAGATCTACTTGAAATTGATGCGTTGGAAAATCCGCAGGTGCCTATTCGTATGGTATCGCACTGGTCATATTTCCGCGGGCTTCTCGGGGATAGATGGCGAGGTGGTGGCAGAGACAATTCAATTTTCAGTTGGGAAGAGTTACGCACTGGCAATACCAAACTCATCCGAGATTGGGTGCGTATGTTGGCGTCATGCGGTTGGAATGCGCTCTGTCCGAGTGAGATTAACTGGCACTATCGTAACAACTTTTTAGAGCATCTTGATGAGGTTGAGAAACTCGCCGACATCTGCCGAAATTACGGCGTCAAACTCTACTGGAGTCCGAGTTATCTCCTGGCCCTTGACCAAGAAACCGCCGACGCACTCTACGCACGAGTGCCTGACTTCGGCGGATACCTGATGAAACTCGGTTCGGAAAAACAAAATGGCGACCCGCGTCCGCCGATGGTGAACCGAATTGCCGACACACTGAAACCGCACGATGGAACCGTCCTCGTGCGTGGTTTTGTCTACGGTAACCTTCGATACACACCTGAACCCTATCGGAACCTCATTCCTTACGATCTATTTGCGCATGAAGATGGCAATTTTCGGGACAACGTCGTTATAGTTCCGAAAGGCAGTCCTATGGACTGGGACTTCTCAGCACCGATCCCTGCGCTTGATGGTGCGATTCAGAAAAACCTATCTGGCAGTGAATTGGTCATCGACAAGAGTTGGCCCGTCTCTTGGGTCAAGAAATGGAAGTGGTGGTTTGAGCAGGATACCTATCGCAACGGACCGGGAAGTTTGAACAAATTTGGTGTGGATTGCATTATGGGTGTGGCTATGATTGAACCCGCACCGGCGTGGACTGAATGCCCCTTGAACGCTGTGAACTATTACGGGTTGGGACGGCTCAATTGGAATCCAGACCTAACAGTAGATGAAATCTACACTGAGTGGATTCGACAGACGTTCGGGGACGATCAAGATGTACTTGAGACAGTTAAAACTATCTTGCTAATGCTTGAAGAGGTAACGCGTAAGTACTATTACTATCGTGGGTATCGTGGTGTATGGATTGATACAGGTGACGATGGTATGACGGAAAACAAGACACCCTACATTGTCAACCGTGATGGGATAGGCATCGCAACGCCTGCGTTGCGTGAGCGCGTGTTGGCGCAGTATGCTCCTGGACTCCGCAAGATATATGAAGATCCTTTGCGTGCGGAGGCGTTTCTCTCCACTTTTCACTTCGCTGAACATGACCAACGGCTTTCGATCGGCAGAACCGTCATTCAGGATGTTTACGGCAATATGGAGGAAGCCGTTGAGATGGCTACACAGGCGGCGGAACTGTGGAAAACGCTGGAGGGCAAAGTAGATCGGTATAGATACGAATACACACTAAGAACGCTGGTCGATTACGTAGAAGAAGTGCGTCGTCAAACCCGCGATAATATGGCTGCAAGTTTTGAAGAGCATACCGGCAGGATGCGCCAGGACGCACTCTCAGGGTTGACTGCAGAGGCACTTGCGAAGGTCGGTACATACAATGTGCGGCATTTCGGTACGGTTGCCGATGGAAAGTCGAACGATGCGGACGCGATTAACAGAGCCATCACTGTCTGCAATGTTGCTGGAGGCGGCACGGTCTTCGTGCCATCCGGTATCTACGCAGCGGTTTCTATTCACCTAAAAAGTAATGTTACCCTCGCGCTTGATGCTGGGGCTGTACTCAAGTTTTCCGCCTCCGATATAGATGCCTCTCTGATTGTCGGAATAGACTTAGAAAACGTGAAAATCTACGGTCCTGGAATCCTCAATGGGGTGGATAATGTGTGTATTACCCTGAAACAGTGTGAAAACATGGAAATCCGCAATTTGACTGTCTATAACGGCGGTGATTCAGCAATTCTTGCTGAGGACTGTAACGGGTTGCGCATTGATAACATTAACATCCGAACCGACGGGGATGGGCTTAATTTCTCCGAGTGTTCTGGCGTGAAGGTTACTGACTGTCGTATTGACGCAGTGCGTCGCGAGTATGGGCGCCCTGTGGGTGGTGGTGCAGCGATCAAAGTGGATGGCGAATCATTTTCATCGGAGGGTGTCACCGTTCAGGATTGCTTCCTCCTCAGTGGTAGTGAGTAGGTTAGGAGTGACAGTTTGCGCTAAGCTTCTATGGTGTTGGGTTTCGTGAGACGCTCAACCCAACCTACGCAACTGATGGGTATCATATTTAGATATGAAGATTACAGAGATTGAAGTTCACGAGATCACGCTTGAATATAAGGATTTTCTCGCCTATCAGCTCAATCATTTCTACGGTCCGATCCAACGTACCGTGTATGTCGTTCACACAAATACAGGCTTGGAGGGGTTGGGTGAGAGTGGGAGACGCGAGCCTCAAGATGTTATTGATCGGTACATCGGGACAAATCCGTTTGACTGGGTGGGTGATGAAACCTCGCTTGGGCTTGGCACGGCGATGTACGATCTGATGGGGAAGACAGCAGGTGTGCCTGTCTATAAGCTGTTCGGACAAAAGTATCGCTCGTGGGTACCTGTGGGCTGTTGGACTGTCTCAACGGATCCATCGCGTATGGCGGACACCGTTGCTACATACGCAGCACAAGGGTACACATGGATGAAGTACCATCTCTCGCCTTTCGAGAATGTGCTTGACCAGACCGAAGCGATGGAAGCCGTCGCACCAGAGGGATTCAAAATCCACTATGACTTTACGATGGGTGGAACGGATGACCACATTCCTGAGTTGGTTGATGCGCTGTCTGAATACCGAATTGCGGGTTGTTTTGAAGATCCGTTGCCTGGGGAGGATATACAGGGCTATATTGAACTCCGTCAACGTTCACGACTGCCGATTGTGCTTCACCATTTTCCGATGGGCGCGACGTACGAGGTGTTCATGCGACCGGCGGATATTTATATGCTCGGTCATGCGAAGATTGGTGATGCGATCCGACGTGCTGGACTGTTTGCTGCGAATGGGAGTCCATTCATGCTTCAGAATGTGGGTGGAAATATCACGCGTGCGATGACAACTCACATGATGGCAACGTTTCCGACGGCGACCTTTCATTTTCATTCGGATACTGAAACGTGGAAGACGGATGTGGTCAACGAAAACTTGACGCCAATTAATGGGTTTGTACGCGTTCCTGAATCCCCTGGACTTGGCGTGACGCTGAATCGCGAGGAATTGGAACGTCTGAAGTCTTTAGCGCTGCCGGAGCAGGAGCGATGGATTATCAACTCTCAGTTCAAGAACGGCACGGGTATGTATAACATCGCGGATCCAGAGAATTCGCTTTTCATGGTGCGTCCGGATTGGAGTCGCCTGATTCCTATGGGTTATACTGCGCCTATTTCCACAACATATTGGGATGACGATGGCACATCGGAATACCGGGAGATGTTTGAACGTATTGAGCGGGAAGGTGTGGTTTTGGCGAGGTTAGAAACCTCGCCTACCCGTGAGTGTCGTGATAGGAACCTATAACCCGTTTAGATTGCCTCGGTTTATCCATAGGTGACGGTTGAATCGAGTGGATAGATCGGTCGTCTTACCTTTTGGTAATCATAACTGAAAAGGTTCGGGGTGTGGACGCCGGGGGTATCTACATCCAGAATCTCGTGTGCGATGGGTGTGTAGTCTGCACGGAAATGGACAGCAGATTTAAGGGCGATGAGTTTACGCGTCTGTGGCTCAATTCCGACGCTCCGAAGCACTTCGGCATCGTAAGGTTGGATCCGCCTTTCCGTCAAGACAATCTCAACGCCGCCGACTTGGATAACGGCTGTTCTGCCCATGTTCCCGGCGGTGCCGCGTCCCATTGGACCCTTAAGGATGAATCTACCATCAGAGAGTGTCTTGACATATCCTGTGAGTGCAACAGGTGCTCCGTGTTGTGTATCTGTTTTCCCACCGACCTCCAGTTGGACCCGGTTTCCAACGCCTGCCTCAACTGCTTGAGCAACCGATTCGGGATCAGCAATCACGGCGACCACGGCATCTTGAACGTCTGCTTCTATGAATTTCTGTATGATTATTGTACCGTTACAGGGACCGCCACCGCCGGGGTTATCGGCGCCATCGGCGAGGATAATCGGTCTGCCATCTGTTTGATTGGCGATTTCGATTGCGGATTCGACGGTGTGTAAATTAAATGTAAACTGTTCGCGCATCTCCCAGATGTTAGAGGCGAACTGGTCGGCATAGGTATCGGCGAGTCCTATATCCCCGTTGGTGGTAACGAGTATTGAAACACCAGCGTCCGTTATATCGGCGAATGGGAATCCCATAGAAAGAGTTGCTGTCACAACACCCGACTCAGTTTCAAGGGCATGCAACGCCTTGATGACGTCTGTCATTGGTGGTTTCATTGTACACTGTGCAGGGGGTGCGGTCAGTAGCGGGAGTTGGCGGTATGCCATCGTTGGCTGAATTTTGCCCTCGTTCATGCCGAAGAGTAATTGTCCGGCTTCGAACCCGCGTTCGTAGCAGTCTACGTGTGGATAGGTATCGAACCCGATGATAACGTCGGAGTAGTGTGCCATCTGGTCAGTAATATTGGCGTGTAGGTCTAGGGTTGTAACGATCGGCGTTTCGCCTACGATTTCGCGTACCGCCTGAATCAGGTCGCCTTCTGCGTCTTCCAATTCATCTGTTACCATTGCGCCGTGTAAGTCGAGAAGCACTCCATCAAGTTCTCCAGCGTTCTGCAAAAGTGTTAGAAACTCTGTCTTAAGCGTCTGGTAAGCGGCGTGCTTTACCATGCCAGATGGCGTTGCAAATGCCCACAGGAGCGGGACAGGTTGTAAATTGAGTTGTTCTGAGACGTCGAGAAAACCACCGGTGATCGTTCGGGTGTCTCGGAACGCGGTGATAATTTCGTCGCCGCGGTGGTAGCTTCCTTTTTTGAAGTTATCGATAGTTGTGGCGACGGGTGAGAATGTATTGGTTTCGTGTCCGATACAACCGACTGCAATTCGCATGGGCTGCCTCCTCACGCTTGAATGTTTTGTAAGTTGTAGCGCAAATATATCATATCTTTGGTGGTGTGGCAAGTAAAAGTTCGCCCAGATTTTTGTTAATCAAAAAGCCGGGATTTGATAGAATGATTGATAGAAGTGCTTAGCTGCCAAATTTCAGAATTAACATAACTCATGCAAGTACAGGAGTAGTCGCTATGGAATATACCTATCTTGGTCGGACTGGACTACAGGTGAGCCGTCTCTGTCTCGGCACCGTCAATTTCGGGAGACATGCGTCCGAAGAAGATTCGTTGCCAGTGATGAGTCGGGCATTGGAAGCCGGAATTACCTTTTTTGATACCGCTAATATCTATAACGAGGGTTTAACGGAGACGATTGTTGGAAACTGGTTGGCAGCGGATAAGAGTCGACGCGATCAGATTGTTCTGGCGACTAAGTTGTATGGCTCGACGGGTGAAGGTCCGAATGACGGTCGTCTGTCGGCGTATCATATCCGTCGAGCGTGTGAGGATAGTCTACGCCGTCTGCAAACCGATCACATAGATTTGTATCAGATGCACCATATTGACCGCCGTACGCCGTGGGATGAGATTTGGCAGGGGATGGAGCAATTGGTGCGTGAAGGGAAAATCTCATACGTTGGGAGTAGTAACTTTGCTGCGTGGCACATTGCTCGCGCACAAGGCATCGCTGCCCAACGCAATTTCCTTGGGCTTGTCTCAGAGCAGAGTGTATATAATCTCCGCAGCCGAAAGATTGAACTTGAAGTCCTTCCGTGTTGTCGTGAACTCGGTTTGGGCGTAATTCCGTATAGTCCGATGGGTGGTGGATTGCTCTGTGGTGTATTGGACAATCCCATGACTGGACGACGCGGCAGGGAATCGAACAGGGAAACGATCGAAACGCACCGATCACAATTTGAGGCATACGAAGCCCTCTGTGCATCGATGGGACAACAGCCGGCTAACGTTGCTTTGGCGTGGGTGCTCAACAACCCGGACGTTACGTCACCGATTATTGGACCGCGGACGATTGAACAGCTTGAGGAGAACTTATCAGTCTTGGAATTGCAATTGGATGGTGAAATACTCGCGAAACTCGATGAGATTTGGGCCGGACCTGGTGGTGAAGCGCCGGAGGCGTATGCGTGGTAAGGATATAGTTATCAGTTGTCGGTTCGGCAACTTCGTTGCCTTTCTGTTTTCAGTTAAGAGAGGCGATGGAAACGGAAAAAGTAAAAGGTTTCCATGTTTTTTCTGATTGCTGAGCGTGAGCGGAGCGAACACCTTGATGGCTGATAACTGTAAGAAAAGGAGTTGGGACTTATGGCTTATGAGAATGAACTTTTTCAGGAACACGTCGTTCGTGTGGAACGACCGTCTAAACACTTTACATTGCTGCGCGCTCCGAATGGCGAGTTTCTTGGTGCGTCCGACGATGATGAACTTGCAGTCTTTGACTATGTGGACGATAAGGCGATATGGGACTCTGTTGAAGGTGGGACTGCCTATCGCCATGTGGTTACGGGTTTTGTGCTTGAAGCAGAGGCTGCAGATTCCACAGAAGGCTGTTATCTTCGTCATAAGAGGGGCCGACTTGCGAGCGACGGTGCGGCGGCAGCAGATGGGGGTGCGATCTTTTCCCCCGGACATGGACCTGCACATCTTCCATCGGAGTATCTAAAATCCCTAAAGGAGAACGGTTGGGTTTGTCTTCCAGCTATTCTGTCACCCGATACCGTTGAGGCATTGGAACAGATTAGTTGCACAGGTCGGTGGGATAGCGAAACCTACGATCGGAGTACAGGAACGTTGGTTAAGGGTGTTGCTGTTGCACAAGCTGCGACGGAGCCGGTGTCCTTGTGGTTAATGCGTCAATATATGCGGACAAGTGAAATTCGATTTGGGCATCCACCGGGCTTCGCGATACTCACGCCGGACGATGGCGAACGGGATGTACAAGGTTGGCATTCCGATTTCCCTTATCATTGGGGTATTTTTGCTACGCGTGGCACGGGTCCAGAAATACCGCCCCACAATTTCCCCGAACTCGTTATGGGCGTTCAGCGGAATCTCTGCGTCTCGGAATTCCGTAAAGAGAATGGGGCAACCTGTTTCAAACTCGGATCGCACGTACTCGGTGAGGGACCGCCGGATGAATGGGGACCTGGACACATCTATCGACAGCAGGGCTACCGAGCTGCACATGGGTTGCCCTACAACGGACCCGATGCGGATGTTGTGGAGGCACCGGGCGGAAGTTATATTCTCTACGATTCGAGGATCTGGCATCGTGCCGGGGTGAATCGTACAGAGCGGAAACGCGCTGCGATGTTGCAAGCCGTTATTCCTGTGTACATAGTGCCGAAAACCGATACTAGCCGCGCCTATCGGAATTTTATCAATAGTCCGCTCGTTGATGCGTTGACACCGTTAGAACTGCAAGAGCTTAAAGCCTTGATGATAACTAAAATCGAGAGTGCCGGTCAGAAACATGTCGTCACGATTGACGAGACGTTAAGCGAAATGGTGGGATAATTAGCAGTCAGCAGTCAGGACATTCCGCTACGCTCTACTCTCAGCGGTCAGTAACCCGTTTATGGCGTGTAAAAACGTTTGCAGCTGCCAGAGGTTCTACTGATTGCTGAAAGCGCAGCGACCTGATGACTGATAGCCATAAGAAAGGGAGTAATGATGGAAAAACGTCCGAATATTTTATGGTATTGTACGGATCAGCAACGTTTCGACACAATCGGAGCGTTAGGTAACCCGCATATTAACACGCCGAGACTCGACGAATTTATGGGTCAATCGGTCACGTTCACACACGCCTATTGCCAGTCTCCGATCTGCACGCCTTCTCGTGCAAGTTTTCTGACGGGCATGTATCCCTCAGCTGTGAGCGTTACTGGTAACGGCAACCCTGTTTTCCCTGAACATTATGAAGATCGGTTGATTACGCATGCCCTCGCGCAAGACGGATACGACTGTGGATTGATTGGTAAGCTCCACCTTGCGAGTGCCTTTGAAACCCAAGAGGCACGTGTGAATGACGGGTATCGCTATTTCCAATATAGTCATGACCATGGCAAGCCGAATGCGCTCGGACACGAATACGCAGATTGGCAACGCGCAGAAGGCGTTGATCCTGAGGCGTTGATAGCGGGAAAGGCGATTTCCCAAAAGTATCCGAACAGGAGCGGACGTGTGCAAGAGCCAACCCCTGAGCTTGACAATATTCCCCCACATCTCCACCAGACCTACTGGTGTACCGAAAAAACGATTGAATTTATTCAGAAGAATCGTCGGGAAAATCAGCCGTGGCTGTTAAGTCTTAATCCGTTTGATCCGCATCCGCCGTTTGATGCGCCTTGGGAATATTACCGGCGGTATAATCCGGAAACATTACCGGGTCCACATTTTCAGGAGAGCGACATTGCCTTTCAGTCAAAATTGACGGAAGCGGGTATCGACTTTCAATCTCAGGCGAAACCGCCTGCGGAGTGGGACGACAAACGCATGCAAGCGTCTTATTACGCTATGATTGAGCAGCTTGACCACGAGTTTGGACGTATACTCGACTATCTTGATGCCGAAGGACTTCGCGAGGACACTATTGTTGTTTTCACTTCCGATCACGGAGAAGCGCTCGGAGATCACGGTTTGACATTCAAAGGGTGCCGTTTTTACGAAGGGTCGGTGCGGGTGCCGCTCATGATTTCATGGCCCACACATTTTTTGCAGGGCGTTCAAAGTGATGCACTCGTTGAGCTTCTTGATATTGTTCCGACGTTGTATGATGCGTTGGGTATGGACATTCCTTACTACGTGCAGGGCAAATCGCTTGCACCACTCTTGCGCGGTGATGTGCCTGCTGGCGAACATCGTGAGGCGGTGCGTTGTGAATTTTTCGATGCGATCTCAATGCCTGATCGTACCCACGCCACAATGTATCGGGACCGACGCTGGAAGCTTATTGTGTATCATCAGAAGGGGATTTGCGAGTTGTATGACCTCGATAACGATCCATGGGAACACAACGATCTATCGGAGCATGCCGATTATCAGGCTGTCAAGTGGGAGTTGATGCAAAAGAGTTTCGATGCGGCGATCTATGCGCATCCACAGATGATACCGCGGACGGCTTCGCACTAACAAAACTACTGACTGATTTTTGCAAGCGCGCTTTGTAAAAGGGTAGTTCTCGCCCTTGACAGGCGCGCTTCTTTGTAAACGTAATTGGTGTCGGTGTAGTTTAAGCGTTTGAGAAAAATCATAGTGGGAATACTTAAACAGTTTTCAGTTGTCAGTTGTCAGTTAAGAGCCGTTTGTAACAATTTTCCCAACTTGGAGTACGCCAGGAAGTCGTAAATCGTTCCAGAGACCCTCTTTAACTGAAAACCGAAAGCGAAGCGAACCGATAACTGATAACTATGGAGAGATTGTGCAACTTTACTATCGTAAGTGTGTGTCATGAGTAACTGGATGGACCTATATAACATGTAAACTGATAAGCAATTTACGATTTTTAAACCAGTTCCTGTCGCGAGGTTTTAAACGATGCGTCGTTCTAATAAAAACATATTCCTACTTCTCAACAGTGTCATGTTATTCATGACCACAGGCTGTTTTGCTAATGCTTTCTACACTGCAAGCCAGAATGAGGTGTTCACATCGAATTTGCCGATCGTGATTATTGATACACTTGGGAGGTGGATTCCTGATGAACCCAAAATTCCTGCGAGGATGTGGATTATTTATGATAAATCCGGCGGTAGAAACGCTTTGTATAGTCCGCATATCAGTTTTGAGGCGGAAATAGGTATAGAGGTCAGAGGCAAGACTTCGCAGTCGTTTCCAAAATCGCAATACGGGTTTGAAATTCGGAACGGTGCGGGTAACGACAGAGATGTATCGCTATTACAATTGCCAGCAGAATCGGACTGGGTTTTGAACGGTCCGTTTTCGGATAAAACCCTCATACGCAACTACTTGGCGTATAAGTTCAGTAATCGAATCGGTAGGTACGCGAGTCGAACAAAATTTGTTGAAGTATTTCTCAATGATAGGGGGGATACGCACATAGGAAGGGAACATTATGTTGGTGTTTATCTATTGATAGAAAAGATTAAGCGTGGAAAAGAACGGGTCAATATACAGTCTTTGAAACCTACGCAGAATGCGCCATCGAAAATCACGGGCGGATATATCCTGAAAATCGACAAACGGGACCCGTATGATGGCTATTTCTATACCCGGTATAGCACCCGGTTGATTCATGTGTATCCGAAGGGACGCGATATCTCTCCTGCTCAAAAAGCGTGGATTCAGGACTATATGAATGCCTTTGAGTTGGCGTTAGCGGGAGAAGACTTTAAGGACCCAAAGCGCGGATATGCCAAGTACATTGATACAGATGCTTTTATTGATCATTTCATCCTCAATGAACTTTTCAAAAACACAGATGGATTCCGGAACAGTACATACATGTACAAAGACAGGAACGCCAAACTGAAAATGGGACCGGTTTGGGATTTCAACTTATCGATGGGCAATACAGTTTTCTATAGGGGCTGGGAGACAGATAATTGGCTTATCGATACAAATCCTGTCCCTTTCTGGTGGAGCCGACTGTTAGCGGACGAAAACTTCAAACGGCGACTCGTTGAAAGGTGGAAGACGCTTCGGAAAAATGAGCTTTCCACTTCAAAACTCCTTGACGAGATCGATCGGGCTACTGTGTATCTGTCCGAGGCACAAAAGCGAAACTTCCAAAGATGGCGCGTGCTGGGTCGTCGTATTTTGGGTAATCCGTATCCTGGTCCACCGAGTTATGAACAAGAAGTTCTCCAATTAAAAACATGGTTGCAGACTCGGCTGAAATGGATGGATGCGAATATTGACGCCCCGCTGCGACCAGAAGATAACCTTCGGCGGTCGGTGATTAGGCGTGTATTTGACTAATGGCTGTTGGCTCTTGACAAGAGGTTATTCGTAACTCGTAAATCTTCCTTGCTAATCGCTAATCGCTATTTTA
The DNA here is from genome assembly GCA_022826805.1 of Candidatus Poribacteria bacterium. Classification (GTDB taxonomy): domain Bacteria; phylum Poribacteria; class WGA-4E; order WGA-4E; family WGA-3G; genus WGA-3G. Next base: position 44,285 of record JAJDUH010000005.1, read on the forward strand.
TAATCCAAACACCTCTTTTCTTTCTTGCTAATCGCTAATTGCTATAGGATGAATTTTGAAGGCTGTTTCGCCGATAGCTACTAATATACAAAAGTAATAGAAAAGGAAAATGTTATGACACCAACGCAAAACGCCGCTGCGATGCATGCTGACGACGTTGCTGCAATTGACGAACTCCGCGAGGTCTACGACCAATTGAAAGTATCGCTTGCCAAAATCATTATCGGTCAAGAGCAGGTCATTGAACACTTGGCGGTTTGTCTATTTGCCCAAGGTCACGCGTTGTTGATGGGTGTTCCGGGTTTGGCGAAGACACTGTTGGTGAGTCGATTCGCCGAGGTAATGGCACTACGATTCAGTCGAATTCAATTTACGCCTGATCTGATGCCGATGGACATTACTGGGACAGACATCCTGCAGGAGGTCCCTGGTGGCAGGCGGGAATTCGAGTTCGTAAAGGGACCGCTTTTTGCCAATCTGATTTTAGCGGACGAGATTAACCGTGCTCCTTCGAAGACCCAGGCTGCTATGCTTGAAGCGATGCAGGAACACAAAATCACTGTAATCGGCAGAACATATACGCTGGATCCACCCTTCTTCGTTTTAGCAACCCAAAATCCAATTGAACAAGAGGGCACCTATCCCTTGCCTGAGGCACAACTTGACCGGTTCATGTTTAGGATTGACGTAGACTATCCCAAACGGTTTGAGGAAATAGAGATTGCTCGTACAACGACTGGGGTGGCTCTACCGGCCTTGGAACACGTGCTGACGGGTGAGCGGGTACGAGCGTTTCAAGATCTCGTTCGTCGCGTGCCGGTCGCCGAACATATCTACGAATTCGCTGTAGACTTGGCGCGGAGCACGCGCCCGAAGGGTGACGCAGCACCTGACTGGTTGAGACCTCTGGTCGCTTGGGGCGCGGGGCCGCGGGCGGTTCAGTACTTGATTCTGGGTGCAAAAGCACGTGCGGCACTCAGCGGTAGTTACATGGCACGGCTTGAAGATATTGTTGCGGTGGCGAATCCTGTGCTAGCGCATCGCGTTATTACGTCTTTTGCTGCTGAGTCTGAAAATATCACCAGTCAAGACATCGTCAACCGCCTCGTCGAGGAGTTGTCTGAAGGGGATTAGCGTATGCTGCAACTCAAACGGCATTACCTTGATCAGAAAGTCTTGGAGCGTCTTTCGACGCTTCAACTGCACGCTCGATTGCCTATGATTGGGAGTGTGTCAGGTAAGCATCGGAGCCCGATTCGCGGCTCCAGTCTTGAGTTTGCGGAGTATCGGAAGTACGTTCCAGGCGATGATCCTCGGAGACTTGATTGGCGGGCTTACGCACGGAATGATCGCTATTACATCAAAGAGTTTGAGGCGGATACCAACTTGCGGATGTGTTTGGTCGTTGATACCAGTGGTTCGATGGATTTCGCGTACAATGGTATGAGCAAACTCGACTATGCCCGTCGTATTGCCGGGACCTTAGCCTATATCGCGGCGCAACAAGGCGATGCTGTCGGACTTTACTGTGCGGGTACAGGGTTCCACAAAGAAATCTCACCCAAACGAAGCGCAACACATCTCAGCGTAGTGCTCGATGAATTAGGTGCGATGGAAGCGTTCGGTGAGACTGGGTTAGCAGATGTTCTCCACGAAACTGCTGAACGCGTGCCGCAAAGAGCTCTCATCATTATCATTTCCGATCTGTTCATTGAACCCGAAATCGTTCGGAACTGCCTTGAGCATCTGCGATTCCGTAAACACGATGTGGCAGTGTTTCACTTGTTAGAACAGAGTGAGTTGGCGTTGGAATTCGATCGTCCGATGCGTTTTGTTGACATGGAGGGTGGCGAACCTGTGTTGGCGGATCCGACTATTATCGGTCCGCAGTACCAGCGCGCACTCGAAATGTATCTTGAAAGTATGAACGCAGTCATTCATGATACCGAAGTTGATTACCACCGTGTCCGCATTAATGAAAGCTACGATGATGTGTTGGCACGGTTTCTGTTGGGACGGACGCCGAAGAGACGGAGATGAAAATGGGTTTTCTGCAACCGTTAGCACTACTTGCACTCCCTTTGATAGTACTGCCGATTATTATCCATCTCATCAACCAGCATCGGCATCGCACGATCCCTTGGGCGGCGATGATGTTTCTGATGCATGCGAAGCGCATGAGCAAAGGTATGGCGCGTCTTCGGCATTTCCTCATTCTGTTGATGCGCGTCTTGGCAGTAGCGACGCTGATTTTCGTGGTCAGTCGTCCACTCTCTGGTGGATGGTTGGGTAGCATCGGAATGGGTAGACCTGATGCTACCTTGATTCTTCTGGATCGCTCTCCGAGCATGGGAATGCAAGATTTACAGACGGGTCAATCAAAGCGGTCTGCGGCACTTCAAAAGCTCTCGCAATTGCTTGCGCAAGGCGATTACGGAACACACTTGGCTCTGATTGATAGTGCGAGCGGTCAGCTGCAGGAAGTAGATTCACCAAAAGTGCTATTGAATTTGCCTGTTGCTGAACCGAGTGCTACCAGTGCGGATATTCCTGAGATGCTCGCCTCCGCCTTGGCGTATCTCAAGGCAAATGAGTCAGGCAGAGCGGACGTGTGGATCTGCTCTGACTTGAACGAAAACGATTGGGATGTTGAAAGCGGTCGGTGGCACGCCATACGCGAGGCGTTTGTTGAATTAGAGGGTGTACATCACTTTTTGCTTGCGGACGTTGCTTTACCTTCAAACAATTTATCTGTAAGGGTAGAAAATGTGCAACGGTGGGAACGGGGCAACGATGCGGAACTTGTCTTTGATATAATAGTTCAGGCGAAAGGCGATGGTGATGTAGCTGCGCAGGTTCCTATTGAATTTGAAGTCAACAACGTTCGGTCTGTTGTTGAAGTGGAACTTGATAGACGGGGAAGCCCACACGGGAGACCTCATACGGTTGATTTGGGCGCATCTTTGCAAGGATACCGTATCCCTATTGATAGTACGCTCAAGGCGGGATGGGGTTCAGTTGGATTGCCCGGCGATGCGAACCCGTTGGACAATCGGTTTTTCTTTGTCTTTTCGGAACCTCCCGTGCGAAGAGTTGTCATCGTCAGCGATGACGTAAAGAGCGGTGAAGCGTTTCGTCAGGCACTTGTTGTTCCTACCGATACCCGCCGCGAACATCAGGTTGATGTGATTCCTGTAACTCGCGTGGCTGAAATAGACTGGGAAAGCACAAGTTTGTTAATTTGGCAAGCGGCACTGCCGAGTGGATTAGTAGCAGCGCAGATTGAACAGTTCGTTGACGCGGGGCGCGTGGTTATGTTTTTCCCGCCGAAAGCCGAAGCCATCCTACCCGTTACTGGGAAGGGGAGTCAAGGCACAGATGAGACGCTCTATGGCTCACGTTGGACGGGCTGGCAAACATCATCTGGTAACCGAGAGGTTTCTAACATTTCATGGTGGCGTGGCGATACTGATCTGCTGGCACATGCAGAAAGTGGAGATGCGTTACCGTTGAACGAGCTACGCACTTATCGGTATTGTTCCTTTGAGAGTCGTGGTACACCGCTGGCGCGGTTTGGTGACGATGCCCCGCTGCTAACGCGTGTTCCCACGGATCGTGGTGCGGTGTATTTCTGTAGCACGCTGCCGACAGCGGAGTTTTCCTCTCTCGAACGTGAAGGCGTGGTTTTTTATGTGATGTTGCAGCGGGCATTGGAGCAAGGCTCTCGCGCCTTGGATGTGGCATCGCAACGCGACGCAGGACCTGACGCGCTGGCAGACGGCAATCAGTGGGAATTAGTGGCTTCTATGGACGATTCGCAGCTCCTTTCACAGCGTGGATTACACGCTGGTGTCTACCGAGACGAAGCGTATTGGACGGCTGTGAACCGCAGCCAAATTGAAGACAGTGCTACGGCGGTGCCTGTTGCGACAGTGGATGCGCTGTTCGATGGTGTATCGTATCAGCGGATTGATGTTGATGTGGGCGATACATCCCCTTTAGCGAGTGAACTGTGGCGCGTCTTCCTCATTGCAATGGTGGTGGCACTTCTCGCAGAAGCGGTGCTGAGTTTACCGAGTCGGCGGGTTAAGGCTACGCCTTTGATCGACCTCACGGTTGCAAGTGGAAGTGAGAGAATATAATGGGAGAACAACAAGGGAGTCTTGAATTTTTCTCAAGCGGATTCATCTTAGGTTTTGGACTAATAGTTGTTATTGTGGCGGGCATATTGTGCTGGCTGGCGTGGCAGCGGAGCGGTTATAGCATGAAGACTGGCGTGCTTGAATTGCTCCGTTTTGTGTTGATCTGTTTGGTGGTTGTGACCCTGAATCAACCTGAGTGGCTGCAGACGCGATTGCCGGATCAGCGTTCCACACTCGCCGTGCTTTGGGACACATCTAACAGCATGAAGACACGGGATGTGGTTGACACGCAAGACATCTCTACCGAACCCAAGAGCCGCGCTGAGACGATTCAGCCCTTGATGTCTGAGAATGTTTGGAAACCTTCGGATGTCAGTGATCTCAATGTGGTGTTTGAACCTTTCTCTTCGCAATTAAATCCAGCGGAGGAAGCAACAGATTTGAACGCTGGACTGTCGCATGTTTTAGACAGGCACGCCAACCTTCGCGGTGTCGTGTTATTGTCGGACGGTGATTGGAATGTTGGGAACTCACCCGTTGAGGCGGCTACGAAGTTTCGAATGAAAGGGGTTCCAGTTTTCACAGTCGGCGTCGGCAGTGAGGTGCCGTTACCTGACCTTGAGGTGGTTAGCGTAGATGTGCCGATTTATGCGGTTATGAACAAGCAACTTCGCATTCCATTCGTTGTTCGTAACACTTTAGGACAGGACCGGGACGTGAGTGTTACGTTGAGTGTTAATGAGAAACCGACACATAGTAAGGTTGTCCGTGTTCCTGCTATGAATCAAATCCAGGACAACATGGTCTGGACGCCGCCAGCAATTGGTGATTGGACGCTAACGGTGCGTATTCCGCGGGATACGGAGGAGTTGGTCGCTGAAAACAATGAAATTTCCGTACCGATATCAGTACATCTGGAACAGTTGAAAGTGCTTGTTATCGAATCCTATCCGCGATGGGAGTACCGGTATCTGCGCAATGCGTTGGAACGGGATCCGGGTGTTGAACTAACGTGCCTCCTCTTCCATCCCGAATTGCCCGATGTCGGCGGCGGACGTGGTTATATTAATAGTTTTCCGACCACGAACGCATTGAGCCGTTACGATGTGGTGTTTCTGGGTGATGTCGGTATCGGACAAGAGCAGAATTATCCTGAAAGAGATGGTCTATCTTCATTGACGTACCAACAAGCACAAGACTTACGGCAGCTTGTCAGTGCACAGGCTGCCGGTCTTGTATTTATACCCGGGCGGACTGGGAGGCATGATTCGTTGATGTCAAGTCCACTGGCTGATCTGTATCCGGTTGTTTTGGACGCTACGATCCCTTATGGTGTCGGTTCAAGCAAACGCGGATATTTCTCACTGACACAGTTGGGACGAGGGAGTTTGTTGACGCGTATCGGGGAGACCGACGAAGGGAACAGCGAGGTATGGCGCACATTACCGGGCTTTTACTGGTACGCCGCGGTCAAACGCGCCAAGGTTGGTACAGAGACTTTGGCAGTGCATGATCGAGCGACAACGCCTTCTGGACGGGTGCCGCTCATCGTAACGAAGACGTACGGTGCCGGTAAAGTGTTGTTTATGGGAACGGATACTGCGTGGCGTTGGCGACAGGGGGTTGAGGACAAATATCATTACCGTTTTTGGAGCCAGGTGGCGCGATGGATGGCGTATCGACGACAGATGGCGCAAGCGGAATCGATGCGATTGTTTTATTCGCCAGATAGACCACACGTTGATGATGTGTTGGCACTAAATGCCAATGTGAGTGATCCATTGGGCAGTCCATTAAAAGAAGGTTCGGTTGTTGTACAGGCGATTTCGCCATCAGGCAAAACGCAGGCAATTCGACTGCGACCGGGCGAAGGGGATGCAGTGGGCTTGTTTACTGGCGCATTTGTACCGAAAGAAGCTGGCAACTACCGGCTTGTTGCCAGTAGTACTGAAACAGGTGCTTCGGTGGAAACCGATCTGACAGTTCAGGGCTTGAATCGGGAGCAGCAAGGACGTTTGGCACGTTTCGATGTCTTAGAAGAGATTGCCAAGATTACCGACGGCAAATTGGTATCGGTTTCTGAGGTCTCAAGTCTGCTTGATTATCTCGCAGCTTTACCGGAACCCGAACCGACGGTGCATCGGACGCGGATTTGGGCACATCCGCTTTGGGCAGGCCTTCTTATTCTGCTGCTTGGATTGTTCTGGGTTGCAAGAAAAGTGACAGGGGCGATATAGTTTTCAGTTATCAGTAGTCAGCTCATAACGTAGGTTGGGTTGAGCAGTAAAGAACCAAGAACCCTCTTCTTTGTCCAAAAAGCCTGTGTTTCGGTCCGCTACTAATAAAAATAAATAGAACGAAACCCAACAACCCAACATCATAGGTGTAATAATGCGTTGGGTTTTACTCATCCTTTTGTGATTTCAAGTTTCTCAACGAACTTCAGGAGTTATGTGCTTTGTAAAATGTTAGCAGCTTCACGTTCAACCCAACCTACGGGTTTAATTTTAACCGGTTGGTGAAAATTGATAACCGAAAATAGAGGATTTTTGATGGATCAGATACAAGCGAAGGTGCAATCGGAAAAAGGTGGAGTTAACCTGCCTCCGCGGATGAAAGCAGCACTCGAACAGTACCAAAAACGGGTATGGACGATCAAGCTTGCTGAAGGTGCTCTGGCGGGAATTTTTGGTCTCCTTATTTCATATATCATCGTGTTTTGCTTGGATCGAGTGTTCGATACGCCTACACTTTTGCGAGTACTTATTTTGGTAGTGGGCATGGTGGGACTGGTGTTTTTCTTGCCCTTGAAGTACTACAATTGGGTTTGGAGACACCGGCAATTAGAGGGTATTGCTCGATTGTTGCAGCACAAATTTCCGCGTTTTGGGGATCATGTGCTCGGCATCGTGGAATTGGCGCGTGATAGAGCGGATCGGTTATCAAGTCCAACGCTGGTTGAAGCAGCCATGCGTCAGGTTGATGCTGAGGTCGCAGGGCATAATTTAGCGGACGCGGTTCCCAATCCGCGTCATCGTCGCTGGGCGTGGGCAGCAGCCCTACCGTTGGTGCTGGTAGTGATCGGATCCGTTGTGATACCGGCACCGAGTCGGAATGCCCTCGCTCGTTGGCTAACTCCTTGGCGTGACGTCGGGCGCTACACCTTTGCGCAATTAGAAGGGGACTCGCAGCTGCGCGTAGTGCCGTATGCTGAACCTTTTGATGTCGAAACACGTCTAAAAGAGGATTCTCCGTGGAAACCTGAATCGGGAGCAGCACAGTACGCCGATCAGGTACCCGTAGTGGTCAAGCGGGAAGGTACAACCTATCGATTCCAATTACCGCCACAGACAGAGAATGGAAGCGTTACACTTCGGGTAGGAGATGCCAGACGTTTTATTCCGGTTGAACCGAAGTTGCGTCCCGCGCTGACTGAGTTGATTGCCAAGGTCGAGTTGCCTGTCTATTTGCAACGCAGTGAGCCACAAGTGGAAGATGTACGCGGCGGAACGCTTCGTTTGCTGAAGGGTAGCACTGCAGTTTTGGAGGCTGCTGCGACACGAGAACTTGCAGAAGCGACTTTGAACGGTCGTCCGCAACACGTTGCTGGTGTCCGTATGATTACCGCTCCCATCAGTGTAGAAGAACAGACTGAACTCCAACTGGCGTGGCGTGATCGCTTTGGTCTCGTTGCGCGTGAACCGCAGGTGCTGCGATTAGAGGTACAGGAAGATGAACCGCCGACGGTTAGTTTCAATAAAATAAGAAATAATCAGATCATCCTCTCCAGTGAGGTGCTCACCTTTGAGATTCAGGCGGGGGACGACTTTGGTGTGAAGCGGGTTGGTTTAGAGTGGGAAGGTATCGCCAATCCGATCCACAATCCCGAACCTACGAGTGGCGAGAAGATAGTATCATCTGGCGCACCTACTGCAGAGATCATGACGGTTGCTGCGACATTCTCTGCCGAGCGTGAAAGTGTACGTCCACAGAGCCTACGCTTGCGCGCCTTTGTTGAGGATTATCTGCCGGGTCGTGAACGCGTCCATTCACCCGACCTCGTGCTACATGTACTGACTTCGGCAGAACATTTCAGGTGGTTGGTGGGACAGATGGAACTCTGGATGGGTGTGGCACAGGAGGTCCACGACAAGGAAATGCAGTTACACCAAACGAATCGTGAACTGCGAGACCTACCGTCCGAAGCCCTTGACGATCCGGCACAGCGCAGAAAAATACAGAATCAGGCGGCTGCGGAGCGCACCAACGCGGTGAGGCTTGATGGTTTAATTCAACTTGGAGAGGAATTAGTGCAGGAAGCGACAAAGAACAAGGAATTCAATCCTAATCGACTTGAATCGTGGGCGGAGGTTCTCAAGAAATTAGAAGAGATCGCTGGACAGCGAATGCCTTCTGTCGCTGAGTTGCTTGCCCAAGCCGCTGATGCACCCGGACAACGTAGTGGTCAGCAGGAGATGGGTGCCAGCAGTCAGCAAGAAGGCTCTTCTCCAGCGACCAGTGATCAACAGTCGGCAGCCGATGGCCGTTTGGAACAGGTGGAGAGGTACGGACCTGAGAGCAAGAAGCCGCCGGAGGGGGTAGATGAGATTCTGGAAGATCCAAATACACCGGGCGCGGGTGTCAACGTGGATCGAAACAAACAGCCAGATGGTAAACCCAGTTATGCCCCAGCCAATCCAACTCCGCTTGTCGCTGATGTTGAATCCGGTTTTAATGAGAGTGAGAAGGCACAGCAGGGGGCGCAAGGCGTTGGCGGTCTGGGAATCCCAACGACTACGCTCAGGGGGAGTGGCAGAAACGATTACGAGGAAGAGACATCTGCATCTCAGACGTCTGAGCTTGTTATACAAGCGGTCAAAGAACAGCAGGCATTACTGGATGCCTTTGCCGACTTGACAAGTGAAATGAACAAATTACTCACTGGTTTTGAAAATAGTACGTTCGTGAAACGTTTGAAAGCGGCATCGCGGCGACAGATTGGCATTGCGACAAAGCTGAATAGTCTGGACGGCTTCGGTCTTGAGGGTAGGGCTGTAGAAAATCCGTCCGATCTGAACCGTTTGGCAGAACAGGAGGTTACTGAGTCTGAGATCACGACTACACTTCTGCAGGACATGACTGCTTATGCGGATCGACAACCGTATCCGGGTTTATCACGTGTTCTGTCGGAGATGCAAGACGCTGCCGTTCCGAATCAAATGCAAGACATCGCCGAAGCGATTACTTCCAATTTTGTCGGTGAATCAACCATTGATGCGGAATTCTGGGCGGATACATTGGATCGATGGGCAGAGGAGTTAGTGGATCCGCTGGCTGACGGATCAATCCCTCCGGAAGAGATGGTAATGGGGACACTGCCGAACCTACCACCAGAAATCGTCGTGGAAGTGGTGCGCATCATCAATCGCGAGATCCAATTGCGGGAAGAGACCCGGGAACTTGAGCAGGCAAAAGAAGCACTCACTGCTGAGGGATACAGTGAGCGGAGTATGGCGTTGTACGATACCCAAGTCACACTTACTGAGGATACCCGCGAGGTGAAGTCCCAAATTAGCTTCTTGCCTGACGCTCAGACCTCCTTTATCCAGCGGCAACTCAGAAAGGTAAGTCGAGCTGCAGCGGTTATGGAGGAAGTAGAAGAGATCCTTGCCGAACCCGATACCGGTCCTAAAGCGATTGCAGCGATAACGGAAGTGATCGAAATTTTGCTTAAAGCAGAGCGTGTTCCGAATGCACCAACGGTAGCGAACGCGTCGTCAGCCACCGCTTCTGCTTTGATGCGTATTGGTGTTGGAGACGACAGTGATAGTGCCTTTATCGAAAATCGCTCACCTCAGCAGGCGACTGGCAAAGCGGGGCGCCTGTTACCCGAGGAGTTTCGCCAAGGATTGGACGCTTACTTCGATGCTTTAGAAGGCAAGCAATAGATGGATAACGTTCCGTAAAACAGAAAGGAGAAATTGATGACAGATAACCGAAAAGACCCTATTCCATTCGAGGTATTCGCCAGTTTCAAGCGGATTGAGACGGGCAACCCAATTATTTCTCTGCCGCCACCGCTCTGGGCAGCAGCGACCCATGCTATTATCGTTGATGGGACGGTACACTACATCTGGTGTAAACGTGATCTTGGCGTTCGCTGGTTGATAATGCACGCCACGGCACCTATGAGTGACCTCACCGATATCACACAGGATACGCGTAACCCTGTTCTTGAGCCGGCAGCGGCGGGTTTTGATGATACAGCTGTTGAGTACCCGTTTCCGTTCTTAAATCCTGCTGACGGCAAGTATTATATGTACTATCGGGGCAAAGGAAAAACGACACCTGAACAGACGGGTTTGCTTGTGAGTGATGGAGACCTTGGCGAATGGCGGCGCGTTCAACTCACGCCTGTGATTCCTGCCGATACCGAACACGAAAGACATGGTGCAAGTCACCCTTCGGTTGCAGTAGTGGGTGACACGATTCACATTGTTTATACCGCGAAGGCGACAGCGTCGTTTGGAGAGGGGTTAACGATGTGCCATGCGACCGCAGCGACAAGCGATCCGGCGTCGGTTACAAAGAATCCCGCCAATCCTGTCTTCACGGGTAGCGGAGAGGCATGGGACAGTCAATCCGTTCGTGAAACCGAATTGTTCAAGGATTCAGAATATTTCCATATTCTCTATGGTGGATTCGACGGTGAAGTCTGGCGTATCGGACATGTGCGGACTCGTGATTTCCAAACCTTCGAGCCGAACCCTTACAACCCTATATTTACGCCGTCGGACGACCCTGATGCCTTTGATTGCGATGGTGTGCTGACGGGTCAGGTCCTTGAGATTGGTGATACCTACGTCATGCTCTACGCCGGCAAGAAAGGTCAGGAGTGGCAGACGGGTTTGGCTACAATTCAAGAGGATTAGATGCGTTGTTTATTTGTTGGTGATGGCTTAACAAAATATTTTTTTTTCACGAAATGTAACGTTTGGCGAAAAAATGTGTCTTTATATAGTGACACGGCATCATTATATAGTGACACGGCATCATTGAATTGTGTGAACTGTTTTGTAGGCAATCCGACGTGAGGGACGTTTGGGGAACTCATACGTGACTAATTTTTGTCCTTATATTTTCTGTTTATTTGTTATTGTTTCATGTATAGGATGCGATGAAATTTCCGAGGATGAGGTTTACTTCCCTGGAGCAGGGATTGAAAACGTCTGTATTTCCGAAGATAGACCGGCTGAAGTTCTCATTATTGTCAGTGGACTCGGTGGAACGGGATGTGGATACACACCTTTCAAAAATGTATATGCTGATCGGGTAGGAAATACGATCTCCCTCAAACCAACGGTAATCAAGAGCAATAATGGTGGTCTGGGCTATACAACATGCTCAGGTATCATCGAGTATTACGGAGAAGCCACCATCACGGGTCTCGACGTCGGTGAATATGAACTTACGTCTAACGATCGCGAACGCTTGCGGCTGCGGATCGAAAAGAAAACAGCCTCTGTCCTCCTAAGACTCTACGTAACAAACATTACGGTTGAGATGAAAACGTCCGAGGGGAGTAAACGCTTTGATGCTTTCCCAGTACCTGGGATTGCTGTGCCAGATCCTTTGATAGAGACAGATGAACCTGTTCAGGTTACAATTGGTGTGAAAGGATACTTTCTCTTCGGTTCTCACATTGAAGATCCGTCGGAAATAACGTCCATAAAACGAGAAGCCGAAGATATTACAGTGGATATATCCGGTGAAGTCCCAATTACCAACTGTATGCAAGATATAAATCTTATCGGAGGACCACAGTACGACACTGAAATCGATCTCGGTATATTTGCAGCGGGTGATTATCGCGTGAACGTTGATCGAAATGAAGTTCGGTTTTCTATACGTCCCGATGTTCGTTGAAAAAAGATCAAGAAGCCAGAACAGACGCACAGCCAACAAAAAGAAGCGCTTTTTAGGAAGTTAACCCCCTCAATTCCCCGATCAGGGGACGTTCCGAGAAAATACGGCTGTCCTAAGTCTTTATCAAACTCACGTTTACTGTTGTTTCAATTTAGATGGGTCTTAGAAAAGATAATAGCCCCGACCTTTACCACGCTCAGGAGGATATATGAGAATAACGAAAATATGTTCCATTCTCACGACTTTGATGATTTTACACTGCTGTGCGTTTGCGTTACTGCTACCGATCCAGACAACGACCGCTCAGTTTGAAGATGTTCCATTGGTAGACGTTGCGTTTGATACGGCGAATGTTCCTGAACCTGTTCCGCCCCCTGATGTTGTTCGTAACTTCTTTGAACTGGATCCTTTTTATAAACAGTGGATTGATGTCCGCGGTTTCCCTGTTTTAGCATCGGCACAGGTCAATCCGTATGCGATAAAGGAAGCCGCATGGCTTATTGGACAGATGATTGGTCACCGTCGGGATGTGCTACGTGCGATGGCAGCAAACAAAGCCCGTTTTTCTGTGATAGGACATACCGAAATCATAACAGAGATTCCGGAATATCGCAGCGATCCGCGCCCCGATTTTCTTGTGTTCCGTGAACGGGGGTGGGGAGGCACCGAGGGAGCAACAGTGAGTTCTTCTGATGAAAATATTCTGGGCTATCCAGGTTCCTACGGTGGAACATACAGTGTCCTGATTCATGAGTTTGCACACGGTATACATCTTCTTGGATTAAATACGCTCGATCCGACGTTTGATGAGCGACTTCGCAGAACCTACGAAGCAGCAATGAAAAAGGGGTTGTGGCAAGGTACCTACGCTTCTTCTGATAGAAGAGAATACTGGGCTGAGGCGACACAGTCTTGGTTTCATCCTAACGGTCCTGGTAGTTTCAGTCGCTTTGGTAAGACCCGCCAGGCGTTGAAACGCTACGACCCGAAGCTCGCGGCGTTGCTTGCGGAGGTTTATGGAGATCGTGAATGGCGATACACCCCGGTTGCGACTCGAATCCATCTACCGCATCTTCAGGGATTCGATCCACAGGCTTCTCCTATTTTTGAAGGATTTCCTGAATTGGAAGCAGTCTATCGGCAATTGCGGGATCCCAACAGTGATGGTGAAGGGGCATGGGTGAACTTGCAGTCTTATCGTCCGAATCAATTGCCGCGTCTCGCGCACTCAAATGTTCACGGAGGATGGACGACGGTCGTTTTTGTGAACTTCAGCCGAGCCGATGTCCTCGTCTATTGGGTGCAGCCTGATGGCACGGAAGGCTATTGGACACGTGTCCCGCCCGGTTATATTCGTGGTACACCCAGTAGGATAAATGAAATATGGTTGGTCAAAGATGCCAATGGCAGAAACCTCGCAGTGTTCCAAGCCGAAGAGAAAACGGGACGCGCCGGAGTTGGGGCATCACCTCACAAGCCGACGCGGGGCGTCCGGGGAGATTCGCAACCCCAGGTCCTGGTTGATGCCTTCCAACGTCCACCGATGTATTGGATAGATACATCCGCAGGCACGCTCCATCGCCTCATCGGTGATACCGTAGAAAACCTGCTACCAAGCGTCCAAAACGCGACCAACCTCGCCGTGGATATGGATGGCGGTAAACTGTATTGGACAGAGAAAACGGGCAATAAGACTGGTAGAATCCGATGCGCAACCCTCAATGGCACGAACGTCCGACTCGTCAAAGACTTAACAAGTGTCCCTCAAAGTATTGCTGTTGACCTTGCGAATGACAAACTCTACGTGACGAATTCTTGGGGCAAAGTCCAACGACTCAACGTCGACGGCTCAAATTTTGAACCGAGCCTCATCACAGAGTTAGAGGCACCAGATCATATTGCTTTGGGTGTCGCAAGTCATAAGATTTATTGGACAGAGGGAGAAAATCGCATCTGGCGTGCAAACCTGGACGGATCAAATCCCGAAGCACTCGTAACGAACTTAGCACCGATCGGCGGTATCGCGATTGCGGATGGTAAACTTTACTGGACAGAACGGATTGGCAAAAGTGAAGGTAGCATCCAACATGCTAACCTTGATGGCACAAAAATTCAGGGACTTGTTCGATTAGGAAGCATCCCTCTTGGGATCACTGTAGACCCTATCGGACGCAAGTTATATTGGACAAGCTTGAAGGGGAGAATCCAATGTGTTAACCTCGACGGCTCAAACTTCAAAACCCTTGTTGTTGGATTAGGTAGACCCGCTGGCATCACCTTACCAGCGCGAGAGATTCATAGACCGAAAGTCGTGAAAATTTCCGATCCGGCAGCAGCACCGAGCCATATCCGTTTTGCGCCGCCGGAGGAGACACAAGTGCTCTCAAACTTCCCAAATCCGTTCAACCCAGAAACGTGGATTCCTTATGAGTTGGCGATGGATACGGATGTGAAGATCACGATATACAACACGCAAGGGGTTGTGGTCCGGACGTTGACCCTTGGGCATCAGTCGGCAGGCTACTACACGGGGCGGGCGCGTGCGGCGTATTGGGATGGTCGTAATACTGTTGGCGAACAGGTCGCCAGTGGCGTCTATTTCTATACCTTTACGGCAGATGAGTTTACCGCGACCCGTAAGATGTTGATACGGAAATAAAGGAAACCTTTTTCAATGAAAAGATTTGGTATGGTAAAACACCTCCTGCTGTGCGTTCTGCTCGTCTCTGCAGTGTCTCATCGGGTTCAAAGTGAGATGTTTACCGAGCGCGGGGTGGTGGACATTCCGACGGGCAACATCCTCAGCCATGGAAACTTTGGCGCAGGTGTTTTTATCGGTTACCCGCGCTTTGAACACAATTCGGCGCGCTACCGATGCGATGCTGTGGCGTTTCGTTTCAACTTCGGGGTGTTCGATCGGGTTGAAGTTGGACTTCGGTATTTATCAAATTCAGAAGGTAGACCGTCTGCTGTGCGTTCTGCCAACCTAAAAATCCAACTCTTAAAAGAGCAGGAATCCGAGAGATTTCCGTCTGTAGCGATAGGTGTTGAAAACCTCAGCGACAGGAAGGTTTACGTTCCGGATCCTACGCACGGCAGAATCGTCGAAGTTGGCATATATCATCCCGCCGATTATGAACCGGATCCCGCCCCTTCAACGTTTCTGGCGATCAGTAAAACGCTTCGCCGCCAATATTCTGTGCATTTGGGGGTTGCCTCAGGTGGAGAGAGCAGGATGTTCGTTGGGCTGAGCAAAGAATTTCAACCGGCTTTTGCGAGAGGCGACATCACAATAAACTTCGAAGCTAATGGTGAATTGATAAATACAGGCATATACTATGCGATGTCAAGCGGACTTCAAATCGCGCTCGGTATTGCGAATGTGAGCTATCCACAGAGATTACGCTATCTCGCAGCGGTTTCTTGGAGCAACGAGTAACGACTTAAACAGAATGATGTTAAGACAGAAACGATTTATGAGGCAGTGTCGTCGGAAACTTCTTAAACAGAACCCCGATATGGAGTTGGATATTGAGGTTGTCGGTGTAAGAGCAGCCACGACAGCAGTAGCGGCGAGACCTACCGAAACCGCACTGCTTGCGAACTACCCCAACCCGTTCAACCCGGAGACGTGGATCCCATATCAGTTAGCGACGGATACGGATGTGCAGATCACAATATACAATGCCCAAGGTGGGGTCGTTCGGGTCTTAACCTTCGGACAGCAATCGACGGCTTACTACACAGGGCGCGGGCGTGCAGCGTATTGGGATGGGCGCAACGCGCTTGGTGAACCTGTTGCCAGTGGTATCTATTTCTATCAGTTAGAAACGGACGCAATATCGTCGATACGCAAGATGATCATTTTGAAGGAGGACTCAATATAAACTTTCAGATAGGAAGCAACCTATGAGATTTTATCACATGTCTTTACCTTTGAGTAGGTTTATTATTTTAACTTTAATTTTTGGTTTATTTGCAGGGTGTGATTTTTTGGATGAACAAGATGCAGGTATGTTTATCCAAACGGCAGGTGTCGTCTCTACTTCTATGGATAGACCTTCAGAAAGAGATACTATAGCCGAAGTCGTAATCGGTGCCTTTAGTGCAAACCCTAACACATGTGTAGGAAAATTGAAAGTCTCTGCTGATCGGGAAGGCAATAACATCTATCTAACAGCAGAGAAGGAAACATCCCTCGTTTCCGGGCTCGTTTTCGGGGCGTGTGGAGACGCGGTAACGGAAGTATATGGCGAGGTTACTGTAAAGAACCTCGAAGTCGGTGAATATAAAATTCTGGATGATAACAGCCGTCGTGAACTAGGACGGTTTCGTATTGAGCCGACGTGGCCATGGGCTTATATGGTTCATGTTGACGTTGATGCAATCATAACTGAATTTATTGCTTCTCCGTCTCCAATAGATCCCGATAATTATTCTGTTCATGCTATGCTTCATATAGCAGAACTCTATGAACCCCATTGTTACCCGCTTCCCAGGTTAATCCTTAGAACAGATACAGAAGAAATTGAAGACGTTATCAACGTTAATATAGAGTGTAGTGTACCGTATATCGACCCCGGGTGTGCAGTTATGGTAAACTCATACCCGCACACGGAAGAACCATCGTATCCGCGATATAGATATGAATATAACACGGAAGTATATCTTGGTGTATTCTCTGCGGGCTCACATAGCGTCGTTATCAACGGTAACGGTAGAAACTATCTTTTTGATATTCCCTCGGGTATTGATGAAGGTATTCAATTTTGGAAAATCTTTCCAAAAGCGACCTCTCGGACGGCACATTAAGCCACCTATCGAAACAGTCAAGCAACAACAAATTGCCCAACCATGAAAGGCACAAGCTCCACGCTTTAGGGTGTGGGTGCTATGACTCAGCGATAAATTGCGGTGAGGATGATGATGATGAAGGGCAGAAATGTTACAAATTTCCTGATGAATAAACGAACGCTTGTTTTCTGGGTTTCCAGTTTCTTGACGATGTTGGTCGCGTTTTCAATTACAGCGGCTTATGCGCAGGATCCTACTATCCGTTATGGCGAGGGTGTACCGGCAGCGGTTCGTATTATCAATGATCGAGGTTTGCGCTATCTCGCTGATACGCAGATGGAAAATGGAAGTTGGTCAGGGGAACCGGGGAACGCTGGAATAACAGGGATCTGTGTGATGGCGTTGATGGCGAGTGGTGAAGATCCAGACTTCGGTCCTTATGCGACTAACATCCGTAAAGCCTTACGCAATATCATTGTCAATCAGAATAATAGGACAGGCTACCTCGGTTCGGTCGGGCACGGGTCGATGTACCACCACGGTTTTGCCTTGTTGGCACTATCTGAAGCGTACGGTGTCGTTAGCGAACGGCTGCTCTGGGAAGGGAGCGATGTGCCTCCCGAAGGGCGGCGTACGCTTGGTCAGGCGTTGGAACTGGCGGTGCGTGCTACTTTGACTGCACAAAAGGAGAATGCGTGGGGTGCTTGGCGTTACTCTCCGCAGGCCCGAGATGCCGACACAACCGTGGCTGGAACCGTGCTAATGGGTTTGTTTGGTGCCCGAAATGCTGGCATTGAGGTGCCTAACAAGGCGATCGACAAGGCAATAAGTTTTTTCCAGAGCCACACGATGCAAGATGGAAGTGTGATGTATCAGATGTCAAGGAATTTTGGCGATGGACTCACTCGGACAGCAATAGCTACACTGATTTATGCAATTGGAAAAAGAAAAGACACCCCTGAATACAAAGCCGCTTCCGAATTCATCAAGCGGCGAATTAATTCTAATGATGCCAGATACCCGTACTATCATCTTTACTATATGGCTCAGGCACTGTTTCAAAGCGACTTTGAGGCGTGGCAGGCTTGGAACCGGCGGACCATTGAGCGGCTTCAGAGAATGCAGTCAGACAATGGTAGTTTTTCAAGTTCGTATGGTAGCGCCTACGGGACTGGCATGGCTATCCTGGCTTTGGCGTTGAACTATCGTCTCTTACCGGTTTATGAAAGGTGAATGGCTTTTAGGTATCGGTTATCGGTAAGAGTTGCCTGATGCACATCAGGTATCTCTTTAACTGACAACTGAAAACCTGCACAGCAAGCGAACCGACAACCATTTGCTAAAAAGGGAGAAATAAAATGCAGTGGAATCTAAAGAAGATGCTTATGACTGTTTCTGTATTGGCGGCGTTGTGGGCTCCTACGACGCAGGCTCAGGAAGCAGAAGAGCCTTTAAAACCGAGTTTGCAAGCCTATACACAGACGCTGCGCTGGAGAAATGGCAACATCCTTCCCGGTCGGTTATTAGAAAGCACAGCTGGAATAATCCGCTGGGTGGCCCCATACTTTTCGGATGATCTGGTCGTTGACATGAGTGTATTGGATTCGGTTATCTTCTCGGAGCGGCCTACTCCAGCGACGGAGGCTTTTCGCGTCGGAACGGTATCTGGAGATGTCTGGATGGCTGATATAGTCGATTCGGGTGACAACACCTTTCTCTTTTTCAGTAAGCGACACGGTCGGTTTCGAGTGAATCGTACGACGATTTATATCCTTGAACGTTGGGTACACTCCAATTTTATCTTCGACGGTTCTCAACTGATGGCTTGGGAATTATCCAAACGGCGTAAGAATGATCCTATGCTTCTACGTGGTCGGAACGCTCAGTTGGATTGGTATGCAGATCGTGTTGGTCATCCACGAACAGATAAAGTTAAATCAAAAATTTTCCATGCGCTTGACTTACCTGAACGTTTTGAGATTGACTTAGAATTGACTTCCGACACACGTTCTCCGGAATTTGTTTTTGCACTCGGTAAAAGCCTTTACGAAACAGTCCGACTGGAGACGTGGGTTAACGAATTGGTGGTCGTTCAAGGCACACTATTTGAACCGGTATTAACGATCCAACCAGATCAACGAAGTTTCCGTTTACGTCTCGCTTATGACGGGGATGCCGATGTATTGAAGGTATTGGATTTTGCTGGAAATCTGCTGCTGAAATTGGATGGAGTTGAGCAGACGGTTGCGGAACCTGGTCTCTATGTCTATAACCGAGGTCGAGATTTAACGGTCCGGCGGTTAAGGGTCTATCGGAGACCTACTAACTCCGCAAAACAGCCCATTGATGCTTCCAAACCGCGGATCCACATGATGGATGGACGGGTGGTTTACGGCAAACTGTTTGTTGGGAAAGACAGTGCTTATCTTATTGATGCAGATGAGGTTCGTCGTGACATTGATCTCCAGCAGATTGACCGTGTCGTTCAACCGGGTGCTGCGCTAACCGAGACGGACTATCCGGTTGCTTTAACATATCCCGATGGGGCGGTCTTGCATGGCAAGATTGATCGAGTGAGTGAAGATGGTGTGGTCCTGCAAACCGACTTTGCGGACGAACCGATAACCTGTGCGTTTACGGGTGCTTCGCTGCTTCGGATAAAACCGGGGCACTCTTGGGTTCCTAAGCAGGTTGAAGATGGAGATAAATTGTTTCACCCATTCGGAGATCTCCGAGGCAAGGTTCTATTTGATGGTCAGGACGAATCGTTGATTCGATGGAAACCTGTGGGGGCGTTGGAGCCGGTTCGACTGGCGAACACTCGAGCAGTCCGTATAGAGCGCAACAATAGACGGACATCGAAAGTGTGGCCTCATAATACGGCGCAGTTTCGGCATGTATTGCATCTGAGGAATGGAGAAAACATTCCCTGTCAAATCTCGGCTTACGATGGCACAACCGTTAATTTTCAATCTCCTTTTATCAATACAGAGCAAATTAGTTCGATGCATGTGAAAGCTTTTGAGTTCTCAGATAGGACACATGCGAAAGGTATTGGCAGTACTCGTGGGTTATCGCAATTAGCAATTAGCAAATCTCGAATAGCGAACAGTGAACAGCGAACAGCGAATACACAGCCGGAACCTAAGCATGGCAAGCTGGACATGAAATTAGAGCGTGCGCTAACGGTTCCGCGTTTCAGTCGCGATAATCCACCGAGTCACATCTTAATGGCGGAGAACGGAGATATGAAACGAGGGAAGTTGATAAGTTTTAACGGACAGTCACTTCAGTTTGATTCAAAGTTGCGGCGGTTTTCCGTCCCTATTGACCGCGTGACACGGGTGGTGGAGGTCAGTGTTGATAGTAGTCAGCAATCAGCTATCGGTCGTCAGAAGGTTAGCCGACCCTCTGAATCTGAGGTTGGTGTCAAGTTGACCGATAGTTCAGTTCTGGTCTTTGAGCCACTTGAGATCAGAGATGGAAAGTTGCTGGGACGTTCGTCAATCTACGGCGAGATAACGGTTCCAGTCGGCAGCATTGAGCACCTTTACTTCGGAGACACGGCAGCATCTCTCCGAACTGCTTTTGAAGCGTGGGTAGTCCGTCCTGCGAAAGAGCCGATGTTCGGTGAGAATCCGTGAGTGGTTGTGGGTTATCAGTTATGAGTTACAAGAAGCTTCTTCTAACCAGTGCTCTCAACGGGAGGTCTTAAGCGTATATCCGTCGAGAAGAGGCACGATTCTGAGGTTGTTCCTGCCTTTAGTTTTGATGAGTCCTAAGATTTTCCTTAATCAAAAAGAGAGGATTTGATAGAATGATATACAAGGATTCTTAGTCGGCAGAAGGAAATGGGGTGGGAAAATAGATGCGCTTGAGGGCGGTTCTGATCGGTTTGGCGTTGGTTATCATACAAACGGCAATTACCCCCTATAACGACTACTATCTCCAAGGGACGGATATCTCCGGAAATCATTTTCCTTTGGGAGCAGTATTCACACTGATTTTTCTCACCTTCGTTATCAACCCGATTCTGAAGAAAGTCTTTCCCCGTGCCGTGCTAAATCCGGCGGAATTGATGGTCATCTGGGTGATGATGGGCGTTAGCTCAGCAATTCCGTCGAAAGGGATGATCGGTTATTTGCTCCCGTATTTGGCGGCACCCGTCTATTTTGCGACGCCTGAGAACGAGTGGGCTGAAACACTTCACCGGCACTTTCCCGAATGGCTCATTGTCTGGGATGAACATGCCGTTACTGATTTCTACGAAGGGGAGTCGCTTGTTCCATGGCTGCTCTGGGTAAAGCCACTCGTAGCGTGGACAGCTTTCATCCTCCTGCTCTATTCTCTAATAATTTGTGTGTCCATTGTGCTACGGAAACAGTGGGTTGAACGCGAAAGATTCATATTTCCGCTCGTTACTGTGCCCGTAGAGATGGTTCAGCAGACCTCAACTCGCGGCAGTCTAAATGGTGTTTTCTCGAATCGACTTATGTGGGTAGGATTTGGGATCGCCGCTTTTTTTCATCTACTCAACGGATTCCACGAGTATTTCCCTGCCATTCCGCGCATCCCGAACCGATATGACCTGTACACCCCGTTCACGGAACGCCCGTGGATTGTGATGGGGTGGTGGCCCCAATTTCGGTTCTTTCTCTATTTCTCGGTTATCGGTATAACATACTTTCTCGCCATGGATGTATCGTTTAGCTGCTGGTTTTTCTTTCTGTTTTTCAAGCTACAGTACATCATTATCAACGCTTTTGCAATCCCTATCAGCCCGTGGATCTCTGCGAGAGGGCAGACGATGGCTGCTTATGTAGTTATGGTTATTGCTTTCCTGCTGAATAGCCAGCGGCATGTCATAGATCTCCTGAAGCGGACGTTCCTGGCGTCATCTGCCTCCACAACAATTGATGATTCAGGTGAAGTATTGCCGTATAGATCGGCGGTTCTGGGAACGATTTTCAGCTTCATACTTCTTGCCGGACTCTGCGTCTACGCTGGGATGTCGCTTTGGATTGCCTGTAGTATTATCGTCCTGTTTCTGATTGCCTCTATTGCGCTGTCGTGGATGGTAGTTAATGGGGGAATGTTGCTGATCCAAGCACCAATGTATCCTGTAGAGTACTTCGAGATTACTGCTGGCTCAAGAGTCGTTGACGCAAACAGTTTGGCACTCTTAGGATTTCAGCGGGTAATGATGCGGGACTGGGGTGGTATTTTGATGCCGAGTGTTCTGCACGGATTCAAAGCGGCTGACCCATTTCAATTAAATCGGAGAAGTATCCTCGGTGCGATGGTACTTGCGATTGTTGTTGCTATCGGTGTTTCCTACGCTGCATCATTGCCATTGATTTATGAAAAGGGAGGCTTAAATCTCCAAAGGGGTCCTTTCGTCGGATCACCGAGATACTTTAATCATATCGTTTCGCTAATTCAGTATCCGAAAGACCCGAAATTGGGCGAGGCGTATAGTATGCTTTTAGGGGGCGGTATCACTGCCTTTCTACTCATCATGCAGCGCCAATTTATGTGGTGGCAACTTCACCCAATTGGATATGTAATGGGTGCGGTTTACTCATCGTATTTTCTCTGGTCTTGTATGTTTATTGGTTGGTTCATGAAGTATCTGGCATTGAAATCGGGCGGACTCGGATACTATCGGAGGTTTCGACCATTATTTATGGGATTCATTATTGGTGAGTTTGGTATTGTAGGGCTTTGGATGGTGGTTGGGGTGTTTACCGGTGTGAATTACCAGAACGCCTTACCCGGGTAATTGTCGTCTACTCAATTACACCCCTGACGTGAGTTCAATTAATAAGAATATTTCGGATTTTTTTACTGCTTTTTTGAAATTATGCACAGTTTCCGTACAAAATTGTGTCATTAATAATTGAATAATCGAGTAATGTTCTAAATTTAAAGGAGTGGTAAGATCATGTGGGATGGCGTATGAGCTTATGTAGATCAGGATTTCTATATGGAGCTGCACGAGGTGTATATGCCTTTAGATGAATTGTCATTTTACGAGAAGTTGTTGTTTGGTGTGCTGAAAGGAAACACGATTTATACGTATGTCACAGGTTCTGGACGGCTTTCTGTTCCAGGACAACTTCCCACAAACTGATCCAGTGGTTCCAATCTCGTCAACCTAACGCAAGATCATCTTGGAAAAGATAGAAACCCCTCCTGGCAACCGATACCGCTTGCAGTTTCACCACAGGAAAAGTCGGTAACATTGTGGGGGACCCTAAAAAATAGGCAGTAGTGATGGCAGAATACCGTTTTCTGTAGCCTACGAAGCAAAGAGCAGAATGGGCGAGGTACAAAGCCGAAGCCATCTCGCCCAACCCTGTTCTGGGTATGAAGTTAGGAAACCTCGCCAGCGAAAGTTGATGCGTCTATATTTTTCATGTTTGCTATAAATGGGATGAAGTTAGGATACACCGAAGTGATCGGATCCAGGCATGAGGTGTTCCCTTGCAATATCTGCGTTTATTTCAACACCCAATCCCGGCTGCTCCGGCACCACGAATACGCTATCTTGCATGAGCGGTTCGCTGGAAATTGCGAGATCCCATCGCCACTCGACTTGATCGGCGTGATACGGGAGTTCCATGACGATAAAATTCCGCACAGCAGCGCAAACGTGTGCTGTCGCTGTCATCCCGATGGGTGATGTGATATTGTGTGCCGCGAAGGGTATGTAGTAGAGGTCTGCCAGATCCGCGATTTTCTTTGCCTCAAGTATCCCGCCTGTTCCAGATACATCGACATGAAGCATATCACAGGCTTGTGACTGAATTAGTTCTCGGAAACCGTCGCGTCGGAACAGAAACTCACCCGTACAGATCGGGATAGAGGTTGCGGCAGTAACCTTCGCCATCGCTTCGACGTTATCGTTCGGCACAGGGTCTTCCAGAAACATTAAATCGAACGGTTCTAAGCGTTCGGCGAGTTTCATTGCCGAGTGGGTGCTGAATAGGCTATGACAGTCGATACTGATGTCGATTGCATCACCGGCAGCTTCTCGTGCGGCGGCGACCAACGATGTCATCTTTTGCAATTCCGCTGTACTTAATTCTCGATTGACTGCATCCTGCTTAAGCTCGTTTGCGGAATTATCGATGTCAAATTTGATGGCTTGATAGCCATCTGAAACGCCTTCTCTGGCGCGCTGAGCCCATCCTTCCGGTGTGTTTCCCTTTCCATGTCCAACATCGGCGTAGAGTCGGATACGGTCTCGGTATTTCCCACCCAACAGCTGATAGACTGGCACGCCGAGGCTTTTTCCGAGCAGATCCCAGAGTGCTGTTTCTATTCCACCGATAGCCGATAGACCCATCGCGGATCGGTTGCTCGCTGCACCAATCATTCTGTTATAGAGCGGCTCTATGTTTCTCGGGTCTGCGCCAACGAGTATCCTCTTGAATTGCAGGATAATTTCGGCGATTCCCGCTCCAGGATGTGCCTCTCCTATCCCTGTCAATCCCGTATCGGTTTCAATCTGGACGTAGTTCCACTGTTTGTAGCCTTTTAGTGTCATCGCTTTTACGTCAGTGATTTTCATGTCTGTTCTCCTTCATGTATAAGATCGGTTAAAAAAATTGATAAATATTGCATCTACTGAGGATTCATGATAACATACCTTTTGAGATTGTGCAACAGCGACAAAAGGAGAAAACTGATGACAGATCAAGAAATCAAGACTGCTTATGAACGTGAAGGTTATGTAGTACTCAGAGACATTATTGATAACCGAGATTTAGAGCCGATGCGCGATTTTATCAAGGCGAAGGTCGATGGGTATTGCCGTGAGTTGTATAGTGAGGGCAAGTTAGCGTCGCTTTATGAAAACGAGTCCTTTGAACGGCGGTACGCTGCGATCTGTGAGGAGTTGGATATATTACCTCGCAACTGGAGCTTTGGTATGTTCGGACGCGAGTTTTATGATCTCTACAATCTACCCGGTGTTCTTGACGTAGTACGGCTTCTTTTGGGTTCTGAGGTATCAAATATCGGTACGCCCGCGTTACGAACGAAACTTCCCGGAAGCATGATTACCTCGTTTCCATGGCATCAAGACAGCCAATATCTCGATCAGTCAACTGTCGGGAAGAAGGAGAAACGCACAGGCGATCTTCACATGGTTACAGTGTGGGTGCCGCTGGTCGAAGCGACGGTTGAAAATGGATGTTGTTGGGTTATTCCCGGCAGCCACCGTTGGGGTTTACTGGACGGCGCTCGAGGTGCTGATATGAATATCCGAATGGAAGAAGATGTCGAGTCGCGTGGTACGCCAGTTGCTATCCCTCTCAAGCCCGGTGGTGCCTTGTTTATGTCGAATCTTACCGTGCATACCAGCAAACTGAACACAACACGGAAATCTCGCTGGAGTATTGACTTTCGCTATTTCCCTACACCCGAGCGGGCTGACTTGAGTGTTGCGCAGCTTGAAGGTGCTGAGTACGTGCGAGACAAAGAGTTGCGGGGTGGTATGGTGCCTCTCCCTGTGCTTACTGAAGGTCATAAACCGACGTGGGAAGAGTGGGAGACACAGGTCTTAGCACAGCGAGCGCGTAGGTCGCGTTGAACGGATGTGAACCCAATCTTATTCAGGGAACTGTCGATTAAAGGCATCCAACATCGCCTGCGTCCGTCGCTTAACCAGGCTGCGCGATCTATATGCGTCGCAGAAGATATAAAGTTCATCGTTGCGGATGCCGTTTACCACATGCTCACCGACCACATCAGGCTCGATTAGCTCAATGTCCAAGCGTTTCAACCATTGGATTTTCCGTTGTCGAGTCGCTTCATCATCTTTTGGATTCATATAAAAAGGTGAGATTTCTGTGTTCGCCGAATCGGGACAGAGCACAGAGACAGAAATGAGCGACTGCGGTGGTGCCTCTCCGTCCCATCGGTCGGTTCCAGCACCATACATGTTTTGCCAGCGATCCTTAGCATGTTCACCTGCCAACTCCACACGGAGAACTTCGGTCAATGCGATGACCCCGGCCTTGCTAACACCATAGGGCACACCGCGCCCTTGTTGTGCGAAACCTGTGATGGAAGCGGTGTTGACGATGTGTCCACCTTCCCCATGCCGCGCTATCCGTGGAACGAATACCTGAATCCCGTTCTGTATACCGTGTAGATTTGTATCCATTGTTCGGTGCCAATTTTCCCATGTAACCGACACCGCGGGTCCACCACCACCGATACCGGCATTGTTGCAAACGACATGCACCTTTTCAAACGTCGCTTCTGTCCTGTCTGCCGCAGCTTCCATCGCCTCTTTATCACGCACATCAAGGTCGATGGCGAGGACATTGTCTGGGCTATCCAAAATTGATTCGGCTACTTTGAGTTGCTCGGTTTTGATATCGGCGATCACCACCCGCATCCCTTCCTGCAGACAGGCTTTAGCGATTCCCAAACCGATCCCCTGAGCACCGCCTGTTATAAATACAGTTTTACCGGTCAAAGTGTCCATGTTAAATCTCCAGTTGATGCTTATTTTCCTTTTCATGTGCGAACTTGAAGGGATCTTCTGTGATGAAGAACATGATCAAACCGGTAATCGCAACAAAGATACCTGTACCTATTATGAGTGGAGTTGACCATCGTCGGATGTTTAAGTTTCTCATGGATTCTCCAATCGTGTTCACTGTGCCAGTTGTTTTCTGTTCTTCTACAGCAATTCGTGGCAAGCGGATCCATTTGCCTGAGTCTGTTAGCCCAGCGCACAACTGAATCCGCTTTGCCTTTTTATGTTAGCGGAATTATAGCCGAAATTTATCTATAAGGCAACACTTCACCTAAAAATAGGCGTGTATACCCATTCCTACGTAAACGCCAGCGAGACCTTTGGATTGAGCGTCGGTTTTTTCCCTACCGAATCCTTGACCGACTGCTACGTTCAAGCCAAGCGGAATGCCTCCAAGTGAGAACACGAGTTCACCGCCGAAAGCGACTCCACCGCCGAGCGTTGTGGATGTGACAAGTTCTTCTCGCAGATCTGGCTCTTTTTTATATAGCCAACCGCCTTCTAAAGTGAAATAAAGTCGGGATGCATGCCACTTGCTTTCATGCTCAAATATGGCATACGAAACACCGCCGCCTAACATGTGATTGCTGGTTTGATCGTTGAGGATGAAGCGTCCAACGGTTTGAAGATATACGGGTGCCAGTCCGGTGTAGCGTAAACTAATCCCGCCAAACTCAGAGGTGGCACCTTGAAGTCCGATACCGAAATCTTTTGTTAGATTATTTTCTTCCGCCTGAACTGATAAACTGAGGGTTATTCCTACGAAAAGGCAGATTATGGAAAAAATTGTATGCTTCACTGTTTTTCTCCTTTTTTCTTAATGTTCCGGCACACGGTGTGTGCCTACTATTTTGGTTATCGGGCAATCAATAGTGTCACCCGATGCGGTTCAGTGGTGAATGTGTGATGCATAAGCACATCCTGTTTGTTGTCTTTGTTGAGATTCATCAGCCAGGTGTGTTCCTCGTAAGTCGGCATAGGGACTGCTACTTTTTGAGGCTTTCGAGAGAATAGGTTCGGTCCCGGCACCCCCATGAAGATGTGCAGGTTCCCCTGACTTCTTCCTACCAGTAGGTCCAAGCGTCCATCGCCGTTCACGTCCCCGAGCAACACGGGCGGGAATGCCGCTCTTCCGCCTGTTTCGTGGGTTACGTTCGATTTAATCTTTTGGATATCAGTGGGTTTGTCCAGATAGGTGTCGCCTTCCATGCGGTAGAGCTCAAGATCCAGAGGCACGGAACGCGTCAGCACCGAGTCGACAAGCATACTGATCACCTTGAAGACACGGGGTTTAATGGTTGCGAAGATTGTGTCGGTTTGGCCGTCACCATTGCAGTCGTGTTGCATGAGTTCGAACGGGATGCCGTCCGACGCAATCGTGGTGCTGACCTCGGACGGGAAGGTAGTGCTGCCATCGGGTTCTGGCGCGCCGAAATGTACCTCGTAGGTGGAGTGCATGTGCCATAGACTTCCACCTTTCAGCGAGAATATCCCAATATCAGCGACGCCGTCACCGTTCAGGTCGGTGAACGCGTGCAGCACCCGCCCTGTCATGTTTCCAGTAGGTTGATGATCCCTACGCCGCCTGCGAACTCCATAAGGTGCAACGAGTGAGGCGAGATCGTCGGAGTCAAATGCTATATCGGTCGTGAAGGTCTCGGGCGTTAGGGCAAATAGCCCATGCGCGTTCTGGTAATGAACCTCGAAATGATCTTCGTTCCAGAATACGAGGTCGTTGCGTCCGTCTCTATTATAGTCTACTTCGTAAATATTGCTCTGTGCCCAAGGATTGTATCGATATCCCTCTGCGTCGTAGAACCTATCTATCTCAGTGAAGGTGCCGAGTTTCACCGGGTCAGCGAACGCGCCATCACTCATCTGAACGAACACCCAGAACCCATCAACATCCGGTACCACCAGGTCGTCAAGGCCGTCGCCATTCAGGTCACGGGTGATGTCAACATGGGGAATTGCGTCTTCGTCCCTCGTGTTGTAATTCGCAGTGACCGCCAGCAATGCCTGTTCCGTTTCCGATTCGGGATCGAACCAGTTCAGGCGGCCCCGCTCGTACGTGAGCAACCGATCACGTCCATCTATATTTGCCACGTCAACAAACAGGATTTCGGGACGCAGCGGCATGCCGAGTCTCGGCACCCAGGTATCATCGTTGAATTCGTAGATACGCAAGTGCCGATCCCCGTTCTCATCAACGTTCGTCACAACAAGTTCCGCGAGAGGACCTCCGAGCAGAAACCCGGTCAAAACGGTCTGGTGTTTTGCAACACCGGTGACAACCTCGTATGTGTCGAAAGTGAATTCCGCAGAGGTAGACATCATCGGATCGACTCCTTTACCGAACAAAGTTCCGCAGCCTAACAAGCATACGCCGAAAACCAGTAGAAGAAAAGTAGGATGGAAGGGTCTTTTCTCCAATTTTCCAATTTTCCAATCTACCAGTTTCTGTTTTACCGAGAGAAGGCGTTTGTAGGATGGAGTTCGCTTTGCCATTTTTATTCTCCTTTCAGGATTTGTGTTAACATAGGTGAATAAATTTACAGTGTTAAGTTATAGGCAAAAAAAATATGGTGACCTTCGCCAACCGTTCCTTTGCCCTAACTGTTCTTTTTCCCTCGCACTGCGTTTTTTTCTACCTATTGCTTCACCTTTGGTTTACATAGTAATTTAACTTTACATTGTTAAGTATAACATGTATTTTTCTGTTTGTCAAATTTTTTTTCAATTTTTTTATCGGTCATTGTTTTTGTCAAAGGTATTCAAGAAACATCGGTCATTTTGAAGTTCCAAGAAGTGATAGGAAAGGGCGGGTATCTTTCCTTTTCAATTCGGTTTCTCAAACATAAAAGACACAAGTCTTGGGAGTTTGTTCTGATCTGTTTCGTGCCACCACTCTTGGAACTCTTTAAGGCGAAATCCACTGCTTTTGGCAGCATCCAGGAAATCCGATATGTGATGCACGAATGCCTGGATTTCCGTGGTTCCGTGAGTTGTTTGAAAATTTGCCTGTGTACCTTGATATTGTCTGAAAGGATGAAGTTCGCAAATAAAGAAGTGTCCGCCAGTGCCCAATACGCGACATGCTTCTGAGAATATGAATGAGATATTTTCTATGTGCTCAAGGACGAGGTTACAAACGACGAGATCAATGGACGCATTATCACAGTGCCACGGGTGTGTAATGTCAGCGAGGGAGAAGGTTACATTGCTGAAATTTAGTTTCTCTCTGGCGAAAGAAATCATGCCTTCTGAGAAATCGAGAGCATGAACGTTTTCACCGATTTGTGAGAGGAGGTGAGTGTTTTTGCCCGTTCCACAACCAAGTTCGAGAATTGATTTGCATTGCCAATTTGCGAGTGTTTTTTGGGTAACAACGCAATCTAAGTCTCGTGTGCGGTTCTCATCGGCGTCGTAGGTTTTTGACCAGTTATTGTATGCTTTTTGGATATCGTTCATATTGAGTTTGAGGATTGGGCTGATTTACGCTCGTCTTCTATAGACCGTTGTGTGGGATTATTATACTACACGGATATCTGGTTGTCAAAGGATTGCTTACGGGGTGCGATAGTTGTTTTTTATTTGTCAATTTTGAAAGGTTTTGCTACAATCTGTTTTATTAAATGACTTTGAACTTGTATGAACGACCCTATATCCTCGCGTTGAAGTGAGATCGGGTTGAAACTTTGGTAATATTTTTCCATAGGAGGAAATAATGATGAGAGTTATAAATTCGGCTAAATCTGCCCTAATTTGGTTAATTGTCATAGCTTTTGCATTATTGGTGACGACAGCCAGCCATGCTGCTGTACTTGATCCGAAGACTGTTGAGGTTGCCTATCTCTTTGATGAAGGAAAAGCCAACACTGTTAAAGATATTTCTGGGAATGGTCGAGATGGGGACCTATCTGGAGCAAAGTATACCAAAGGTGTGTTTGGGACTTGCCTGGATTACGACGGCAAGGACGATAATTTGGTTGTTACCGGCTACGCTGGGATTGGCGGTACAGATCCGAGAACGACGGTCTTCTGGTTTAAAGCTGGGGATACCAGAGAGCACTCATGGGTGAAGTGGGGCCCGAATCTTACAGGAGAAAAGTACTACGTCCGGGCACACATAAGGGGTGCGGAATGCAACTTGAGAGTTGAGGTTGCCGGTGGACAAAATTACGGGGCTGACAATGTCTGTGATAAGGAATGGCATCACATGGCGGTGGTCTTTCCCAAGGGTTCAGACGCTGTGAAAGACCACGATCTTTACGTTGACGGTGAGCTTCAATCCAAGGAAGGCACTGATCAGGCGATGGACACGAATGATGAGGATCAGGAAGTTACCATGGGGGACTTCTTGGCCCACCATCAATTTATGTTTGGGCTTTTTGATGAGGTTGCCATCTTCAACGTGGATCTGACTGAAGATCAGATTAAGGCAATCATGGACAATGGATTGCAAGCGGCACTCGGTGTGGACCCACAAGGGAAATTGGCCACAAGTTGGGGGATGCTTAAGAAGTACTAATCCCACAAATCGAGTCCCAATAATTTTCGTCCTAAAGGTGTCAGTTCCGCCGGTCCATAATTTTTCGCTTCCCACCGGCGTGGGTCGCCCGGATAGGGACCTCGACCTAAGGCTCTCCGCTCTCGCCACAGCGTGATGCGTTCTTGTCGTCGTTCTTCGTCCATTGGGTTCGGGACCGGATAGAAGTTCATGTATTGTGCTAATCGCGGTTTGTCGGAGGTATTACGACCGTTGCCGTGCGGAAGTGCGACATGCCATATAAGCAAGGAACCCGCCTTTCCTGGGACCTGAATGAAGTGTTCCGACGAGATTTCTGGCACCCATGGGTTTTCTTTGTCAATCAGCGACTTATGCGCGCCGGGCCAGCAGACGAAAGACCCTTGAGTGTCGGTTGTGTCTTTCAGAAATAGAACACCTTGTGTACTGAACCTAACGGGTAGTTTCGAGGTATCGGCGTCCCAGTGGTACATACCTTTATGGTCCCACTCAGGGTAATCGGGATGCTTAGGTGGTTTCATGTTGACTCGATCAGGATGAACCCAAATCCGATGCGTACCGTAGACTTCCGTATAGATTTGATGGATCGGTGGGTGTTGGTAGACGTTCCACATGGCTTGGTGTTGGTACATCTCCACCATACCCGCGCCGGGTTTGTGAGGCGCACGATACCAGTCGTTCGGATCTGAAGGGTCCATCTCCAAAAACGCGAAAATTGCATCGACGACTGCATCGCAAAGTTCAGTCGGGACGGCGTTTTCAATGACCATATAGCCGTATTCATCGAAATGTTCGTGATGTGCCTGTGTCAATATTGGCATTTACATTTCCCTTTAGGATTAGTTTTTGATTAAATCTACTGTTGTAAGGTTGTCCGCGCTGCTTGGTACAAACGGAACAGACTCTCGTGTGTTTCTTGGGCAAGTATCTGCGGATGCCAGACTAAATCTCCTATCAAGTCGCTGATAACGAATCCTGATGCCATATCGACGTCGCGCAGTGTACTGATGGCAAATAGAGCGGCGGCTTCCATTTCAACTGTGACAACTCCCTCCTGCTGATAATGCTGAACTTCCCCAACTGTTTCGCGAAAGAAAGCATCGATCGTCCATGTTGGTCCCTGAGTATAACAGATACCGTCCTGCGCAAGCGTCTGCTTAAGCGCATCTGTCAAGTTTTCGGATGGTTGTGCAGGTGCCGATGGGTCTTCCATATAGTGGTATGAGACGCCTTCATCGCGAATGGCACTGGTACAAACAACAACATCGCCGATATGAGAGGTATTTAGTAAACCACCGGCAATTCCTACGTTGATAAATCGCTTAACCCCCAGTTCTATGCAGATTTCAAGTAACATTGAGACACCGGGTGCCCCAATGCCGTTATTGCCACTCACTGCCACGCGATTGTTAGTTTCGGGCAGCAGATAGAATCCACCGCCTATCCCATGAACCTGTTCAACACTTTCAGTTTTCGTAATACGGTCAAGCAGGTTCCCTTCATAGCAGAAAATGACACTTTCGGGGATCGGGAAATCGGGAATGAAGCCTTGTTGGCGGAAGTACGCGACGTGCTGTTGTGGTGTGACTATGGGACGTGATTTATGTTTGTCTGGGAAATTGGGTATTGGCATAGTTACTTTTTAAGCTGAAGATTTTGTCTAAATCTCAATAATAATACTATCTCCTTTTTCTGTTCATGGGATAGGCAAAACAGCTGTAAACACCACCGGACGTTGCTACAATCAACCATTAAAATGGTAACAAATTCAGTGAGCAAAGTCAAATTACATTTCAATAGAACGCAGACGAAGATTTTCTCTCCCTCGGTAGGCGAGGTTTCCCAACCTCGCCGGTGCAGCGTGTCTAAGTAATTCTAAAATTCACCATAGTGTGCATCTGTATTCCGAGATGCGCGTTCATCTTCTTATAGGAGCGAGTGTTTTTGCGAATCAACACAGGATTTAGTCTGGGAATAGACTAAATTTTGTCCACACGCGACAAAATTTGTCTTTGCTTTACATTTCCATTCCTTGTATTACATTTGCGCGTAAATCAACGGTATGAAATCCGTATGGACTTCCCCGGGTATGAATGCCTTATGGCATTCACCGGCCTCGCAGTGAGAGTCCGTGGAGTGTTTCCCCTGCTCGCGACCTCTATACCTATCGACTTTGATCTGACAAAGCAATAGACGCGAGCACAAAATTTGGTAAAAGGTTTTGTGCTCGCGCCCCTACGAGGTACTGGTCCGGGATTAGTGGTCTTCTGGATTCAGATAGACTCTTGTCATACCTACGAAGTTCAGGTAGTAAAAAACAGCATCGTTTTTGGGTTCAACGAGATCATCTTCTGTCCTGTTCACTAATGATCCTTCTATTAACAACACCACCGTTTCCTCCATTTCACTTTCGGAGATGCCACAGCCGTTTGCCAAATCTGCAACCGATTTCTTGCCTTCCACTAACTGTCTTAAAACGGCGACTACAGTGGGATTTGTGAAGAATTTCGCAAGTTTCACGATTTCAGCATCCGGTGCTCTTGATATAAAATTGTTAATACTGTCCGACCAGATTGAACCGCGGCTTGATCTCTGGCCAGAGGCGGCATGATAGGCACCGGCGTAGCACCACGTGATCGGGTCTTTTGCACTGTGGGGGAGTCGGAGTAATGCCTTAAGCGCTTGTTTTTTATCTGGGTCAGTAGAAGCATCCGAGTTAGCCGCAATGCCATTAATTTGCTCTTGTAGATTGGTGATCTGACGCTGCATTTCTTTCAACCTTGCGTCAACCTCGGATCCGTCTCTCACTTCATTTGTCATAATGGTTTCTCCTTCTAACTGGCTTTGGGAATGATGCTCTCCTTCGATTGTAATGTCGATTGCTTCTCGAATCATGAATTCATATTGCTTTAGTCGTTGCCTTGCTCGATGGAGGCGACTCTTAATGGTATTTTCAGATACGCCTAAATGCTTTCCTATCTCTGAAGAGGTCATTTCTTCAAAGTAGTGGAGCGTGATGATCTCTCGGTCACTTTCCTTCAACGTCGTAAGCAATTTTTTGACGAGATCGCTTTGCGATTCGGCGGTTGCTTTGGCGTGTTCCGTTGCGATATACCGAGAATACACCTCTCCCTCTATTTCCGAAATGTGGACCGCTTCCAGCGACCTGATTTGTAACCGATTTTCTCGGAACCATGCGATACAAAGATGATCCACAATCGCATATAGCCACTTTGAAAACTGGGTCGGATAATTTAGCGTGTCGAGTTTCTGATAGACTCTCAGGAATGTCTCCTGTGTAATGTCCTCAGCGATCTGAAAATCCTCTGTTTTCCGCAATGCATGGGTGTGAACCTGCTGTTGATATTTGCTAATCAAAGTTGCAAAGGCATTCTCATCACCGGCAAGGATACGCTGGATCAGTTCAACATCGTCGTTTCGCATCAGGCATCTCCAGAAAGGCTGCTTTTACCAAGGACTATTTCAAGGGTAGCTATGCTTAAAAGAAACGAAAAGATACCCTGTCCGTCTCCTTCGCTATATAGTGACGCGAACAAAAAGAAAAAGGTGCATAATTTTAAAAAGTAGAATTTTTATGGAAAAATATCCGTCAAAGA
The DNA here is from genome assembly GCA_022826805.1 of Candidatus Poribacteria bacterium. GTDB lineage: Bacteria > Poribacteria > WGA-4E > WGA-4E > WGA-3G > WGA-3G. Next base: position 78,848 of record JAJDUH010000005.1, read on the forward strand.
GTTTTCCGGAAAACAGAGAGGTCGTAGCGAGAAAGGTTGGAAATCTTCCTCACAAAGCAGAAAGTGGCTAACAAAGCACTCGCGTGGATTGTATCTGTGTGAGATATGAAAAGGTATCAACTTGCCGGAAAGAGGCACATGATAAACCTGTCTGACCATATTATGAGCAAGTTCTTGTCTCATAATATATAGTCTGTAGGAACTTCAATATTAGGATTTGACTGTTTCGCATTTAGTTCGAAAAGTCAAATCAATAGAATCACCCGATTTCTATACGGAGGAAAGAGAGAAACGTGCTGACAAACAGCACCAGGAGAAATAAAATCAACAGTAGTAGGTCGACAGTCGCAGCATTAAAATCCACACTAAAGCGGTGTTGATCTTCAAATTTGGGGATGGCACCAAAGTTCACTGACTTTTGTGATGTGCCTTCTGGGATACCGATTGCGTGTGGACTCTCCGGATCTGCATGATCGGTATCAATGAGAAATTGTCGAAATTGCCTGGCATATTGACGTGTTTGAGAGATGAAATCTAAATGTCGGGGCAAGCCGGTGCCTGCGAGTGCCTCAAAAGCATACTGCACAACCGCTGCGGGTGAAATACGGGTAAGGGACCGGGCGGTTTGGATTTGACGGAGTTCGGTGGAAAGATAATCTGCATGCAAGCGATCGCGTAATTCTGCGTCTTTATTAACATATTCTGCCCCTAACGCTGTCGCGATTGTCGCGGGGGTTTCTCGTCTGGGTGGCTCTTTAATCCGGGCAAAGTAACGTGTCCGTAAATCTTTACGCGAATTCCGATACTGTGTCACGAATTCTTTTGGGGATGGGCGGGGGGACAGGCGACTACTAAGGGAGCCGAGGGCGTTTGGTGTCAGCACCACCCAGACCGTCCAGATTAATAGGAGGATGACCAGACTCGTTGAAGACTGTTTGGTAAGTGTCGAAACAAGAAGTCCTAACAGAATGAAAATTGAGGCATAAACGAACGCGATACAGACAATGAAACCCAACCTTATCCAATGATTGCTGTGGAATTGAATGGCTTCGGAAAGGTATATGATGGAAAGACTAACAATTGTTCCAATCAAAAAGGGAATGGTGATGCTAAAAAATGCGCCGAGAAACTTACCACAAATCACGGCGTTCCGTGAAACGCTGTTTGCCAACATCAACCGCAGTGTTCCATGTTCTTGCTCACCAGAGATCGAATCGAACGTAAACAGAATACCCATGAAACTCAACACAATAGCCGTTACAAATCCCCAATCGATTTTGATAAAATCTGGCAGGATGCTCCACGTGTTTGATCTGGGTGGCGAAATGAATATAAGATCGGGGCTGGCTTGTGGATAGACTAATCGCCAGATTTCTGTGAATTGATATGAAACATGTCCGCGTTTCCAGAGACGAGTCCGACTGGCAGTACCGCCACGCACATGCCCAAACAGGAGCTCTTCTCCACCATCTGCACAGAAAGTCAAAGGACTCGGTTTTTTATGAAGGTCGCCAGGACCTCTTAGCACCAGACGATAAAGTGTGTCGGTGTGCAATTTCAAACGGTCGAGCGATGCCGCGACATTTTTCTGATATTTCTTCATTCGCTGCTTGTATTCTCCGAGATATGCAACAGCATTGACGACCATCAACATCAAAATCAATAGCGTTGTCAGTGCGAAACGGAGGCTACTCAGGTGATCGTAGAGTTCGCGTTTAACGATATGGAAAATCATCTTAGGTCCTCGGTGGAAGGCAGTGTTTGAAGTGTTGGGTTTCACTCACACCTTTGCGAGGTTTGGTCCCTCTTTTTAGTTCCGTTCAACCCAACCTACAGCTAGATTTCCTGCTTGACAAAAGTGGCGAAAGTTGCAAGGAACAGTAGAATATTGAGTAATAGCAGCAACTGAAGATCGGGGAGTGCCCGTGAAGCGTTTGTCCAGAGACTGGCACGTTGATACACAAACCTTGGTAGATCATCTAAGTTGATGGTCCCTTTATCGCTGGTGAACCACTGCCGGCTTGAAAAGGCATCCTTGTCATAAAGGTAATCAATCAGCGTCCGTCGATATTGCCTTGCATTTTCAAAGAAATCTACGATTCCATCAAGATCTGTCCCTGCCCATGCCTGTGTTGCGAGGTCATACATCGCGGCGGGGGAAAGCCGAAGCAGGTTCCGAGCTATGCTTGCTCGCCAAAACCGGGTCTGCTTGAGTATCGGCATACGCACCAAACCCATTTTCTCTGCGGCACGAATGCGTAACGGCGTTAAGAATTGATGGTAGCGGATGGCATGAGGAATAAATTTTTCAGATGCCGGGGCGATGACCCGCCAATTATATGATTTGAACTCTATATGATTTGCTATTTCTGGAACACTTACACCAATGTGTACCCCACCCAGATTGTTACCTAAGTTAAAAAACTCACTATCTCCTTCGACTCCATCGTTCCTAAGATATTTCCTCTCCTCTTTGTTGACGGTCTGTTGTATTTGCCAAATTGCGTCGAAACTGGAATTTATCTTACTATCTTGTTCACGGGTTAATTGGTTGACCGCGAGCACACTAACGGAGGGATAGATCAATATCAGTACTACCCAGATGAATAGAGAGAGCATGAGTGCTGTGGCAGTGCGGTGCACCCCGGCGGAAATCAGCAGTCCGATCAGGTAGATAGCAGAGAGATAAATAATCGAAGTTAGCAAGATGCAGGCGATTCTCAGAAAATCGTCTCCACTGAAAAAGATTGATCCTGATAAGACGATCCATATTAAGGCAATAGCGAAACTGATGATGAGGGGAAGAATCAAGCAAATTATCGCGCCAAAGTATTTCGCTGCCAAGATAGAACCTCGGCTTATTGGGTGACTCATTGTGAGTCGCAATGTGCCGGCTTCGCGTTCGCCGGCAATGGCATCGTAGGCGAACAACAACGCGAGTAAAGAAAGAACAAATTGGAAGATAAAGACTAAGTCAATTTGAGAAAAATAATGAATAAAAAGATTACCAGTGCCGTGAGATTCGGCATCCCAAAGGAGTGGGATATTCGTATAATAGATCCGTAATGTATTGCCAAGTCGGTTGTCCATACCGGCATTAAAAATGCTTAACGGACTGGGTGGACGAGCAATCTTTGGTCTCAAATCAGAATAGGTTTGGGTGGCTAAAAGTGCTTCACGGTGAGCATCGCTGGCGGCATTGTAGCTTGCTAACCGTTGTTCATAATCGTCAATTCTGATGAACGTAGTTGTGGCAACAAGGAGCAGACAGGTGATTACGGTGACTGCAAAACGAAATGTTATCAAATGCGAGAGAATCTCACGCCTTAGTAACACTAAAAACATTGAACGGTTCCTTAATTGAAGCCGGAAAGACAGACGAAACACCTGTCTTTCCGTTTATTTACTTCTCAGATTTAACGTGTCCAAGATGCACAGTTGTCATACTCACGAAATTCAGGAAAAAGGAGATGGCATCATTGTGCGGTTTGATAAGATTGTTTTCCGTGCGAATAACTAATGTTGCTTTCATTAGTTTCTCCACGGCTTCCTTCACTTCATTTTCTGGGATGCCGGACTCCTTCGCCAAATCCGCAACCGATTTTTTACCCTCTACTAACTGTCTTAAAACGGCAACTATGGTAGGGTTTGTGAAGAGGCTTGCGAACTCTGCTATTTCAACATCTGGTGCGTTAGATAAGAAATGGTCGATATTGTCCCACCAGAATGCGACACGCTTTTTCGTACTGCCGAGAGAGGACTGGTAACTACCAACATAGCCCCACGCTATTTGCCTTTCAGCATCGTGGGGGAGTTGACACAATGTTTCAAATGCCTCAGTTTTTTCTGGATCACGAAGTGCCTCATATTCATCTCCGATGAGAGTCGTTGTGGCAGCGAAAATCAGACAGGTAATAACTATGATTGTAAAACGAAATTTTATCAAGTGGGCAAGGAACCCGCGTTTCAAAGTTTCTAAAAGCATTGAACAATTCCTTTCTGCCGTTTGTGGCAGGGGAGATTAATTTAGGAACAGTCATACATGACTGAACATTTTGTCAAAAATCCGAAGATTTACCTCAATAGTTGAAATCGAAAGGGCTGGCAGAAAACCCGCCCATCTGTTTAATTCTCAGGTCGGATATGCCCAAGATGCACAATTGTCATACTCACGAAGTTCAGAAAGAAGGAAACGGCATCGTTTTTGGATTCAATGAGATTATCCGCCGTACGTGCCACTAACGTTTCGTCCATCAACAACGCCACGGCTTTCTCTATTTCACTTTCAGAGATGCCGGATCGCTTTGATAAATCCGAAACGGATTTCTTACCGTCCACCAACTGTCTTAAAACAGCAACTATGGTAGGATTTGTGAAGAGGGTCGCGAGATTCACGATGTCAGCATCCGGTGCTTTAGATAGAAAATTATCGACGCTGGTCGTCCAGTATGCGACTCGCGCTTTCATACTGCCCAGAGAAGTTCGGTAACCACCAACATAGCCCCACGAGATCTGACTTTCAGCATCACAAGGAAGTTGACATAATATTTTTAGCGCATCACTTCTTTCTGGATCATGGAACTTCATGTTATCAGGATGGAAAGCACCTGATTCGGTTGCGAGAGTCCGAATTTCCGCTTGAATATCCGTAATCTGACGTTGTAGTGCTTTCAGTCTTGCTTCGACCTTGGCTTCATCTCTCGTTTCCTTTGTCATGATGGCTTCTCCTTTCGCCTGCTTTTGAGAGTATTGTCTCCGTTTACTTGTAAGGTTTAATACCTCTTGGATCATGAATTCATAATTCTTTAGCTGTTGCTTCGCTCGGTGGAGGCGGCTTTTAATGGTATTTTCTGGGACACCTAAAAGTTCGCCTATTTCTGGAGAGGACATCTCTTCAAAGTAATGAAGTATGATAACCTCGCGGTCATTCTCCTTCAACTTCTCAAGCAGTTTTTCAACGAGGTCGCGTTGCGCTTCAGTGGTCGTTTTCGCGTGTTCTGCGGCGACGTATTGGGAGTACGCCTCTGTCTCTATTTCTGAGATGTCGGTTTCTTCGAGTGGCTGGGTCTGTATGCTGTTTTTTCGGATTCGTGCGATGCAGAACCGATTCGCAATCTGATAAAGCCATCGCGTAAACTGTGTGGGATCTTCCAAGGTCTCTAATTTCTGATAGACTTGGAGGAAGGTCTCCTGCACAATATCTTCAGCAATCTGGAAATCTCCAATTTTTTGCCATGCGAGCGTATGAATCTGTTTCTGGTGTTTTCTGACCAAGCTTGCAAAGGCGTTCTGATCGCCATCAAGAATACACTGGATTAAGGCAACATCATCGTTTTTCATTGGACATCTCCAGAAGGGCTTTTCATCAAGGGCTATACGACCTACACGTTTCAGGGATAGCCGTGCTTAAAGGGCAGAAGCACTTCTCCATCCCGTCACTATATAATGACGCGAGTTAGGTAGAGAAAGGTGCATAATTCTGAAAAGGGAGTGGATGGCTAAAATTGGCAGGAGGACAATTGACAAGATTAGAACCCCACCAACAGATGCCTGAGCCTCAATCGCGATCAGGAGATCGCTTCTATAGCAGAAAGTCCTGTTCAACAATTTGTGTAGTACTATCTTGATTTATTTGACAATTCTGCCATCAATGTATTGTTCGGCGACGGTGTGTCCACACAGATTTAACACAGTTGGGAAGACATCAACGGAACGGATGCACTGTTCCGCGATTGGGTAATTCGTCGCGAGCGGGATGTGCAGGTGCTCGGCAATTAAGGCACCGTGAGTCGCATGATGCTCAGGAACTTCATAACGGGCACGGAGGTCATAACCACTTTCGGCACTCAGAACAAGGTCGCCTGTCCGTTCGCTCTTGAATATCTGCCATAATTGGACGATTCCATCCGGATGCGGACTGTTATAGGTTTCACGGAGTGCCTCTCGTGGGGACAGATTTTTGTAGTAAACGCCATATCCGAGCGGGTCTATTCCAGTGAATTGGTAAGAGAAACGTAGCGGGTCTGCACCTTTAAGAGGTGTAAGCACGTTCTGTAGATCTTCACGACTTGTATCCTGTGCATGGCAAGAGATTCTCCCCTGTCCAGTTCGATTTTGGACAATGATGTCCCCTGTCTCACTTTGTCCAGCGACGAATCCTAATCCTTCGAGTTCAGTCAAGGTAGTGATAACCCCTATTTGGTGTAGATGCTCGAAAGGCGTGCGCGCTCCCCAACCGTTTCCTCTTAAAGTGTTTTTGAAATAGAGATTTGTCATCCCATTTCCGGACACCATACTGGCGGATACAGCGCCCTGCCGCCAAACCTTTGGGTAATGCAAACACCGCCAACCGGCATCGTCTAAGTGCTGTGGGACATCAATATGTGTATGTGTGTCCGTCATTCCGTGGTCGCTGGTAATCAGAATGAGCGTCTCTTGAAGGGTATTTGCTTTTTGTAAAATATGGATGAGGTGTCCTATGGCGGTATCGATTTCTCGGTACGTCTGCATAACCTGTGGTGATTGGGTGTTCAATTGGTGTGAAAAGGTATCGACTGCCGGGAAAAGGCACATGATGAATTTATCGCCTGTTTCAGCAGCTTTGTATAATTGTTGGGTGGCAATCTGGTTGACGAATCGCCAACGATGCGAGAAATGGGCATAAGTATAGACGAAGGGTTTAATCCAGCGTGTACGGTTTTTGGCAGGCGGGCAGCCGCGGGTGAGTAGGTTATAGATGTTACTTACAGGTGAGAAAAAGTTGAAAAGTGTTGGAAAACCTGTGGGTAGATCGGCTTCGAAACGCAGCCCGTCAATTCCCATATAACTGCAGACACCGGGACGTTTGAAGCGGTGTGGGGGATGGAAATCCGATTTGGACAACCACCGGATACCCGGGATGTTTGCTGTGCCGGGATACAACCCCATGAAAAACGGGATAAAGGCAGGCCCGGTTGTTGAGGGAAAGACGGAGACGGCTTTGTTCAGGCTGCCACGGTCTACGACGTGTTTCTTGATGTTCGGCAGGTCACCGTTTTCGAGCAATCCTTTGAAGATTGCGTAGGGTGCTCCATCTATTATAATAAAAATGAAGCGTTTGAAGCGCGAATCAGTTGCTTCCATCGATCTTCCCCAAATATGTAGATGTTTATCAATAGGCGCGGTCTATAACTCTGCTAAGGCATCAATCGTCAAACTGGTAGAAAAGTATGTTCTATGCATTCTTTTGTTGAGTGTAGGTTTCCCATAGGCCTTTTGGATTCTCAACAGAGAGACCGACGTTACCGCATTCGCCACAGACGGTTGCTCTCAATGCCTCTTTGTGAGCCTTCTTAAAAATCATGGCATTGGGGTGCCTCTCTACTTCAACTTCTAAGTCTTCTGCTGTGTAGCGGTCTCGAATCCGCAAATTGGGCATAACTTTCTCGGATCCGCACCTACCACATTTCATCGCAGACATCTGGCTGTACCTCCGTATTTTAATATTTCATGCTTATACAAACTATTATATCTTAAATTGTGAGCGATGTCAATCTTGCTAATCGGGATAAGTGTGTAAATATTACAGTCTACGCTGCGAAATTCCTACGAAGAATAACCGCCCTCAATTAAAATGGGTTTGATGTAAGAATATGGATGTAGGTTGGGTTGAACGGGAAAGAATGAGATGCTATTCAATCTAAAGATGCCCAGTTTTCCTATGGGAACTCTTATGCAGAGTTTCGATAGTGAAACCCAACATTCTACCAAACGGAAGGTGGATACCGAAATGTTGGGTTTCGCTTGGCTTTCAGGGCGTTCAAGGACCTGGAGGATCCGAAGTTTCCGCCTCAAGTGCATTTAGTGCTTCATATTCCGCTCAACCCAACCTACGCGTTAGAAGAATCTAACTGACAACCCACAATTCAAAAAATTTAATTTGACAAACTAATATATAATGACGTATAATAATTACATGTAATTAAGTTATGTGTATTTAATCAAACAGAGGAGATTGGAAAATGTCAGAATTTGAAGCGAAACACGGCAGAAATAGGCACCGTGAAAGACAAAGAAAAAACAGGCATGGAAAAGATGAACGGAAGCGGGATAATGTTGTAATGGTCAGGGTTAACGAGGATAATCTCAGTCGAATAGACGAGCTTGTAGAGACTGGACAGTTTAACAGTCGTTCTGAAGCGACAGCGTTCCTTATTAGTGAAGGTATCAAGTCTAAACGAAAGATGTTCAGGAAGATGGCGGAAAAGGTTTCTCAAATCCAAGACTTAAGAGCTGAACTGGAAGCAATGATTGCTGAGGACACGAGATCGTCCGAATCGGTTGAGCAGAAAGGAAAAAGTCAATGATGCGAATTGTGGTTGCATTTGTGTTAGTTCTGTTTGGTCTTGCTGTGACTCTGGTGTTGGCACAGCGTCGGGGTCCAAAGGTACCCGAGGGTGTAACGGTACATCGGGACATTGCTTATGTTACGGACGGACACGAACGCCAGAAATTAGATCTCTACGTCCCGGACGAAGGAGAGAACCTACCGCTCATTATCTGGGTGCATGGGGGTGCATGGCGCGGTGGCAGCAAAGCGCATTATGCCCCGATGGAATATCTTAAATCAGGCTATGCCGGTGCGAGTATCAGCTACCGCTTGAGCCAACACGCTATCTTTCCTGCCCAAATTGAGGATGTAAAAGCTGCTGTTCGTTGGCTTCGCGCGAATGCGGAAACCTACCGCTTTGACCCAGATCGCTTTGCGGCGTGGGGCGCATCCGCCGGTGGACATTTGGTTGCTATGCTCGGCACGGCAGGCGACATAGAGGAATTTGAGGTTGGAGAGAACTTGGAAGTGTCCAGTCGAGTGCAAGCCGTCGTCGATTACTTCGGTCCCACAGATTTCATTCAGATGGACGCTTATCGTCTGCCAGACGGACTGGTTCATGACGCACCTGATTCCCCGGAGTCTCAATTAGTAGGCGGACCTATTCAGGAATATAAAGACCGCGTGGCGAGAGCGAACCCTATCACCTATGTCTCTAAAGATGATCCGCCTATTCTAATCATCCATGGAGACCAGGATAAACTTGTCCCGTACCAACAGAGTGTGTTGTTAAAGGACGCGCTGGAGAAAGTGGGTGTTCCAGTTACACTCTACAATGTAGTTGGAGAAGGGCACGGGGGCTTCAAAGATCCGAAAGTTCCAGAATTAACGAAGGCATTCCTTGAAAAACATTTGAAACCATAGCGTAACCGTCGACTTCTACTGACCGATTTGTTCGTCTTCAAAACCGCATAAACAGGTCTTAGTAAGTGCCAACAGCGGAGAATATATGAGAACGTCCAAGTATGACTTGACGCGTGGGAGCATTTCAAAAGCCTTGTTTCGATTGGCTATACCCACATTCGTCAGTCAACTGCTTCAAGACCTGTTTTATGTAGTCGATATGATTTTCGTCGGTCGGCTGGGACCCGCAGCCCTTGTCGCTGTCGCGGTAAGTGGGAATCTACTACGGCTCGTGAGCATTCTGGCATACGGTATCTCAACCGGGACAATTATTCTCGTATCTCAGTTTATCGGTGCTCGGAAGCGTGTGGAGAGCGAGAGCGTTGCGATGCAAGCCTTAATGCTTAATGTGGTATGTGCCTTGGGCATTGGGTGTTTAGGCTATCCGTTAGCTGAATTTGGATTGTGGTTAATGGGAGTCGAGCCTGAGGTAATTCCGTTCGGTGTGCCCTACCTTCGTGTGATACTACTTGGTGCGGTAACGATGTTTCTCTCTCGCACCCTCACCGCTATATTCCGCGGCGCCGGGGATGCGGTGACGCCAATGACGGTCCTAATCTTTTCGTCGATTGTTAACATCGTATTAGACCCCTTGTTAATCTTTGGGATGTGGGGCTTTCCGCGACTCGGCGTGGTTGGTTCGGCGTATGCGACACTAATTGGTCAAGGTTTCGGCGTCGCTATACTCCTGTACCTCTGTTTTAGAGGACACGGTGTCGTTTCTCTGCGTCGTGTTGAGCGTCGTCCAAACCTTTCGATGTGGGGTCAAATCATGCGCTTGGGGATTTTTAGTGCTATGCAGGCGTTGCTGCGTCACGGTTCCCGTGTGTTATTTATTCGAGTCGTCGCTATCTTTGGCACCGATCCCGTTGCTGCCTACGCTATCTGTATGCGGTTGCGTATTCTTGTTATGCATTTTGGGACTGCCTTTTCAAACGCCGTAGCACCAATGGTGGGGCAAAATATTGGGGCAAATCGTATTCATCGCGCCGAAAAATCGGCTCAGTTAGGTAGCATCTTAGCGGCAGTCATTGTCACGTTCATCGGCATTTTCCTGTTCTCAATTCCTCAGTTCTTCATCGGCTGGTTTACGAACGAACCTGAAGTCATAGAAATTGGCAATGTATATTTGCGTTTTCTCGCTGCGACATTTGCGTTCATGGTTGTCTCCAGTGTTTTGGGGCGTGCGCTCAACGGGGCTGGAGATACGGTGTCTCCGATGACGATTACAGGGGTATCGCAATTTGGGGTCGGGTTAGTGTTGGTGGTTCTTCTCTCCCAGTTGATAGGGCTGACGGGGATTTGGTGGGGGATTGCTGTATCAAACGTTGTACAGTGCCTTCTTTTAGGATACTGGTTCAGACGCGGTGGCTGGAAAATACAAAAACGAGGTGTTGTCCGACGGGCGGGAGTTCAGCAACCTACAGGGAAATAAACGGGTGTTGTGAAGTTTTTTTAGTCAGAACCTTCCGTGATGGTGATGATCTGGTTCGGCGTGACATCTCGAATAATGTCCACAATACCGCTGGGCCATTTCGCTTCGATGCGGTCGATACGTTTGTGTGCGCCAATTCCAAAGTGGAGGCGTAGGTCGTTTTGGGAGAGGTAGCCGGATCCACTCCGCACCTCGTCAATTTGGATCAAATCGCCCGCTTGAATTTTTATCCGGGTGCCGATGCCTGCTCTATTGCTCCGCGTCCCAACCGTACGAATTAGAATCCAATTTCCCTGATTTTCACCGTCGTTCCGAAGGAGTTCGGCGGCATCATTGGCGTTGGAAATCAGCACGTCTAAGTCGCCGTCATTATCGTAATCTCCTGTGGCAATACCACGACTCACCCGACGCGACTGTAACCCACTTCCGGCTTTCATTGATTCATTGACGAAGCGTCCCTGTCCGTCGTTAATCAACAGGTGATTGTGTTGCGGATAGGTCGTTGTATCGTCGTATTTTTCGACTGTATCTTGGAGATGACCGTTGGCGATTAGCAAATCTTTGTCCCCATCGTTGTCCACGTCGAAAAAATCGACCCCCCAGCCAACATAAGGCAGACTCTCAGCCATACCCGCCGCGAACGATAGGTCAGTGAAAAAGTCGCCGTTATCGTTGCGATAGAGGGCATTGGTTTGTTGTTGATAGTTGATTGCGATGAGGTCTAAGAGTCCGTCGTTGTCATAATCCCCGAAATCGATCCCCATTGTTCCTTGTACGTCTCCGTTTTCGTCAGCCTCCACCCCTGCCATCCAACCGACGTTTGTAAATGTACCATCGCCCTTGTTTTGATAGAGGAAATTCTCTCCGGCATCGTTGCCGATGTAACAATCTGAATCTCCGTCGTTGTCATAATCTCCGAACACGATGCCCATCCCTTTTCCATCTTCGTTGTATACCCCAGTGCTGGTGGTGACATCGGTGAATGTACCGTCGCCGTTGTTGCGATATAGGGTGTCCGGTACACCGTCAAAACTTTCCGGTGGGCAGTAGGTCGCCACGCCTTTTTGTGTACAGTTGGTGTGGGTCTCAAAGTGGAAGTCAATGTAGTTAGTAACGTACAGATCAACGAAGCCGTCGTTATCGTAATCGGCGAAGGCGCAGCCAAGACTCCAACGGTTATCTCCAACCCCGGTGTGCTGCGTGACATCAGTGAAAGTGCCGTCCCCGTTGTTTCGGTAAAGCACATTCGCACCAAAATTCGTCACATATAGGTCCAGACAGCCATCGTTATCATAGTCCGCGACAGCACAACCCGCACCATAGCCGGTATCTCCAACGCCTGCCTGTTCTGTGACGTCGGTAAAAGTGCCCTCTCCGTTGTTGCGATAAAGGCGATTGGTTGGCGGAATGGAGGAACTAAAACCGGGTAAATCTGCGCTGTTAACAAAATATATATCGGTTAGACCGTCCCCATCATAGTCAAAGAAGGCAACACCCGATCCAACCGTTTCCAGAAAGTACCGCTGACCGCTTCTGCCATCGACATGACGGAACTGGAGACCTGCCGCCGCTGTGACAGCGGTAAATGAAATTTTATCTTTACCATCCGCCGAGCAGAATGTAGCAATTAAAGAGGTTATGAGAAATAGACAGATCGCGAATCGCATAATAGTTGTCAGTTTATAGATAACCGTTAAAGCCTTTCCCAAATTAGTCTGAGCCTCCGTTTTTCGCTTCGCTCACCTGATGGAGGTATTCTTGGGCTTGTTTGTTATCCGGTGCCAATTTAAGAGCCTTCTGGAAAACGGCTTCAGCCTGATTATAATCTTTCATAGCGAGATGGATTGCACCGAGCATATTGAGACTTTGCACGTTTGGCATCGTTTCGGTCGCATTTTGGGCGAGTTGGCGGGCGATTTCCAGGTGATGCTCAGATTCCTTTGGCTGGTCATGCTGTTGATACAGTAAACCGAGCATCAGATGCCCTTTTATATATTGCGTGTTAACCCCGATAGCGGTTTTGTAGACGGTGACCGCCTTTTTGCGCTGTTGATTTTGGATGTAGAGTGCTGCGATTTTATCGTAAGCCTCCATCAAAGAGGCGTCTTTGAGAATGGCGGTTTTATACTGTTCAAACGCTTGTCCGGGTCGGTTGTGTGCTGCATAGATTTTCGCAAGTGCCATATAACCGTTCGGGTCGTCCGGTTTTTCACGAATTTTCTGATGTACCATCTCAAGAGTATCTTGAAATTCACGAATCTGTTGTGCGATTTCGTGTTGACGCTTTGCTGCTTCAACCTGTCCGAGACGGAAATAGCAACGCGCCAGATTATGATGAAATATGAGATCCCCCGTACGATGCGGGATCACCCGCTCATATTCGCTAATTGCTTTCTCATATTCACCCATCTGTTGATAAGTGAAACCGAGTTCAAATCTTGCTAATGCGTAGTCGGTGTCAATTGCCAACGCCTGTTGAAAGTCAGTGATTGCCTTCTCATACTCGCCCTGTTTTGTGTAGATAATTCCGCGATTGCAGTATATATCTGGCGATTGTAGCCTCAGTTCAATAGCCTGTGTATACGTTTCTAACGCCGCGTCAAACTTGAACTGGGCGTGATAGATGTTACCCAATCCGAAATATGCTTGAGGTAACCTGGGAGCTAATTCGATTGCTTTCTCATAATGTGCAATCGCCTCCGTGGTTTCCCCACGCTCTGCAAGCAGGATTCCCATTACGGCGTGTGCTTGCAGGATATTGTCGTTGAGGGCAAGTGCTTTTTGGAGGGCGTCAATAGCATCATCTATCCGACCCATTTTCCAGTAGATCATGCCGATGCCGCTATGTGCCTCGGCGAAGTTCGCGTCCAACTGTAATACCTTCTGATATTCGCGCAGTGCCTCATCAAAGCGTTGCTGGTTGGCAAACGTCGCCGCCTGCCGATAGTGCCATAACAATGGATCAGCACGTTGGGCACTCACCGCGAAACTGGAACAGAATAAGATAAGAACAGTTGGAAATAGATATCTCATCACTATAGTTGTCAGTTCTGGGTTGAATCAGAATCAACGGTATGAATGCTATCAAGCATTCACCGAGTATAAAGCCTATAAAGGCTTTACCGGGGTTTTGAGTTGAAGGAGGAAGGTTATCGGTTCTGGGTTGAATCAGAATCAACGGTATCAATGCCTTAATGGCATTGACCGGGTATAAAGCCCATAAAGGCTTTACCGGGGTTTTGAGTTGTGGGAGGAAGGTTATCGGTTCTGGGTTAAATCAAAATCAACGGTATGAATGCCTTAGGGCATTCACCGGGCATGAACCGGGTATAAAGTCCGTATGGACTTCACAGGGCATTCCCCGGAGTGAAGAGGGATCGCGGTGGCGGTGACGTTTAACGGGCATACCACAACGCCTCTTTAACTCATAACTCATAACTCACGACTCATGACCCTTCCTCCCACTACCCAAAGCTCAAGACTCACGACTCTGCCACGCCGTGTAAGATAAATAAAAGCAATCGCGGTTGATTTGGGACTATTCATAGCCGCGTTTGATGTTACCCCATGTTGATGGCAGTTTGTCCGCAGGATCGACAGACGTTGCACTACCGACGACCTCGTTGGAAATGATAAGATCACCGAGTACACCTGGGCTGTTATCGTTTTCAAAGTCACTCGACCAAGCGACCGCACCGCCAAGGGGTGCGGCGTATGTGCCCGGTGCTGCCCCGTCAACGTCTGTGATTGTGATGTCGAATCCGATGACTAAGCCGTCTGTAGGAGCGAGGGCTGCGCCGAAAAATGGCTCAAAGATCGACCAAGGAAGGCGTATCTCAGCAGCATAACCGCTACCCGTTTTCTGACCTGCGACGTGTCCGTTACCGGGTTCGCCTAACTCTGGATCGACGGCGGCATTCAACGATTGTGACCACGCACCACTTGATCCTGCGGTTGTTACGGGCGCGAAGATCCAATAGTGATCGTCTGCTTCGTAGGTGCTGTTATTGGCAACGTGTTTCGTCTCGAATTTATGGTGGTCAAATTCAAAAACGGGTGCATCGTGCTTGGTGTCGAATAGCAGCCATATCCCGTCAATGTCTCCAGACCGAGAGGCGAGATCGTTGGCATACGCGTGGTGGGTATCGTCGGTGATATCAAACCCAAAGTAGAGATAGTCGTCATCCCATAGCGTTGCCCAGCGCGCCAGGAAGTCGTCGTCGCCATCGAATTTGCCGCGGCTAACCCGGAGTCCACCATCATTTGTGTCGCTGCCAGCACCACCGCCGGGAATAATCTGGTACCATTCTTGGTTATGTTTCGGATCGCGAGGGTCTACAACAATGTCTTGCAAGGGTGAAGCTTCTTGAAATATTGCGTCCCATTCTGCTTCGTCGAGATTTCCATCAATTGTGAGAGGTGCTTCAGTTTTTTTAGATGTTACCTCACCACCTGAGTGTGTCATTACCGGCAGTGTAGAAAGTGTGAATAGAACGCAGCAGGCGATAATGAATAAATTAAATTTTACAGAGAGCAATTTTTGGGGAATAAACATTGTGAATCTCCTATTGATAACCTTCGCTGTAAAGCGCAAGATGTTTCTGTTTTTTGTAGAAACGGGCTTAAGGTTTAGGTGTTCCAAGCAATAGAGACATTAGTCAAACTAATGAACTGTGTGTGCCATCGCTCGTAGCTATAGAGACCTCATCCGTAGCGATTAGCTTCTAATAAACTTTACAGAAGGTAGAAGTAAAAGTCAAGTAAAATAAGTCGGGATTCGGAGATCCCTTCTACAACTGTTATATATGAACTGAGGGGTTGTTCTTATGGCTGCCCATGATTATTTCAATGTAATTTGCGGATCGTCCTCGTATGCTGAATCTATTTGAACGAGACGCTCTAAAATCAAACAAAACAACGCGAACAGAGACTTTAGTAATGCTGTTTCTTTGATAACGCCGAGGCATTCAAAGTACAACTCATCAACACCTTCAGGAAAATCAGGACCGAACTGCCCTTCGTCGTCTTTAATCCTGAGGTGAATTCTTGGTTGTCTTTGACATAACTCCTTTATCCTGTCATCGGCGAGTAGCAGTTTGATTTTCTCTGGGTTGTTGCCTTTGATTACAAACTGTTTATCGAAAAATGGATCCCCTATTTCTATATCCTGCATACCGAAGAATTTACCAATTGAACTGAAGAATCCTTCGCGTGAAATCTGAAAGTAGAGACCGTCTTTGTTTACAAAGGGTGCGCGCATCCGAGTGCATGTGTGTGATGATTGGCCGGTTGAGACGGTGTAGGTGTCAAGTAAGATTTGCCACTCACGGCGTTTGTAGATGAGAACATCCTTTTTCCAAAAGCCACCCTCAATAAATTCACCATCTATATCCGTGGCAATCTGTTCCCAGATTTCATCTTTGGACGGACCGAAAATAGACCTGCGTTTACTCATCGTTTGCTCCGTAACGTAGATTCTTGAAGATAGAAACCTAAAGTAGTGTAGGTGAGGACAGCACCAATAAAGAAATGAACTAACGTTTCAACGCGACCGAGACGCCATCGCGGAGCGGAATAATTGTCGTGAATACCTCAGGCGAGTTGTAGAGGAGCCGCGTTACCTCTCTAACGCCAATTGTAGCATCGTGAAACCACTTCTCCCGTTCATCAAGTCCTTCCGGGGCACTCCCCGGCTCCTGCGTGATGACGCGTCCCATCCAAAGCATGTTGTCCGTGATAAACAACCCACCACTCCTAAGCCGTGGAATTGCTTTCCGAAACGCTTCAGGATACCCGTCTTTATCGATGTCATTATAGATGATGTCGAACTCACCTTCGGTTTCGTCTATGATTTCAAGGGCGTTGCCAACGCGATAGTCGATACGGTCGGCGATACCACCGCTCGCGAGATATTCCGCGGCGCGATCAGCGTTCTCCTGTGATCCGTCGGTACAGATGATGGAGGCTTCCGGTTTTTGCAGTGCCTTCGCCATCCAATACGCTGAGTAGCCAAAGCCTGAGCCCATCTCGAAAATTCGGGTCGGATTGGTGAGTAATACGAGTTGGTGCAAGACGCGTCCGACGAGCGGTCCAACGATAGGAAAGCGGTTTGCTCGTGCGTGTGCCTCCATTTCCGTGAGAACTTCATCGCGTTCAGGAATAATGTCGAGTAGGTAGTCGTCAATCGACGGGTGAAGAATATCCATACGTTGCATAACTCGCTCCTGTTTGTTTGATAGTGGATCGGCTACTTAGAAAGTGTACATATTCAATATCTGTGAGACCTAAGCCGAAAACCGATTCGGACAACGGACGAAGCGATCAGAGTTTAATAGTTAAAAAACTTCTCGCTGCCACTGTTCGAGTGGGTGTTCGCGTGGCGTGAGCGGCATAGGAATTCGCCTCCCCTGACGATGCGATTCCCAAGTTGCATGTATCATTTCAAGGCAATCGCGACCGTCTCTACCGCTCGCGAAGGGATCGCGGTCTTCTTCTATGGCTTTAATGAGGTCACGTAGCATGAGGCGTTGCAGTAATAGCCGTATGGATGCTTTATCTCGTGGGTTGCCTTGCTCGTCGAGGTCTTCAGCGGACAGATGCACGGGTTCCCAGGCTTCCCCTGGTGTCTTATGCTGTCCCTTGTGGATAAACATCGTGGTACCGACACTCTCTCGGATGGCGATTCTGCCTTCAGTCCCGACGATGTCGATGCCATAGGCGTTATCGTTGGTCTCTGGCTGTGCGAGGAACTGCACATCTGCATGGACACCGTTCTTGAAGCGGAAGGCGGCGTGTCCGCGTTCGCCGAGTACAAGTCCTGCATCCCGGTCAAAAGAATGGACTTCTTGGGTGTGTTTTATGTCCTCAACGGTTGACTCGCGTCCGTCCATCTGTACAAGATGTGCGTGTGTCCATTCGACGTCGCCACTGAAAAGGCGTAGCCAGTCGTAGAGATGGGTACCCATCTCCATGAGCGAGTTACCCACTTTGCGTCCGCCTTTGTCGGTTGCCTTCATCAGGACGACATCGCCGATCTCACCCTTTTCGATCAGGGACAGAACGTGACGGTTATATGGACTGGCGCGTTTGATGTGGTTAATGGCGAACTTGACATCGTGTTGGTTGCAGCTCTCAACCATTTCGTCGGCTTCAATAAGGTTGAGGGCAGTTGGCTTTTCACAGAAAACGTGGATGCCGCGCTGTGCCGCTGCGATTGTTGGCGCGTGGTGCATCGGTGCCTGCGTTGGAACGATGACGATATCGGGTTGTTCTTCGTCAAGCATCTTTTCGTAGTCATCATAGATGGCTTTGACGCCGAACCGCTCGCTCCATGCTTTTGCTCGCTCTGGATTGATTTCTGCTCCGGCAACGAGTTCACAATTCGTCTCTAACTCTACTGCTTGGGCATGAGCGCCACCCATGCCCCCTAAGCCGATAATTGCTATGCGATAGTTGTTCATGTTTGTTTTGCCTTATATTGTTTGCCAAGTAGATATGTGCTTCGTTTGCAACTATCATAGCAACATCAGGGTTGAGGTGCAAGAAAAAATTGCAGTAAAGTGCTTATAAATAGGGTTGAGTAAAGGCGTAGTAGGTTTCTCTAAACGCTTAAGGCGAACTCACCAAATTTTTCGGGCTGGAAGCCTTGCACTTTACTGCAGGGAGAAAAGTCCGTCCTCGTGTGTTAGACTATTGCGTTGTTTGTAAAAAAACTTGACTTTCGTCTGAAGTTTTGGTATAATCCAGTGCAATGCGTATGGTTCCCTACAAATTTATCACAATTTTTTTGACATTCGCTGGAGTTGAGGTTATAAATATGATAATGAGTCTCAGTATCGTATTTTCAGAAATGAATCTCTAACATAGATCGGAGGATTTCATACTAATTATGAGTATCACTGAATATAATAATGAGTCTCACTATCATTATATTTTATCAAACTCACCTTAATGGATGGGGAGTAAAACAGATGACAAAAGAACGAATTCGGATTTTAGTCGATACTTCACGCGATAACTGCTGGTCAAACGGATTGATATATATCGAGCCGGACAACCTCTATCAAACCACTAACAATCGGGATTATCTCAGTGAAGAGGTGCTAAAGAATTACGATGTGTTGACAATTTGCAGCAATACATCGCTAAAATATACCAATGCAGAACTTCAATTGATCCGAGAGTTTGTAGAAAATGGTGGTGGACTCCTTTTAGCTGCCAACACAAGTCGGTTCGAGCGAGATGTCTGTGAGCCGATCTCAGAATTGGGTGTTAATCACATCGCATCTCTCTTCGGGGCGCGGTTTCTTCTGTTACCTGAAAGACAAGGAGAAAAGGGCATCAATGAGAATCCACCACGTATACCCCATGGACAAGGAGAAATCGATGTTGAGGCGAGTCCGTTACGCAGCTATACAAAGAAAGATCTGCGTCTCACGGACTCCGAAATTGTCGATGGATTAGGACTTGATGACTTGGGTCTTATGCATTGTGGGATCCTCGATATTCCTGCCGATAGGAATGTTTTTCTTAAACACAACAAGACAGGAGAACCCGTTGGGGCCGGTCTCCATTTTGGAGCGGGGCGCGTTCTGTTAATCAATGCGCAACCCTTTCAAGCAGGAGATTACCAGAATCATCTTGTAACTGGACGATTTATTGATTGGTTGGGAACCAACCGCGTCTCTTTGACAACGGGTGCACAAACGATCCCTGATGAGATTCCGATCAACGAACAGGTCAGAGAGGACGGAAAAATCAAAGTTTTCTATACGCATTTCGTCGAGGATCGTGTGGATACTTGTATGGCTTATGCTAAGAAACTACACAAGGAAATGCTCTCAAAATTCCCTGAAGGTGAAAAAATTGAATGGCAAATCAGTCTGATGCCGTCGGATTTGATACCGTCGGCTACTATTGAATACTGGCTCGGTGGGGGAGGGGCGGTCGGTGCCTCTGTCAGTCCCTCGAGACTCGCCTTCGCGTTCGGTTTTGAGGCGAGTGGATTGCTCGTCAACAAAACGCCGTTTGGAAAGGCGGCGTATGTTATGTCTGAGGGATTCCAGTTTTTTTTCGGTATCTGGGCAATGAAATTACTCGGATTTGAGCAAGAAGCGGCGGAGATACTTTCCGAATTCGAGCGGCGATTTCAAGAAAGCACCGAAGTCGAGAGGATGATCGACATCACAAAGGTTTACGATCAACCCTCTCACAAACGGACCTGGATACTGAAGGCACTCCTCGAGAAATATGGGGACGATCTATTCATCCGATTTGCCGAAATGGTCTCAGAAACAGAGGGGCCTCCAGACAAGAATATGCCACTCACAACCTTCTCTTATGTGGATATACTCATCTATTACCTCAGTCGAGTGGTAGGTGAAGATTTGTTTCCATGGTTTGAAGAGATCGGCACGACCGTCCATCCGCTCCCGTTGGGATTTCCGAATGATAGTGCCGAATTTGTAACAGAAGTCCGTGAACGCCTCAACGGAATAGTTCGTGACACAACCGCAGACACCAGCGACAGAATCGATGCAATCGAGGGGCTCCTCAGGATCGCTGACGAATCGGAGGATGGGGTCTCGGAATTGGACGCAGCGGATAGATATGAACGTCTGATTGCAGCGGCAAAACTGCTCAAGGGCTGCGATGACCGGGCGATGAAAGTACTTGAAGCACTCACAGTTGAAACCGGGAACGATGGACTCGTAGCGATGGCAGTTCTGATGTTGGTTCGTAGTGGTCAAGTGGGAGAAACGCTGGATCGGCTCGTGGAGATCGCACCGCACCAAGATTACAAGTACCAAATTGAAGCCGGATACCTGCTTAAAAAAATGGACCATCCAACCGCTGAACGGTTTTCACACGAAAGGATCGTCGACGAAAACGGTGATCCTGTCATAACAATGGAGGTCGAACATAATAGGAACTGGCATCTCTATTCAATTGTTGATGGGTGTCACGTTGCTGTTTACCGCGCGGGGCCCCATACACATCATTTTCCTTATAACACGCACGTCCCCGGCATTTACATAGGATGGTTGCATACCGTTCCAAATTGTCGTCGGAAGGGATTGTCGCAGTGGATAATGGATGTGTCAATGTCGCATGAGCTGGTCCGCCGACACTCCTGTATCTCTCTCATCACTGGCACAGACAACACCGCCCATGGACTCTACAGGAGTTTTGGGTTTGTCGATGGACTCTTAGAGCAAGCGTTCACGAAAACGTTACAGCAGGAACCGACGAAAGTGGTCGAAGGTTTAGCTATCCGTCCATACTCGCATGGGGATGAAGTCGAGATGGCGAAGGTATCCAATGCGTTTCATGAGGACCAGATGGAGAGCGGACGGAAACGTGCCGTGAGGCGGAGAACGTCAGAAACCCAATTGATTTATCTCGCAGAGAAGGGTGGAGAACTGCTTGGGTATCTGCAAGCAGGATGCAGTGAGAACGGAATATCTGCTTGGATATCAGAATTCTGTCTTAAACCCCAACCCTCTGAGAATGAAAATTTACTTAAGGAGGTTGGGACCGCTCTGCTCAGCGAGTTGCACAGCGAACTGGTGAAACGTGAATATGAACAGGTAAACTGGAGTTCGCAAGGAGAAGCGGAAAAGAATTATGTCAGAAAGTTGTTCCACAATTCGGGGTACACGTCAGTGTTCACAAATTGGGTGTGGATGTTCAGGATCATCAACCTGCCGATGCTACTGGGTGAGCTTATTCCACTACTTTCCAAGCGACTGAACGAGAGCGACGCTTACAAAAACTGGCAGGGAACCATCGGCATCAAAAGTTCAGAACATCAGACGAGTCTTATCATCAGCGATGGCGAAATTCGCGTATCTCAGGAAATCTCAGAAGGAACTGCAATCCATATCACTACAGACGATGACACACTTACGCAATTCATTTGGGGGGTCCTCACACCCTACGAAGCATTTTTACAGAATCAATTGCACGTCACGCCATCAGTCAACCGTTCGGTAGCAGGTCTGTTGGAAACCTTGTTCCCAGCACGTCAGCAAGTCGAAGATAGAGGACCACAGTGGCTGCCGAGCCGATTATATCATGTGTAAGGAGACATTCCATGACAACGAAGAGATTTTTACCTAAAGGTGCCAAAGCAAGGCTCGGTAAAGGTATGCCCAGTAATGTCGCGTATTCGCCGGATGGGATGCAGCTTGCGGTTGCCAGTACGATCGGTATTTGGCTATATGATGTCCACAGCGGAGAAACACATGATCTCCTCACAAGAGATACCGGCACAAGACCCGATGCTGACAGGCTCACTATCTATAGTGTCGCGTATTCGTCGGATGGTAGCACCCTCGCCAGTGGGAGTCATGATCAGGTCGTCTGTTTATGGGATGTTGCGACGGGCGAACTCAAGAACACGCTTACAGGACACACCCACAGGGTCTTAAGTGTTGCGTATAGTCCCGATGGGAACACCCTCGCAAGTGCGAGTTGGGATAACACCGTGCGTTTATGGGATGCGGCGACGGGTGAACTCAAAAACACGCTCACCGGACACACCGGCTCTGTCAACGGTGTAGTGTATAGTCCCGATGGTAGCACCCTCGCCAGTGCGAGTTGGGATAATACGATTCGTTTATGGGACGCCGCGACAGGTGAACTCAAAAACACGCTCACTGAACACACCGACTGGGTCTTAAGTGTAGCATATAGTCCTGATGGGAACACCCTCGCAAGTGGAAGTCGTGATGAGACTATTCGTTTATGGGATGCGGCGACGGGTGAACTCAAAAACACGCTCACCGGACACACCGACTCTATCATGGGTGTTGCGTATAGTCCGGATGGTAGTACCCTCGCAAGTGGAAGTCGTGATGAGACTGTTCATTTATGGGATGTAGCGACTGGCGACCTCAAAAATACGCTCATTGGACACACCATATATGTTAACGGTGTTGCATATAGTCCGGATGGTAGCACCCTCGCAAGTGGGGATTATAACACCGTGCGTTTATGGGATGCGGCAACGGGCACACCCAAAAAGACATTCACGGGGCACACCGAATATGTCATTGGCATCGCGTATGCTCCCGATGGCAGCACTATCGTAATCGCAAGTGGGAATTATAACGTTCGTCTATGGGATGCGGCAACGGGCACACCCAAAAAGACACTCACTGGACACACCGATCGTGTCTATAGTGTAGCGTATAGTCCTGACGGTAGGACAGTTGCCAGCGCCAGTGAGGATAACATCGTTCATTTATGGGATGCAGAGACAGGCACTCCTAAAAATAGGCTCACTGGACATACCGAGACTGTCGTAAGTGTTGCGTATAGTCCGGATGGTAACACAATCGCAAGTGCAAGTGAGGATAAGACCGTGCGTTTATGGAATGTGGCGACGGGTGAATGCAAAAACACGCTCACAGGACATACCCGTAGTATCGAGGAGGTCACATATAGTCCCGATGGCAGCACAATTGCCAGCGGCGGTCGTGATAAGACGGTGCGTTTATGGGATGCCGCGACGGGTGAACTCAAAAATACACTGGAACACCCCGGCTCTGTCTATAGTATTGCATATAGTCCTGATGGCAGTATACTCGTTAGCGGGAATCGGGATAGCACTGTTCGTTTATGGGATGTTGCGACGGGCATACTCAAAAACACGCTCACTGGCCCCATCGGTATTGTCATAAGTGTGGCATATAGTCCGGACGGTAGTACAATCGCAAGTGGAGGTGACGATAAGACCGTCTGTTTATGGGATGCGGCGACGGGTGCGCTCAAAAATACATTCACTGGACACAACCATACGGTCGGAAGTGTAGTGTATAGTCCCGATAGCAGCACACTTGCAAGCGGAAGTGGGGATGGCACCGTGCTTCTATGGGATCTTTCTTGATAATGTAACGCCACTGTGGATTCACCTACTGTTGGTGAACCGCCCAACCGTGAGGCATACAAAACCATCTGTAACGGAAATTTGACTTCCAATACTAAGGAGACCTCTTATGACAACGCAGAAATTTCTACCTGAAGGTGCTAAAGCAAGGCTCGGTAAAGGTTGGACACGTCATGCAGTGTATTCACCGAATGGCACGCAGCTTGCGGTTGCCAGTTCTATTGGTATTTGGCTATATGACGCGCATAGCGGGGAAGCCCTTAACCTCCTCACTGGACACACCGATCATGTCGAAAGTGTGGCATATAGCCCGGATAGTAGCACCCTCGCCAGTGGGAGTTACGATAACACGATACGTCTATGGGATGTGGCGACCGGCACGCTCAAGAACACGCTTGAACACCCCCGTACTGTCAACAGCGTGGCGTATAGTCCGGATGGCAGTACAGTCGCAAGCGCGTGTTGGGATAACACCGTACGTCTATGGGATGTGGCGACGGGCACCCTCAAAAACACACTTACTGGACACAACGGCACTATCTATAGTGTCGCTTATAGTTCCGACGGTAGCACTATCGCAAGCGCGAGTCGTGATGAGACTGTGCGTTTATGGGACGCAACGACCGGCACCCTCAAAAATACGCTCACTGAACACACCGACATTGTCTATACTGTGGGGTATAGTCCGGATGGCAGCACAATTGTCAGTGGAAGTGTTGATCAGACCATTCGTTTATGGGATGCAGTGACTGGATCACTCAAAAATACGCTCACCGGACACACTCGCGCTGCCCTAAGTGTGGAGTATAGTCCCGACGGCAGCACAATTGTCAGTGGGAGTAGCGACCAGACAGTTCGTTTATGGGACGCCGCGACGGGCGCGCTCAAAAATACACTCACTGGACACATTAGCACTGTCTATAGTGCCGCATACAGTCCTGATGGCAACACTATCGCAAGTGTGAGTTACGATAACACCGTGCGTTTATGGGACGCCGCGACGGGCACACTCAAGAACACGCTCACAGGACACATCTGGAGTGTTTATAGTGTTGCGTATAGTCCCGATGGGAACACGATTGCGAGTGGATGTCGTGATCAGACCATACGTTTATGGGATGTAGCGATGGGCGCGCTCAAAAATACACTCACTGAATATGAAGGCAGGGTCTATAGTATAGCGTATAGTCCTGATGGTAGCACAATCGCAAATGTGAATCAGGACCAGCTCGTGCGTTTATGGGATACAGTGACGGACACACTTAAAAACACACTCACCGGACATACCGACGCC
Organism: Candidatus Poribacteria bacterium; assembly: GCA_022826805.1. Lineage (GTDB taxonomy): Bacteria > Poribacteria > WGA-4E > WGA-4E > WGA-3G > WGA-3G. The sequence continues at coordinate 103,740 of JAJDUH010000005.1, forward strand.
GTCGACAGTGTTGCGTATAGTCCCGATGGAAATACTATCGCAAGTGGAAGTGAGGATAAAACTGTCCGTTTATGGGACACAGCCACTGGCGAGCTCAAAAACACACTTGAACACACCCGCAGGGTCTATGATGTGGCGTATAGCCCTGATGGCACCACTATCGTCAGTGGGAGTCGTGATACCACTGTTCGTTTATGGGATGCAGCAATAGGTGCCCTCAAAAATACCTTTACTGGACATACAGGCTCTGTTTCAAGCGTAGCGTATAGTCCTGATGGTAGCACTATCGTCAGTGGGAGTCGTGATACTACTGTTCGTTTATGGGATGCGGCGACGGGTGCCCTCAAGAACACGCTCACAGGACACTCCCGCACTGTCATAAGTGTTGCGTATAGTCCTGATGGTAGCACAATCGCAAGTGCGAGTGAAGATAAGACCGTGTGTTTATGGGACGCAGCAACAGGTGCACTCAAAAATACCTTTACTGGACACACCGATTGGATCGAAAGTATCGCGTATAGTCCCGATGGCAGCACACTCGCAAGTGGAAGTGGGGATGGCACCGTGCTCCTGTGGGATCTTTCTTGATAATGTAACGCCACTGTACGTATCTAATCCTGTCACTGTGGATTCGCCTACTGTTGGTGAACCGCTTTCCTATTCACTTACGAATAAACATTTTACGAGTTGCAGAGTAGTCGCCTACCTTGATGGTGTAGAGATAAATACCGCTGCTCACGGATTCGCCGATCTGGTTGCGTCCATCCCAATAAATTGCTTTTGATTGCGATGAATAGTCTCCTGCGGGCATTATCCCCGGTGATAAGCGATGCACTAACTGACCATTGGAACTGTAAATGTATATTGTGACATTACTCTCGTTTGCAAGTCGGAAGGGAATCCAGGTCTCTGGATTGAAAGGATTTGGGAAGTTTTGGAGCAGTTGGTTCCGCTTTATCGCTCCCAAGGTCACAAGCTGTTTAACCTGTGGTTCAACACCGACAGGCTGAGAAGGTAGCAGTGCCTTTCCGTTCCAGATATGGACTTGACCTGTATCAGCATACGAAAGAAGAATTGTCCCATCTTGGCTGACATCAAAATACTCTGGAATAGAGGGGTGCTTGGTTTGGGTTTCTGTCTGCCAATCCCAGATTTGGAGGTTGTAGTCTTGGCCAGCGAAAAGATAACGCCCATCCGGACTAAAGTGCGCTGGAAATCCTACGTCAAGCGTTGTGAGGAGTTCAGGACGCTCTGGTAGAAGTTTCCAAATTTGGGTATCATGTTCTCTGGGGACTGCCAGCACAGGCGAACCGTCCGCGGCGGAGGCGAAGGCGGGTCTTGAATGGTGGCTACTCCAGAGTTCCGGCACCTGCCATGTGTATTGAAAGATAAAGGTATCTGCATCGCGTTTCCACAACACGATCCAGTACTGCCGAGCGTGATTGTCGTATGTGTAAGTAGAGGCTGCGAGATATTCGTCGTTTTCACTGAATGTAAACAGTAAACTGTCGTGAATATTGGGTTTACCCTCTGCAGAGAGTTTTTGAATCCTTTCTGGATTTTCGAGATCGAAAAGGAAAATGAACCCGGCTCCGCGCGCCGTGACCCACCTACCGGTTGAACTGAAAGCGATGTCAGAGTGCCCATAATTATATTGAAATTGAGTTTCAATGGCACCCGTGCGCAGGTTTCGGACCTCGATCCAAGGATCTCGACCGATAGCGATTTTTTGTCCATCTGTAGAGATAGCGAATTCCCGAAAGAAGCTGCTCTCCGCAGAGGTAAGCAAGCGCATTTCCCGTGAAGTTACATCCCAGGTCTTAATGAAGTAGAGAAATACGGAAACAAAGGTTTGACCGTCTGGACTCACCCTATCTTTCCAACCGTAGGCGAAATTCGCCCAAACGTTCAAGGACTGCTTGCTTTGGATATCCCAGGTCACGACGGCATCCCAATAGTGCAAAAGCAGTGTTTTCCCATCTGGGGAGATTGCTATTGCATCAAGGATGTAAAAATCGTCGCCGAGTGTATCCATCTGTTTTCCAGATTCGACCTTCCAGACCCTGACCTGATCGTCCCAACCTTCCCAAGGACCCTGATCCGACGAACTGCGTGTTCCTATCCGTGAAGCGACGTAGAGGTGTTGACTGTCTGGGCTGAAAACCAGACTCGAAATGGCTCCAATGCCGCTGTGTTCTTGCCATAAAAGTTGTTGCGTTTCTATGTCCCAGACGTAAACTTCGTTCCAACCTTCTTCAAACGTCGCGAGGCGTGTTCCGTCGGGACTGATAACCACGTCCTCAACCCAGTACCCGGTGTGTCCTTCAAAATGCCCCTCCAAGCGACGTGTTTTGACATTCCACAATTCGACATCTGGACGCGTTGACGCGACAATAAGATAGCGACCATCTGGCGAAAAAACTGAAACGTGATCTCTTGGATAGGACGAACAGGTTGTACCGTCCCAGGTGGGATGGCATTGCTCCCACGGACGGCGTTGACCTATCATTTTTCCTATAAACACACCAGTTTGCCAGTTCCATAGTTGAATCTCATCATCATAGGAGATTGCGAACAGTGGTGCTGTTGGACTGAATGCTGCAAGTCTGATGATGCCTGCCGTGTTCCATTCGGCTATCTGTTCACGAGCATTGACATCCCAGATGTTTACTGTAGTTATCTTTGGATCCACAGAGGCGTTCAAGATTGCCAAATGTTCCGCAGTTGGGCTGATGACAACGTGGCTGACGTGTGTTGGTTTATATATTCGCTCACCGAATTCGTCAATAACTTCGTTTGTGTATGGGTTAACAACCTGAATGTGTGTTGGCACAACACGTAGGAGGATTTCATTGGAAAGAAAGGCGTGCTGTTCTGGATGGGGTTGCCCAATCGTGCCGGTCGGTTCAAGCGCGAAAACGAGACAAGGGAAATAGACAAGACTCATCAGGGCGATATGAACTTGCGAACTGCGTCTTAAAAGGGTGCTGAACATTTTCATTCGATACCTCCGAAATCAGTAGCATCAATCCTGTTTACCAATAGTCCGTTTCATGTAAGCCCATGTTGTTCCTGTCTTTCCCTGCGGGCGGACAGAGACAGGGGGGATATGGAGTTCAGCACGATAGATGCCATTCTCTTCTGTCCCTGCGTAAATATCTTCTCCATGTGAAATAAGAGAAAAGACGGTTACACCTTGGAGACCTGTGGTAAACCAAGTCTCAGAGAGTGAATCAAAGAAGTAAACACCATGGGTGTCTAATCCAGCAAACAGATGGGCACCTCGGACGGCGAAACTGGAGATATATGGTGAGTCATTTGCATCTTCAGATATGACATTTGGCAGTCCGTTCATCGGATATTCCCACGTTTGGCGTGTTTCGTTCCAACGTCCAACGCCTTTTTGACCTGCGACGTAAAGTTGCCCGTTGAGGACTGCCCAATCGTTCACACGACCGTGTTGAAAGTTGACGAGTGGTTGCCATGTTTGCCCATTGTCAGGCGAACGTGCCATCCATTCAATGGACATTGCGGTCCAGAGGTAACCCTCGAACGCTGTCATTGCGTAGATGCTATTTCCAACATACCACTCTCCTGAAATGTCGTGCCACGTCTCACCACGATCCGTTGATGTATATGTGCCCCCGTGATACATTACACTGATAGTAGTGTCGCCGATAATAAGGATACGACGCACTTCTCCGTAGAAGGGTTCTCCTCCTACCTCTTGAAAGCGGAATCCGTCGTTTACGGGTTTCCATGTTATCCCAGCATCATCTGATCGAAAAACGCCGTGTCGCCATGTTCCGACATAAACAGTATTTCCAGTGGCTGTAAGCGTGGTAACAGACTTGTCCCCGATATCGAATCCGGTGGGTGACCATGAAACCCCATCGTTTTCGGAGAAAAATATGCCACCTGCTGTTGCAGCGTAGAGTCGGCGTTCTGTACCTTTGAGTGCTGATACATAGTGCATGCGTGTGCCATGATCGAGTCGTATCCACTCCACTTCTAAATCAAGTTTCTGCGCGCACGCGGTTCCGACAGCGATAAGGAAGAAAACTGCCAGTATACAAAATCGGTGTTGCATCGTTTTTACTCCTTTGACTGAATGCTCTGTATTTTTCCAATGCGAACGCGCGCTCAATTGGTTCGCAGTGTATTGGTATGAAGCAATTTTCGTGCCAAAGGATTTGGGTTTAAAATGCCTTTATAGAAGGGGTTTTCGTCGGTATTGCGCGAGGGGTCGTTTTTACTGTTCAATTTCTGGACAGATTTATGTAAAAGGAACAGAAATGAGTTACATTCCAATAAATGTTTTGGAGTTTTTATTGCTTGAGTTGTGCCCAGATGGTTGTGAGTTTTCCTTGTGCTTTGACCGCAAGTGGGATACCCGTCTTCGCTCCATCTTTACCTGCCAGATGATATGCGTTGTCCGATGTGTCTTTGGGTAAAAGTATACCGAAAGCTTCAAAGTCTAAAACTGCGTAGTCATCTACGCCATCAAGGGCTAAATAGTTGCCCCCTGCAGGCGAAGGCGGTGGAAATGCATTGACACTGAGCGGTATGAATGCAAGTAAAAAGAGGCATGTAAAGAGTTGTTGATGTGTCATTTTTGAATTCCTTACTATAGGAGGTAAAAAAAACAGAGCGATGCAAGACATCAAGGAATTACCACGGAATATTATGTATCGCTCTGTTTCTATCCAATAGAACCGTTCTACACTTTGAATCTACGATTCAGTATCTAATTTTCGTTTCAAGATGGTACCGTGTCCTCCCAGCACAACTATGCCAAACCCTTCAACATAGTCAATGTGATACAAATCTTCGTTAGTGCCGGATTCCTCGATCTCCCACGTTGCACCACGATCCTTGGTATGCAGAATGAGTCCGCCTTCTCCGACAATCCAGCCTTCCATTTTGTTAATGAAGGAAACATCATAAAGATGTGTGCTTATCCCCGTGTTGACTGCCGACCACGCCAGACCACCGTCTGACGTACGAAGGACGATGCCGTCTCTTCCGACAGTCCATCCTTCTATGCGGTTTAAGAAAGACACACCGTAGAGGTCATAGCCTGTATTGGTCGTCTGAAGATGCCATGTCTCACCTTGGTCATTCGTCCAGAGGACTTTTCCCCACGATCCGACAGCCCAACCGTAATGTTCTTCCACCATCTGGATGTCGCGGTAGGATGCCGAGGTTTCGTTTTCCTGATGTCTCCATATTGTGTTTCCGTCCTTGTTGTGCAGGACAACACCTTCTTTACCGGCAGCCCACCCTTCACCGAAGCCTTGAAAATGCGCGGTGTAAAGTTCGCACGGTTCTTCTATAGGACGGTGGTCGTCGTAAGCATTTATCACTGGCTTCACCGTTTCGTTTAGAATCTGCCATGTCGTGCCGCTATCGGTTGTGGATAGGAAAGTCGCGTCTTGGGTGAGTAACCAACCGATTTCCGAGGAGACAAAGTGAACGGCAATTAGAGGTGAGTCTACAGGAGATTCAAGGCTCTTCCAAGTGTTGCCACCGTCTAACGTGCGGAGCATTGTACTGGAATTACCCACTGCCCAACCTTCGATGGCATTAATGAAAGAAATATCTGCTGATTTTATGCCGGCGGCCGCGCCCACTATTCGGAAGGGTCCGTCGTTGCGTAAGAGGTCCCACCCGGCATCCGTCTTCGGCAATGCTACTTCGGTCTCCTCAAAGAATCGCTTGCGTGGTGTATATTTTGCTATTGAAGGAATCGTATAGGCGACAGCAATACCGTTTTCACCAACGGCAAATATTTTATCCTCCGTAACACTAATGTCCTTAAGATTTTTATCTGTCCCACTATCTTCCCGCGTCCACGTCTTACCCGCGTCTTGTGTGAGTAGAAGCGTTCCTTCGTCACCAACTGCTACTCCTACGGTGGGAGAAGCGAAGAAGATTTTGTTCAGATTCGCCTGTGTGCGGGTATATTGGGTTTCCCATGTTTCCCCGCCGTTGTTGGTATGAAGAATGAGTCCGTACTGTCCAGAGATCCAACCGATTTCAGCGTCTACAAAGTAAACCGAGTAAAGTTCGTTAAATGTCCCACTTTCCTGCGGTTGCCATGTTTTTCCAGCATCGATGGTACGGAGGATTTTACCGGGCCAACCGATAGCCCAGCCCTCATTTGGCGAGATAAAGCAGAGCCCCTTTAAGAGTTCAAAGATATAGCCGCGTTGCTCAATCCAGTTTTCGCCGCCGTTGTTGGTATAGAAGATACCGCCCATATCGCCAACAGACCAACCGCGCTCACTGTTTAGAAACTGCACATCGTGTAGCCCGACCCAGTCGTTTCCTTTTTGTACCTGCCAGGTTTCTCCATCTTCGGTATGCAAGATGTAGCCAGAATCACCAATGATCCACGCCTGTTCTTCATCGACAGCGGTTACCTTATTTAAACCGACAGAAAGTCCACTGTCCTGTTGTTCCCAGTCGCGTCCTTCATTCTGAGTTCGGAAGATTCCCCCGCGACGCCCGACAGCCCAGCCGCGCCCACCATCTGCCATCTCCACACCCGCTAAAGGTTCGGCATTACTTTCGGAGTCGATTGTCCACGTTTTACCGCCATCGGTAGAGTGGAGCATCGTTCCGTAGCTGCCGACTGCCCAAACATGTTTAGCATCAGGAGAATGGACAGCCATCAGATCGCTCCGCGTGCCTGTCTGCTGCACTGCCCATGTTTTTCCACCGTCTTGTGTATGTAACACACCACCAACTTGTGCTACTAACCATCCTTGTTTCGTATCCGTAAAGCAGAGATCATAGATGGCGTGGGAATCCGCGATGTCGGGTTCCCCACGGGTCCACGTTTTTCCGCTGTCTGTCGTTGAGAGCACAGTAGCCGCAAGTCCGACAGCCCAACCTGTTTTCTGGTCGGAATCGAATTGTATATTAAGCAGACCGTCCTGAGGTCCTACCGATTTATAATCCCATGTTTTTCCGCCGTCTGTCGTGTGCAATGTTGTGCCGAGTTGTGCGATCAACCAGCCTTCGTTTTCACTAACAAAGTGGATGTCGAGGAGTGCTTCACCCACACCGCTGGGACGGAAGTCCCACGATTCTCCGCCGTCTGCAGTATAGTAGAGTGCACCACCTTCCCCAGTTATCCAGCCGCGTTGTTCGTCCAAGAAGTGAAGACTGATCAAGCTCATACTCCCATCCCTGACAACCTGTTTCTTCCATTTTTTCCCGCTGTTTTTTGTTCGTAAGAAGGTGCCTTCGTTTCCGACAATCCAACCCCGTTTTTCATCTATGAACTGCATCTTGTTGAGACGTGATTTGGTGTTGCTGTTCTGCGTTTTCCAGTTTTTGCCACCGTCTTCTGTGTAAAGGATTGTCCCTTCTTCACCGATGACCCAACCGTGCTTTGGATTGAGAAAGAAGACATCCCTGAATTCTACATCCCACTCGGCTTGTCTAACGATTTCAGCCTCGACGGGCGCCGGTTGTTGTACGGATTTCACACCACATCCACTGAGTAGTACAAGCAATGAGATGGCTATAGTAGTAATGCGCATATATTCTCCTTATTATTGCGTTTGTGATATGGAGAGGGGGTCCCTGTTAGGTAGACACAAGACCTATCCTTACGGAACGAAGAGACGGAGGTTCTATAGGAATTTATGAGTGACTCAATAATTCGCTAACACCTACCTTGAGTCAACTGTTCGGACGCGCTACTGCTGGGTTCTTCTTTGAAAATAACATTTTAGCACCTCTCGATGATTTTGCAAGTCCTTAAAGCAACTCTTCATGACTATTTGGTTTTAAGGGATAAGTTTACCTATGTGAAGGATACTTCTTGCTGGATGCCCGAACTTGTTCGGGTTCGCACACTTTTCCCGAACAAGAATGTAATACAAGGAACTAAATCCGGGCATCCGGATGTAAATTATTGAAAAACTATGGTGAAACTGACAATTAAATAGACATTATAGCACAGACACTAACCCCCCTAACGAATCAGAATCAACGGTATGAAGTGCTTATGCACTTCAGAATCAACGGTATCTATGCCTGTGGGCATAGACCGGGGTATG
>JAJDUH010000019.1 GCA_022826805.1 Candidatus Poribacteria bacterium
TCCGCAATGTGGTTCATACCACGATAGGGACATAAACGCTGCGATAAACATTTTACGGGCAGGGGTAGCTGCCTAAAGTGGAGTGATGTCAGACGGTTTTCGCGTTTGCCGAAAACCGCAATCACAAGGAAACAGAAGCCCTAACCTTTAGGTTGTGGGTGCTATCACCACCGCGAAATACCCTGGACGGGACATCACTTATGTCAACAAAGGCATCAGTGGAGACATCGTTGAAGGCTTAGAAAGTCGATGGGACTTTGATGTAATTGACGAAAAACCGAAATGGCTTTCAGTGAAGATTGGTATTAACAATGCGAGTCGACAGCATGCGGAAGGTATTTCTACAGAGGCGTATTTGCCCATTTGGGAAGCGTGCTATCGACGGATTCTCATACGTGCAAAAACTGAATTAGATGCCTCACTCTTTCTATTGGAAATTTTCTATATTGAAGGAGATGTTGACATGCCCCGACCATTGGCTGTGGATGCTTACAACGAGAGCATTCACAGGCTCGCTGAAGAATTTGATGCTCGTTTAATTCCGACAAATGCCGCTTTTGACCTTGCTGTTGCCGCTCGTCCTGGTGCACTCTGGACAACCCAAGACGGCGTTCATCCAAACGCCGAAGGACATACCTTGATGGCGTTGGAGTTCCTTAAGCAGGCAGATTGGTAAATTGACCCACAGATACTGTTTGATGTGATTTCGGACAAAAAATGGGAATTTATTGTTACGGTAAAATGCCATCAGCCTGACGTTTTAAGGTTTCAATGAATTCCCGCTCGTGTTGCGTATTATATTCGGACGCGAGCCGCTGAGCATTCGTCCGGTTGCCCCAGTAAAAAGACAACCCGACTAAAGAGATACCGGCACAGTCGATATATCTGCGTTCACGCACCGCATCTGCCACAAGGTAGATGAACGTTCCGCTCGCTGCAGCTGCGAGAAGCCCTTCTTTAACTTTCCCTACGTAAAGCTGCCCACTTCCTGGCATAATTGTGGAGAGCCACCCGGCTGTTTCAGGGGATTTAAAGGGTAGTGGTGTTTCATTGAGGAGTGTGTCTGCCAATTGACGCGCGCTTTCTTTTTCGAGCACATCGGTCGCTGGTGTGCTAACTTGCCGGAATTCCGTGATTGCCTTATTCCAATCGGATGTGTGAATGTAGCACCAACCGCGTAAATAGTGTGCCGCCGCTACCACCTCTACGTCCTCGCTGGCGTTCAGAAGTTCAAAAAGCGTCGTCCGCGCCAGTGAATATTTCTCTGCCTCGAAGTGAAGCTGCCCAATCATCAACTGGCTCTGAAACCGCAGCGGTGAATTCGGATGAGTCGCTGAAAATTCTTGAAATAGTGATTCAGCCTGTTCGGGGCGATTCTGATGGTAATGGCTCTGGGCAATTCGATAATCCGCTACATCTCTGAGTTGAGTGTCCTTATGATAGAACAGGAGCCGTTTATACGCACGCCTTGCAGCTTGATAATCACCTAATTCAAAAAGTTTCTCTGCGTAACGGTGCTGTCGACTTTCATCCTCAGGAACACTATTCATTGCGAAGACTATGATAGAGAAAAAAACAGACGCTACTGTCATGTCTAAAACCTTGACCGCCACAACACCAATTTTGTATTATCTTGCAGCGTCAATCTTGCCCCAAATAATCCTGAATCCCTAATTTCCTGTTGAATTCGACTCCGAAAGTGTCTTTCGTGCTGCAGATTGAATGTCTGTGCCGCTCGGATACTCTGGTAGATACTATTTCCATAGAAGAACACCCCAAGAACTGCGACAGGTACGGCAACTTCATAGCGTTCTTTGCTGGTATAATACACACTCGCGCTACCGAAGACTGCTACGCTCATAAAAGTGGACAGTCCATCTATAGCCTTCCCACTGTAAATCTGTCCACTCCCCGGGACCAATACTGAAAGCACACCAGCAACCGTTGGCGAGCGACGAGGCAGCGCGTCAGCGTTTTTTACGATGCGTGCTAACCTTGCACTCACTTCGGTGAAGGGACTGTCCGGATAGACTGAGGCAACATCGTTCCAAACCTGACTCGCTTGTGTCCATTCATTTTTATCTATATGAAGCATTCCAATCGTAAAGCGCGCCAGCGGTGCTAAATCGCTTCCCTTGTGCTTGATGAGGAAATTTTCCAGTGAGACGACCCCTTGTTCTCTTGCCCCTAACAAGATATGGCACTGGGCAATATTGTTTGTGGCGCGGGCGACGAGAGTGCTATTCGGATAGGTATCAATCAGGAACTGATAGGCAGGGATCGCTTTTTCCAATTGTCCCGCATTCTGATATGATGCCGCAACGCGGAAGGCTACGAAATCGATACGTGGGGCGTTAGGATGCAGAAAGAGGATCCGTTTGTACTCATGAGCAGCATTGAGGTAATCGCCCTCTTGGAAAAGTGAATCTGCGAAATCGGACACCTGTCCTGACACAGGCATCGAGAGCGTAGGTAAGAAAAGCAGGGCGGAGATAAAAAGAAGGGTTTTCATTTGATGTCGAGTTGTTTTTGTACATGCTCTTTGCTAACTGTCCAAACGCGATTACCGATATCTAAAAGTTGTGGGGCAAAACGGGAGTTTGCAATCTCGTTTTTGAAACCATCACCAGCATAGGTGTTGAGGAGAATAAGCGCAAGGGCGATTAAAAGCCCGCCTGAAGCAATACCAAAGCAGAGTCCGAGAAGGCGATTTAGCCAACTCAGAACCCCCTTTTCAATAACGCGCTGAATACGTTCAAAGAGAGTATCTACTATTATAGAGGTAACGATAATAAGAGCGACAATACTTGCCCATTTCGCGAACGTCGGGTTCTCTATGAATTTTTGGATGAATGACGCAAGGGAGGGCCAAAATTGACACGCAGCCGCAAAACCCACGCCCAGCGCGAGTACCCCCCAGACGCTCCGAGTAAAACCCGCCCGGTAACAACTCAGTCCGGCTAATGCAACAAGAATGAGGATACCGATATCTAATTTCGTCATGTTTGCATTTTGAGGTATGGAAAATTTGGGGTATCCCTTAGAACGTACCTGCTAACGGTATTTCAGCCAGAGTCTGATTAAATACGTGTTCAATTGCGTCCTCTGCCCGGGTACCATCGCTTAGTTCGTGAAGGAGTTCGCGTATTTTCGGGAAACCGAATTGTTGGATGAGATATTCTGCTATCGCCGCGGATTGGATATAGGCTAATTTCCGAGATCTTGCAGGAAGTTGGCTAAACGGATCACTCAAGGCATCAAAAGAGAGCAAGCTCTGTTTCTCAATCGCGTGCGCTAACTCAAGCCGTTCAGACTGGAACATCGGGCGTGCGATGATTTGTGCGAGTCCTTCGTTGAGCCACATCGGACAATAACCGCGCGCTAAATAATGGACCAACAGATGAACCCACTCGTGTCGTAGGAGTGCGTATAGGATATTCAAGACTGGTTCACCTACAGCACAGTATGCCAGGTGAATGCTTCCGTCATAACATCCACTCGCCCACCTTGGAAGAGAACTTTGTGATCCAGCCGTCCCATTCGTATTCACAATTGAGATAGGTACCGGTGTGATAGGATAACACCCAAGTATTACGCCAAGTTCAGAACGCGTTTGATGAATGAGTCGATAAATATTCCACACGGTCTGTGGAGGCATCTCGGAATAGCAGGTGAGGTTGAAGAATTCGGAATTTATAACCTGTTTAGCGGGTGTTGTGCTGCTTTCTTGCAACCGTTCGAGGAATTCTTGGGAAGGTGATTTACAGAAATCGCCCAAACAAAGCAATGTGGCATAACACGCTTTCTCATCAAGGACGCGTGCTTTGCGTCTCAAAGCTGTCGGTGAATCGGGACATAATCGCAGCGCTATGTCGAGGCATGCCAACGCCTTATCCCACTGCCCGACCATTTCGTATGCTTTTGCGAGATCTGCATAGATATAGTGGTGTTGTGCTGCACCTAATTTCAAGCCGGCGAGGTAGTGTTGGATAGCTTCAACGTAGCGCGCATGCCCGTAGCTGAGCGTCGCTTGTTGAAAATGGGATAGTGCCAGTGAACTGGTTTGGTTTAAGTACACTGCCTCTGCAAGGAATGGAAGTGCATTGAAGCGTGCATGCCCAATGCACAGCACAATCCTTCTCCTATGTGACTATGAATGTTTTATGTTGACAACTTTAAAGCTAACTTTTCCGCATTTTAGGGTAGAACCGGGTTGAACGCGGGTTTCCGTTTCAACGCGCTCATTATCAACATAAGTCGCATTGGAACTACCTAAATCTGTGACGTAGACATCTTCGTCTTTCTGTTCAAATCGGACGTGCAAACGGGAAAGCGTCTGAATTGTATCGTACCGTTTCAACTCCTCTGGAGATGTAGTCGACTGTTCAGTATCCCAACGCTGTATTTCATCCGTGTTGGGTAAAGACGCGTCAACCTGCATGATTTCGGTCGTCTCACTACCCATGCCTTGTGGACTATAACCAAGCTGTGGTTCCAGTCCATCAGCGGTAAATGTTTCTGGTGCTTCACCCCGAATTTCCGCCATCACACGTACTCTCGCCCGTTCTTCTGCCCCAGGTCGCGGCATGATATTTTCTCGTTCCTCGAAACGATAGTGTGCGAAGTCAATCAACTGTTTCAAGGGTTGAAGCTCCGTCAAACTATTGACATCCTTCAAAAGGCGTTTCTGTTTACGTGATAATCTTTCGTTTTTTAACCATCGCGTATAGGCTTCTAATATCTCTGCTTTTTTCAAATCATCTGCTGAGATGTCGGGCCTACGCGATCTCTTCCAAAAGCGCATGAGAGTTAATCCTCCAAAAAATTAATATATCCACTGAATACCTTTAGCAATCAAAATTTTACGCAATTCTTCCGTACACCGAAAGATCCAAATCTTCACAGTGCCATCTTTCCGGTTGAGGATGCGGGCAATTTCGGCAATACTGTAGCCTTCCAAATGCCGCAGCATCCATGCAATGCGATGGTTCGGTTTCGTCACCTGTTCAAGAGCACCCTCCAAGATCCTTTGTGCTTCCGCAGCTTCAAATTCTTGATCGGGTCCCGGGCGCGGGTCCTCGTATTGACTCAAGGGCTGCTCATCTTCGTCAGGCAAGCCGCTGAGCGGACGCTCTCGAATCCGGTCTCGTTTCCGTATCGCATCAATAATTGTGTTTCGGGCCACCGTATTTAGCCATGCTTGAAAACTGCCTTGTTCTGTGTCCCATTTGCCCAGTTTTTGCCAGACCTTGATAAACACATCTGAGGCTACCTCTTCCGCATCCTGGTAGTTCCCAAGCATCCGGTGGGCTTTGTTATAGACCCACTTATAGTGCTTGTCGAACAATTGCCTAAACGCAGCGTCATTACCCGCTTTCGCTTGCGTCGCGAGATAGGTATCTTCGACAGCAGATAAGTCATTTGATACTTGGCGCACCATTACTATCTGCTCCTTTACCTATAAAATCCATATAGCAGGCTAAATGATATAACGTAGATGTACCCAATTGCGTTACAAAATATGTAAAAAAATAAGGAAAATGGCACGCCATAGAGAATTAACGCGCAATAAACATTTTAAGAAAAAAGTTATCATAATTTTACCGTATATTTGCATAATACGTCAAGGAAAAAGTAAGTTTTATATGGTTTTGTCTATTTCCTTACTGTTAGAGAGCCATTTTCGTGCCGAACATGCTTAAAATCTCGAAAATTCTACTCAGACAGGACCTCCTCCAACACGACTGTGGCATAACCGCCAGCAGGCAATGTAAATTTGAAATGGATACCTACAGTGCCAACTGTTGAAACTTCATGACAGGTCATAGGCATTCGCAACGGTCTACGCGCGCCGGGTAACCGGATACCTACAACCTTGCGAAACATTTTCAGCCCAAGCCCCTCATCTGCAAGGAGTGAGGTCTCCAATGTTAGCACGTCGTTGGCTGGTAGGCGCATCTTGTGTCCGAAAATTGGACCTGATGGACTGATTTCAAGCGCATCTGCACGCTGTTGTTCAATGCTTGCGTTCGTAACAAGAAATGGTGCTCCATTGCTGTGTTTTACCGCGATATCGCCGTCAAGGAGTTTCCCTAAATGCGGCAAGCGTTTCTCCAGTATGCAATTGAACAGATATGCCTGATACGCCGACAAAAGTAGTTTCCGAAGCCGATGCGGAATACACATAACCGCTTTCTCAGTGGACTTCCGCGCTAATTCCCGCTGCATACGTCGGGCAACATCGTTAGTTTGTGGGGCGTTATCTGCGAGCATGTGACGGACAACTGTTTCCCATTCCGCTTTCATTAAAGCCTTACCAATCAAATGTGAATCGTTTCTGTTTCCAAATCTCTGCACCCCGAATCGGTTGGGGACGCCTTCAGTCCTCAATCGCTCAATGATTGATTTAATCGTTGAGAGTCGGTTGTGCGCGACATCGCGGACCGTTATCTCAAACCGGTTGCCGCGCAGATGACCTACTCTCAGTTTATGTGGGTGCTGTTCTGCCCACAAAACTTCAATAGCAGGCACCTCAGCCTTCAAAATCTGTTCAGGTGGAACACCTTCCACAGACAGGGTTTGTGTGGTGACTGCGTTCTTATCTTTCAACCCAGCATAACCGAAATCTCGTGTAGGGACTTGTAGTACCCGCGCAATTCGGTTAATAGCCTCTAATGTACTTAAATTCCGTTTCCGAATAGCAAAAAAGGTATGTGTTCCAGCGCCGGAAGGTTCATAGAGCGGCAGTTCTTCAACAATAAAATCTTCTGGTGCTATTTTGAATGTTGTGTTTGTTTTTGGTGAGGTTACTATCAAGTTTTTGTCCTTCTACGCAAGATTGGCGTGTTTATGGAATATGCTGTAGTTTCTGTTCCATTATAGGTGCTGTCGTCCCGTTTGTCAAGTGGAAGGATACTTCAATAGGCGAGGTTTTCAACCCCGCTGGTCTGATTCCAAAATAGCTGCATCGCCTGCCCAAAACTAAAAACCGAAACTCCAAAAAGATAGCAAATTTGTTTGCTATATCCAATTAATTGTGATATACTTAATATACCGAAATATCCACAAAAAGGAGGGAAAAATGGCTTACGTAATTTGTGAACCGTGCGTTGACGTAATGGATACCGCATGTGTTGATGTCTGCCCCGTTGACTGTATACATACCACTGATGGCGAAACGCAGCTTTATATTAACCCCGATGAATGTATTGACTGTGCGGCGTGTGAACCCGCTTGTCCCGTTGACGCTATTTCAATGGAGAGTGATGTTCCTGCCGAGTGGCAACCCTTTATTGAAGTAAACCGTAAATTTTTTGAGACTTTCGTTAAACCCGAAAAAACGGATACCGCAAGTGGCGAGGCAGGAACGACTGGCGGAGGGAAGGAACAGGGCATTCCCGAAGAATTCGCACAAATACCAGAGGTCCCGGACTCACGGCTCCGAGCACCGTTTGGTCTTTTAACAATGCTCATGCAGCCTATCCTCGGCGCCTTTTCAGCGAAGTTTAAAGCACGATTGGAGGAGATGGCAGGAAACTCGACTGTTTTTAGTGCAGCCATATCAACAGGTATCAACAGTCTAATCAACATAACGCTCTATCCGCTTGTCCTTTTCTTAATCGGAGTTAGAGGGGAAAATGCTGGTATTTTCTCGAGCGAAGGCAACCTAATGATCTTTTTGGGCATAATTATTGCCATCGCCGAAGGTATTTACCGGTTTAAAGACGAATTCAATTCGACAGTGGATCAACCGCGTTACGGTGCGGCGTTCTACGGTTGGATTCCATCGTTAGTTGCTACGCCGATGTTAATCGGCTTGCGTTCTGCTCTCGTGGTTACACCGACAGAGGGACGTATGACAGTCCCCGGGTCAGTGGATACCGGTGGTGCTGTCTATTCCGATGACGTCCGAGAACGTTACAGACGCTACGGCATGGTGAATCGCGTTACAGAGATGGCAAACCACTACGAAGTGGAAATCGAGTTTCCAAGATGGGTACCCAATTCCGTTGGTAAAAAAGAGAACAATCTTCCCGATCTAATGCCAGACTACAACTATGAGGTCAATCTCAGTTCACCGTATGTACCGGGTGAAACGCCTGCTCCTGAAAGTGTTTTAACCGTTCAGACGCAGTTGGACGATCCGAGGTTCGCTTCCGTCTTGGGACGTACGAGTTCATTCCCAAACGGCTTCACAAATATCCTGCCGATCTCAGGACAGCCAGAGGATTTTCACGCGACTTATCGGAATAAAGTGTTAACAATTATCGTTTCCAAAAGTGGCAGCTGTGAAACACTTGGGCTTGAACCAACAGTCCATTACGCAAAACTGAAGGGATAGCGCAACCTGTAAGTGTAGGCTATGGTTGATAAAGAGACACTTGTCGATTGGGATAAGCGTTACCTCTGGCATCCATTCACTCAGATGCAGGATTGGCTGGCAGAGGCGCCAGTCATTATTGAACGCGGCGACGGATGTTACCTCATTGATATTGCCGGAAATCGGTATATTGATGGCGTGGCTTCTATGTGGACAAATGTCCACGGACACAATCATCCTGAATTGAACGCCGCACTCAAAACACAAATCGATAAAGTCGCGCATACCACGCTCCTTGGCTACAGCAACATTCCTGCGATCGAACTCGCAAAAAAATTGGTAGAACTCACGCCGGTAGGGCTTAATAAGGTGTTCTATTCCGATAACGGTTCAACCGCTGTCGAAATCGCCTTGAAAATGGCGTATCAGTACTGGCAACACAAAGGAGAACCGCAACGGAAACTGTTTATTCATTTTGATAAGGCATACCACGGGGACACAATCGGGGCTATGAGTGTCGGTGGTATTGATAGTTTCCACACAACCTTTGATTCCCTCCTTTTCAAAGGTATCCGTGTATTTGCTCCTGAAGCCTATCGTTCCCGTAATACCGGCGACTCGGCGGTTAAAACGCAATGGCTCAATGCAGTGGAAAATGCCCTCTCTGAGCATAGAGGGCAAATTGCAGGTATCATTTTGGAACCGTTAATTCAGGGCGCGGGGGGTATGCTTCTCTCGCCGAGAGGGTTTCTGAAAGAACTCTCGGCATTGGCAAAGCGGTGGGAAATACTTCTCATCGTTGATGAGGTGATGACCGGATTTGGACGCACCGGCAAAATGTGGGCATGCGAACACGAATCTGTCACGCCTGATCTCTTGTGCACCGCAAAAGGGCTCGCCGCTGGCTACCTTCCTCTCGCTGCAACATTAGCTACTGATGAAGTCTATAACGCCTTCCTCGGTGAATATAGAGACCTCAAAACCTTTTTCCACGGACATACCTTCACTGGCAACCCCTTAGCGTGTGCCGTCGCGTTAGAAAATATCGCCATTTTCGAGCGTGAGAATCTCCTTTCCCGACTCCAACCTACTATTGCGCACTTCAGAAATCGACTCCAAGAATTCAACGAACTTCCGCATGTTGGCGATGTACGTGTGTGTGGGTTTGCCGCTGGTGTAGAGTTAATGAAAAATCCGGATACTAACACGCCCTATCCCTTTCAGGAAAAAGTCGGCATCCGGGTTTGTAAAGAGGCACTCAACCGTGGCGCGCTCCTCCGTCCCCTTATCAATACCGTTGTCTTAATGCCACCATTGCAAATTTCAACTTCCGAGCTGGATGCCCTGCTGGACATAGTTTATAAGTCGATTGAGACGGTGACGGAATAGAAGAGTCGCATCCCGTAAGAAAAATAGGGCGGGTCTGAACCCGCCCTACGATTTATTAGAAGCTGTTAGAAACCTGCGCGGCTCACTGCCGTGTTTTGTGCCCTATCTGTTACCTGAATGATAATCGTGTGTGCTCCTTCGGGGAGTTCACCTGTTTCCAGTAAGAGGTTCTCCTGCTTCGAATCAAAGATGCCATCTTCAGGGAAAATCGCTTTCCAGTGTTCATCGCTGTCAATCTTATAGACAGCTTTCTGGATCGATGTCGTCGCATCCATAACGTCACAGGCAATTTTGTAGGTGCCATTGCCATTCGCGGTAACCTGAATTTCCCCGATAGAGGGTTGGGTGTTATCTATCTGAAACGGCATACTTACCTTCTCAACAGATTTTGCCCAGCCAACTGGATTGCTGAGTTTGTCGGTCGCAACAGCCTTCACAGTATAGCGTCCATCTGGAACAGTCGTGATGTCCCATTCATATTCCGCTTTGGACAACTCTTTTTTTAGAAGCCGCCAGTTGTTTTCGCTAATCCCTTTGTAGTAGAGAGTATACTGCAACGTATCATCGTTTGCGTCTTCCACTTTCCAACTCACTTTCCAGTTTTTAGTGGGGGCGTTGTTGCCACTACTGGATCGACCACTATCCCCGCCACGCGCGCTGGGCGGTGCCAGTCCGCCAGAGGGACGACGTCCTTGATCCCTGTTTCCACCACTACCATCGTCGACCTCGATGCTGGTAAACCGCGGCTCAACATTCGTTTGCACGGAAGCAAGCGTGACTTTCTTCAAGACAGGTGTTTGCGCTGTATCGCTGCTGGTAAACTTGGCGCGCCATTGGATATACTGTGCGTCTGCGTTTGGGACTTGGGAACCTTCTGCAGTCGTGAGTTCGTCTGACCAATCGTTCCATGTATCGTCGGGCTTTTTGGTATTACCCGTACGGGTTGAGAAGGAGATTGCCGTCCCTTCTCCTATTTCGCCTTCCCATGAGAGTTTACCCCAACGGGACAAACTTTTTGCGTCGTGGACTGTTGACTCAAGTGTTCCTTCTTTGACGTAATTCGCCGTAAGCGTAAAGAGTTTACCCGGGTTTCCAGTGGCGAGGAGTGTTCGTGTATTTCCTTCCATCTCTTTTTGGTGTATCGCGATGATTTGGTTCGCTGAACACTTCCCGACTTCAATATGGTCTCCGGTAGTCAGGTTGATGCGATAGAGTTTCCCTGCATCTCCGGTACCTGCCAGGATTTGGGTGTCACTTTCGAGAACGATTGCCAAGATGAGTGGTTCAGGCGAATTCCAAATCGGCACAACAGTACCATCGGGTCGAATCTTGTAAATGTTAGATTTATTTTCTTGAGGCGCACCGCCGCCGGGCGGTGGAGGACCGCTGGGAGTCGGGGGCCCATTTGCACCGCGTCGACCTCTTGAGGGTTCAGCGGGTGTTGATGTAACGACCGCCGCATAGAGGTTACCTTGGCTATCCATCGCAAGGGCGCGCGCCTCTTTTTCTTTTGCTTGGTAGATAACCTTCGCTGTGCCGTCATTCATAACATGGTAGATGATGCCGTTGTCGCTGCTGCCTGCATAAAAACCGTTTTCTTGTGCCAGCAACGTCATAATATTTTTCTCTTCAGCATCAAAGAGGACACTGGATTCGCCTTCGGATGTGATTTTGTAAATCTTACCATCAGTGCCTGTTGCGGCGTAAAGATTGCCTTCAGCGTCAAATTGCAACGCCCATACATATTTATCGCCTTCATTGAGAATAGTTGTTGGCGGTGTTGTGGCGTCAGTGATTTTGTAAATCAGCCCGTCAGGTCCTGTGCCGGCGTAAAGGGCATCGTCAGGTCCGATAGCGAGACTATAAATCGTAACTTCCGGTGAGTTATAATAAAGTTCGGCAGTGTCTCCATCTGCACTAATCTTATAGATTTTCCCTTCGTTACCAGTTCCAACGTAGAGATTCCCTGCTGAGTCCTCAACAAGTGCCCAGACCTGGGTCTCTTTTAACTTCGTGAAGGACTCAATTTTGGGAGACAACATGACATCGCCGTTGCTTGTCAGTGAAAGGTCTTTCGGCTTGCCTGCCTCAAAATCAGCGTGATGTTGCTGTTGCCACAGAGATGTCTTGACCGCGAACGAGACATTCGCGAAAATAAAAACAGTTAAAATAAGACTCCAAAAGGAGATGACACGGCGCATTGGAAATACCCTCCTATAGGGTTATTTGGTCGAAACTTGAAAGGTAATATTGCAAGCTCCCAAATTTAAGTTTTTGTGTATGATTTGACCTTTACCGATGTGTAGGAACAAATGTTTGTGCGTCTGTCCTACTACCGCGTGTGCTAAGGCGGAAAATTACGTGTTTCCACCCTGTTTTGTTTGTCGCTATTCGGCGTTTCTGTCAACAACAAATCGAATAATGCCGCTGCCGTAGATAACGTAGTCCGTAGAAGTCCTATCAATATGCAGCGTTGTCCCCGTAGTGTACCCACTATCGCCAACTTGATTTGCGGTGTTCATCACAGACATCACTGAAGGTGGAAGATCCTCGAATTCCTTACCTTGAACGGTGAGTCCAGGTTCAGGTACAAACAACTCCATAATAATATCAGTATTGCGTTCTTCCCGTTGAAGCAGTTCGATCAATTGATTGATGTTTTTGTGGCGGAAATTCAGAGGTGCACGCGAACGCTGCCATGCTTCGTGAAAATTCCCATTTCCGGCGAGGAGCATGACAAGCCCATCTGGAGTATCTTTGGGAATTGTGATTGTTCCTGTCTGTATGATGGGGTTTTCGAGATGGGGCTGCAATGTCATTTCTACTTCCACAGTATCGCCAGGACGATAACGGAGTTTATCCACTCGGAGACTCTGAATCCTCGCTGTTTGCCGTTTATCCTCTAACTTCAAATCAAGCCTGACATTCTCAACATCCACCTTCATATAAGGATTGATGCCGAGTTGGAACAGTGGCAACATGAGCGTCTGCATGATACCAAATCCGGGTGAACCGGTGGAGGAGTAGGTGTTTTTGTAAACTAATTCACGGGTTTTCAGGTCGGGGTGTGCTTTTAAGGTAATAGCCGCTTCCATATTGAGCATGTAGTCATTGGAATAGAATGTCAGCCCTTGCACGAGGATCCCAGCTGCCAGTCCGGTATAAATTGGAGAGAAACTGCGATGCCGCATCACTTCATAGTACTTTTCGTGCTGTTTCTTATCGGTTGTTTGCACATTGAGATTCACGGGAATATAGCTCGGATGTTTACCGATAATTCCAGCGATAGCAGGGTCACGATCTTGTACTAACGTCCCGATAGGCTGCGTAGCAGAGGCGACTTTGAAAGAACGGGAACGGCTGGGGAAAATATAATGTACATATCCACCTGACATCGGCAAATTCACATTGCCTTCTCCGAAGCCGGCGTGTCCGTAGGCGAGTAACTTGTTTCCATCTACATAGGTGATGGTTCCGTAACCAAAGAGTGGCGCGTCGCCGCGCACTAACTCCGTCCCGACTATCTGTCCCGCCTCAACGGGTGATTCCTTAACTGGGCTTCCACCACCTGCTGCCTGTACTGGGGTCAAATTGAACCTGTCAAAAATCGGTTTGACGATTCGCATGACATCCGAACTGAGTGCCGGAAGTGTAACAGGTAGCGGTAACTGTGCCGATCGCACTTGAGAAGAGGTATCAGAGATGTCAGTCAATAATCTTTGATCAAAAGTGCGGGGTGCAAGTGGAATTTTACCATCGCCGAAAAGAGACGCGCCCATGTCCAGACCGTAGTTTTGTGTTGCAGCATCTGAACTGAGATTAAAGAGTTGGGCACCTTCGTAGTTTAAGTTGGGCTGCATGCCGCGCTGTGCGACTTTAACCATCAATTCAAAGGGTGTAACACCGCAGAGATTGGAGCGTTCCCGCTGATTGAAATATCCAAGCGAGATCGCACCCATAAGCCGGCCGTCAATATACATGGGGCTACCGCTCATGCCACCTGCCACGCCCGTATACTTAAAATTGTCGCTTAATCCTTCAACCCATACAACGTGCCACGTCGGAATAGCGTTGTATTCAATGCTTACAACTTCAAATTCAAATTCCTCAACCGTTGTTCCGGAAAACACCGTATAGCCTTTCCCTTTCATGCCCTTCTTTACTTCGGACAACGGCATAAACTTTTCAGCATCCCACTCAATCTGCGAATAACCGTGAGGTGCAGCCAAGCAGAATATCACAAGCGCGCAAAGCAAAATTTTACCCAGCCAGGTAAAATTTGTCTTTGCTTTACATTCCTTTTTCACAACATTCACTCCTCTCTGAATTATTGGAAATCTGTTTATATTCACGACAATAATCTCACTTGTAAATAATTGAATCGTGGAGCTATCTAATTTGCTTTTCGTTGTTTTAATCTCCCAATCAAAGTTCTATCTGGTGGGAAAGTATGTAGGGTTCTTTTGGACTACAAGCAAAAAGGGGTCGCTCTGTGTAATGTAAAGTATTACGAGTTCTATGAATTCATTAAAGACGTAATATCTATTATACCGAGAATAGGTTCTCATGTCAACTTGAATTATAGTGAATTCCATAATTAATTGGACACTTCTTTTGTAGCGCACGGGGAATGCCATCAGGCATTCATACCGTTGATTCCTGTTAGTTTGCGTCCCACTCCTACACGCCAACGAACAGGAATCAGTGCCAAATGTTCACATATTTTCGGGCTTTACTATAATAACGATTTGTAGCCAATCAAAATATATAAACATTTCATGAATCGTGGACTCGAAGCCCTTCAGTAGCGGCGTAAGAGGATTTTCGATTTCACCCATCCATCTGTATATTCTTAATATTTTGACGTGAGTTTGACTTAAGGGTTTATCACGTAAGAGTAATAAAACAGAAACTGAATCCTATCATTATTTTTTTAAGCAAGTTCTGTGCCAAACCTTTGATAAAATGCTATAGTTGTATCAAACTACCACTGAAGTTCCGAGAATGTTTCCACTTGCTCTTTTTCTCTCGCCGTGTTATTCTTTAAAGAAAACGGTTTAGGAGTAGCACGCATAGTATGTCGAATACCGCTTGCATTCTCTCGATCGACCAGGGGACAACAGGTACTACTGCTCTCCTCGTTGATGTAGAGGGTAACATCATTGCACGAGGATACCAAGAATTCACACAATACTATCCACATCCAGGTTGGGTGGAACACGATCCAGAAGAAATTTGGAACGCTACACTACAAGCAATAGATGTGCTTTTTCAAGACAATCCTCTGAACATAGTTGCTATCGGAATTGCCAATCAGCGCGAAACCACTCTCGTCTGGGACAGAGAAACCGGAAAACCGATTCATCCAGCAATTGTCTGGCAGTGTCGGCGCACTGCCGATATGTGTGCCTCCCTTGAAGAACAGGGGGTCGCTGAAGATATAAAATCGAAAACAGGCCTTGTGCTTGATCCCTACTTTTCGGGTACAAAGGTGGCGTGGGTTCTGGATCACGTTAGTGGCGCGCGAGAACGGGCAGAGCGGGGCGAACTGGCATTCGGCACTGTAGACACTTGGCTTCTGTGGAAATTAACAGATAAGGCAGTTCATAAAACCGATTATACAAATGCATCACGTACGCTACTCTTTAATATAGACACCCTTTCGTGGGACGAAACCCTTTTAGAAATATTCAATGTTCCGAAAGCCGTGTTACCTGAAGTCTTTCCCTCTGCTAATAATTTCGGCACAGCCAGTTTCTATCGCAATTTTTGGCTTGAAACCTTTGGAAAAAATATATCTTTAGACGGCCTACCGATTACCGGCATCGCAGGAGATCAGCAGGCAGCCCTCTTCGGTCAATTGTGCACGAACCCAGGCATGGCGAAAAACACCTATGGGACTGGATGTTTCCTGATGCTGAATACTGGGGCTGAAAGAATTGAGACAAAGACGGGACTGTTGACAACCCTGGCTTGTAGTTTGGATGAAAATCCTGTTTACGCCTTGGAAGGAAGTGTATTTGTCGCTGGTGCTGCTGTTCAGTGGCTACGAGACGGTATTGAGATTATCGGTAGCGCGCAAGAAACAGAAGAAATCGCATCGCGTATACCCGATTCAGGGGGTGTTTGCGTTGTGCCTGCTTTTACCGGGCTTGGGGCACCCTATTGGGACCCTGAAGCACGAGGTGCCATCCTCGGTTTAACGCGAGGGAGCACGCGCGATCAGATTGTCCGTGCTACTTTAGAGTCAATCGCGTATCAGTCCGCCGATGTCGTTACGGCGATGGTAAGCGAGACTGCAGGGGTAATTGATCGGTTACGAGTAGATGGCGGTGCCGCCGCGAACGACTTCCTCATGCAGTTTCAAGCGGATATTCTCGGAATAGATGTAGAACGCCCGGCACAGATAGAATCGACAGGACTGGGTGCCGCATACCTCGCCGGTATTACAACAGGTGTATGGAACGACATTGAAGAACTGGAGACACACCGATCTGGGCAGGCTCAGCTTGCAAACAATACACTTAAAACCAGGGTCTTTTCACCGCAGATTGACGCAGACCAACGCAATCAGAAACTCTCGCAGTGGAAAAGGGCGGTGCAACGAGTGATGAGTTAAAATGCGACTCCAATGGAAATACTCACTTGTTATTAATCTCTCTGTAATAGCAATTCTCGTGGCGTTTTACTTCTTCGATAGTATCCGCGTCCGGAATGAGATGAATGCCCTTCACGCTTTGGGCGCCGAGCGTGGTGCTGAACTCAAGAAAATCGCTGAAACTACAATTCTTGATGCTATTGCGAGGGAAATCGAAACCACACAGGCGTTTGATGCCCAACGACTGGATCAGATGCTGGACAAACTGAAGCGGGAACATCCAGATATGCGAGATGTGCTGAATGTCCATATCTCTTTGAATGATACCCGTATCCGTTCCAGCCTACTTGCAGGCGAAGATGCCGTTGATATTAATCTTGACTCAGCAGATTTGGCGCAAATCAAGACAAAAGGGGCAATCATACACACTGTTGAGGGACAGAACGCAACGGCTATGGTCATTAAGTACACCATCGTTTTGACCCCTCCAAAGCCTATTGAGTTGGAACCCCGCGATTTCGCATACGAACCTATACTCGATGAGGGAACGCTGCTGTACGATGTTTGGTATAATGTTTGGTGGACTGTGTTTGGCGAGGATGTCTATGTACCAGACGGACCCGTCATACCCGAAGAGAAAGGCAGAAGTTGGCGAATTGTCGATCAAGAAAAAGGCGATCTCTACAATTTATGGAAGCGCGATGAGACTTTATGGATACAGAGAGCATTGACCGGCTACATACAAGTGCTTTTCGATGTTCCGTATATTGGCAGATCCATTCGGTACTCACTGCTAATGCACGCGATACTGATCGTTATTGTTGGGGCACTACTCGTAATTCTGATTGATTTGACAACAAATCATCTGATTATGAAACCGTTAGAACGGATGACGGGTATTATTCAGAGTGCCGAAAGTGGGGATTTATCGCCACAAGAGATATATTCGTCGGACGAAATCGGGAGAGCGACCTATAACCTCGCAAGGATGCTCTGGCAATTACGCGACTCTCATTCGAGACGGATTGCTGCCTTAGGACAATTCGCCGCGGGTGTGGCACACGAAATTCGGAATCCACTAAATTCCATCGGGATGACTGCCCAACACCTGAAATCTGTTTTCTCACAACCCAAGGTTAAACCTGACGATATTGATGAGGCGAAAGAACTTTTAGAGATTGTCGATCAAAAGATAATGGAACTCAAGCAGATTTCAGAGCAGTTCCTCACCCTGAACCGACCCAGAAAATTAAATGTAGAACCCGTAAATCTTAATACACTCGTCGATGGTGTATTATCCGAATTTGCCCTCGTGGCTGAAGAGGCGAAGGTTCAGGTGATTAGAAACTATGACGAAAACCTGCCGGATGTTCAATTAGATTCAAGGTTAATGCGGCAAACCCTCTTTAATCTTGTGCAAAACAGCATCCAGGCGATGCCCAAGGGCGGAAGCATTTATATCACCACCATGATTGAGGAGGCAGATAATATCTCCCGACGGGTTGTCCTTGAAATTCGAGATACAGGGATTGGCATCCCTGAGGAGATTCAGGAACAGATTTACGACGCGTATTTTACTACCAAGGACGCTACCGGCGGCATCGGTCTGGGGCTCGCTGTCTCTCACCAGATTATAACCGCCCATAAAGGAAAAATCGAAGTTCGAAGCAAAATGGGAATGGGAACGGCTTTTAAGATCAGTTTTACGCTTGATCAGGATGAATCCCTCTAAAATAAACCTCACAAATGAGGAGGAGCTGGACGATGGCATCAATATTGGTTGTAGACGATGACCGGGCACAACTGACAATTCTACAGCGCATCTTAAAACGCGAAGGCTATACCGTTGAAATTGTTGCGGACAGCAAAGCTGCGCTTGAAACTTTAGATAAGCAGATGTTCGATCTTGTTATCAGTGATATGTGGATGTCCTCACGCTTTGAGGGTCGTGATCTCCTGCGGGAAATAAAGCGGACAGATCCAGACCTACCGGTGCTTATCATGACAGCATTCGCAGAACTTAACGACGCGGTCAACCTTGTTGCTCATGAAGGGGCATTCTACTATCTTGAGAAGCCTATTCAGGTTGACGTCCTTAAACGAGAAGTGAAGCAGGCACTCCAGAATCGCGGGGCACTTGGAGAAACCGTTGAAGATACCGATGCTTCAACACCCGAAATTCAGATTGATGAAATTGTGGGTGAGAGTGAGAAGATGCAGGAGCTTTTGAAAAATATGGCACGGATCCTTCACCGTGGGGTTACCCAAGTGCTTATTACAGGAGAAACGGGTTCTGGCAAGAGTCTGATTGCGCGAGCACTCCATACACACGGAAATCGAAAAGACAAGCCTTTCATAGCCATTAACTGTGGAGCCATTCCCGAAACGCTGATTGAAAGCGAACTCTTTGGGCACGAAAAGGGGGCATTTACGGATGCCGCGCAGCAGAAAAAAGGACTCTTTGAGGTGGCAAACGAAGGCGTGCTTTTTCTTGATGAGATTGGGGACTTGCCTGTTCAAACCCAGAGCAAACTCTTACAGGTACTTGAGGAACGCGAGATACGCCGCATCGGAGGGACCCAGAACATCAAAGTGGATGTCTGTGTCATTGCTGCAACAAATAAGAATCTCATTCAAGCGGTTCGAGATGGTGTTTTCCGAGATGACCTCTATTTCCGTCTGAATGTTATTCCGCTCCATGTTCCACCTCTTCGCGAACATCCAGAGGATGTTCCATTGCTTGTGAATTTTCTAATCCAAAAGTTTAGCAGCGAGTACGCCGAGGCGCTACCTAAACAGGTCACGCCACAAGCAATGTCGGCACTCAGACGTTATCAGTGGCCCGGCAATATTCGGCAGTTAGAAAATTATCTCCGCCGTATCTTTGTTCTCTCAGAAAATGAAGTCATTGACATGGACGAATTGCCGCCAGAGATTTTGGATACTTCGCTTCCAACCACTGATGTTGAGTTTGATATTCCGGAGGAAGGCGTTTCCCTTGATGAGATTATCAAAGAATATATCTGCAGCGCATTAACAAAAAGCAACGGCACACAGATTCAAGCCGCAAAGTTGCTCGGTATTTCGCGTCGGAAACTTCAGCATCGGATGCAGAAATATGGACTCCAAAGCCAGGATTTCAAAACAGACCCGTAAGAAGAAGAACGTCTACTTTCTTGGGAGTCATGAGTCTGTTTTTGGGTATAATGGAACGGATGCCACAGAAAACGACAGCATGTTTATCTTTTCAGATATTTTTTTTCACTGATTGCTCCCTCCATACCTATAAGCATTAATATCGTAAGATTTGCGTATCAATCTCTTGTGCCCATTGGTCAATGCCGCCAAGTAGCCGCTTGACCGATTTGAAACCGAGTTGCTGTAAAAGGAACGCTGCATCAAGACTCCGCATGCCGCGGTGGCAGTAAACTATCACTTCATTCCCCGGTTTTATTTCTCTAAACCGCTTCAGCAACTCGCCGAAGGGAATCGAGATGGCGCCTTCAAGGTGAACCATCTGATATTCCCACTCTTCCCGCACGTCCAACAAAACAAACGGTCTACCTCCGTGCATCATCTCTTTTAGCTGCCTTGGCGTGATAGTGTATGTGTCCGTGTCCAACGGAAGGATCGCCTCCATCACACTTGGGGCAGCCTTCGGTAGTTTCCGATCCCGCGCAGGCGCAGTAAAATGCCACCAGATCTTTCTCAATGTTTTTTTGATGTATTCGAACATTTTTATTTTCTTGAAAGTAGCAAGATTTATAATTTTTAGGATGTTCCTACAAAGAGATTATCACGGCGTTCACACTGTCAAAAGTTCACCGTGATGCCTAACGTCGGGACAATCGGAAAAAGAGGTTCTTCTTCAATTTCACAACCAATAATAGCATCTGTTTTTTCGTCTCGAACTTCGCTAAAGGCGTACTGATCTACATTTGTATGATTATATAAGTTCAGAATCTGGAAATACCAAGACATCTCCCATCTGCGATAAGGACTCCTTTTGGTAATACGAAAATCGAGACTATGGTATGCAGGCATCCGCGCTGAGTGGGTATCGCCGAACTCCCGATCACAGGCGATACCGCCATCAGGTAAACGGATCTCTTTGTGAGTAAGAGGTGTTCTCGGCTCGCCAGTATAGAAACGCCAACTCAGATAGAGATGCCAAGTGGGCGCAAACTGATAATTGCTACTGATGGCGAAGGAATGCCGCCGGTCATGTTGGCGAAAAATTGTTGTGCCGCCTGCGACCTCTTCTGCAACGCCAAAGGCATAACCGAGCGTCCATGCCAAACGATTGGAGACCGCATGGGTCATGAATACGTCAACGCCTCTTGCTCTCCCGGATTCAGGTGAAGCGAAAATCTGATTCTGTCGTCCGAACTCACGAAGTCTCCCAGCAAGATTATCGAATGTATTATAATACCCTTCAACACTTACCAAGAAATTATCAGCAGGGGTATACTCAGCACCGAGGATGTAATGCACGGCTTGTTCCGCACGTCCCACAGTCTCAATCCCATCCTCTACAGGAATTCCCATCAAGTGAATCGGTTGATGATAAATCCCCCATGCCCCACGCAAGACGAGATCTTTTGTTGGTTTTACAGCCAGTGCAACCCGTGGTCCAATCTCATAACGCTCGATGCCTTCTTCCCGATACTGTTGGTAGAGGTAGCGCCCTCCGACATTAAGGGCGAGTTTCGGATGAAGCTGCCACTCATCTTGCAAAAAGGCGTTGAATTCGTAACCTGTATCGTCAACATCAGCGAGAATTGGCTTGTAGACGTTTATACCCGGCTGCCGTTCTTGAACATCGTACTGATATTGTGCTGCTAACCACCGCCACGTCACACCACTACGAAACGTGTGTTTATCAAAAAAGTTTGCTGTGAGCTCCGCTTTTGTCCCGAAAAATTGGAAATCGCGATCATCAACGTCTGCTTTGCCTGTCATTCTATCTTGGCGAGAGGTGCCAGCAAAAATAAAAACATCTGTCCAATATGAGGTGCCAAAGGTCCGTCGCCACTTCGCCCAGGCAGTCGAATTGTCGTATCGGGAATCCAAGTTATTGTCTATGTCATCTACGCGAATCCGATTTTTGTCCCAACCGTAGAGTCCATTGAGAGTAAGGGTGTCTGTCGGTGTAATCTGATAAGTCAATTTGCTGTAGACGTCAGCGTACTGTGGCTTATAATTTTCATCGATTTCCATGAGCATAAGAATCAGATCTATATACCCACGTCGAGCTGACAGAAGCCAACTTCCATTTTCAGTGAGCGGTCCTTCTAAAGTGGCTGTCGCGTTAATTAAGTCTACCCCAAAATTGGCAGAGAATTGCTCGGCATTTGGTGTCCTTGTGGTGATGTCAAAAACGCCGGACATCTTCTCGCCGTATTCCGCGGGAAATCCGCCCATGAGTAATTCGGTGTTCTGAATGAGATCGATCCCTATGAGCGAGACGGCGCCCCCAAAATCCTGAAGATGGTAGGGATCATAGAGTTCCATGCCGTCTAATCTGACCGAAATATCACTCTTTTCACCACCGCGTACGCTGAATCGCGCACTGTAATCGCTTGAAACGACGCCTGGGAAAATATGTCCTGCTCGCATGACATCATTGTCGATGAGCGGAAATTGTTCGATTTCCTGTTTGGATAGCGAGATTCTTGCCGAGGTGCCGTCATAAATCGTAAAGCGACCGGGTGTTACAACAATCTTTTCGATGCGTACAGGGGCAGTATCCTCTTCTGCGGAAGCCGTGAGCAGGCTTACGAATCCCAGAGATAGGACCCAAAAAATTAAACACAATGTCTGCCGAAAATGAGTGTTGAACATCCGCTTGCCTCTTAGTATTTTTTATGATGCAAAATAAAAATCTGTAGATATCTCAGTGAGTTGTAGCGTCGTGAACGTCGCCTCCTTGCTGACGAGAGTTCTTAACCTTCTCTATTTAGTGTGTATTGTTGATTGTAGGTTTTGATATGGTGTGTCTGACTTTATAGAGCAATTATAACATATTTGCCAGTTGCAGTCAATTTGGAATACACATCATTTTCTGCTTGATTGTCTCCCCAAAACTTGCTATCATACCCTTATGCCGAACCTCAACCTAAAACCCACCCACAAAGCAATCCGCGACTACTACACGACCCTGCAGCAATACAAACAACACGACATCAGACACGAAGGCGCAGTCAGCTCTCCCTTTGATACACTCCTGCACGCTTGTGCGAAACAGATAAACGCCACGCTGGTTCCTCAATACACGATGCACACCACAGCAGGAAACCGCATTGTCATTGATGGCGTGATCCTCGACGAATACGGACTCCCCTTAGCCTACTGGGAAGCAAAAGATATAGATGATAACCTACTCAAAGCCGTCCAAGATAAACGCGACGCCGGGTACCCCCTCAACAATATCCTCTTCCAAAACCCACAGCGCGCTATCCTCTATCAGAATGGACAGGTAGCATTAGACCTTGACATCACCGAACCCGCACACCTGATTGCAGCACTCCAATATTTGTTCGCTTATGTCCCACCGGCGTTGGACAACTGGCAAACCGCTGTCTCAGATTTCAGGGAACATGTGCCCGACCTCGCAAACAAACTCAAAGAACTCATTGACCAACGCCACGAAACCGATCCGGCGTTCAAGAAGGCGTTCACAGACTTTTACGAAACCTGCCGGACCTCGATTAACCTGGATCTCTCACAGGATGCCGTTGAGGAGATGCTCGTCCAGCATATCCTCACCGAACGTATCTTCCGTACCGTCTTCAACCGGTCGGATTTTACGAGCCGGAATATCATCGCTATTGAGATCGAAAAAGTGAGTGCCGCGCTCATGCGTCATGCGATGAGTCGTGACGTGTTTCTTGAACCGCTGGATAGATTCTATGTGGCGATTGAACAGGCGGCGACGCTCTGTAGGGATTTCTCCCAAAAACAGCACTTTCTCAATACATTCTACGAGAAGTTTTTTCAAGGGCTCTCCGAAGATGTGACGGATACACACGGTATCGTCTACACACCACAACCGATTGTCGATTTCATGGTAAAAAGCGTTGCACATATCCTCGAAACCGAGTTTGACCGCTCCTTATCTGACAGCGGCGTGCATATCATCGATCCGTTCGTCGGCACCGGCAATTTCATTGTCCGACTTATGCAGGACATCCAAGGTGCAGCGTTAGCAGACCTCCATGTTAACTACGAATCCGCTCCGAAATACGATGGGTTGAAATACATCGAAACGCCGGGAATGACAGTGGATTGGTGGGTGGAGAAGATGAGATTGTCCAAAGACAAAACGCAGCTGAAATACAACAATTTTTTAACCTTAGACAACATTCCACCGGAAGCGTTTGAATACCAGTTAGGTACACGCTCGGCATTGGAGTGGGTTGTGGATCAGTATCGCGTGAAGGTAGACAAGCGGAGTGAGATTGTGAACGACCCAAACCGCGCGGATCAACCGCGATATATCGTGGACTTAATCGCGCGTGTCATCCATGTGAGTCTAAAGACGGTAGAGGTTGTAAAAAATCTACCGCCATTGTAACTGCAAATCGGTAGGTATCAATTTAGAAAGGACTTTATTGATTGTAGGTTGGGTTGAACGAATGCCACCCATAGGTTAGTGCTTTAAAGACAGCATAAATGCTCCTGGCATCTTTCATTTGATTTGATCTGTTAGACTTTCTGTGATACAATATCCGTAAGATGAGAACTTTGATAAAAGAAGAAGTTAAATCTGCCTTAACGCGAGGCATTACTTCTCTATTTATACAACAACGCGAAGACGGTGGTTTTGAAGGACAACTCTCCTCCAGTACGTTTCCGACCTGTGCTTATGCTTGGATTCTGCTTGCACAAGATGAAACGCCAGATCCTCATCTCATTGATTGGTTTGTTACCAATCAACACGAAGATGGTGGATGGGGATTGGATACTGCAAACATATCGAACGCAGAGGCGACTCGGTTTGCCCGTTTAGTTCTGGAACAAATTCACCTGCGTTCACCAGACCCGTCCCTCCAAAAGTTATTGGCATCCATCCCAGAATTCCCGCCGCACCTTGCGCTGGTTAAGTTAGCTTATGCTGCTTTTGATCAGTTCGATTGGCGTGAACTTACGCTCTCAGAAAATGCGCTGCCGCTCATGAAACTGGCAAGACAGTTAACAAAAATTCCTGTGCTTGGCAGTCGATTGAAACCGCCGCGGCATCGCTTACCGCCTGTGGCACTGTTCAATACGCCAATGTTTGAGGCACTCTTCATCGCCGAGCAGCATACACTCGTACCTGTTTTCATCATGATTGAACTAAATACAACCAAACGTCCTGAAATGATTGAATCGCTCGTTACTTGGTTGAAATCACGTGTTCTCGGTGATGGGAGTTGGTTTCGAGTAAACTATATCACAGCGCTCTCTGTTTTGGCACTCATCGAATTGCAGAAAAAGTGGAAATCAGATGAAGATACCGCCGCATTTATTGAGCGAGGTATTAAATGGCTTCGCACCACGAAAAATCCTGACGGTGGATGCAGAGAGGCATTGAATCTAAACGTTTGGGATACTGCATTGAGTGTCATGGCTCTAACGGAGATGTGTTCTGTAGGTAATGGTGCCGTGCCGTTGAACGTTGAACTGACCGATAAAGTAGAACGTGCAGTACAGTGGCTCGTCAAACACCAAAATTCGGACGGTGGTTGGGCGTTTTCAGGATTAGACGATAGCACACTTCCAAGCGATGCAGACGATACCGCACTTGGTACACTTGCCCTTATCCGTTCGCTCCGCGTGCGTACACCCACTGACCGAAACGCTTTAGATGCGTCTGTGCGCCGCGGTGTTGCATGGCTAAAAACACAGCAGGGTCGTAATGGGGATTGGAGTACTTATCAACCCGGGGAAGGTGATGTCGGATGCGTCAGCATCACAGCACATGCAATTGAAGCGTTGCTTGAGTTGGATCGGAGCGATATTGCTGATAAACCTGATATGCAGCGCGAGATGAATCGTGGCATTGACTGGCTTCGCAGACAAATTAACCGAGAGGGGTACTGGCGAGATCTCTGGTTAGCAAAAGATACCTATGGAACCGCATGCGCCATCATTGCCCTCGTCAAAGTCGGATTGAAAGAGGTGCCAGAAGTCCAGCGTGGTGTTGCGTGGTTAGAACGCAGCCAGAACGCTGATGGCGGTTGGGGAGAAGATATGTTCGGAAGTCCGACTGAAAGTACAGTAGAGCAGACAGCGTGGAGTACCTATGCCCTTCTGCTGGCTTCCCCAGAAAATCGTGCAGCGCAAGACGGTATAGCCTTTTTGCTCAAGCATCAGCGAGAAGACGGTTCATGGAACGAGCAGTGTGTCGGTATTTATTGGGAGATCATTGGTGGATACGCCGATCCGATTTATGCGTCTGTTTTTCCCATGCTGGCACTGAATCAGTTTTTGCAAACGCCACCTTAATTCCAGATGGAAACGCCACAAAAAATCTCTGTTATCATTCCGATTTTGAATGAGGCAAAGGTTCTGGAGAAGACGCTCTCTCAGCTTCAACCCCAGTTGGGATCTCACGAACTTATCGTCGTAGATGGTGGAAGTACGGATGCTTCTGTTAAGATCGCTGAAAACTATGGGAAGGTGATTATATCCGAGCGTGGCAGGGCAAAGCAGTTAAATGCTGGCGCGGCAGCAGCAACAGGCGATATCTTAATCTTCCTACACGCCGATATTTGGTTGGAACCTGGGGCGTTAGCGGCAGTAGCAACAGCAATATCTTCGGGTTACGTCGGTGGTGGGTTTCGTCAGAAAATTGATGGAAAGCGTGTGCTATATCGGCTGATTGAGATAGCAGGAGATATACGTGGCAGGTACCTAAAGGTCTTTTATGGTGATAGCGGTATTTTCCTCGCACGAACGAATTTTCAGAAAATCGGCGGTTTTCCAGATGTTCCCATTCTGGAAGAGATGGAATTTTCAAAAGACTTGCGGCGGCTCGGCAAAACAACGCTGCTGACGCCATATATCCACATCTCCGCACGGCGTTGGGAAGCAAGAGGAATTGTCCGAACAACACTGAACAACTGGTTGATTACCCTTCTCTATTTCCTTGGTGTCTCACCAGAGAAACTTGCTAGACTCTATAGCCATATCCGGTAATATCAGACAAAATTAGGTAGACGAGGTCTTCCAACTATTTACGTTTCATCGTTCCCCATACAGTCGTTAGTGTAGCGTTTGTAGGTTCAACAGCCAACACCGGACTATCGATCCAATCCGCCAGGTAGTTCGCTCCACTGCGGGTGAGTTGTTGAGGTTTCCCACGTTCTGAATCAACCTTAAAGAGTTGTTTTCGATTGTCAACCATCTTTTCATAGAGAATCTCACTGCCGTCTGAAGACCAAGTTGGATGGTTAACAACCGGTTCTTTAACAAGGTGTTTTACTCTGGCACCCTCTCGATCTGCAACGTAAAGCGTCAGTTTATCGTCTACTCTCAGCGGACCGACGTGATTTTCCGGCCATTTGAGGGCGGCAAAAGCGAGTCTGTCTCCAGTAGGGGACCAGGCTGGCTGCCACCTCACAAACTTTCTTCCTTTAAGAAATACCGTTATTCTGTCGGTATCTAGGTTAATGAGCCGAATGCCGCCGCCTCCCATCCAATTGTATGCTATTTCTGAACCATCGGGGGACCACGCAGGATACCCCTTTCCCGAATCTATCCACGCCAAACGCTTCTCGGAGCGTCCTGTTATTGATGCAATCATTATAGCATTCTCTTCAGGGGCTGCGTAAGCAATCATTTTTCCATCGGGGGACCATGCCGGTTGTTCTCTGTGCGTCGATCTCTGAAAGACGCTCTGGACGTTATCTCCATCTGCATCCATTAGGTAGAGATCACGCACGCCTTCGCGGTTTGAGACAAATAGTATCTGCTCTCCATCCGGCGACCAGGTAGGATCGAGATCATCAGCACGGTTCCGAGTTAAATTAATCTCTCTGTTCCCGTTGGCATTCATGACGTAAATTTCTTTGTTCCCATCACGGGTTGATGTGAAGACAATTGAGGCAGTGGTATCGGCATTTGCAAGGGGTAGACACAACTGCTGGCACAATAGTACGGAAATAATAGCTGAGAACAGTTTTGAAGCAGTACATTCCATCGGAGTTACCTCCTAAGCAGTTATAGTTTGCAGTGAGATAAGGACGCCTAAATAATGTGAGTTTGACCCAAGACGGAAAACATTCCATCTCTTATTTTTTTAGACACAATTTTAGACCGGAATGGGTGCAATAATTTTAAAAAAAGTTTCTGTGAACATTATATCACCTTTTTGATTATACACAACCTCAACAAAAGAAAAAACAGGGCTATTTAGTTTTAAAGGAAAAAATGCCTCTGCACCGCTTGGACGATACAAAGGCATTTTTTTATTCAAGGTGTCGAAAAGAGATAAAAGTCTCGACGGTAAGATTAGCGAACCTGCTTGATTGAACCCCAGGTTGTCGCTAATTTGTTCTTGGCTTCAACATCAAACGAACCGTTTTCTGTCAGCCAGTTGTTGATGAATTCAGTAACACCAACGCCGCGGATGTCCGGCTTACCCTCCCAAACTGGGGCGGCTTTTTGCCACATGGCTGCGATCATACCTGTACCGTCTTTGCCCGGTGTTTTGCTGATTGCGACTGCTGGATCTGCTGTGTTCTTATCTGCTTCTGCAAAGGTAACCACATCCCAGTCTGAGCCATCAAACTGTTCGAGATGCCACGGACGGGAGGACTGAAATTCCTTGATGGAAGGGATGTATTTCTTTCCCTCAGCTGTCGGCTGCTGCGGTCCACCTCGGTTACCGAAGGTAAGCCCGGGGATGTCAAAAACATTCGCTGCACCCGCTGCACCGTTATCTGGACTCCGAACGCCACCTTCGTAGCTCATGTAGAAGATCCAGTCTGCCACGTTAATGACGATGTTGCCTTCTTCAATGAAGTTCTCTACATTGGAGCCATCCGGCTTTTTGTTTGGGAAGGGATAAAGCGCACTCGGCGAGGTACCACAAGCAAGGATAATAACGTCTTGTTGACCATTACCTGTGTGTTCTATACACCATTTAGCGAGTGGGGAGCCGTCTCCTTCTTCATCACCGTCACCAAAGTCTTCAATACTGTTAAACAGTGCTTTGATACCCGGATCGTTACGAGTCTGTTTGACATTTTCGGCGACTGCGCCGTCAGAAATCCAACCCGGATTGGTTGGCCCTGAGTAGAATGCCAAATCGTTTGCTGAAACTGTAGCCACGCAGCTCAGGAGAGCGAAGATGGCTATACTTACATAAATTTTCATGATGTGCAATGCCTCCTTTTGGGTTGCCATCAGTATGTTGAGTTTACTGGGGTGGCACGTTAGCGCGCCACCCCAGTTTAATTAAAAACAGCTATCGACCTGATTTAATTCTGCCCCAAGTTGTTGCTGCTTTGTCCTGGGCTTCTACAGGTGTTGCGATGTTTCCATGTTCCATAAGCCAATTGGCGATAAATTCGATGACCCCACTTGCGCGCGGATCGTCACCAGCCCACTCAGGTTGTGCTTTCTGCCACATTGCGGCGATAATTCCGCCGTCCGTCTTATGAACGGCAACTGCTGGATCAGAGGTGTTCGCATCGTCGTTTGAAACAGCGAATGGGGTAACTTCCCAATCTGTGCCGTCAAATTGCTCAAGGTGCCACGGCCTATCCGATTGAAACTCTTCTAATGACGGAATGTATGCTTTCCCAGCATCCGTGGGGACCTGCGGTCCGCCTCGGTTGCCGAAGGTAAGTCCGGGAATGTCAAAAACATTTGCAGCCCCAGCCGCACCATTATCAGCACTTCGGGTGCCGCCTTCATAACTCATGTACAAGAGCCAGTCTGCAACGTTAATGAAAACGTTTCCATCTTCAATGAAATTCTCGATGTTGGAGCCGTCCGGATCTGCATTTGGGAATTGATAGACTGCGCTTGGTGCTGTCCCAGAGGCAGCAATAAAGACATCTTGCTGTCCGTTTCCGGTGTGTGCTACCATCCATTTGCCTAACGGTGAATCGGCACCGACCTCATCGCCATCTCCGTAGTTTTCAATACTCTCGAAAATAGCTTGCATCTGGTCGTCGTTCATGATCGCCTCAGCGTTCGCTATAGCAGCATCTTGTGAAATCCAACCCGGGTTCGTTGGGCCCGAATAGATCGCCAAATCTGCTGCAAACGCGCTCGTCAAAGCAAGCGCAAAAAGCGATAAACTGAGTGCTGAAATTAAGGTAAACTGTTTCATGACCATCAAGTCTCCTTTTGGGGAACGGATTTTACGTTTATTCTCTTTTATAAATAAAAGGTATACCTACAACTAAAGCGCGCCTTTGGTCAAATACATCTATGAATTTGACACTGCGCGTCTGAAACTTTAAACGGTTCTCTAAACTATAGTCAGAAACACCGGTGAAGCTATAAGGTTACCGCCAACGAAAGCAGCGGAACCTTATAGCATGTTTTTAATAAGAAAGAATTGATGTCAACACTTTTTCGCCCTAAACACGCTTCTGCCAAACTTAAAGTTGGAGCATCTACCGTTTAAGGCTTGCCCATGTTAGAGCAAGTTTGCCTTCAGGTTCAACGGCGAGATTAACCTCGCGCGGGTTATCGTAAAGGAAAAGGTTGTCAATGTAGTAGTGTTGGAGTTGATTGGTGTGGATGCCGAGAACCCCTTTAGGATGGAGGTTTTTCGGATCCGTCCATTCATAAACCTTATCGTAGACAAGTTGGCCCTGTTCTTTGATATAGAGTTGGAATGTATTACCGGCCCCAAGCAACGCGAGCGTGTACCACTTTTTCGTTACAACCTCAATTGGGAATTCCGCTCTGTGTTCACGGTACTCTTTCCAGGTACCCCGATCGTTGCCTTCGCGCTTGTACCAGCGTGCAGAATTCGGACGACCGGCTCCATCGGCGGGCGTGATAATCAATTGATAGAAGTGGTAATCTACGTTAGCACGGAACAGGAGTTCCATCTTGCTCGCAAACGGATCGACGAGCAGGTGAAAATCGAGACGTAGCCCAAAATCTGCAAATTCAATCAATCCATATCCAAAGTCTATGGCTCCATTGCCATCTCCACCGACTCTGTGGATTTCTAAGTGACCGCCTTTCGCTTTCCAGGACTCATCTTGACCCTTCCAATATTTACCTTTGAGTTTACCTGTAAAGTCATCTGCTACAAGCAGCTTCGCATCGCTTACCTGACACAATAGAAGAACTGACATTATCAGGTAACAGAGAATAACAATTTTTCGCACAGCAGTTACCTCCCTCTGCATAAAAGTCTTTGCTTAATTATTATAGTCTATTTTGTACGCCTTTGTCAAGTATTGTTTCAACATTTTGATAGTTGGTAGAAAAATGTTGAATTTGACATTATGCTAATTCTGTGTTATATTTTCCCATCTAAAAAAGGCTGGAGAAAAATGAATCTGAAACATAAAATAATTCTGCGATGGATCAGATACCAGTTAATGTTTATCTGCTTGGGTGTCTGTTTTTTTATTTCTACGAAGACAGTTTTCGCTGAACTCCCACTTGTTGTCGTCAATGAAATCGATGGTAGTGAGATGGTCCTGATTCCATCAGGGACCTATCTGATGGGAAGTGCACCAGCGCAAACTACTGCGTTGATTGACAAGGATGACAGGCTCTCCACAGATTTTTTTCACCCCGAACAGCCCCAGCACGCTGTCTCGCTTCCAGCGTTCTATATTGACCACTACCCTGTGACGAACGCCCAGTATGCCGCTTTTATTGCAGCGACGGGACATCCGACCCCCAAATATTGGATTCACGCCCCGCACATGGGGGTAGAATCACCCTTTCCTGTCGGCGTCAAACACGGTACACATCCTGTTGTAGGTGTCTCTTACGCTGATGCACTGGCATATTGCGAATGGGCTGGGAAACGATTGCCTACGGAAGCTGAATGGGAAAAGGCAGCCCGCGGTGGGCTTGTCAGTCAGAACTATCCTTGGGGAAACGAATCCTCTCGAAATCATGCAAACACCGTTGGTGTTTGGGGAAAAGACAAATGGCTCTGGACCTCCCCTATCGGGAGTTTTCCGCCTAACGGATACGGATTATCCGATATGGCAGGCAATGTGTTTGAGTGGTGCGCTGACTGGTACGCCCCAGATTATTATCGGCACAGTCAAGAAGAAAACCCGCAGGGACCTAAAACAGGACAGACACGGGTACTGCGCGGCGGTTCGTGGAGTAACAACATCTTTGGCATCTATCAGATGCGGTGTGCTTATCGATTTCACGCCCGTCCAGAAACTCGCAATCTGACGATCGGTTTTCGATGTGCAGCAAATCCACCCCCTTAATACGATTTAATTTGATTATCACCCTCCACAATTTTCAGGAACCGGTTAACACGGACGTCTTCAAATCGCTGAACAGTTCCACTCTGCCACTGAATTTCTAATTCAACCGTTTCTTGTGTTCCGACCCCAAAATGTAGACGTAAATCGTTTTGTGAGAGGTAACTGGAACCGCTCTGTACCTCTCGTATTTGGTGATACGGACCTGATTTGAGAAGAACGCGGGTCCCAATAGCAGCCCGGTTTGAGACACTGCCTATGAGTTTCAGGTTTATCCAGTTCCCAGAATCATTCCCACCATCATTTCGTAGAATGTCAATCCTATCTCCGACGTTTGACACCACAAGATCCAGATCTCCATCGTTGTCTATATCACCCACCGCGCTACCACGGCTGGAATGTTGCAAAGCAAGCCCTGAACCACTCTCTGCTGTGACATCAGTAAAGGTACCGTTTCCATTGTTCCAAAACAGGTGATTCAATTGCGCATAAGTTGTTGAGCTATCGATGAGCGTTACATTGTCGTGGATATGACCGTTTGCGATGAAGATGTCTTGAAATCCGTCATGGTCGAAATCAAAGAAATTCACACCCCATGCCAAATACGGTAGGCTAATATCTCCGGTGCCAGAGGCGTAAGTCTGATCCGTGAAGAATTCACCAGTATCGCTGTGATAAAGCGTATTTGTTTGGTGCTGAAAGTTAGTGACCACCAGGTCTAACCATGTATCGTTGTCATAATCACCGAAGGCAACACCCATCCCGTTTTCGACCAATCCGTGTTCGCTGAGTGCCACACCAGAGAATTGACTCTGTTCTCGAAACTGTCCTTTTCCATCGTTGTTATAGAGGAAGTTCGCGTCTGCATCATTTGCGACGTAAAGGTCTGTGTCACCGTCCGCATCATAATCCGCGAAGGTGGCCCCAAGCCCACGCGCCGCCACGTTGTCAAAGCCAGCATTTTCTGTGTTCTCTGAAAAAGTGCCGTCTCCATTGTTGCGAAAAAAGACATCTTTCACCCCATCATAAACGCGAGGGCTGCAGTAAACTAAGATCCCGTTAACCCTGCACGGCGTGTGCGTTTCCACAGAGAAGTTGACGTAATTAGCAACGTAGAGATCCAAATCACCATCTGCATCCACATCCGCAAATGCGCATCCCGCACTCCAGTCAAGAGACTGAACGCCCGCTTCTGCTGTGTGATCTGTGAAAGTTCCATCGCCGTTATTTCGGTAAAGTACGTTGTTACTAAAGTTGGTTACGTACATGTCGAGCCACCCGTCATTATCGTAGTCCCCAACACAAACACCGACACCGTACCCTCGATGTCCAGCTCCACTCGCTTCGGTCGCATCAACAAAACCTGCAGTACCATCGTTGCGGTAGAGACGATTCATTGCATCTGGTGCAGCATCAGCTGAATCCAAATTGGTTCCATTGACGAGGTAAATATCCACATCGTTGTCATTGTCATAGTCGAACAGTGCGACACCAGAGCCGAGTGTCTCGACAAAATACTTCTTATAACTACGACCATTTTCGTGCTGGAATGTAATTCCACGCTCCTCTGTCGTGTCTGTGAATGTAACACTTGGTTCGCCATTTACATTGAGAATGATGAGAGGACTCAGGAGAAGTAGAAATGCAATTTTCATAAAATACCTGTGGATGCGATCTTGTATCGCTATTTGTTGGCTATTATACCGTATCTATATGTAGAAATCCAGTTCATTATATTTCTATAATGCACCATGAATAGCCCTGCCTAATGCCCTATCCTCTCAGTAGGCGAGGTTTGCAACCTCGCCAGTTGCAATAAAACGATAAACTCGCTACAATATTGAAAGGATGCATCTGTTAACCTGTTTTACAACTCTGCTTGGGAGAGAAATTAATGTCCTGCTATCAATCCCTAATTTGGATTTTCGTCCTTCTCATCGCTATTGGGAGTCCGACTGGTGCAAGTGAAGAGGCGATGTCCCTGTTCGCACAGGGGGTTGAAGAATTAAATGCTGGACAGTTGGACACTGCGCTTGAAACTTTCAAACAGGTCACAACAATCGTCCCTGATTTTGCCGATGCACATTATCATCTCGGACTGGTTTACTATCAGGAAGCGGAATTCCGAAAAGCGATTGAAGCGTTCAACCGGACTTTAGAACTCCTACCTCGGGACGTCGATGTTCTTATCAAATTAGGATTGGCTTTACACAAATCAGGCGACGATGATGCCACCGATTCCCTCGCGAGACGTGCGTTCTATGAACAAGCGGTCAAAAACTATCAAACCGCTCTTGAAATCCGACCCCATAACGTTGAAGCACTCAACAATTTAGGATTTGCCTATCAAGAATTAGGTCGATTTGAAGAGGCAATCGCTGTATATGAGGAAGGCTTGACGCTCAATCCAGACCAACCGCAGCTGCATGCGAATCTCACCACTGTTCGCGACTTGCAGGCTGGAATTTATTCGCTTGCTTCGTATCGACACTATCAGGTAGGATTGCGGTCTAAGCGCGCAGGGAGAACGAGGGCAGCAGTAGCGGCTTGGAAACAAGCCATTGCCGAAAGTCCAAAGTATTTACAGGCACATCTTCAGTTGGCTGACCTCTACTTTAAGAGAACTGAATATCAATTGGCAATTCAGACCTATCTTTCGGCAATCTCGTTGGTAGCCGAAAATGAACTTTCTCAACCTGCCGTCATAGCGAACATTTTCTATAATCTCGGCAACAGTTATCTACGCACGCAGCAATTGGCGTCAGCAATTTCTGCCTACCAACAAGCCGTAGATATAAACCCAGAAATGGTAGGTGCTTGGGCAAACATGGGTTCTGTCCTGCTTGAAATGGAGCGTTTTAGTTCCGCTATTACCGCATGTCAGTCGGCATTAAAGGCACATACCACTGCACTTTCCTTAGGCAAGGGATCGCCTGTTTCGCCGTCTGAGTTGCGTATTATTGAATTCACCCTTAAGACTGCTCAGGATTTGAAAGCAGGCGCGTATACGATGCAGGCGTATCGCTTATGGAGACAGGGGATTTCGGCAGGAAACCGCGGTAATACATCGACTGCACTCAAATTGTGGGAGCAAGCAGTTACGTTAAGCCCGCGT
This sequence comes from Candidatus Poribacteria bacterium, assembly GCA_022826805.1. Taxonomy (GTDB): domain Bacteria; phylum Poribacteria; class WGA-4E; order WGA-4E; family WGA-3G; genus WGA-3G. The sequence continues at coordinate 34,842 of JAJDUH010000019.1, forward strand.
TACGCCACGGCACACGAAAATTTAGTATGGGCGTACTTCAACCTAAAGCGATTCGACGATGCAATACAAGCAGGCAAGACCGTTGAAATCCTGCGTCCGAATCCGCAGATTGCACAGTTGATTATATTTGCAAGTGAACTTAAAGCAGGAAAGTATCCGTTTAAAGCCTACCAGCTGTGGGAACAGGGGCGACGCGCCAGTGCAGCCGGTAATTTGGAGCAAGCAGTTACGTTGCTCTCGGAAGCAATCGCAACCGGTCCCAAATTTGCGTCAGCATACAATACGCTGGCATGGCTCTATGCTGATAAATTGGGAACGAACTTAGCAGAAGCAGAAAGATTGGCAAGGCGCGCACACAAACTTGAACCCGATGCGACCCATATTCACGATACACTTGGATGGGTCCTGTATAAGCGAGGACGCTATGCTGAAGCTCTCAATGCGTTTGAACAGGTAATCGCTCGTGCCCCGAGCAATCCTGAATACCGCTATCACGGCAGTTTGGCTGCTATGAAAAACGGTCAATCCTCTCAAGCATTAGAATACCTTACCGAAGCCATTGCCCTTGATAAGCGTATCGTCCAACGAGTCCAAACCCAAAACGAATTCGATGCGATCCGTTTTACCCCAGCGTTCCGAGCACTCGTCCAGTAACTGTAACGCAAGTTGCTACCTATATGATTTTAAAGCCACGGACCCGGTTTTTCAGCGAAAATCGTTCATTCTTCGCAGGAGTTTTAGGCTGCGTTCTTGGAGACACAGGCTAACGGTTTCCTATGCTACGAAACCTTAGTGGGTAATTTCGTAGCACCTATTCTTCTTCAGACTCTTTTTCTCTTTCAGTCGCCCCGTTGTTTTGCCAATCTTGGGCTTTCTCCTTAAGTTTCTCAAGGTCCTCAGGATTATTAATGTCAACGATATGTGGCGTAATAATGATGACAATTTCCGTGTCTTCAACAGCGGTTTCAGTGTTTTTGAAGAGCCTGCCGATCAACGGAATGTCTCCTAAGATTGGGAGTTTGTTTTCTACCTGTTTCTGTTTCTTACGGATGATACCTCCAACGACAATCTGTTGACCATCTTCAACATCAATGTATACGCTAATAGAGTTATCATCGGTGATGGGGGCATTGAAGTCAGTAAACTCAATAAAATTACTCGCACTAATGTTTTCAATATCCAAACCGATCGTCCGTTTGCCATCTTCGCCGACTTGCGACTTAGCGATGTAAGGTGTGAGTGAGATATTGATACCTACGGGTGGATCGATGAAATCATAGTTGAAAAGCGGTTGTGAAACCGTCTCACCCAAGATGCTGGTCGTGTCAACACTCTGAAGGTATGGAATTCGGCGTCCGCTACTCCATGTGGCGTTCCAAGAGTCTCGGGTCAGAAGTGAAGGTGTTGAAAGGGTTTGAACTTTGTTCTCACGCATAAGTGCATGGAGCAGAGACAGATATTCCTTGGTTGCTAAGCCGATATTAAATCCAGAGATCTCTTGTTCAAGTCCGAGTTGACTTTCAAATTCACCAATGAGTGGATTGCCGGGACTTATGGAGGTCCCGAAGATTCTTTTTTCTTGCGCTGTAAGTTCAATACCGAGTTTAGTGGTTTCATCGAGGGTGACTTCCAGAATCTGAATATCTATCCAGACCTGTCCTCGCACGAAGTCTAATTTTTTAATGAGTGCTCTAACAGCAGGTAGGTATCGTTGTCGTGTTGTGACAATCAGAGAATTCGTATCGGCATCGGCAAAGACGGTGACTTTTCCACGTAAGGAATTGATGTCTTGCTGCTCTTGTCTACCGCCGGAAGCGAAAAAACGACCAAAGTTAAAGTCGGTGCCCTCTTCTCCCTCCCAAACCTGATCAAGTACTTGCTGGAGATGATCTGCGTTGCCATACTCAAGCCGGATTGCCTCAGTAACCTCCTTTTGCCCTTCCGGTGTGGGAACGTCCATGGAGTTAATAAACTCCGTGATGAGATCGAAGTTGCGTTGTGTAGCAGTTGAGACGATGACCGCATTCAGCGTGGGATAGGGTTCAGCCGTAACATTACCCGCAAGTGAACCTTGCGTCTGATTGCGTTGGCGTTCAGCAAGGAAGAAAAAGAAGTTTCCGGTGTTTCCCCCACTGCCTTGATAGACATTGTTGATGATAGCTGCCACATTCTCCGCATCGGCAAATTTGAGTTTATACATGCGGGTACCCCATTCCTGGTCTGGCATGTTGACATCAAGTTTTTTGATGAGTCCATCAATTGTCTCAAAGTTCTGTGCACTCGTAGAGATAAGGATTGCATTGAGACGTATGTCGGCAACGAGATGGACCTCACCTTGCACACCAAATCCGCCGCCACCGCTCTCTTCAGAGGGTTCTCGAAATCTGCGTTCCCACCAGGGTCGTTCCCTGTCTGCACCAGCACTTCCGCCTTCAAAGAGGTCCTGTAGGCTCGGAACGAGAGTTTCAGCATCAGCGAACTTCAAAAAGTAGAGTCTAATCTCTTCTTGTGTCTGTTCTTGGTCGAGTTCGTTGATAACCTTTTCGATGATAGAGAAGTTACGGGGATCTGAGGAAACAACGACAATATTAAGCCGGTCATTGTGGGAGACGTTAACATTGCCGACAATGCCTTGAGATTGGTCTATTCCTTGTTCACGTTGATACTCTCTGAGTTTCGCTCGATCCCAAGGGTTCATTCGCCCTCGGTTTTCACTACGTTCACCCGTGAGAACTTCTTGGAGCGTCTCTGCAACATCCGCAGCAGCTGCGTATTTAAGTCGGAAGGTACGTATATGGGTTTGTAGACTCGGCGCGACATCAAGCTCCCTAACAATCTCTTGGAGAAACACCAAGTTTGCCTCAGAGGCTTTGAGAACAAGTGAATTAGAACTGGTCTCGGCAACAATCTTAATCGTGCCATCGAGAACTTCATAACCCGTGCCGTCGGCTTTCATCTGAGCCGCTGCAGTTTTTGCATCTTCTGCGCTCATACCGGGTCCACTGCCTGGTTGCTGTCTCTCATCATCACCCTCTCTTTCCTGAAAAATGTTGCTTAATGTCTCTGCCAATGTACTCGCATCAGCATAACCGAGAGGGATAATGAGAATCTTTAGCGGAAAGCGTTCGCCTTCGTCTGCTACCTGAAGAATCGAGACAATTCGGCGTATATTGGAGGCAACATCCGTTATGACGAGTGTGTTTGTTGCGGTATCTGCGAAGATGTTTGCCTGTTTGTTTAGTAGTGGTTTGAGGCGCTCTACCTGTTCGGAGGCGACGACAGTGTTTAATTGGATAATATAAGTTTGGATTTCGTCGGTCATATCGACCAGTTCAGGATCGGGTGTGATATTTTTTACTGTCCCTTTTGTTACCATGGCACGCTCAAAAGTTGTGACTAAGAGTGTGTTATCGGTTTGGATAAGCGTCAGGTCATATTGCGTCAGGACGGTTTTAATTTTTTCGATTACCTCTTCGATTGTTACATTTCTAAGATTAATGAGTGAGAATTTTTTGTCCTGAATATCCTCTTCACTGGCAATAATGGTAAGATCAGTTTCGCGTGAGAGCCATTCAAAAAGACCTTTCAGTTCTTGGCTCGTAAAATTAAAGTCAAATCGGATCGCGCGACCTTCTTCGTCAGTTTGTGCGACCCTCATTGTAGACGCTTGTTCCTGTGCCGGTAATTCAACAAGTCCTGCGATGAGTAATCCCAAGCACAGTAGCGAAGTGAATAAGAGTTTTCGTCCTTGCATAACATCTAATCCTTAGTTGTTAGTATCTTGTTGTCGTTTAAAAAGGTTTTAGTTTACCCAAGCCACCTCTTCACTGGAAACCGAGAACTGATAACCAATAACCGCTAAAATATCCGAGCGATAAGGAGTATATCTACATTCAAATTCGCACCGGTATTCTCTGGATTCTGTCCACGCCCCGCTTCAGGACGCGCCGTGGCTTGCGTATCAGCAGAAATTCGTAAATCGCGCACTGTCAGCCATTTTGCCCCTGTTTCAATAAGATGGTTTAAGTTAACCAGTTTTTCAAGATCTGTTTTGAATTTCATTTCCACGGTATACAATTCTGTCTGATAGGTCGGGGGTGCTAACGCCAGTTGATCCAGAAGGATCGATTGTTGTTCTTGAACCCTCTCAATATATTTGATAAGTGAAGATTGGAGTTCATCAATATCTAATGGCTCTTCAATGTACATGTTGTCTAATACTTGCGTAAGAAAATTCAAAAGCGCGCCATTCCTTCGCAATTGGATTGTAACTGTAGTTGGTTTCGCTCCGATACCGAGAATACCGGACGTTGCAGAGGTTCTAACTTTCTGAATTTGCGCTTCAAAGAAGCCTTGCCTTAAATCTGTTGCGCCGCGTAGCTGCTGCAGGGTCATGGTTTTAATAAACGCTGCAAGTTTAACGCGAAGTGAGATAGGTATCGCCTCCGGGAGCGGGGCAAATTTCCACGCTCCCGCAGTCTCTATTGGATTAGGTGCGCGTGCTTTATTCTCGACTTCCGCTCCAGTGGCGCGCGGCGAAACGTCTGCAAAGGGGCGCGCCTTGGAAGATGAACTGCCTGATTTCTCTGTTTTTTCGTTCGTCTCGGTTCCAGAGAGCCACGCGTTCATCAGAATATTGAAGGCGTCTGCTTCTGTTTGCTCTTCATTAATCTCTGTGAGTTCTTTTTCTTCTGCTTCTATATGCTTGAGGTAGAAGTACCGGACAAGATTTTCCCGGGTCTGCATGGTTAGTTTTTGTGTCTGTTTAGCCGTTACCGGTTTCGTCAGCAGTTGATAATTTTGTTGGATGCCAACACGTCTGACAAGCGCATCGATGCGCGTTCGAATCACTGTTTCAGGAGATTCTGTGTCAAAGAGTGTGGTGGTGCCTTGTGTACGAGTATTTATCTCTGGATTTACTATGGGTGCCAAACCTGCCGCTTTGTAAATTTCAGATTCAATGGGTTTGAGTATTTCAGCAACCCGAACTAAATTTTCAGTCTTTAACAACTGTTCTTGTTTCGCTTTCGTACCTTGATTCGCAAATAAGCGATAGAAAATTGGAGCACCCTGTAATATAAGGAGAATTAAAAGAACACAGCCTAAAATGCCGAGTAAAATTTTGCTCCGAGGTGTTAATTCGAGATTCAGTTCCATAGGTTAGTCCTCTATAAACGCGAACGTTTATCAGAGCCAGCGAAAATCTGTGTATTATTCCTTTGTTTCGTTTTTCTTCTCTTCGATAGTGTCCAGCGACGGGGGTCTGATGTTCAGTTCAGCATCCATCGCTGCTTCACCGGTTGATAGTTGCGGCATCGGGTAACGCTTTTTGGCAAATGCCCGAACGGCAGATGACGTAAGGTTACATCGGACCTGCACTTGAAAAATCTGTTTTCTGTTTTGGGTAGTTGTTGTCACTTCGCCAGCTTGAACGTTGGTAAAAACATCTGATCGATTAAGCGCACGCAACAAGGAGTTGATTGCGTTATGAGAAGAACTCTCCAAATTGAAGGTGATACGAGCTGTCTCTGGTGTGTGGAGATTCGTAATATTGAGGTTTGTCCAAGCAATCTGCGTTCTATCGCGGAACATCGCGCTGAGCGTGTGTAGAATGTCCAATGGCGAAATATGATGTGTTAGCATCTCGGTAATTGCCAGTTCGCGTCCGAGTTGGGCTTTCGCTAATGCTATAGGCTGGGCATAATGTGCCAATTGTGTGTCCAGTGCTTCGGATCTCTGCTGCTGTGAGTGTTGGAGCGCATAGCCTCCAAAAAGGAGTCCACCGATCATTAAAACGCCTAATCCAGCGGCAGCGAAAATCTGGCGTTGTCGTGTCGCTTGGGTCAACGTTTCAACGGCTTCTTTGGGTAAGAGGGACACTTTTGTGATCGGATTCAGCGTATTAAGCGCAATGCCTAATGGCACAGCGAGCGTGTCGCCCCATTCATCGAGTGTAACTTTCGCTTCTGTGTTTGCAATATCCGTGTTAATACCAAAGTGCTGTTCAATAGCGTGAGCCGGGTTCCATAGTTGTGTTGTAATGTTGAGTTCAGTTTCACAAGCCGTTGTTAGTTCTGGAAGACGTGCTCCGCTACCGCATAACCAGAGTTCCGTTTCTGTTGCCGATGGCATTGGGTTTTCAGTGCCACCTGCATTTTCTGCAGTGCCAAAGTCGTTAGTTTCTCTGTGGGTCTTGGCAGCAGCTATCGAGCGTTGAAGTTCACCGATGAATTGAGCTGTCCATGTAGATATAGGGGCTTCGCGTGCCGAGATATATTGTTTTTCTTCCGCTGCTGTTTCAATATCGGTGTTCAATGCTTGACTCACATGCTCGGAGAGATGATTTTCACCGAGTCGGAAACTCCGGGAGAATCGCAGCGCGCCATCTTGCATAAAACAGAAGTCTGTCTGTTCGGCACCTATGTCAACGATGAATGTCGGTTGAGTGCATCCACTCTTTACTGCCACCTCAGCAATTGCTATCGTTGAAGGTATGACCGCCGATGCTGACACGCCAATCTGTTCAAGAGGAGCAAGGTAGTCTGTAACTGTGGAACGTCGGGTCGATATTAACTCTACCGATACAGCCTCTGGTGTTCGACGCACATCGTGGTAGGTAAAGATGGCTTCATCAGGACGAAAAGGGAGTTCTGTTTCTGCCGAGATTGCAACGATATTGGCGAGTTGATCGTCCGTCGCTGCAGGTAGGTTGCCTAAACGCTTAGTGCTTACGAAAAATCGTGGGAGGGCAAGCGCTATCTCCGCCTTATCTCTACTAAATAATGACCGGAGGTTTCGTTGCGTCGGTGGATCGTCTAACGACGCCCAAAGACGCGCTATCGATTCAACAACATACTGCCGATCAGCTGCATCTGGATATGTCACAACGTTTGCATTGATAAGATGCACGGCTGTAGATGACAGTTCAAGCTGAACCATTTTCGCTGTGTTTGTGCCGATATCTATCGCTACAACTCGGTTTTTTGCCATTTTTTTCTCAGCAGTCAGCAGTCAGTTACCAGAGGTTTTTGATAATCTTAATGCCTCTTTACTGATTGCTGAAAACCACTCCTCTAATCCTGGCGCCAGTATTGAACACCGATCTCGTTACCCGTACGGTCAATGATACCGATACAGGTTGAGATAGTTTTGTTCGCCATATCAACTCCGTTTGATTCAATCCGGTATCCGTGGGAGCGATGGGTCACCCAATCCACAACTTCGCGAAACGTTCCAAAGTCAATTTCGGCTAACTCAGCAAGTTGTGAGATACTGGTAAACGGATTGCCCTTTATCTCTTCTTCAGTAAAACTTTGTATCTGCGATGTATCGGGGGCCTCCGCTTCTCGGTGTGTAACAATCGCCTCCGCCTTTTGTGGATCCATGCCTGGTAACAGGGCGAGGATTTCCGGTGGTGCCGTATTTATATTAATAAGTCCGCTGCGTGTGTCTCCATCTTTTAGCGTAATTTTGTCAACAATACCGATGAATTCTTGCTGTGTTAACATTTTGACATCTTTAATAGCATCTGTGTTCTGAAAAAATCCTTGTGTATCACGGTGATTGACGATCCGTTCGGCAATTCCCTGATCAATACCAGGTAGCGTTTCAAAGGTTTCAACATCGGCTGTGTTAATATTCACTTGTCCATTTTCGTTTTGTTGTTGCATATTTTGTTGTTGTGGATTGTTGGTTTCTTCTTCATCGGTATCTTCATCAGCATCTTCAGTAGTCAGTCGGTCTTGGATATTGTTAAAAATTTCGTCAGAAACCGCTTGGGCATCTATGAGTGCCCCAAGCTTATCAAAGTCGCGTTGTTGGATCAGTGATTCCGCTTCAGCTTGTGTAAAAACAGGTTGGTTTTGTTGCCCATTAATTTTTGTGAGTTCCTCTGTTCCTGCAGTGTTGATATTGACCAGCGGTTGTCCGTTTGGATCAGTGTTCGTATCGACTGAATAGATGGTCGCTAAATCGACAAGTCCTGGCTGTCTATCTGTTGCGGTCGTTTGAGAGTTGCTGAAATTGGCTGTTGAGAATATAGTGTTCGCATTCGATGCGATCGTACTGGTTTGTGTAAATCCATCTGTCTGTGGCACGCCGTAGAGAAGTTCGGATGTCATTCCTTCGACGCGAGCGAGGTCTCGAACGGTGCGGTACGGCTGCCCCTCTACAATTTTATTGGCAAGTTCTTGGGTCAGCGCATCATCTTGTGAAGCCCCTACTTGTGCCAGCAAATTGCTAATGAGTCCTACATCTGCAGCGTTTACATTCACTTTTGAGGCTTCGTCAGTGATTGTTACACGATAGTTTAAAAAATTACCAACTTGGATGCCGTCTTCAACCTGTCCTTCTATAGGTTCTGCCCAACTTTCGCCGAGTGAATCGAAAGGCGTCTGATCTCCACGCATACGCGCCAGCGTCCATTCAAACCCCGCTCTGGCAGCGTAGTGAAACTTCGCTCTGTCCAGAAAATTCCGCTGTGTACGCTGTTCTATGTGGATTGAGTAGAGCAGCTGCGTCGCCAGAATTGAGAGAATCGTCAGTATCCAGAGCGTTGAGACGAGGGATAATCCATGTTGTTCTTGGCGGAGTATCTGGAATACCCATTTTGCGAACTGCTTCATCTTTCATTATCCTAAGGCGCGCCACCTGCAGTAGCACTCGCTGGTAGATACACCATTGTTGATTGTGTCATACTGTTTGGCTGCGCTACAGGTTGGCCTTGCAGCACGAGTTGTGTTGAATCAATACTTACTATCTGCTGTGGTTCACCTTGAACTGTTATGAGGATCTGAACCGCGCTCGGTATACTCTCGGAATCATCCCATGAAGTATTCCATGTTTCTGTTTCGCCATCAAAATACTTCAGGTCAAAACTCGCAAGTCCCGCAATGAGGGGCACTATATCGACATAAATAGGATCGCCGTTTTCATCTGTTTGTGGAACCTCGCCGGTTTGTAAAATGGTACCAATGACAGCTTCAGGATCGAGTGTCGTCGTTGCCACGCGAAAAAGAGCGTACTCGCCGGTCTGTTCAGTACTGGTGTCGCTTGTAACTCCACCTTGGAAAGACCTCGAGCTCAGTACTGATTCACCGGGTAGTAGTTCAGGCCCGACGAAGTAAGCCACACGTTGCACATCACTTAAAAGCGGTAAAGGTGCTTGGGCAGCGTTCTGAGATTGAAAATTCGCAAGCTGTTCCAGAAAAGGATCCGGGTCTGTTTTTACCAGTGTGACGAAGCTAAGCATATCTCTATCGCCGAGTTGACTCGGTCCGTTTTGTGTGTAAAGCGCGAGTTCTGGTGCTTCAAGTGAGATGTACATGTTTTGCAGATCTGTTACAAGTCGATCCATAGCGACCCGACATCTTTGCGCAGCCAATATCTTTGCCTCCGTCCGATGGTAGGCATCTACGGCTGTCTTAAATGCGAAATACGCTGACCCGCCAATAATAACGAGGATACTCACTGACATAAGCATTTCGATGAGGGTCAGACCACTCTCACTGATAATAGAAATTTGCTTTTCTTCGGTTTGCATCGTTTTTTAACTATTAGGACTTCCGCACTAAAAGACTGGTAGGTGCGGTTTTGCGGCGTACTCGACCAAATGCGATGTGCATTCTAACAGCACCAGTTCCCTACTGCTAACTACTAATTGCCAATTGCTATTCTTCCCGTGGCATTTGTCGGTCTGCTATAAAGGTATTCATGGACATTGAGCGCTCTCTGTTTCTATGTTGCCACGTGACGGTCACCATAACCCGTCGAATGTTTTCAACGTCTTCAGATTCAATGTCCTCAACGACTGAACGCCACTGATAACGCGTGTTTTCACCGAACTCACCGGTCTCCTGTCCTACATCTGGATAGCCTTCCATCTCAATTTCCGCCATCCGGAATTTGAGGAGGTAGAGGGCAGTGGTACTGTTATCTGAAAGCCCTTGGTTCCGTGTAGCCGAAGCGAACGCCTGCAAGAGTGCAGGGAGTGCAGCCGCTAAAATCGTTAGCGTTACGAGTATCTCGACGAGCGTAAAGCCATCTTTTTCTTTTGAGATCAAGTGTTTGATTGGAGGTGTCATGTTTGTAATGATTTGCTTGGAAGTTGTAGATAGATTAGTTTGCTGTTTCAAATCCTAACATTTCTATCTCTGCGGGCACGAGTTGCTGGACACGGACACGCCCACTCGCCGCTTCGACGGTAACGGACATTATCTGATTGCGCAAATTTCGGAGATATACAACTGTCTCCTTAGATGTCGCATTAGGCGAGAAATGGATGTATCCCACGCCTGCATCGGCTTGAACCATTCTGCCGTTATGGTTCGTTACTATTGCGGCTAAGGTTACATTCTGTTCCGTCGAGTTTGGTACACCGAGGATACCACTAACACGAGACAAAGGATTCTGTTGCGTGGCGTTTCCAGTTGTAAGAGAGGCTCCGTTTATATTGTTCTGGATGGCGGCTAACGCTGTGGAGTTTTGGGCAGTGAGTGCTGAGCTGAGCGGATTACTCGGGTTGAATGTTTCGCTGGAGGCGAGCCAGTACTGTCCGTTGTCGAGATTGAAGACCACAAGATATGTTGTCTGGTCCGTTATTGCCATGTCTCGCGCAAACGTGAGTAAACTGCGAAGTGTATAGGCAGACGATTTTAAACGGCGCGTTGCTGCGAAACCCTTCAACGTAGGCATCGAGATTGCCGAGAGTACGCCGATGATCACTAAAACAAGCAGTAACTCCGTGACTGTGAATCCGTTCTGAGGTTGAGAAGGTCGCCTATCTGTATGCAGCACTGTTTTAATAGGCTCCGCTTGTTTCGTCAACCCAATTGGTGATGTCGGCGTCTAGGTCAGTCCCACCTACCTTGCCGTCTTTTCCCATAGAATAGAGGTCATAGTCGTAGCCGTAATGTGTACTCGGTTGGCGATAGACGTATGGGTTATCCCATGGATCCATGAAGTTCGGACTGTCTACATAAGGACCGTCCCAGTTCGTTGGTGCGGGGCTTGGGACACGCCACAAGGCACTTAATCCCTGTTCGGTTGTAGGGTATTCCCCTGTTGTTATCGCATACTGTTCCAACGCCGTTTTAATACTGTTAATCTCTGTTTGTGCCTTCGCGACTTTCGCCTGTTGGGGCGCGTTTATGACACGAGGCGCGATGAAGGCTGCGAGGATGCCTAAGATGACAATCACAATTGTCAGTTCAATTAGCGTTAATCCGGATTCGTCGGATTTTAGGTGCGTGCCCATTTATTTTTCTCCTGTATTGGCTATCAGCGGTCAGAACGGAAATCTGATTCCCAGATTCCTTTGGCGGTCGGTTAAAAGGCGTATGATGAAATTATGCCTATTTTTGCTGACTGCTAATTGCTGAGTAGTTGATTTGCTTCAAAAATTGGGAGGATCATCGCGACAGCGATAAACCCAATAATAATTCCCATCAGTAAGATAACAAGGGGACCGATAGAACTCGTTAAACGTTCAAGGCTCTTTTTTATTTCCAAATCGTAGTATTCGGAGAGTTTGCTGAGCATGTGAACAGGTTCACCAGACTCTTCACCGACAGTCACCATGTGCGTGACGAATTCAGGAAAATCCTTGCTTCTGCCGAGTTCACGAGAGAGCGTAGAGCCTTGCTCTACCTCCACTGTTGCTGTTGTGATAACGTTGCTATACACCTTGTTTCCGATAGTGTCTTTGACGACTTGGAGAGCAGGTAGCATACGCACACCGTTTTCTAAAAGGGTTGCCATCGTCCGCGTGAAACGTACAATAGCAAAAGTACTAAATATAGGACCAATGAGCGGCAATTTGAGTTTCAACCTGTCGAACCAGACTTGCCCCGTTTCATGCTGAAGATACTGTCTCAGCCCGGCTCCACCTATAATAACAATGAGCAACCCCACCCACCAGTAGGTTTGGAACGCATCCGTTAGGCTAATAAGAATCTGGGTTGGAAGCGGCAAAGCGACTCCCAAATCGTTGAACATCGTCGTGAATTTCGGTATGACCAGAATCATAAGCACCGTAACAGCGGTGATGCTAAGCGTCAACAAGATAGCAGGATAGAAGAGTGCTGAGACAACATCGTTTTTCAGAAGCCTCTGCCGTTCTGCGAATTCTGCGAGGCGTTCTAAGACTAAACCGAGGACGCCACCGCTCTCTCCGGCTCGGACCATATTAACATAGAGATTTGAAAATGCCTTCGGGTGTTCGGTGAGTGCGTCGTGGAAAGTTGCACCGTGTTCGACATCGTATTTGACTTGTGAGACGATACGGTGAAGTGGGGGACTCTCGATTTGTGCAAGCGTAACCTCTAATGCGCGTGGCAGCGGAACATGTGCGTTTACCAACGTTGCCAACTGATAAGTGAAAAACTCAACGTCCGCCGGTTTGACGCCGCGACGACTGATCTGGAGCCATCGCCGTATATCTGTCGGGCTGGCTTCTTCTGTCTCTTCGACGATGTTCGTGGGCCAATAGCCCATCTGTCGCAATCGGGAGATAAGTTCGGCTTTGGATTCGGCTTCCAGCGTATTGCTAACGGTACCACCGCTATGGGTGAGAGCTTCATATCGGAATATGGGCACAATTAACCACCCTTATACTTCAGACTACAGGAACGTCTTAAGGACGTTTCAGAACTTTCCTTTATCTTTCGCGGAGAAGGGCTTGGAATTTCCTACACAACTTCTCCGAAGTCGAATTCGTCTTCCTGTGTCAACCGGATAACTTCCTCAACCGTTGTCAAACCCGCAGCGACTTTGCGCCAACCGTCTTCACGTAAGCTTTTCATTCCCAATTGGATTGCAAGACGACGAATTTCACTCGTTGATGCCTGTTTAAGTGCCATAGCACGGATTTCTTCAGTCATGAGTAGGACTTCAAAAATGCCGATTCTGCCTTTATAACCTCTTCCGCGGCATTCCTTGCAGCCGACGGCTCGCGGAATCTGTAGATCGTAAGGGATAGGAGAACTGTTGCCATTGCTGGTCCCCATAAGTCCTGCCAATTCGTGCATTTCGGGGAGGTACATTTCACAACACGCCTTACAAACACGCCGAGCAAGCCGCTGGGCGATGATACCTTCCACTGTGGAAGCAACCAGATAAGGCTCAACATTCATGTCAATAAGCCGTGTAATAGCCCCAGGCGCATCGTTTGTATGGAGTGTACTAAAGACCAGGTGTCCCGTCAACGATGTGTGGATTGCCATCTCTGCGGTTTCATAGTCGCGAATCTCACCAACTAATACCTTGTCAGGGTCCTGGCGTAAAATATGGCGAAGCCCGTCAGCAAAAGTAAAGTCGATATCCGGGTTAACCTGAATTTGGTTGATACCCTCTAATTCATACTCGACTGGATCTTCAAGCGTAATGATTTTTACATCGGGTGAATTAATCTCTTTCAGGCAAGCGTAGAGTGATGTCGTTTTACCACTTCCCGTGGGACCCGTAGCAAGGATGATGCCGTGCGGTTTGCGAATCATACGATAGAAGAGCGCAAGATTATCTTCAGTCAATCCGAGTTCTTCAAGTCCAAAGTCAATGGATTGTCGGTCGAGAATACGGAGGACAACGCTTTCACCGTGCAGGGTTGCAACGGTTGGAACGGTAGAGACGCGGAGATCTATCTGTCGGTTACCAACGCTACCAATCTGCCGACTAATTTTGCCATCCTGCGGACGTCTGCGTTCTGCGACGTCCATGCCAGCCATAATTTTAATACGAGAGGTAATTGCCGATTGCAAATAGGCAGGGGGTTGTGGCTGATCTTCCAGCACACCATCAACGCGAAACCGAATCTTCAATTGCGTCGGGTAAGGCTCGATGTGTATATCGCTTGCCCCTATCCGAACGGCATCAATGATCATTTGGTCAACGGCGTGTATGACGGTTGGGTCTTGACTGAGATCTTTTTCGTCAATCCCGAAGTCGTCAATCGTTTCGCGTTCAAACGTAGTAGTTGCCCCGACAGGCCCCTTAATGCCCGCACTCAGAAGGCTCTCTGCAGTACGTCCGTAGAGACGAACGATCGCCTCATCAATATCTGCTTCATCGGCAAGAATGGGAATAATCTGGCAGCTGGTGATGAGTTGAAGTTCATCTATGAGCACGATATCCGAGACATCTGACATCGCAACGGTGAGTTCATCACCTGCTAATTCGGTGGGTACAATTTTATTACGGTATGCGAACCCAGGGGATATCTTCTCAAGCACAAAAGCTTCCGGAAAGATGCCTTCCAGTTGAATGAAGGGTGTTCCATGTTCGACGCTCTTTGTAGCAAGCGTGAGGACGGCAGATGGCACGCCGTGCTTGGAAAGCACAGCCGCTTCAGAGGCACCCGTCTGTTTTATTTCTGCGAGGATGTCTTTATAGTCTTGCTCGGAAATAGCAGATGCCTGTCGAACCACTTCAACAAGCGAAGATGTGTGTAGTGTCTGTTGCATGGCGTGAACGCTCGGCATTGCCGGCGATACTGGATTTAACGCGAGCGATCTCCCTATGTTATTGTTTGTTGTTAATCTATTTGATGGTTTCTGTTTTTCAATTTAAGACGCATCAATCGTGAATAAGTTTAAGAGGGCACAAAGGTCTCCATCCTCCACATGATAGGCGATGTTTCCAACTTCGCCGTCCGCCGTCTATGGAAATTGCTATTGCGTCTTTTCGAGCCGTTGGATCGCTTTTTGCGCAGCGTTGCGAACCTTTTTAGCGCTATCTTTCAGAGCGTTTGTCAGTGCAGGAAGCACATCGGGCGAAGTCGCGCGCATTTCACCAAGCTCATCGGCAGCATTACGACGAACGTTATCATCTGCGTCTTGCAGTGCTACAAGAAGTGTTTGGACAATCATTGCGGCAGCGTCTTCAGTCGTTTTGCCCTTTTCACCAATTCCGCCCAATACATCGACAATATGTCCGCGAGTTACAGGTGATGTGCTGTTTCCGAGCGCGTCCGCCAGCATCGGGGTAACGGTCGTCGCATCATTTTTACCGAGTTCAATCAACGCATCTTCAGCACGATTTCGGACAGATCGTGATTTGTCTGCCAAAGCGATTACCAATGCGCTGAACGTTTCACTGGAAGTCGCTCGTATATCAGACAACTCTTCTATCGCCTCGGTTCGTACTCGTGAAGAATCGTCTGTAATGCTTGCAATTAATGCGTCTCGGATTGTGTCAGTGGATTCTCCTTTTTTTCTGAGGATCGCACCAATACTTCCTAAAACATTCAGGACTTCAGCGCGCGCTCGCGATGAACCTTTCGTCCGGACCGCAATAAGGGAAGGAATGACGGCATCGATTGACGCTGGAGAGGTTGGACGCACATCGTCTAACTCTGCAAGTGCTTCGCGAAAAACGCTTTCAGACGGATCATTGAGTGCACTCGCCAGTCCAATAGCGATAGCATCGACATTGCGCTTGGCTTTCCGCGCTCGTTCACCAATTTCTCCTAACACATCGATTGCTTCCCGGCGGACCCGTTCGGACGGATCTTGGAGCAGAGCGATGAGCGCATCAGTGCCCGGATTCCCAATTTCTTCCAGGAAATCCACAAATTCACGCTTCACCCGTTCGGATTCGTCAGCCAAAGTCGGCACGACTTGTGCAAGTAATTCGGATTGCCATTGCGCTTGCAGTGCCCGCTGTTTCGCTTTCAGCGTGTTCAGTTCTTCCCTGAGTTCGGACAAACTTCCTTCTGGTGCCGCTGTTGCTTCTTGAAATTCCACCGTCTGACTAATTCCCAAACCTAACAATACACCGATCACAGTTGTTATCACCCAAAACCATCGTTTCTGAATCATGGTCATTTACTCCTTGATTATAGTGAACTATAGGTGCAAAAGCGTATCCTCATAGAATAGGTAGACGAGGTTGGCAACCTCCCCAAATATACATTCACAGTATCCCGTTAATCGTAAAATCTGTTATAGTTGAATGAATAAAATGCGACCTACTCCTGCTCCATGTTCCAAATAAAAAATGGCATCAATCTCGCGAGTGCCTCAAGTCCAGTGCCTCTTCGCGATAGCGTCATCTGTAGCGATGCTTCGTTATCTTTGACAGAAATCCACGCCAGTAAGGGCGAAATCTGACTGGAATTGACAATAACCCTATCGGCAGGAAGCGCGCCTTTTTCGATCTCCAAAGCCCGTGCCAGGTTCAGCTGCGCTATGGCTATAGTTGTTTTCGGCAGCTGCATGAAGTAAGCCGGGCTCTTACCGTTTTTGATCTCATCAATGAGGGCATGCATCTGTTCTTCCGAGGTGCCAAAAAGAAAGAGTCCATCTACGTTACTATAGTGAAGGTTTGTTGCAAATGTAGAAACTGTCACGCCTTTGTAGTCTGCTTGAGAGACTGATAGATTTTGCACGTTAGAAATGCTATTGTTTAACTGATTCCATTTCGGTAGGTTGCTGGCATTAAAAATTAAGGTGCCTTGTGTTTCTGCCCCGCTGGCATCGAGTGTAAACGTTCCATCAAAGTTAGCTTCCATATTTGCGAAAGCCGTCGGATCGAATTGCGTAAAATCGTTTACAGCTACGGCAATTTCGCCTGTCAAACTTGGAAGAATATCGTCTTCCAGATTCAAGTTCAAAATCCCTTCTAAAAAAGAGATCGCCGCATAAGCATCATCGGTTGCCTCTTCAGCGATGATTTTGTTAATGAATTGCCAAATGACTTCAGAAACCACCGAAGCGAGAGCGACGAACATATCTCCGTCTGGAGACACGGCTTTGACTGTTTTGAAAGAATTTCCTTTTTTCAAGAGACGTTCCGGCGTATTAACCATCTCATTGAATTGGTTAATGGTTTTCTCAATCAATTGTCCGTGCAACGTGAAAAACTCACCCTTCTCTAAAAGGTTGAGCTCTCCGAAGACTACCTCAAATGGTCTGAGTCCCTCCAATAGAGATTCAGCGAGAATTGCTCCCAAAACATCTGCTTCTCCCGTGTCTTCTGGGATTAGTTGTGTGTCAGAAAAGATTAATACCTGCCCAGAACCTGACTGCTTGGATAGTTGGGCATAGTGCTTATTTTTCGCTATTGAAGCTGCCTGCTTTCGGAAGGTATCCAGCAATTTCTCGAAAGCACCCTCACCCCCACCGATCACAAGAAACTCATCCACGAACCCGTATTTAATGACAAGGTCGAACCTTTCCATCGCGTTGTAGCGAACCCGCTGATACACACCTGCATCCAAGTGCAAGGTATTGTTACTATCCATTCCCATGAGCCCTTCTGCAATTTTAGTAAGCTGTTGGAGTCTGGCGAGATTCCCACCTGAATGTATCACGATACCAACTTGCAGACTGTTCAATTCATCTTTCCAGGCAGCCAATGCTGTTCGGTAACCTACTGTCTCGACTATGCCTAACAGGTCAGTCCCAATCGTGACTTGTAACATTGCGAGTACCTCTTGGGTTTCCTGCCAACTTGGTGTGGCAGTTAGTATGCCAAGTGCTTTCTCCCAAGCTTCCGAAGTCTCAATTTCGTTGTAGATTTCGTCTATATTTTGGAGTTTCCCATAGAAGATGCTCTCCTGAGGTATAAAGTCTTCTACCTTCGCTGCATGTGCAAAAGACACAGTTAGTAGGAGTAGGACTGCGCAGCACGTTCGAAAAACCGCTGTCAAGCTGCATCCAAATGGTTTTCTTCTCTGTTGGATGGAAAATAGTCCGCTTTTCCGTAAAAATTTTGCTTTCATCGAAGGTCTCCGTTTCCTATGGGACACGAATGTCGTCAACAAGCTCTTGAACCTCATCCGGTGGCGGTGCGGTCAAGGCAGACACACTCAGTGAGACAATAAAGTTTAACACCATACCGACAGTGCCGATACCTTCTGGTGAAATGCCCCATAACCAGTGATCTGGTGTATTGAGTTCCGGCCTGATGAATTTGAAGAAGATGATATACGCTGCTGTGAAAGTAATGCCGACGATCATGCCACTAATCGCGCCTTCTTTGTTCATACGTTTAGAGAAAATTCCCATGACAATTGCGGGGAAAAATGAACTCGCTGCGAGCCCAAAGGCAAAAGCGACGACTTGTCCGACAAATCCGGGTGGATTTATCCCGAAATAACCAGCAATACAAACTGCGACTCCCGCTGCAATCCGTGCAGCGTTCAACTCCTGTTTTTCTTGTAGCGTCGGCATAATTGCGCCCTTGAGAAGATCATGCGCGATTGCAGTTGAAATAACCAACAGTAACCCAGCGGCTGTTGAGAGTGCAGCGGCTAAACCACCAGCAGCTACTAAGCCTACAATCCAGTTCGGGAGTTTTGCAATCTCAGGGTTCGCCAATACCATAATGTCTCGGTCAATCGTCAATTCGTTCTGCACATCTGATTTCGGACCACGATATTGAACGGCACCATCCCCATTTTTGTCGTCGAATTTAATCAGACCTGTCGCTTCCCAATTCTTAAACCATGTGGGTACGTCCTCGTATCTGACATCTGTTAGTTCGCCGTTCTGTTCAGGTCTAACAGTTTTGAGTAGATTCGTTCGGGCAAATACGGCTACGGCTGGGGCTGTCGTGTACAGAATCGCGATGAAAAGTAAAGCCCAACCTGCAGAAATCCGTGCCTCTGAGGCTTTTCGCACGGTATAAAATCGGATAATCACGTGTGGGAGTCCGGCTGTTCCCAACATCAAAGCCGCTGTGATAAAGAACACATCGATGGTGCTTTTACTGCCATCTGTGTATAAGTTAAAACCCAGTTCTTCGTTCAAGCCGTTGAGTCGATCGAGGAGATAGAGCCCTGAGCCGTCCGCAACTTTTCCCAGTAAACCTAACTGAGGGATAACGTTGCCTGTGATTAAGATAGAGATGAAAATTGCAGGCACAAGAAACGCAAAAATCAATACACAGTACTGCGCCACCTGTGTGTAGGTAATGCCTTTCATCCCGCCCAGCACAGCATAAAAGAATACAATTCCCATGCCGATCAAAACACCAATTTCAATGTTGACACTCAGAAACCGGGAGAAAACAATACCGACGCCGCGCATCTGTCCTGCAACATAAGTAAACGAGACGAAAATAGCACACACAACAGCGACAATCCGTGCTAATTGTGAATAATACCGATCTCCGACAAAGTCAGGAACGGTATATTTACCGAATTTACGGAGGTAGGGTGCCAATAACAACGCAAGCAGCACGTAGCCACCTGTCCAGCCGAGGAGATAAACGGAACCGTCGCGCCCCATAAACGAGATAAGGCCTGCCATTGAAATGAAAGAAGCCGCGCTCATCCAATCCGCTACCGTCGCCATTCCGTTTACAACCGGGTGCACATTGCTCCCAGCAACGTAAAAATCACCTGTCGAACGCGCCTTCGACCAGATTGCCACGCCAATGTATAATGCGAAGGAGAGTCCCACCATTACGAAGGTCCATGCTTGTACCGTCATGATTGTTCTATGTCCTCCGTCCCTTTATTTGTCCGGAATTTCTTTTCCAAACGGTTCATCAACCAGGCATAGACGAAGATGAGTACAACGAAAATCCAAATTGATGCTTGTTGCGCAAAATAGAACCCAAGGGGACATCCGCCAATACGGATTTGGTTCAATTGCTTTACGAACACAACTGAGCATAGATATGAGGTGATAAACCAAATTCCCAATAAAATGGCGAGATATTGTAGATTTGTCCGCCAGTATGCCTTATTTTTTGCTGTTGTGTCCATAAACTATCCTCCGTTAAATGGTTATCGGTTATCAGTTTTCAGTTATCGGTTACAAGAGGTGCTGCTAAACGAATACCTCTTAACTGAAGACCGGAGACTGAAAGGGTTTTTGTAGAAAGCCCGGACTGAAAACTATTTCAAATTTGTGGTGCATAGTAGCAAAGGGTTGAAACGCGGTCAATAATTCTTTGGGAACATTAAGCGTTCGACCTGTTCAATAAGAATGTGGAGGACTTTAATATGGATTTCTTGGATGCGATCCGCGGTATCGCCGGGGGCAATGAGGAAGATATCACAGTGGTGTTTGAGTGCTCCACCGTCTCCACCGAGTAAACCAAACACCTGCATTCCGTTTGATTTTGCCGTCTCGGCCGCCCGGACAATGTTAGCCGAATTCCCACTCGTTGAGAGTGCCACCAGTAGGTCCCCGGAGTGTCCGAGTGCCGATAGCGGGCGTGCGAAGATCTCTGTAAACCCGAAATCGTTTGCTGTGCAGGTAATATGTCCGGCATCACTGAGGGCAATCGCTGGCAGTGGTCTCCGATTATCCCGAAACTTCCCCGTGCATTCTTCCGCAAAGTGCATGGCGTCACACAGACTTCCGCCGTTGCCACACGTGAAGATCCTCCCTTCCCGTTCAAACACCTCTCGCATCATTTCTGTGGTCTTTGCGATGGTTGCAATGTTTTCAGGATCTTGAATAAATCGATTAAGCACATCCTGTGCCTCTAACAACGCATCGTGGATCGTATGCAAAATGTCCATTATATTTTCTATTTCCGATAGATTGGCATCGCTCATGGCTACCGCTCTAAATCCGGAAAATTTCTCCTAATTTTCCACCGAGTACACGCCCGGCACCAAGCAGGCACGCGATTAAGATTAACATACCCACCACGCCGAGTGCGCTCGCTGTGTAAGGACCTTGGTCGGGACGTTGAGAGAGAGACCAAATCGCTTTTGTAATTGGATAGTGTTGATCTTTCATCGCCAAGATTAAGCTATCACTCACTTCAAGCATAGAGAACGAGAACACAAGAATCGCACCAGCGAGAATATTCGCAATAACAAGGGGCAAGGTAATTTTATATAAAGTCCGAATCGGTGTCGCCCCCATGTTTTGGGATGCCTCTTCGTAGGACACACTTGTCTGTTGGAGACCAGCGTAAATGGAACGCAGCATGTACGGCAGTCTCCGCACGGCGTAACTGATAATCAAAAGGAAGGTCGGATTCTGTCTCGGATCAATCACAGAGATAAGTCCATCTGGTAGATACCGCAGGAGAAGCGTTGTATCGGAGAAGCTACCCAGATAACCAAACGCAATCGCAACCCCTGGTAATGCCAAGGGCAACATTGCAACCGCATCCAACAGATTTTGGAACGGGAGACGTTTCCGAGTCAAAAGATATGACACCACGACCCCGACGAGGAGTGCCAACAATGTACTGAAAATACTGTATTTCAGGCTGTTAAGAATACTCGGCAGTGTATCAGAATGTGTGAATGTCTCCACATAGTGCGCCAGTGTCCACGATTGTGGTAGCACACTCAAGCGCCACTGGCTTGCATCCGGCGTTAAGGAAACCATGATGACACTAATATGTGGTAACAACGCTGTGAGCGTCAATCCACCGATAAAGACGTAGATGATTGTACGCATGATCCAGTTGGCATCTACTTCACGAGAAGTCACATGTCCCCTGCCGAGCATTTCGTAGTGTTTACTTCCCGTCCACCGTTTGGAAACATAAAAGGCGAGGGCAGTCAACACGATAATTAAGACAACAAGGGCATAACCCATTGGATTTGTATTCGCTTCAGTCACTTGGTTAAAGATTCGCACTGAAACTACATTGCGATACTCAAAAATCAGGGGGGTACCGAGGTCTGTGAACGCCCAGATGAAAACAAGGATCGCACCCGCAAAATAACCCGGCATCATCAAAGGGAGTGTTATCTGACGAAAGACTTGGAACCGCGATGCCCCCATGTTTTCCGCAGCTTCCTCCAGACTCGGATCTACGTTTGCAAGTGCCGCAACAATGTTGAGATACATTATCGGGTACAGATGTAGTGTTGACAACATCACCACACCCCAGAAGCCACCATGGAACCAGTCGATCGTTTCGGCTATATCAATCAGGTTAAGTTTCACGAGAAGCATATTGACGCTCCCGTATAAGCCGAAGAACTGCTTCATTCCAATCGCACCCACAAATGGAGGCATAATCATCGGAATCAAGATAACAGAGCGTAACATGTTGCGTCCCGGGTATCGATAACGTGTCAAAAAATATGCCAAGGGTAGACTTACGATGCTCGTTACCGCTGTAACCATCACGCCGATTTTGAAGCTATTGATAACCAATTCTCGGATATTCGGATCGGTTACCATAAGTTTGAAATATGTGAGGTTAAATCTGTTTTCTATCCAGAAGGCTTCTTTGAAGACATAGAGGAGGGGGTATATGAGAAAGACAACGAAAAACAGAGTTGTCAGTCCCAAAACCAGTGTGGTTGAGGGGGTTAAATCGTATTGTCGTCTGATTCTGTCCATAAAGGACAGATTGCTGTGAATATTCTGTTGTGCCTCTTGGCGATTCAACATCGTTTTCTCCGACCTGATTATTTTACACCGGCTTTTGCCCTTGCAACGTGGAAACCTTTAGGTTTCTTCGTTAATTATACCCTATACATCATCAAATTGCATGTGTTTTTTCTGTAGAAGGGATCTGAGAATCCCGAATTCTTCCTATAAGATCGAGTTATGATCGCGACGCCTACTGACTGCCAGGCACCAATTCCTATTGCCCCTAAACGCAATTCGTGCTATATTATAATAATATTCACAATACGGAATCGTAAACCCTTTATGGCAACAGTAAAACTCGAAAACATCACAAAACGGTTCGGCAACCTCACCGCCCTTGACGACATTACGCTTGATATCCAAGACGAGGAATTTTTCGTACTTCTCGGACAGACAGGGGCAGGAAAAACAACCACACTTCGCTGTATCGCAGGTTTGGATAAGCCAGAAGAGGGGACTATCTACTTGGACGGAATCAGTGTCAACGACAAAACCCCAGCAGAGCGAGATGTGGCTTTTGTTTTCCAATCCCATATTCTCTATCCACATCTAACCGTCTACGAGAACATGGCGTTTCCACTGCATCCGAGAAAACTCTCCGCTGAGGAGATTGACCGGCGCGTCAGGGATATTGCACAGATGCTTCATATCGAGCATCTGCTCATGCGTACACCGAATCAACTCAGTGGTGGGGAAACGCAACGGGTTGGTCTTGGGAGGGCAATGGTCCGGCGTCCCCAAGTATTCCTCATGGATGAACCCATCTCCAACCTTGATGCGAAACTCCGCACTGAAATGCGCGCTGAAATCCGTTGGCGGCAACGTGACCTCGGCACAACTACTTTCTATGTGACGCACGATCAGGTTGAAGCAATGTCCATGGCGGATCGGATTGCCATTCTTGAGGCTGGCAGAATCCAGCAACTCGGAGCACCTGCTGACATCTATAACCATCCCGCAAACCTCTTTGTCGCCGGTTTCGTTGGCAACCCAAGCATGAACTGCATTCCGACTGACATCTCCAGATCTGATGGTGAACTCCGTATGACTTTGGCAAGCAGTGTAGACAGAGAGAATTCGGTAATGATTCAGGACGCGCGGGTTGCAGAAGCCCTAAATCATAACGATCCAAACCGGGACCTCGTGTTCGGTGTACATCCTGAAGATGTGATTGTCAGTCATCAATCCATTTCAAACGCATTTCAGGCTGAGGTCTATAGTGTTGAACCGCTCGGTGCGGAAACGATAGTCGAGTTGACGCTCGGAACGGATACAGCGGGCGCGCATACGATCCTCAAGGCGTGTACCGCGCCTAACTTTGAAGCCGAAATTGGACAACATCTGTATGTCACATTTGTCGCAGAACGGATGCATTTTTTCGACAAAAATAGTGGTGAAGCATTAAAGATATAGCGGGTGTTATGATATTCTATGATAATTGTAGGTTGGGTTGAGCGGTGAAAACCAATGCACCATCTTGTTTATACGGGGCTCCAATTCCAATGTTGCATTAATGTAGGTGGAGCATAGCGAAACCCAACAAACCAACTATGGTAAACCAGATAAATAAACAGATACTATTCCCCCCTGATAAGGGGGGTTAGGGGGGTTAGTGTCTGTGCTATAATGTCTATTTAATTGTCAGTTTCACCATAAATGTCATCGGCTATGTCCGATTTTTTACGAGATACCTATTCAACCCAACCTACGATAGAATTGGGCGAGGTTAGAGAACCTCGCCAGCAAAGGTTTTGCGCAAGTCCAATCTAACACAATGAATTGGCGACTTAAACTTTTCAACCTCATCCCAAATTTTCTAAAGCGTATCGGGTGTCAAACCCTACGACGATTCGGGTATAATCCTGATGCGTGGCTGGAAAATTTTCTCAGAGAACACAAAGGAGACTGATACGTGAAAGGCGGAGAAATTCTCATTGAATGCTTGAAAGCCCAAGGCGTCTCGGCAGTTTTTGGAATGCCCGGTACACAAAACATCCAAATCTACGATGCTTTACTGCAGCGCGGTGGTGCAATTGACCACTATCTCGTTCGGCACGAATACGCCGCAACACAAATGGCGGATGGTTTCGCCCGCGCAACAGGAGAACCCGGTGTTGCCATCACCGTACCAGGTCCCGGTGCCAGCAATGCATCGACCGGGATTTTAGAGGCTTTCACCGACTGTGCCCCTGTTCTGCTAATTACTGGGCAGAGCGATTCCAGTCTCTATAGCAAACATCCGAGTAAGATGTTCCACGGCTTAGATCAGATGCGCTTTTTTGAGTCGATTACCAAATATTGTGCGATCGCTCACACTGTCGCCGAGATTCCAGTCGTCGTCGAAAACGCCTTTAAAGCGATGCGCAACGGGAGACCTGGACCCACAATGTTGGAATTCCCGATGGATGTTGTTACAGGGGAAGGGGATGTCCGAATTCCACCACGTGTGAAACGCACCGAATTACCGCCCCCAGACGACGCGGATCTCAGTACTGCTGTTGAGACAATCCGCAACGCCAAGATGCCCGTAATCTTCGCTGGGTCTGCCGTTTTCCACTCAAATGCCCGCAACGAATTACGTCTCCTCGCCGAGAAATTGAACGCACCCGTCATCGTTACCCGCAATGGAAAAGGTGTTTTGCCGGAGGACCATCCGCTGGCACTGCAAATTTGCTACGGTTACCTCGGACGTGAGGCACTCGAACGCTGCGACTGTTTAATCGGTATTGGACCGCGTTTCACCTCCATTGATACCCGCAATTGGAGTCTGGAACTACCGCAACCCTTCATCCAAATTGATGAAGACGCTAACGAGATAGGACTTGAATATCCATGTGATGTTGGTGTTGTCGGTGATTTAAAACTGACTTTACAGGCACTCATCGAAGATGTTGTCCCCGGTCAAAATGAATGGGACGCGGTGCTAACAGAACTCCGAGCAAAGTTTGATGCGCAGCCATCGTTGCCTGTTATTCACGAATTACAAGACGTGCTTCCCAGAGATACCATCTATGCGATTGACGTCCATGCCCTCGGCTATGCCTCCTTCGCAGAGTTCCCTATCTACGATCCGAGAACCTTCCTCTACCCGAATATCGGTGTGGCGTTAGGGCACGCCTATCCGGCTGCTATCGGGGCAAAAGTGGCACATCCTGACCGTCCTGTTATCTGCTTTAGTGGTGATGGCGGATTTTTGATGGGTGCAGTGGAGATGGCAACCGCTATGAAATACGGTATCAATGTCGTGGCGATTGTTGTAAATGATGGTGCTTTGTCAGCGATTAAGGGATCCCAATTGAAAGGGTGTGAAGGACGTACGATTGATACAGACCTGCTGAATCCCGATTTTGTTGAGTTCGCACAATCTTTCGGTGCTTATGCCAAGCGCGTTGAGAATTTGGGCGACTTTAAAGAGACGCTACGGGACGCACTCGCCGCTGAGAAGCCTGCACTCATTGAGGTAATGCTGCAGGAGCGACAAGACGACATCATCAACGTAATCGGATGGTTGATGTCTGAGCCACTGCGAAAAACAGGTTTTTAACACTCTTTATTCAATTTCACGACACTAAACTGTTGCTTCTTTGGTGCTCTGCTAATTTTTCAAGAAGCAAAAGTTGTTCAGCTCGTTCAATTGGTTCTTGGTATAAGCGTTGAGGTGTAAAATTCATTGCCAATGCCTCAAGCATCGGTTTTCTATTTTCCTCTTTCGCACCAACGTGGTAGAAATGCTCCTTGGTTAACACATGAAATTCTGACCACAGCGTCTCAAGAAAAGTATTCTTCTTGTACTGATTGCTATGCCAAGTGGATAGAATAAATTTACACGGAGAGTGGCTCAGTATCTCAAATAGATGTCGTTCATTTTCTTCGTCCCAACTATCGAAATAATCGACGTGTTTCCCAACATAAGGCGGATCGCAGTAGACAAAATCCTTTTCAGAAATTTCTTTGAGTGTTTCGCTAAAATCTTGGCAAATGAATGACCAATTGGAGTGCCTTGACATAACATAAACGTAGTCAACTTGGTTCACAATCTTCGTAATATATGCTTTGGAAAACCGCTGCGGCTTGTGTCCAAAAGGTACGTTAAAATCTCCTTTGCGATTGAACCGAATCGTTCCATTGAAGCAGCATCGATTTAAAAAAAGAAAATCTAAAGGTTCATGCGTTCGATTAAATCGCTCTCGAACTTCATAATAATAATCTTGTCCACGTTTTGATAGTATTTCGCCGTGCTGTTCAAGGAAGTTTCTCACTTTTATACCATTAATCTTCCCACTTGCGATGGCGTTATAGAAGTTAATCAAATGTGGGTTGGTATCTGCAAAAATAGCGTTGCGCGGTATAATATTGAAACCAACAACCCCTGAACCCATAAAGGGTTCAATCCAATTGCCTTCAAAAGACCAGTCCACATTTCGCTTTGTCAAGGCACCCACAGCGTAAACGCTGGAGCTTGTGCTTCGTGGACAACTGCGATTTCTAAGAAATCGTCTTACACTGTCTCCACAACGGGATCGCAAGCAGCCCATAAGATGTTGATAGCAGCGTTTATGTCTCGGTCGTGGTGTGAACCACATTTACGACATGTCCACTGCCTATCTGAAAGTGAAAGATTTTCGTTGGGATGTCCACAATCGGAACACAGCTTTGTGGTCGGCGTCCACTGCCCGACTTGACGGAACTCACGATTATGTTTCAAACTCTTGAACTTCAGAATCTCAACAAACTGGTAAAAGGCGAGGTCAGACACTTTTCTACCCCACAAGCGTTTCATGCCTTTAAGGTTCAGCGTCTCGGTAGCGATAAGGTCAAACCTTCGGCAAAGGTCGGTCGCCAGTTTGAAATGCCAATCGCGTCGTTGGTTAGCAACTTTGCGGTAAAGCCGTGCGAGTTCACGGACGGCACGCCAGTAGTTGCCAGACCCTTTGACTTTTCGGCTGATGGCTTTGTTGAGAGAGCGGAGTTGGTTCAAGGAAAGTTTAAAGAATTGTGGCGATTGTATTTTCTCACCGGTGTTGAGCGTGAGAAAAGCGTCTTTCATACCGGATTTGGTCTGGGAATAGACCAAATCCATTCCTTGTATTACATTGTCTGCCCCGACACTTTCACCCGTAGCAGGCAGGACTTCTTTACTGGCATCATCGGTTACGACATACAACCAATACCAACCAACACCATCGCGAAGGATTTGGAGATAGCGGACGTTTCCTTTCCAAGTGCGGTGCTGGTGAAAGGAAACCAACGCTTACTGAATTTGAGACGGGACAGCGGTTCATTCCATTGTTTGAAGGAGAGACGCAGACGTCCATCGTCAAGTTTGTAGCCCGATTGAAACTTCGCAGAGCGGTAGCGTCCTTTGCGTTTGAACTTCGGCTTGCCTGTGCCTTTTATCTTCAAAAAGCGTTGCCAAGCGATGTGCAAGCGGATAATGACAGCGTCAAGTGTGTCGCGAGGGATCCATGCCCAGTGTTTCTTGGTCCGCTTCAGCAACTTCGTCAAGTGCGGTTGCAAGCGAAAACGTCCAGCATATTTACCATAAATGCGGTAATAGCGATTTTCCAACTTTAGAAAGTGGTTGTGGACATCGCAAAGGTCATCAAGCATATTGCCCAAGCGTTTGTTCTTGGAATGTTCGCGTATCTGATATGTGTACGTTCGCAAAGGTTTTACCAGTTACCAGTCTTTATCCCCTGTCAAGTAGGAAGGCAGACACGTTGCCTTGCGACAACGCTTGACATGTCTGCCAACTGGTAAGAATCGTATAACATTTTTGACGTTTTGTGTCAAGCGTTTTTTTCAAAGAAACGCCTTGGACTAACACACGAGGGCGGATTTTCCTCCCCAACCTCGGGGAATGCCATACGGGGAAGCCCATACGGGCTTCATACCCGGTGAAGTCCATACGGACTTCATACCCGGTGAAGCCTTTATAGGCTTCATACCGTTGATTTGATTCTGATTCGCATTCATACCGTTGATTCAGGATGGGGTTTCCAATCCGTATTTTTTGATGACGCTTATGTTTGATACACTTATATTTCAATATCTCAACAAATTGGTAAAATGCAAGATCCGAGGCTTTTCTACCCCATAGGCGTTTCATCCCGTCAAGGTTCAAAGTTTCAATCGCAACAGTATCAAACCGATCGCACAAGTCAGTCGCCAATTTCCAATGAAAGTTTTTACGCTGATCGGCAATTCTTCTGTAGAGTCGCGCAAGGCGTCTAACAGCACGCCACCAACCACCCGAACCTTTTTGTTTACGGCTGAGTGCCTTGTTGAGAGTGCGAAGTTTATTCAAGGATTGCTTCAAAGGTTGCGGGTGTTGTATCTTCTCACCCGTGCTCAAAGTCAAGTAAGCGTCTTTCATACCGAAGTCTGCCCCAACGCTCTCACCTGTTGTCGGCAAAGGGTCGGTATCCGTGAAACTCGTCGTCATACAAAGCCAATAATCACCGCAATTATCTCGCTTGATTGTAATGCGTCTTATATCGCCTTCCCACTCACGGTGTTTGAAAAAGGTATAAGCGACGCGATCCAGTTTCCATTTACCACTCTCATATTTGCGAAAGGTGATAGAAATACGATCGTCTTTTATCTGCCAACCCGATTCTCCGGGATAGGTGATAGACCGAAACTTATGCGGACGTTTGATATGTGGTCTGTCACCTATCTTGTTGAAAAAAACGCTGATATGCTGCGTCAATGCGTTTCAATTCTTCTTGGATCGCTTGACTTGGCAACGCCTTCCAATGGGGATGCGTAGTTTGCTTGAGTTCCGTCAAGTGTGCAGCCATAGCGTTATAGTTCGCATAGGGCAAGCCGTCTTTATAGCGTTGCCTTTGCCACTTATGAAAGTGCTCATGCACTTGCCACATATCGTCAAGCAAGTTGCCAAGACGCATACAATTGGATTGATCACCGAACTTATACTTATAGGTTTTCATAGTATATCAAGTCTCAAGTCTTTTTCTTGACACAACCATTGAGCCCGTCTACATCCCCGCGCTAAAGTATCGGGGTCTTGACGGGAAGATTGATAAAACCGTCAGGATGGAGCAGCACCTCAAAAAACTCTTGAACATCTGGTCCCTTAGCGGCTATAAGCTGCCATGTACCGGGACCCGCTTTCAGCGTCGGTTGAATCCAAGCGGCAATCGTAATCCCATCGGTAAATTCAAATGCATCGGAAGGCTCTACTCGGACAATCCCATCCTTTCCACCGAAATTGACCGACTTACCGAATTTGCCATCCGTCCATGTTGTATCGCCCTCTAATTTTCCATCCTGCCCGTTACCAGATAGATCCTTGACTGTCTTACCAGCTCCCTCTTCAACAGCGAAGTAGACAACTAAACCTTCCAGTTCACCGGCTGTACCGACACTTTGAAAACTCCCTATCAGATACACAGCACATAAACAAACTACAAATTTACCCATGAGTGTCCTCCATTCCAGAAATTCTCTGATAAAAAAGATAGAGCTGAAACACAGTCCTCAGTTCCGCGCAGTGCTATTTTATTTCAAATTTTCGCAACTGAACGTCTCTGAACTCTTGCGGATTAGGTATTTATGAAATAGGTTTCAACGAAACTATTCAATGTTAAGGTTCACAATTAGAATCTACACAGATAGCATTCGTACCTTTCCTGCTACTTTGACTCGCGCAATGAATTGCGCGACGACAAATGCTGCTCGCGGACAAGAATGTCTTGAACGTCGCCTCACTTTTGAATTGTTGCCCTCTTGGAAAATGTATTCTTCTACAGAATCCGGCTATTTAAAGCGGCTCGCCTCACGCACGAGAGTTATTAACTCGTCTTGTTGTTGTGTGCGTCGATGTATGGGAGGCAAAATACCTTCAAGCGTCTGTTCTACAGCGTCCAAACTACCGTTCTGTGCCCAATAGCTTCCTCGAAGAATCTCTGCGAATTCTGCGACAGTAGCAGCAAGTTGAAATGAAGTGGAGGTTTCTTCAAATGTACTTTTAAGTTCTTTTGAAAAGATGTCCTGACTAACTTCCGTAACATTACGGCTGTCTGGATCTTCATAGCGGATGAAGACGGTTGCGAGTTTGCCGACAACCTCTTCTTCATGGAGTTTAATCTCATAGAGTGCGGTCACGCTGTGCCCTGAACCGATTTCACCCGCGTCAGCATCGTCGTCGCGGAAGTCCTCATGTGCGAGTCGACGGTTCTCATAACCGAGGAGACGAAATCGACTCACTGTCTGAGGATTGAATTCAATCTGGACCTTGGCATCTTTGGCGATGATTTGCAGTGTACCAGTCAAGTTCTCCACAAAGATACGTTTCGCTTCAGTAAGCGTATCTACATACGCGTAACTTCCGTTGCCCTTGTCCGCGAGTTGTTCCATGAGAATGTCGTT
>JAJDUH010000054.1 GCA_022826805.1 Candidatus Poribacteria bacterium
CGTCTGTGTGAAGTTATGGAAACTTGCTAACAGAAACTGGCAATAATCCGAAAATAAGGGGTGCTTCTTTTCACAGAGAGTTACGGTCTTCATAAAGTGAGAGTATAACACATTTCTAAACTATTGCGTAAGTCCTAATTAGTTATGTTTCTTCTGGATTTTCGCGGTACAAAGACAATTTTGGTCTAAAGAGCAAATTTCGGGTGGGTGATAGCGGGCGGATATAGGGGTCCGCCCTACAGCGTATGGAAGGATATTATGGGGTTACTTTATCTAGGAAAGGAATAGACAGCCCTGCTACAAGGGCAACGAAATCGGTGCACCGATTTGCGAGGAACGATACGTCGCTTCTGCCAACTCAATACCGTCTCTGCCGATGCGTCCATGGGTCGTCGGCTCTGCTTCTCCGGCGATGCACTGGAGCCAGTGATCAATGCTCGTGCCTTTCGCTGCTACTCCCCAATACCGCTGCTGACGCCGCTCCTCTGGCATGCTGCGGTAGGTGTCATCGTCTGGGACTGGCGCAGTGAACTCTTCCACCTCTGGCATATCGTGGGTCTTCCAACGGAGACCGTTTGAGATTAGTGTCGCCGAGCCTTTGCTGGTAACGAGACCGTTGCCACTATTCCTTATTTCAGCCGCCCAACTCTTAATCATCATACCGACACCGCCGTTCTTGAAATGTACGGTCAGCACGGCGTTGTTCTCTACGGCTTGATCAGGTAGTGGGTAGGTGCCACCGAGTGGGACATGGCTTGTGAATCCGTAGACTGTGGAGGCGGGACCGTAGAGCCACAGCCAGAGATCAAGATCATGAATGGCTTGTTCCACCAGCATACCCCCCGATTCCGCTTTCACAAAGAGCCACGGATGTCGTTCGGGTGAGAACCAACTGACCTGATTAGAGTACGCCATCTGCAGTGTGCCGAGTGTGCCATCATCAAGGAGCGATTTTAGTTTCATGTAGCCGGGACTGAACCGCATCATATAGGCAACCATCAGGAGAACACCCGCATTTTCAGCAGCGGCTATCATCTCCTCACCCTCCGCAACGCTACAACACATCGGTTTTTCCATTAAAATGTGTTTGCCGGCATCGGCAGCAGCACGGGTAATTTCAAGGTGTGGGCGCGGATGGACGCAGACATCTACTGCGTCTATATCCTGTCTGTCGAGGAGTGCGCGGTAATCTGTGTAGGCATCTGCACCAAACTGATCGGCTTGTTCGTTCGCAGACGCTTCGTTGATGTCGGCGATTGCGACAATATCTGCGCGTCGGGTCGGTTCTTGGTAATAGGGGGCATGGAGGGAGCGGAAGATACCGCCACATCCGATAATACCAACTTTGATTCTGTCCATAGAATTCTCCTTTTAATGGTTATCAGTTATCAGTCTTCAGTTATCAGTTAAAAGATAATTTTTTTAAATCAAACCGCTTTTTAACTGACAGCTAAAAACTACTGCATACCATTCCTAACGAAAGCGCGAAGGATAGGGGGCAGTGTTTCGGCTGCTAAAAGTGCGAGTGCCTCGGCGATGATTGCGTGCTGCAATCTGGGGTTATTCGGTTCACCGAGCGGATGTCCAAAATCATACGGGACCGCTAAGGCGCGCGGCGGTTTTACCTTCTTCGTCATACTTTCAACAAGGGTAATAGAAACTGTGGAAATTCCTGCCGCTTCAACAGCACGTTGTATCAATCCTACAGACTGATTGCACATTGGTCAGACAGGGGTTAAAAAAGCAACGTCTACGCCATCAGTTTTAAGCATCCGTCCAACCTCTGGTGCGGATTGCGTGATGAGGACGTGCGGTTTTGTAATTGATCCCATAAAACTAAAGTGCCTACGGTTTAGCGATCCAATTTTACCTTCGGTCTCTAACTCCTTGAATCTATCGAGTGGAAACGCAAGGTTTGCATCAATATCAATGCCGCGTTTATCGTAAGCCCCACTTTTATGCCCATCTTTAAGTTCTTGTGTCTGGATTGAATTTGGAATCTCTCGGTATGAACAATCTCCCTTCTCAAAAGGACTCTGTCCATGCAGAAAAAAACCTGCGGTTGTAATAAGCGCGATTCTACATTCATTCAACGGCAAGCGCAGCGGTGTATTAGGAGTCGTTTCATAGTGCTTGCTGCGGTAAAGCTTCATAAAGAACCGAGAGAGAGAATCAAATTTACGTAATAGTGCCATATTAGCCGTTCGCAAAGATAAGTCGTTTCCGATTCTGACACGGGAGTTGTATCGTTTGCCCGGTTATGCCGCTTTCGATAGTGGCGAAACCGATTTCGTTGACAGCAGTATAATCATCATGGGCGCAATCGGGAAGAGGTCCGCCATCCAAATAATCCGTAATCTGTTTATAAGCGATATTGAAAGGACCAGCGTTTTCAGGGAGATCCAGCGTGTCGTTATCAATCAACTTCCCTTCTTTATAGACGGTTGTGCTGCTATAGAATCCCGTCTGAACGCTACCTTCGCTGCCGAGAACATCAACGGAG
This sequence comes from Candidatus Poribacteria bacterium, assembly GCA_022826805.1. Classification (GTDB taxonomy): domain Bacteria; phylum Poribacteria; class WGA-4E; order WGA-4E; family WGA-3G; genus WGA-3G. Next base: position 2,504 of record JAJDUH010000054.1, read on the forward strand.
AATCCGCCCCGCGCCCCATGGTTCCCAACATGGAAGCCTATAACGCCGCTTTCGTATTGAATCGTTGAACCGACAATCGCGGGTTCAGGTTCATAAGGTGTCGGTACATTGCCGCCTCCCTCAACGAAACCAGTCACCGAGATCGGATCATAGCCAGCGAACTGGCAGATCATGTCGGTTGTGTGAATAGCGAAGGAGAGCACCCCACCGCCGCAATACCCGATGACGGTTTGCACCTCACCAATCAGCCCATCCTTAATAAGCGATTGGAGACGAATTAAGTGTGGTCCCCAGTGCCGTGTATAATCAACAACGATAGGAATTCCCTTTGCGTCAGCACCTGCGGTCATAGTGTCAACCTCTTCAAGGGAACATCCAGCGGGTTTTTCAAGGAAAATGGCTTTGATATCCGCCTTCAAGACGTTCTGCATCACCTTAAAATGGTGCGGTCCACGGACACAAACAGCGACGATATCTAAAGTCTCACTTTCAAGCATCTGTGTATCTGTTTCGTAGTAATTTATGGAATTATCTGGGAAGGCGGGTCCCCAAACTTGTTGGAATTCTGCTTGACGTTCTGCAGACATATCTGCGACTGCGACTAATTCGGTTGTCTCGCAAAAACGGATACCGCCTGTATGGCAATACGGATAAGGATCGTCAGGTGTTGAATAACGGGAGGCGATGTTGCCTAACCCAATGATACCGACACGATACATTAGAATCGCTCCTTTGTTAAGGTCTGTATATTACAAAGTATATCAAAAGGGCTTTGGCACGTAAAGCATTTTCTCGTATCTCTTCTGTAGGAGAAATTTCCGAATCCCGACCCTCGTCTACCAACAACCAATTATCACTTGCTCTGTAGGTTGGGTTGAGTGGCAGCCTACATCCGCCTCCATGTTTCCAAAAACCTTTCTGCCGTTTTATGCCCATTGGCATAACCAACATAGCGAAACCCAACAAATCAAACATCCCAAAGACAAAAAGCGTTGGGTTTCTCTCGGACTCCGAGGATTTCAAGTTCCATGAGAATTCAAAGGTTTCCTCACCACAAACATCTAATTTTTATGGCGTTCAACCCAACCTACGGACTGATAAATTTATCCTGCAAAATCCTGATTCTGATGAATATCTACACATCGGTTGAATTCGCGACAGATTCATTGTAAAATAATAGATAGAATTGGTAAGTTTGTACAATATTGCATAGCAGTATTTTCTATAAACATATAAATTAACTATTAAAACATGAACACACATCCTATGCGATTTTTAATATCAATTACGTTTATTCTCTGGATTGTTACCAGCGTTGCGTCCGCGGATTCATGGCACTGCGGAACACCGCTTTTGTACCAACAACACCTTGGACAACACCCACCTGAAGAAATTGCTGCCGCACCCGCTGCACCCGTTCAAATCGGACAAACAGAGCACTTTTTTATTCACATTCCAGCAGCAGAGGTAACAGCCACCTGTATCGCCAAAAGCGACCACCTCTACGTCTACATCGAAAACTCGGTGCGCCACTTACTCACAGACGCCGAAGCCGTTGCAATCGCAAGGGAATTTGATACACGCATCTATCCGCGCGTTCGAGAGTGGATGGGTAGCGAATGGAAGCCTGGACTTGACAGGGATAACCGTATAACTTTGTTGATGCACGACGTTGGTATGAACAATTCTGGAGCGGATTATGGTGGCTACTTCGCGCCCGCGGATCAGATACCTACAGCACCGAACAGTAATCGTAGGGAAATGCTCTATATGGACATTTTCCAGTTCAGAGAACGCTCTCGGCACACCTTCTACAGCAGCCTTGCACATGAATTCGCACACCTCGTCAACTGGTTTCAGAACGGCGGAACAACAGATCAACGGTGGTTAGAAGAAGGCATGGCGTCTTTCGTGGAATGGGGAGTTTACGGAACCGTACACACTATTTTTGTTGACAGTTATCTGGCAAACCCCGGCGTTTCGCTTACTTATGCAAACACACGAGACGTTTATTATGGTGCCGCTTTCATGCTCATGCTCTATCTCTACGAACAGTATGGCGGACGAAAACTTATCCGTGGTATTGTCGGATCGGATGCCCTGGGTGAACAAGCGATTAATGCTGCTCTAGCGGACGGTGGGAAAAGCGTTAGTTTCCCTGATGTTTTTCTGAATTGGGGACTTGCAAATTGGGTTAACACGCAAGCACGAAACAGACAACTCGGTTATGCCCATCTCCAGAACCGAAAAGTGAACGCCGCAGTTCCGCGTCTCTTTAATTATCCCAATGAAGCGAATAATATTTCTATTGACCAATGGGGAACATATTATGCTGTTTTTCGAAATCTGCCAGAAACTTTGGACATATCGGTGATTGGTCCTGGTCCTGGCAACCTCTATGCAACAACACTTTACATACCACCTAACGGACAACCCGTTGTTACACCTATCCCATTTGATACCGAAAATACAGGATACATTCGACGAGAAGGACTGCAACGCGGCGGTGAAATCGTGATGATGGTAACTGCTGATGCGCCGCAGGCATTTCGTTATGTCGCTGCAGCACCGCCTGCCGCTAACAATGTTGAAAGGGTAATAGATTCGCCGCGCTTGCGCGTATCAAATGTTGTGCCCGATTCTGTAACCAACGCCCTCAGAAATCGGACCCAACCAAGTCCATTACCAGCGAATCTCACACCGAAAACGTATCTTGAACCGATGACACAGATTCATCTTGCGAGCAATTATACTGACGTTGAGATCGGTGGCACAGATGGAGACTACCTTTACGCTGCAAGCCGTTGGGGACTTGAGATTTTTACGCTGGCAGAACCGACAAAACCTGATCGTGTTGGTGAAATCGCTACGCCAGGACAGGCGCAAGCTATCGCTGTTAATGGCGAAACCGCTTATATCGCCGACGGCGCAGCGGGAGTACACGTTATCAACATCACTGATCCAACCCATCCGAGTATCGTGAAAACGATTGGCACCCTTACGGATGCCCGTCAGGTCCATGTCGCCGATGGCAATCTGTATGTCCTTGATAAGGATCGTGGGATGCTCGTTTTCAATCTCCGCGATGTTCACAACGCCCGGTCACCGCAACCCCGACGTTTCTTTCGCACTGCAGGTAGACCGCTCAATATCGCCATCCACGAGGGGACAGTCTACTTGAGCGACGACAGACATGGACTTATTATCCTTGATCCAAGTCCATTCGGCAATTTTGTTGTGCGCAGCGTTGTCCCTATTCTCGCCGCTGCTTACGAAATTGTTGATACGAGAAACGGAACTTATGTTTACGTGGCTTCTGGTAATCTTACAGTGGTTGATGTGACAGATATTCAGAATCCCGAAATACGTTTTCGCTTAGATACACCAGGACTTACAACTGGTATCCAATTCCGTAACAACACCATTTATCTGACGGACCAACAGGCAGGACTTCACATTATTGACGCGCGGAACCCACAACAACCGCAACGAATTTCCTCACAACCTACGTTCGGTAATGCGATTAATATCGTCCTCCGTGATACAACGGCTTACATCGCCGATGGCAAAGGTGGCATTCAGACAATTGATGTAAGCGAAACGAAATCGCCGAAGTGGTTACACCGGTATGCTCTCGGCGGTATGGCTTATGGACTTGATGTTATCGAAACAGCGGGTGGTGCGCGCACCATCTACATTGCGAACGGTGTAGGTGGGTTAAAGACACTTGAATTTACGAACCCTTATGACGGGATCTTAACAAAAAACCTGTCGCTGCCTGCAAACGCTGCCACTGCTAACAGTTTATTTGAAGCAACTCACTGCACCAAAGTTCGTGTGCGAGAGGGATACGGCTTCGTTGCTACTGAGACTGGCATGTTTGTCGTTGATCTCGAAGCGAATACAATTTTGACACATATTCCGACAGCAGCAGCCGTTTCGGACATCGCTTTGCACGACGGCTACACCTACCTCTGTGCTGAATCTCTGATTGTCGTTGACAGTCGAGCACCGCAGCTGAGTAGAATCATATCCCAACGAGACATACGCGGCAGCGCCTATCGCGTCGTCATCAACAGAGACGCGTCTACACACGCTTACGTTGCTGCCCTTGAAGGCGGACTGCATATCTTTGACATCACAGACCCAGTAGTGCCACGTCCCATTGCGAATTACCTCACACAGGGCAATGCAACAGGCGTTGCCCTGACGGCAAAACGTGCTTATCTATTAGATAGTGGTGTCGGTGTTGCTGCACTTGATGTAACCGAACCAAACAAACCGAAATTGGACGGTATATATAGAAATGACGCCGTCCTGATAGATGTACAAGCCAGTAGTAACCATCTCTATTTACTTGATAGCGAAAGCGTTCAGGTTATTGACACACGCACATTAACAACGGCTTCATCTCTTCTCTACAGAAGTCGCGAACTCCAGTTTCCGTCCGAATTAAAACTAACAAATGGTGTTCTCTATATCACCGATCTGTATCAACTTCGTACTTTTCGTGTGCATACCGAAGGTTATTCGCTTGCTGTGGAAGAACCAACACCATCCGAATGGAAACCGAACTCGCTTAAACCGACACTGGTCAATCGTCTCAGCCAAAATTTTCCGAACCCATTTAATCCAGAGACATGGATCCCGTATCAACTCGCCTCAGATGCAAACGTAGTCCTCCATATCTACGATACGCAAGGGAAACGTATCTATTCCCGGCCCCTTGGACATCAAAAGGCAGGTTCACACACCGCCTATTGGGATGGCCGTAACACCACCGGTGAACCTGTCGCGAGCGGTATATATTTTTACTCTCTTGAAGCCGGTGCTTTTCACGCGACTCGCAAAATGCTGATCCAGCGATGAATTTTTTATATTTATTCACACAATTATTGTCAGAAGAAGACATCTTATCGCCACTGTATTATTCACCTTCTTAGAAGTTTACCAATCTTATTAATTTCAATTTAAAGGAACGCGGAATAGAAAAAATTTGTAACGCAAATGGACAAGAAACGTTGATATTGATTAACACAATATTATCCGCCAAAACCCCTGTTAATTTTGTTCACTTAAAGAGATTCGCAAGGAGAAAGCTAAGATGGCTAGAAATAGCGTAGCGGGTTGTTTTCAAGATATTGAGATATCGTTTAGCGTTGATATAGATTGTATCCGTATGGATCTGCGGAACTTGGTCAGCGATGAGAAACAGATGCGCGTGATGTATCAGAAGCAACCCTCGAGCGGACTCGCCAATTGGCAGCAGTTTCAGTTAGGAAACTTCCCAGTTTCACTCCGTCTCCCCCCAGAGGTGCTCGAAGCATACCGTTTAACCTTTTTTGTCGACGACGCCGAACCTATTTCCGCACGTGTTAAAAAGGTCCTGGCAGAGTTGAAAACACTCCGTAATGAATTGCCAGAAGAGGATTTATCAGAAAATGTCGAGACCGTAACAGACACGGAAACCGTAGATACTTCCAATGAGATAGAGGCATATATTTCTGAAGAACCAGCAGTCGTAGCAGAAACAACACCCCATTTACCAGGAATACAACCACTGACAAACACACCGAGGAACGCGGATATAGATATCTCTGAAGAATCAGAAGTCGTTGCAGCGAAACAGGTAGACGCAACACCCGATCTACCGGGAATACAACTACCGACAAACACATCCAGCCATGCGAACCCTGATGCCTCCGAGGCACCAGAAGTCGTAGGGACCGAACAGGTAGAAACAATACCCGATTTACCAGAAATACAGCATCCGAAACACACACTTCGGGCACGTGCGGAAAGCCGACAGGTGTTCGACGAAGAACCGGATGCTCCGAACACCATAGGGAAACCATCGACAATTCGGAAAGTCAAAACTGAGTTGCCCAATGTAACCTCTCATTCGGCATTTAAAATTTCAATTCGTTCTCTTCCACCAAGTGCGCTTGCAAAACAACGGGAATCACAGATGAATGCAGCCCATGCAAGTACAGATGCGGACACCGGTAGAAAATCTAAACAGAAGGAAAATGGTTTTTTCGGTCAAATTGTTCGTACACTGAAGGTCGGAAAACGAGGTAAGGCTTACTACCAAGAACAAGGTGAAACTATTCAGAATGAATTTCAAGATCAACTCTCTAAATTAGAGAGAGATTACAACGAGGGATATGGATTTGATCTGACCTCCTGGAAACCAGAGAGGCTTTGTGAAGAGGAAACTGCTATTCTCCTCCTTAATCTCATGGCAAGCGAGATAATCGCATGGCAGAAAGAGAGAGGTCGCGCCAGGCCTGAAACAGGAAGTATTGTTGAGCCCCTCGCCGAAGTAGATAGAATATTGCGCCAAACACTCAAACAGACGCGCGGCATCGGTACGCCGGCGCCGACGTTGTTTCCAAACTTGCTTGCAGAAAATGAACGGGATCTTGAGAAAATTCAGAACGAGTGTGATGCATATCTCCATCGCTTCACCAGCAAGTTAATTGAGCAAGAGAAAAAACACGCTACCAAGATCGAGATTCTCTCCTTTAGGAAATTTCTTACCGAATTCATTCGGGATTTCCTGTTCACTGAAATAGCGAAAAACACACAGGGGAACACCGTACCTAAACGCCTCAATTGGTTCCTCGAGCTCGTCGATTCTGAAGTCATGCCGATCGAAATCGGGGAAACCAAAGTGTCGTCTACCCATCACAAAGTGAAAGACGCTCGTCCAAGCGAATGTGAACCGGGTACAATCGTCGAGGTTATCACACCGGGCTTGCAATCGACAGACGGAAAACGAGTCAACCAGATGGCTATCGTCATTGAAGCGGAGTAACAGATGGAAGCTGCAGAACAGTTGATTCAACGGGTTTCACAAATACCGCAAGCCAACCTCGGTCATTTCCCAACCCCACTTGAAGAATGCCCAAGGCTTTCCGAGGCACTCGGAGGTCCGCGTATCTTTATAAAACGCGAAGAATGTTCAGGCTTGGCATTTGGAGGCAATAAGGTACGGCAGCTTACATTTACACTTGGTGATGCTATTGCACAAGGGGCTGATACAATTGTACACGGCGCAGCCTCCCAATCAAATCACTGCAGACAAGCCGCTGCGGCCTGTGGTAAGCTCGGACTCAACTGTTATCTACGCCTCGCCCGAGACCACAAAAGTATCCCACAAGGCAATCTATTGTTAGATAAATTAGCAGGCGTTGACGTCGAGATCGTTGATGTCCCATTCGGACCTGAGTTAGATGCTGTGAAGTACGAATTGGCGAAACAGCTCGAGACAGAAGGAATGACCCCTTATGTTGTCGCCGGTCCACGCTCAACTGCGCTTGCTGCAGTTGCCTTCGCATGGTGTATCGCTGAAATCGCGCAACAGCAACAACAGTTAGGGATTGATGCTGATTGGATTTATACCTCCTCTGTAGGAGGCACACAGGCAGGACTCATTCTCGGTACTAAAACGCTTGGATTAAAAATGAAGCCTTTCGGTAGCGCACCCATCCGCTGGGAAAACAAACATGAACGCCTGCGCAGCGCCGCAAACGATGCCGCGGATATCCTTGGACTCAACACACAAATTGTGGATGCAGACATTCAAAACACGGATGACTATATTGGGCGAGCTTACGGATACCTCACACCAGAATGTATTGCTGCGCTCAAACTTGTCGTCAAAACAGAGGGGATTTTCCTCGATCCTGTCTATACTGCCAAGGCGATGGCGTGTCTCATCGACCATATTCAACAAGGCAGACTCGGACGTGACGACACCGTCATTTTCCTACACACCGGTGGCACGCCTGCACTTTTTGCCTACCAAGAAGAATTAGTCGCCGATCTATAGTTTCAACCTTCTCAATTGCAATTTCGTTTGTGCCAACATCCTCACCTTGCTGATCTTCTACTGACCTTTTCTTTTATTCTTTTCTTTAATATGTTATCATTTCAAGCAATTGCATCGGTGGTTTTGTTTGCTTCTGAATCGTGATGTAAACACCACCTAAAATTGCAGTTCCTGATTCGATGAAACATCGTGAACTTAGCCAGAGAAAACTTCCCAAATATGTCCTATATACACCGTCTCCACGATAACTACTATATGCCTGGTGAAAGCCTAAAAAATCTGTTTGAAGTGTTAGTAATACAACCATTCAAACACAATCTACCTGCATTAGCGGAAGATGTTAAAACGAATAGAATATACTACTGGGAAGATATAGCACGCATTCTGAGACAAGGACAGAGCAATTTCGATGAAACATCATTTGATAAACCATCTAATGAGTATTATTTTCCAAAAGACAAGGTGTCTATATACTGCGTCCATCACATGCCCAGGCATCTTTTTAGTTCTTATCATATTTTTACAAATTACCTCACTTCCATAAGCGAAAGCAGCAAAGTCGTATTCATTGATTTCGGTTGTGGTCCATTAACTTCAGGTATCGCGTTTCAAGCTTTGGCAGGACAGAGCGACATTACCTATTTAGGAATTGATAGCGCGCGAACGATGCTTGATAAGGCAGCGGTAATCAACAGGTATGGTCCCAACAAGTATAAAGATCCTTTCTTTGACAAATTTGCGTTAATTCACAACTACAATTACGACTCTCTGCATAGATTATTGGACAAGGACATTGAAAAAGGTGATGGGACACAGATTATATTTAATTTTTGCTATTTTTTTTCAAGCCCGACATTAGATACTGATAACTTATCCGATGTCCTCATTCAGATTATACAGGAATACGATCGGCATGAAGTGTGCTTAATATACCAAAATCCTGATCACCGATCATTATCTGGGTCCAAGCGTTTAAGATTGTATGATAAGTGGGAAAAGCTTAAAACGAATCTTTCGCGGTATAGAAAGCAAACAACCCAATCAGATGTTGAAACCTTTTCTTATTGTAGACTCATAAACGGTTTACTGCACAAAAATGCCAAAGTCTACTATGAGATACTTTGCTATCCGTAGACTGACGCATTTTCGCGTACAAATAGCCTGAAATTGCCTTGACAAACAGGACAGTACTTGCTACCCTATATGAAACATTGGCACACGTAAAATGAATGATCAAGATTTTAAGGATATGGTAAAATCCTCGCTGGATCGGATAGAAAGACAGGCGAGCGAGAACAACGCTCGCTTGGAAAAACGCATAGATTTTTTGGAAAAACGTATAGATTCTATTGACACACAAACTAAAGAACTCAAGGAAGATCAGATAACGTTGAAGATATCTCAAGCAAGAATTGAGCAAAAACTTGATGATTTTCTCGTTATCCGAGGGGAGTAGGGGAAAGTTATTGGAATTGTTGGTTCCCTCCTTATTGGTATTGCGGCATTCGTAAAATCGTTTTTTTTCAATTAGATCATTGAGATTCAGAGGGGCAAACTTGTCTTACATACTCTCCTTCGAGAACGACTACTATAGACCCAGTGAAAATCTGCGTCGTCTATTTAAAGATCAAGTAATTCGTCCATTTGAAACGCACCCACGGACTCAACCATGGATAGACCACGTTATAAATAAAAACCACACATACCATAGAGAGAAAATTCTGGAACATGGGCGGACCAATTTTGATAAACCTTTTAGAGGGCTTACTCCAGAAAATAAGGTGTTGCTCTATTGCCTCTATTATATGCCAATGCATCTTTTTAGTTCTTATTACATTTTCACGAGATACCTCGCCCCCATGAACGATAAAGTTGTATTCATCGACTTTGGTTGCGGTCCCTTAACTTCAGGTATTGCGTTTTGGGCAGCTTTTGCAGGACAGTCCGATGCCACTTATATAGGTATTGATAAGTCTGAGGCAATGCTTAATGTAGCACTGCGGATGAATGAGAGTTCCAGCGGAAGTGGTGCCCCTTTTTATCACGATTTTCATAGGGGGCGGGACTACAATGGGTTGCCTGAGTTTTTATCCACTGAAATTAGATTGGATAATCCTGCTAACACGTTGATTATATTTAATCTTTCCTATTTTCTCGCAAGTAAAACATTGAATGTAGAAAATTTATCTGACTGCTTGACACAGATCGTGGCGAAATACAGTCAACATAGAATGTGCATGATTTATCAGAATCCCAAGTCTCCGGACTTGCCTCACAATTGGCGTACTCTCAAAGGAAAACTTTCAACGTTTAAAAGTCAAGTAACCCAATCAGATGAATCAGATGAGAAATTTAGTTGTGATTGGCTCAGGTTACAAAATGGGCGATTGATCTGGAGCAGAACCAAGAGGCCTATTGATGTATGCTTTGATATACTTTCTAACGAGTCATCTTTTTCAACATTCCATTTTAGGCTCCCCTAATTGCTCAGGGAGATTTGATCTATGGGACAACAATTAGAACAACAAAAATTTGACTTCACTTTTGCATCGCAAGAGCAATCTGTTGAGCAAAAAGCACTCTCAAAAAATCAAGAAGCACTTGCAACAATATGTGGACTTCAGTATATTGAAAACTATATTGATGAACACCAACATGATTGGTCTTTGGCAGAGATTGACAAGCATCCGTGGCTTGATGATTTAAAGCGGCGCGTCCAGCATCACGGTTTTAAGTACGATTACAGAGCGCGGAAGGTGAACTACGACATGCGTATCGGGGCTCTGCCAAACTGGTTGCAAAAACTGAGCGAAAAATTATATAAAGACGAACATACATCAGAAATCGCAGATCAGGTCATCATCAACGAATACCTACCCGGACAAGGCATCGCAAGTCACATTGATTGCGAACCGTGTTTTGAAGGGACGATTGTTTCTCTGAGTTTAGGGTCAGGCTGTGTCATGAATTTCACGAATAAGTTCGACAAAACGAAAAAGATCCCAGTGTGGCTTGCACCACGAAGTCTTGTCGTTTTGAGTGGTGCGGCGCGATATGAATGGTTACACGGGATTTCTGCCAGAAAATCAGATGAGTGGGATGGTCAAAGGCATGAGCGGGGGCGCCGGGTATCGCTCACGTTTAGAAAAGTAATTATAAAAAACGAAAAAACGCCGGAAAAATAAAAAAGCGCGGTCAAGAGACCACGCCTTATCATATCAACAAACCGTATTAGAACCGATCCGCCTTAATCTCACCCCACCGTGTCGCCAACTTTTCCTTGGCATCAACAGGAAACGGTGTGTCCCGATTCAGATCGTCTTCTGGATCGCCTTCAAAATAACGGAAATTGTCAATCCAGAAATCGGTATCGGATTGTGCAATCGCTAATCCTACCCACATATCTCTTTCAACATCATGAGTTGCATTGAAGGTGATGTGGTACTCCTCCCATTCCTGACCCAACAAGTTGATAACGCCCCCTTGATAAAAGGTCCATGGAGCATGTTGCATCTGCACACTCAGGGACACTTGACGAGGTTTTTCGGCGCGTGCCCAAAAAATCACTGTGTACGTCTCGCCTGCCTTCATTGACATATCTTTTTGTCTAACCTTCGCGTGCCAGTCGGTGCCAGTTGCTTTGTGTCCAATGACTTTGAGGGACTGTCTTCCGTGTTGTGGATTTTTCTTGTCGATCTCCATCGTATAGAGGCCGCCCCTGCCACAACACGCACCGTCCTCTAAACCCCAAGCGGCTTGATCCTCCTCAAAACTGTGGTTTTCAATGAGGAGTTCACCTTTCTTCCATTTTCCCCACTCCGGTAGGGTGCCAGCGAAAGCACTTATACTTATAAGCAGCGTGAGTAGAATCACGCCTACAACAATAGATTTATCCATACAAATTTTTCCTTAGTTATTAGAAATTGTAGGGTAGCCAGGTATCTTGGCTCAACCCTACCGGTAATGATCTCAGTTTAACTCCGCATAAGAGATTCTACTTCAGGAAGTACTTGCACAACCGCTGTTTGGTCAACTCGATCAGCGACGCCGCCATAACCTGCCGTGCGAATCATCTCTACGAGGTTTTGTCCCAACTGTTCAATCGTCCACGCGACTGAGTCTGGCACACTCGCTTTATCGAGAGACCGTTGATCGTTCTTTCCAGAAGGGTCGTAGTGATAATGTGGATCTTTGCGAAAGCAATCGAAACGGAGCAGTTGAATATTTTCACCACTCGCCTCGCCGTAAACACGGACAGAGGGACCACCATCTGATCCGAAATTGCGCTGATCTACATGGAGTTCAACTCCGCCGACATCAAACACTTTTTCAGCCATGAGTTTTCTCCTACTTTTAGAGATTTGTGCAATTATATCTTAATACAACAATTACGTCAACAACTTAACGTGATGGAAGTTTGTAAGGTTAGGGCTTTACTTCGCCCACCGATCATCGTATAATACAGGAGATAATTATTCTTTTCAGAAAAATATATCCAAAGGAGAATTCAATGAAGTTTAAATTGCGTGAAAAATTGAAATATATGTTTTTAGGTGGATTGCTGACCCTCGCTGGTTTTATGTTTGGTAAAATCACCAATAATACGAACGCACAATTTGGATATGAAACGATCGATAAATTGACCGTCCGAGAGTTAATCGTGCGTAAGGATATAAGGGTAATGAGTGATAGTATGGATCCTCGAGTTCATATCTCTTGGGACAGAAGTGGTGGACGCGTGATAACTTATGGACCAAAGGGGATGGGCGCCGCTTCTATTTTGGTTGCGGAGGGTAGTGGCGTTGTGACAACTCAGGGGTCAAAGGAAAAAACTGGTGCTTCTCTCATGGTTAATGAGGGAGGCGGGGTTCTATCGCTTTTTGCGCCCGATGGAAAAGCTAAGATTGTTTTAGGTATATCTGAAGGTGACGGTGTTGCTTACTTAGTCAATAAATTTGATGAAGCGCGTGTATTGAAACCTTAGTTAATGAGGTCTTTAACCCCGAGGCGAACAGAAAATATTACAACCTCTACCAGAAATAATCACCAGGGATGCGTTTGCAATTCCTTCTCGTTCTAAACAATCTTTTTTAAAGCATTTACTATAAAAAAACTTGCAAAAGGAATGCAGATATGATATACTATTAACAGAAATTAAATAATGCCTGTCGGAATCAAAATGACACAACAGATGCTCGACCGCTTTGGGCGGATCCATACGAATCTTAGGATTTCGGTTACTGATGTCTGCAATTTTCGGTGTATCTATTGTATGCCGGAAGATATGACTTTCATGCCAGACGCAGCACTGATGACCTTTGACGAGATTGTGCATCTGGCGCGCATCTTTGTTGGATTGGGTGTTAACAAAGTCCGCATTACCGGTGGTGAGCCGCTTGTTCGTCCCGGCGTGCCTACACTCATAGAACGACTCGCGCAGTTAGAGGGACTGAAAGACATTAGCTTGACAACCAATGGTATCGGTCTCATTAACCAAGCACAAGCACTTTACGATGCTGGGTTACGTCGTATTAACGTCAGCTTAGACACACTCAATGAAGAGAAGTTTGAGCAGATGACGCGTCGGAAGGTACTCTCACGCGTGCTTAAAGGGCTTAAAACGGCACACGAATGCGGTTTCAATCCGATTAAAGTCAACGCTGTTGCGATGCGCGGCTTTACCGATGACGAAATCGTCGATTTAGCAACCTTTGCGCGTCAAAATGATTATCAACTCCGATTCATCGAATTTATGCCACTGGATGCCGATGATGTTTGGGGACGTAACATGTACATCCCTGGAAAAGAAATTATCGAAAAAATTAATGCCGTCTATCCACTGACCCAGGTAACCCTAAATAGCGAGGCAAAAAGTGACACAGCCAAACGTTATCGTTTCTCGGACAACGGCAACGAGGTGGGCGTGATCCCCTCCGTGAGCGATCCGTTTTGCGCAAATTGTAACCGGGTCCGTCTCACTGCCGATGGCAAATTCCGGACGTGTCTTTTCTCGCTAACGGAAACTGACCTGCTTACACCCCTGCGAGAAGGTGCGTCAGATGAAACAATTATCGAGTTAATTCTGGATGCCGTCGCACAGAAAGAAGCAGGGCATAAAATTAATGCCGCAGACTTTATTAAACCAGAACGAAACATGTCAAGGATCGGTGGATAGCAACACGCGAGCACTAAAAAATAACAAGGTGGTCGAGATACGGATATACGAAAAAAGGGTGCGATTGGAACCACACCTAATTAATCTAAGGAGTTAAAACCAACGGATGAGCAAAGACTTGGTGATTAAAGACCTGCACATCAGTGTGCAAGGGAAACCAATTATTAAAGGACTAAATTTAGCTGTAAAACAGGGTGAGATCCATGCCCTTATGGGTCCAAATGGATCTGGTAAAAGCACCCTCGCCAACGGCTTGATGGGACACCCACTCTATGACATTGATTCAGGAGAAGTCATCTTTAGCGGTGTCGATGTCCTGGACCTGGAACCAAACGAACGCGCCAAACTCGGACTTTTCCTCGCTTTTCAGTATCCAACGGCGATTCCGGGGGTTAGTTTGGCGAATTTTCTACGACTCGCTGTGAGTGCTGTCCGTGGGAAATCGGGAAATGGTTCTGGAGACGACCAACTCATTCCGATGCGCGAATTCCGTCGTGAACTTCGTAATAAAATGAAACAACTCGGCGTCGACGACTCATTCGCCAGACGATACCTCAATGACGGTTTCTCCGGTGGCGAAAAAAAACGCGCGGAAATCCTGCAACTTGCAATGCTTGAACCGAAAATCGCTATCCTCGACGAAACCGATTCTGGACTCGACATTGATGCTGTCCGAATCGTCGGCGAAAGCGTCAGTAGACTGGTTGGACCGGAGCTGGGTGTGCTGATTATCACCCACTATCCACGGTTGCTGGACTACATCCGTCCACAGTTTGTGCATATATTGCTTGATGGCAGAATTGTTGAATCTGGCGGCTGGGAACTCACACAGATGCTGGAAACAGAGGGCTACGATCCAATCCGAGAAAAACATGGGATCAAGGAGGAATGAAATGGCAACTTCTGAAAAGAACACAATAGAAGAACTCGAAATTAGCAAAGAGTACCAATACGGGTTCCACGACGATATTAAACCGACATTCAAGTCACGCAAAGGGTTGGACGAAAGCGTTATCAATGAAATGTGTGACATCAAAGGGGAACCGGATTGGATGCGCGAGTACCGACTCAACGCTTATCGGATTTTCAAGCAGAAACCGATGACAAAATGGGGCGGAGATCTGTCGCAACTCGATTTTGACGATATTTACTACTACGTCAAAGCCTCTGATCGAAGCGAACGCAGCTGGGACGATGTACCAGATGACATCAAGAAAACTTTCGATCGGCTTGGTATTCCTGAAGCGGAACGGAAGTTCCTCGCAGGTGTTGGCGCACAGTATGACTCGGAAGTCGTCTATCACAACATCGTCGAAGAATTAGACAAAATCGGTGTTGTTTTCCTTGATACCGATACCGCTATCAAAGAATACCCGGATCTGGTGAAGAAATACTTTGGAACTATTATCCCATCTGCGGACAATCAGTTCGCCGCACTTAATAGTGCTGTCTGGAGTGGTGGAAGTTTCGTTTACGTCCCACCTGGCGTGAAGGTTGAATACCCTCTGCAAGCCTATTTCCGAATCAATAGCGAGAATATGGGGCAGTTTGAACGTACGCTCATCATCGCTGACGAAGGATCACAGGTCCACTATGTCGAAGGATGTACTGCTCCGACATACAGCAGCGAATCCCTTCACAGCGCTGTCGTTGAGATCGTTTGTATGAAAGGTTCTCGGGTACGTTACACAACTATCCAGAATTGGGCAAACAACGTATATAATCTCGTTACGAAGCGGGCTGTTGCTTACGAAGACTCACAGATGGAATGGGTGGACGGCAATCTCGGCAGTAAACTAACAATGAAGTATCCGAGTGTCTATATGATGGAACCAGGTGCGCGTGGCGACATTCTTTCAATCGCGTTCGCCAGCAAGGGCCAGCACCAAGACGCGGGTGCAAAAGTCTATCACTGCGCACCAAATACTACTTCGCAGATAACCTCCAAAAGCATCAGCAAAGATGGGGGACGGTCGAGTTATCGCGGATGGGTCGATGTCGCTAAAGGTGCACAAGGATGCAAATCGCACGTCGTGTGTGATGCGCTCATCCTTGATAAGGACTCACGTTCAGATACCTACCCTGTCATTGAAATCGGTGAGAGTGACACCAACATTGAACACGAGGCGCGCGTCAGCAAGATTGGGGAAGAACAGCTCTTCTACTTGATGAGTCGTGGGCTTTCAGAAGAGGAAGCCTCAACCATGATCGTCAATGGGTTTATCGAACCTCTTGTGAAGGAACTCCCGATGGAATATGCTGTTGAAATGAACCGCCTTATTCAACTTCAGATGGAAGGTTCAGTCGGTTAATACGAGGCGTTGTAGGGCGGGGTTAATATGCCTCAGCCCTACACCTCTAAAGGACAAAAAATTGCAAAAAGGTCATTTTTCAAAAGAATTTCTCCAAAAAATAGCAGCAACTGAGCCAGCGTGGATGCGCGAGAAACGGCTGGAGGCTTATGCCCTTTACGAATCGTTACCAATGCCTCATACGACTGAAGACGATGTGTGGCGACGCACCGTTGATATGCGTACCCAAGACTACTGGCGGCGAACCCGGCGACATCTCCGTGGCTTTGCACTCGAAAAATATAATCCTAATGCCCCGAGGAACGGTAAATCACCCGTAAAAGATATAGACAATAATAACAAAGAGACAGCCGGGGTCTTGGTTCAAGTTGACGGGCAACTTCAACATACTTCTGACACTGAAACCTTGAAAAAAAAAGGCGTCTACTTTGCGGACCTTCACACTGCGCTGCAAGAACAACCGGAACTCCTTCGCACTTACTTCATGAGCAAAGCAGTAACGTTAGAAACGACGTTAAAAAGTGGAAACATCGCGCAACACAACAAGTTTGACGCACTCCACGGTGCTTTTTGGCAAGGTGGTTATCTGTTGCACATCCCTAAAGGGGTGAAGGTTGCAGTACCACTGCGGGTCCACATCCAGATGTCCGAAGCGGAGCAAGCCGATCTGTCTCATACGCTTATCATCGCCGAAGAGGGTAGTGAAGTTGTAATTTTGGAGGACAATTTATCTACTAACTCAGAAGGGGATGGCTTACACAACGGCGCGGTGGAAATTTTCGCAGGACAGAATTCAAACTTGACCTACGTGCAAGTTCAACGTTGGAATCGACATGTTTGGAACTTCGCCTCGCACCGTGCCATAGTCGCCAGAGATGCTCAACTCTGCTGGGTAACTGCTACGTTCGGTAGCAGGCTTAGCAAGATAAACCAAGCGGTTGTCATGGAGGGTGCTGGATGCAATGCACAAATGTTGG
The DNA here is from genome assembly GCA_022826805.1 of Candidatus Poribacteria bacterium. GTDB lineage: Bacteria > Poribacteria > WGA-4E > WGA-4E > WGA-3G > WGA-3G. The sequence continues at coordinate 19,805 of JAJDUH010000054.1, forward strand.
GATTGGCTTTCACTGACACTCGTCAACATTTAGATGTTAGTACCGCACAAGAACATGTTTCACCGCATACTTTCAGCGACCTTCTTTATAGAACTGTCTTAAAAGACAGGGCACAGACCGCCTGGGGCGGGAACATTTACGTTTACCCATCGGCGAATTATACCGATGCTTACCAGAAGAATGATAATCTGCTACTGAGCGAGCGTGCACATGCCGATACTTTGCCCGGTTTGGAAATCCAGGCACATGAGGTGCGTTGTACACATGGCGCGACCGCTGGAAAGATTGATGCCGACCAAGTTTTCTATTTAATGAGCCGCGGTCTGCCTTACGCACAAGCTGAAAAACTAATTGTTGACGGATTTTTTGCACCCGTCATGGAACGTATCCCATTAGAATCCGTTCGAGATGAACTGCGTACGTCTGTTACGCGCAAGCTTACAGGCACATCGTAGAAGAATAGATTTCACGGCGCAGCCTTTTAAGGTAAAGCCACCAGTTTCTATAAGTGTGTTCCGCAGAGCACACCTAATCAAAACAAAGGAGCAATCCACAATGAGTCAACCGAAGATTATCGCTTATATGAAGCCTGTCTGTGGTTGGAGCAATGGTGTCCGTGCCATCTTCGCCAAATACGGTCTGGAGTATGAAGACAAAGATATCATCAACAACGCAGACAACTATCGTGAAATGGTCCAGAAGACGCGGCAACCGTATCAACCGTGTGTCCAGATTGACGATATAATACTTGCTGACGTCAGTGGCGATGAAGTGGAACATTATTTAGTTTCAGAGGGTATTGTCCAATCCAATGATGCTGAAACCGATGTCCCGACAGACCAAGCATGTGAAGACCACGGCCCGTCTGCTGTCAATATTGGTTTCCCCAGCAGATAGTGCTATTCCGTAAGCCTCCGAGTGTGGGCGCGTAGGCAGTCGCATCGCGTCCACAGCGAGGTTACACTACAGCACAGAATGAGACACAAAATGGATACTCCTCAATTTCGTCCACTTGATGTAGAAGCCATCCGCGACGATTTCCCGATCTTCGCGACGACACCGTCCTTGGCTTTTCTAGATAATGCCGCGTCAACGCAGACACCGCGTCCGGTTGTCGAAGCGATGGATGCCTATTACGATACGTATCGCTCCAATATTCATCGCGGTATTTATCGCATTTCAGAAGAGGCAACGGAACAGTATGAACGTGCGCGAGAAAAGGTTGCACAACTGATCAACGCACCACGCACGCGCCAAGTCATTTTCACGCGAAATACAACAGAATCCATCAACCTTGTTGCTTATAGTTGGGGAAGCGCGAATATTTGTGAAGGCGATGAAATTGTGCTCACTATTATGGAGCACCACAGCAATCTCGTGCCTTGGCAGCTTCTCGCACAGCGTACTGGTGCAACGCTCCGATTCCTTGAAATAACCGACCAGGGGTTACTCGACTTCACACAACTTCGCGATCTGCTGACCGACAAAACAAAACTCGTTGCTATCGGACACGTTTCTAATGTCCTCGGTAGTATCAATCCGATTCAATCCATCATTGTAGAGGCGCACGCCGTTGGAGCGAAAGTCGTTGTCGATGCAGCACAATCGGTACCACACTTCCAAGTTGACGTTCAGCAACTTGACTGCGATTTTCTCGCGTTTTCAGGACATAAAATGTGCGGTCCGACAGGCATCGGTGTCTTATACGGCAAATCGGAATTGCTTGAGGAGATGCCCCCTTTCCTTGGTGGTGGTTCAATGATTCGGAGCGTTGAACGCGATGTATCAAGTTATGCGGAACCGCCCGCTAAGTTCGAGGCGGGTACGCCAAGCATCGCTGAAGCCATCGGCCTCGGACACGCCGTTGACTATATCACACAAGCAAATTTAGCAGCACTTCAGATCCACGAACAAGAACTCCTAAAATACGCACACCATCGTTTAGAAGAAATCGAAGGTATCACGATCTATGGACCAGCACCGCATCAGAAAGCAGGCGCCATTTCCTTTAACATGGAAGGCATTCATCCGCATGATGTTGCTGGAATTTTAGACACACACGGTATTGCTGTGCGTGCTGGACACCACTGCGCACAACCGCTCATGAAAAGATTAGATGTCATAGCGACCGTCCGTGCCAGTTTTTACCTTTACAACACGATTGAAGATGTGGACCGCTTATATGAAGGGCTTTGCAGAGCACAGAAACTCATGACCCGGAGAAGACAATGAACATATATCAGGAAGAGCTGCTTGACCATTACGAAAATCCAAGCAACTATGGAACGTTACCGAACCCTGATATTTCACACGAAGAAGACAATGTGCTTTGTGGAGACAGGATTCGCATTGACCTCATGGTTGAAGACGATACCATCACAGAGGTTCGTTTTTGTGGTCACGGTTGCACCATCAGTCAAGCCGCTGCCTCTATGCTGACTGAGGAAATCGAAGGCAAAACCCTTACCGAAGTCAAAAAACTCTCGAAAGACGACATTTTGGACATGATTGGTATCCCTTTGGGACCTGTTCGTCTCAAATGTGCCTTATTGGCACTTAAAGTCCTCAAAGCCGGTGCTTACGGTATCACCAGTTGGCCCGGTGAAGAAGATGATTAGCAGCAAGAACCATTTTGTTTTCCTATAGTTCGCTACCCTCACTTGGAAAAAGGAAATTATGTCAGAATTCTATAAAGTTGCGAAAGTTAGTGAAGTTCCACCTGGCACTAAAAAGTTGGTCGAGGTGGATTTTGTTCCGGTGCTACTCTTCAACGTTCAAGGTGAGTTCTACGCTATGGAAGACGTTTGCACACACGATGGGGGTCCCTTAGGCGAAGGTTGGTTCAGTGGCGACGAGATAGAATGCCCACGACACGGTGCGCGCTTCTGCGTGAAAACCGGAGAACCACTCTGTATGCCTGCTGTCGAAGCTGTTGAATGTTACACCGTCAAACTTGAGGATGATGACATCTTAATCAGCGTTGATTAATAGCAGAATCCCTTGTGCTTCGTAATCTGTGTTTATAGGAGGAAATTTAGATGGTATCAGAAGAATCTGTCTTAGAGACTATTAAAGAAAATATTATCGACCCAGAAATCGGTATCAACATCGTTGACATGGGTCTTATCTACGGCGTGGACATCAACGACACAACCGTTGATATTACCATGACTCTAACAAGTCCCGGATGTCCCGCTGGCGGTCAGATTGTCAACGGCACGCAACACGTTACACAACAAATGGACGGAGTTGAGGAAGTCAACGTTAGTGTCGTCTGGGACCCGCGTTGGACTATGGAAATGATGACTGAAGACGCCAAGGACGAACTCGGTATCTTCTAACCCGATTTGTTCCCTTTATCAATCCCCATGCGGAACGATACAAAAAGTCCGAAACTCCTTAAGAAACATCCGAAGGCATTCCAAATAGAATGGAAAGACGGGCACTCCAGTTGGTATCCATATACCTATCTCCGGCAGATGTGTCCGTGCGCTGAATGCGCGATTATCCGGCACAAAGGCAGGGATGTTCACTCCCTCTTTTCACCCCAAGGCGACGGAGATATAACGCTAATTGAGGTTTCGGACGATATTCAACCTCTTGATATCCAGTTGGTCGGTCGCTATGCACTCCAGTTTAGTTGGAATGATGGGCACGACACCGGTATCTATCCTTTTGAAGTCCTGCGCGAGATCTGTCCGGGTCCAGAATGCGCGCCGCCGAATGTAGAGTAAGAAGAAAGTGCTCCTTAATCTCTCAATTTCCACCTATCCAGCCAGAGAAAGAAAACAGAGTAATGCAGATGAATATCCTTGAAATCTCGCCACAAGAATTGAAACAGAAATTGGATACAGACGCCTCCGTATTACTGCTTGATGTCCGAGAACAGAGCGAATACGATCTTGTGCATCTCGAAGGTGCGCAGCTAATACCTCTCAATACCTTGCCAAATCACATAGACAACCTCCCAACAGACCAAGAGATTGTTGTCTACTGCCATCACGGGCAGCGGAGTCTCTATGCCACCGCCTACCTGCACCAAAACGGGTTCCATGATGCCAAAAATCTCGCAGGCGGTATCGATCAGTGGGCAGCCGAAATTGATCCAACCCTAAGGAGATATTAAAAAGGAGAACTCACATGATTGTTGAATTTGAAAACCGCTCCGGTGAAATAGAACAGGCTGACATGGAAATTGACGAACCGTGTCCGATTTGTTGTGGCATGCTTTTCCCGCTTGTCGAGTCCAAAGAGGATAGCGGATATCGCTGCAGCAGCTGCGGACTTGTCTATCTCCCTGTAGAAGAGGAATAGAGGATAGCCATTAGCAATTAGGTTGTTCGCAACGCTCACTTTCAGCCATTAGTAACTCGTCTGTGGGATTACAAGCGTTTCTGATTGTTACACGCCTCATTGACTGCTGATCGCCACTCTATTATTTAATCTCCCGAAAATTTGGGACATCTACTGGTGTTCCACCGCTTGCGATCGACTGCTCTGAAACCAAGCCCGGCACGGTGAAATCCATCGTCGTATAAACATCAAGCGGCGGTGGTGTATCGGTAAGAATACTATCAACAAAATCGCGCACTTTGAAATACTCACCGAGGTCTCCCGCATTCGCAGACTCAGCAGGCGGATTTTTCCATCGTTCCGGCAAACAGTCTTCAAATTGCGAGAGGGGTCTCCACTGTTCAGTTACCGAGAATTCATCCAGCCAAATCTTCGGTGCAGCGTTAAGCCCACGCGAACTTTCATAGCACCCTTTTGTCCCTTGTAAACTGAAATAAGAATTCGCAGGACGATTCGAGAGCATATCAATCCGAATCTTAATTAACCCACCGCAATCGGTCTTACAGAGCATCATCACGGTATCTTCCATCGCATGCTCCGGATCGGTGTTAACGCCGGTCCCAAGGCAACAGACACTCACCACACGTCCACCAAACCACTGAAGCACTGGACCGAGACTATGTGTCGCATAATTGCACCGATTAATGCCAACCTGCCAGTAGTAACGCCACGTCGGATTGCCAGTCGTATCGTGATGGAGCGATTTAACGTTGTGCAGGTATTCGCCTTCTCCGAAGTAGACATCACCGAACATGCCTGCCTCCACCATGCTGCGGATGAGTACATTTGACTTGGAATAGCACGTATTCTCAGCCATCGTGTATTTAGCAGATGCCTTCCGAACCGCCCGCACCAAGTCGTAACACTCCTCTAATTTAACAGCGGCAGTCACCTCACTAATGACGTGCTTCCCCGCTTCTAAGGCTTCAATTGACTGTGGCACGTGCAGATTCTCAGGTGTAGCGAGGACAACGAGATCTACTGCATCCAGCATCGCTCCATAGTCTGTAAACTTCTGGGGAATATCAAACCGTTCAGCAACATTCTGAAGGGTTTCCTCATTGATGTCACAAACCGCTGTCACATCGGTTTCCGCTATCGCCTTAAAAGGTGCCATGTAGGAACTCCCTCGATGCGCCCCAACGATTCCAATTTTCAATTTTGCCATTGCATATTGCCTCCTAAATATAGGAATAGCATAACATAAGGCGCGCAATTTATCACCAAAATTTGCATTCTTTTTCCACTTGAAAAACTTATGCTAAACATGCTAAAATGTCGTAAGAAATTTGGTATCAATAAATCTTATGTTTTTTCATCAAAGTTAGATTAGGGAGCTTGGTATGAAGGAAAATGCATTTGCCAATACAATCATAGTTGGAGATACAACAAAGGTTTTACCACAACTGATCAAAAACAAGAAACAATATCATGTGATTATTGCAGATCCACCGTACAACATTGGTAAAGATTTTGGTAATAACAGTGCTTCAATGCCAGTGGACGACTATGTAAAATGGGCAAAATCATGGATACAAGACTGTCTTCATCTCCTAACAGATGATGGATTATTTTATCTGTATGGGCTCCCTGAAATTATTGCAAGAATTTCGGCTTGTTTTCCTATTCGTGAGCAACGCTGGTTGGCATGGCACTACACGAATAAAACAGTCCCATCACTCAAATTTTGGCAGAGGTCGCACGAAACGATATTATGTCTTTGGAAACCAAATATACCGCGCCCGGATTTGGAGATAGATCAAATTAGGGAAGCTTACACTGTGAGTTTCTTAAAGAATGCGGCGGGAAAAGAACGAAAAAATACTCCTTCTCGCTACGGGTCATCTGGCAAAACAACCATTTATCAAGCACATAAAAATGGTGCTTTGCCCAGGGATGTTATCAAAGTTCCAGCGTTGGCAGGGGGAGCAGGACGTGCCGAAAGATGGTTTATTTGTAGAACTTGTGCTTCTCAAATTTATCCACCCGAAAATTTGTCCGAACACCGCGAGCACGATATATTGAAACATCCAACCCAAAAACCTATGGAATTAACCAGACGGCTCATTCAATCTCGCATCAATGGAGAAGGAGGCAAGGTGCTTATTCCTTTCGCCGGTTCAGGTTCAGAATGCATAGTGGCTCGATCACTGGGCGTTGAATATCTTGGTATAGAAATAAACCCTGAATTTGTTGATTTTGCAACAAAGTGGCTAGAATACGATAGTGAACAACTCGTGTGGGTACGGGAGGCTGACAATGTACCAACTAACGCCTAGAATGCAACAGAATTTACGTCAATACTTGGAGAAATATCACGACTTATTTGATGGTGGACGTTGCTCAGGCTGGGAATTGGAAGAACTGATATATAAGTCCATTCAATCAGATAATACTGCTGGTCATCATCCAACTTGGCAAGAAGGTGGACACGATGATCAAGCAGACATTCGAGTTAGAGTAAATGGCGAAATATATCCATTACAAATTAAATCGGGCGAGGTTAAACAAGTTAGATCTGGCACTCAAAGAAAACCGCACCTTGTATTATCAGGACATAGGATGAGTCGTTTTAACGGAGACTTTAAAGTAATCACAGAATACCTGAATGAAGAGAGAGCAGATTTTTTATCTATTCCTTACCGCAAAGTAGAAGATGATACAGGGAGACATCACATCTACCAGATTGTATACGTAGAAGGAATGTACCTTCGTCAACTCAACCCAGATCAATGGGAAAAAGTTGGAGCAAGTTGGAGACAAGTCAACCCATACAAAGTAATCTTCACGGTGTCTCCCTCTATGAGTTGGCAAGTTTGGTGGCGAATTCCTTTATCGTTAGTGCTTCATTCGCCAGAATTTGTTATCGGATAATTGTATAAAACTTCTGAAAAATTCAGGCAATGAACAACAAAACGCTCGATCATTTGCTAATCACACTCACAGTCTTATTCGACCTCTGTTTTGTTGCCACTGCAATTGTTGTCGCATATTGGATTCGGTTTGAATCCGGTTGGACACCTGAAGCACTGACGTTGCATAAAGGCGGCACCCCGCCCCTTGACGACTATTTCCGACTCATCCCACTGATGGTGATTATCTGGTTAATGACACTGAAAGCGTTAAAACTCTATCGTCCGGAAAACAACGCAACACTTTCGGCATTCTGGACGCTCTGCAAAGCCACCGGAATTGCACTCATCGCCACGTTAGCCGCACTCTTCTTTATTTTTCACCACGATGCCTACTCGCGTTGGGTCATGCTACTTGCCTCCGGGTTCAGTCTTGTCTGGCTGTTCTTAGGCAGACTCGTCCTTTACCGCTTCCGACAGGCAATTCACGCGCAGGGCGTCGGCGTAAATCGAGCGGCAATTGTTGGTTATGAGGCAAGCGTCAAAAAGTTTACCGACGCCTTGAACGCAAGATCCAATAGCAGTTACAAATTAGTAGGCATAATTGATGGAGCCACAAGTGCTGATGATCTGCACCTACAACACCTCGGTAAAAGTCAAGATATACTCGAATTGGTGCAAACACATCGAATTGATACGCTTTTCATTGCCTCACCTGCAGCGTCAAATGACACTATTCTACAGATTCTTCATACCTGCGAAGGTCTGCCTGTCCAAATTAACATGATGCCGGAACTCTCCGAATTTATCAGAAGCGGCACCGCTATCACCTTTTTTGGCGACATACCGATACTCCGATTACGCGAAACCCCTATGCAGGGCATACAAGGCATCGTCAAACGTCTCATAGACGTCGTTTTCAGTCTGTTCGCCTTGATAGTGCTAAGCCCACTCATGTTAGCCATCGCAATTACGATCCGTTTGACATCGCCCGGTAAAGCAATTTTTCGTCAGGAGCGCGTCGGCAGAGGGGGAAAGCGATTCCACATCTATAAATTTCGTTCTATGCATGTCAACGCCGAAGAAAATGTAGGGCATGTATGGGCAAAGAGTGACGATCCGCGGCAAACCTCGCTCGGAAAGTTTCTGAGACGCTGGAGCTTAGACGAATTGCCCCAATTTTTGAACGTTCTCAAGGGCGATATGAGCCTCGTCGGTCCACGTCCAGAGATGTCAGGGCTCATTGATACATTTCGGGAATCAATACCACACTATCTTGCTCGGCAGCGCGTTAAATCTGGTATGACGGGCTGGGCACAAGTCAACGGTTTGCGCGGTAATACTTCTCTCGAAGAGCGGGTTTCTTACGACCGATACTATATCGAAAACTGGTCCCTTGGTTTGGACATTAAAATCATCTTGAAAACGCTGTGGGCGATTAGAAAAGGGTACCGCTAACCTACAGAAAGAACGCACTATAAACGCCTTACCCAATTCGGTAAGTTCGGTTAATTCTGGAAATACCGCTGCAAAAAGGGCCAAGCACCTGCCTTGTAATATCGATGTCCGCCTTCACCAATAAAAAGCTCACACCTATCTGCAACCCCCGCAACCGTATAGATAGTCTTCAACCGTTCATAAGCCAGCTGGACGTGATCTATCGGAAAAATTCCGTCATCACGTCCAGCAATCGCGCAGAACGGACGCGGTGCGATTAAGCCCGCAACATCGTACATCTCTCCAAGTCGCATCACTCCGGGCACATAGTTACATTCACAATGCCGGATCATACCGATGCTACCTTCAAATGTGCAAAAATAGCAGCTCGGTAGTGCGACAGCGATACGTGTTTCACACGCTGCGGCGAAAAGGGACACAGTGCCACCACCGGAATTCCCTGTAATCGCGATACGGTCGGCATCTATTGGTAAATCCTTGATTGCCCAATCAATGAGGCGCGACATATCCCATACCCGCTCACCGATTGGGGTCCGTCCGACAAGTATGCTATGAACCAACTGATGTCGGCATGAGTGCGTATTATTGGCTTCTTTATCCGCCTTCGTGCGCGTCTCACCGAACGCCCGCGTCGTCGGGGCAATAGCGATGTAACCTTCCTCAATGACTGCTTGCCGCGCGATGTCCCGCTCACCTTCCAACATGTGTTCTTCTTCTGCTTCCGTATGCGCAATACCGGCATAAAGAGGCGGATGGTTATGCCCGTGTGGCGCGAGGATCAGTGGAAGCTTGCCTTGGATTTCTTTCGGACGTAGGAGGTAGAACGGCAGCGGCACCGTCGGCTCTACCCACAGATACCAACTCTCACGAAAGTGGTTACCCATATCCAAGACTTCCAACTGCTCAGCCTTTGGGACATAGTCTGCGAGATCGGATTCCATATTATCTAAACCGAGGATTTCTCGTAGCTTTGGGCGAAAAGCCGCCTGCCATGCCAAAAACCCTTCCCGTGAGGTCTCGCGAAATTCATACTGCCTCGGAACAGTGTCATATAAGTTTTTAAAATGTGTTGCAGCATCATACATTACGATTCTCTCCTCTATGCCTTTGGTTGACTTGACAAAATCCGCAGCCGTGGTATAATGTGCATAATCATAGACGACCCCTGCAGACCTGTCAACTGAATTCAGCAAGCGTTGTACAGGTGCGTACGAAAGGCACTATATGAAAGTATTGATAACCGGTGCAAGCGGTAGACTCGGTCAATTCGTCATTCGAGAACTGGAAACCGAAGAACACTCGCTGGTGCTCATGTCGCGCAGAAATCCACCCGATGAATTTGCCCATCTCCCCTTTATTCAAGGCGATCTAAATAATTTTGAGGACTGCCAACGCGCCGTTGAAGGTGTAGACGCAATTCAACACCTCGGTGCGCAACCCAACCCAGTCGATCATCCAGATTTACGGGCAGATGCAGCAGAAAAAGGCATCTCCTTTGATGCGACCTTTAAGACAAATATGCTCGGGACTTACTATCTCTTACAAGCCGCAATTGCGGCAGACGTCCACACCATCGTGATGTGCGGCAGTAATTGCGCATTAGGGCACGGTTTCCGAATTAGCAAAACCCATATCCCAGTAGACTACCTACCCTTCGATGAAGAACATCCTTGTTATCCTGAAGATTCTTATAGCTTCTCCAAACGCTGTGGTGAGGACCTGTTAGCAAGCTACACCCGCGCGTATGGCATCCGAACCTATGTTACGCGTCCCGCCGGTATCAGCCCAGAAGAGCGGCGAAATCAGATGAGAGCCAATGCCAAACCGACGAGCAGTTGGACACCGTGGATCTGGTGCTGGGTAGGGAGTGAAGACGTAGCGAGTGCCCACCGTCTGCTTATGGAAAAAGCGGATACCCTACCCGCACACGATGTCTATTTCCTGAACGCCGATGATACCTCAGCATTGGAACCTTCTCAGGAATTGGTTGAACGTTTTAAACCCGAACTCCTCCCGAAAGTGAGAACGCTTCAAGGGCACCAATCCTTTATCACTTGCGATAAACTCAAAGCTGCTGTCGGGTGGCGTCACAAAACATCATGGCGGTAATAGTATGGGTTGTCAGTCTTCAGTCTTCGGTTCTCGGTTAAGAATTCCGTGGGGCGGATACACAAAACGCAATCACCATATCCGGGTAACTGAAAACCGACAACTGACAACCGATAACCAGTAAAAAATTGGAGGAATCATCATGGAAACCACCAGTGATAGAGTACGGATTGGTGTTGTCGGGGTCGGGAGTATCTCCGTGCGCGGCATCCTGCCACACCTTACGCAAGACGATGTCCAAGATAGATTAGAGGTAACCGCCGTTTGCGATCCGGTTCCAGGTAGAGCAGAAGCCGCATCCGAAAGATTTGGGGTCCCTCACGCTTACGAAACATACGAGGCTCTTTTAGAAGACGGACATGTAGACGCCGTCAGCATCGCATCGCCTATCGGTCTTCATTACGGACAAGGCAAACTTGCCATTGATCACGGCGTTCATGCACATTTTAATAAAACAATGACAACCACCGTTGACGAAGCGGACGATCTCATCGAATCAGCAGCACGCAACAGTGTAAAATTGGTGGCATCCCCAGGGGAAATGCTCCGTCCGATTCACCAAGAAATCCGCAGACTCATTGATGACGGTGCTATCGGAACGTTAACGTGGGCAGCCGCTGGATCGGCTTTCGGAAGATACCATGAAAACGAATCTGTTAGACATGGCGACGATCCGCTCTCTAACATCAATCCGGCATGGTATTTCCGTAAACCCGGTGGCGGACCGTTGTACGACATGACCGTTTATGGTTTGCATACAATGACAGGTATCCTCGGACCTGCAAAACGTGTAACAGCGTTTTCTGGCGTGCGCCTTGAAGAACGCGAATTCCGAGGCGAGATGCTCCCTTGCGATATGGACGACAACACCTTTATTCTCGTTGACTTTGGCAAGGCATTCTACGGCTTCGTCTACGGTGCCGCTGCCGGCTCGGTTGTTAGAGGTAGATTAGCAATTCACGGCACTGCTGGTACAATTGAAGGGAATTTGTTGAACGGCAAACCGATTGATGCACCCGAAGGGGAACTGCCACACGTTGTAGGACCGCATCGCGACATTCAGGAATACCATGTCTACGAGGATATTATGCAGTTAGTAGATTGGATTCGAGAGGACAAGCCGACGATTGTTACAGCAGAGCACGCGCGGCATGTCATAGAGATCTTTGACGCCGGTTACAGATCTGCCCAAACAGGCGAAGCGCAAGAGTTGCGGACCACATTTTAAAGGAACAGTTTCTATGCCAAAAGCTTTATGTATCGGTGAACTCCTCATCGATTTTGTGTCTACAACCCCTGATGTAACACTTGCCGAAGCACCAGGCTTTGTTAAAGCCCCCGGTGGCGCGCCCGCCAATGTCGCTGTCGGTTTAGCCAAACTCGGTATAGACGCTGGATTTATCGGAAAAGTGGGCGCGGATGCATTCGGCAATTTCCTGAGCGATACGCTGCAACAGAACAGCGTGGATACTGCTTACCTCATTGCCGGGGAAACATCTCGGACCACCCTGGCTTTCGTCGCCACACGCTCCGACGGCATGAAAGACATTACCTTCTATCGGCATCCAGGGGCTGATATCCAACTCTCTCCAGACGAAATCGACACGGGTTACATCCAATCAGCAGAACTTTTTCACTACGGTTCCGTCAGCCTGAGCCATTCGCCGAGCCGTGAGGCAACACTCCACGCAATCCAGTCGGCGAAAGCCAGCGGCGCGATGCTCTCTTACGATCCGAATTTGCGTTTGATGTTATGGGACAACGCCGATGACGCCAAGCACTGGATCTGGGAAGTAATGCCTTATGCAGACGTTGTCAAAATATCGGAAGAAGAATGGGAATTCGTTACAGGAGACGCTGGACTAACAGGTGGGATTGAGCGTATTCTTGGACTTGGCGTAACGTTGCTCGTTGTTACGTTAGGGGAACGCGGATGCTATTACACAAACGGCATTGCTGACGGTTATGTTGACGGTTTCGCTGTTGATGTTGTGGATACACTCGGCGCAGGCGATGCATTCGTCGCCGCCATGCTTATGCAATTGATGCAGCACGAAGACCTTCAATCACTTGATGCGTCTTTACTTGCAGCAATCATGCGTTATGCGAACGCGGCAGGAGCGTTGGCAACACAGAAAGTAGGTGTAATTCCTGCCTTGCCAACGCCGTCTGAAATTGAACTGTTCTTATAGGAAAAAGGAGTGTCTGTTTACTGCAAAGTTATCAACACCGGTTCAATGGCGAGTGTCTCTTGAATACGCTGTTGAAGAACCACTGCTTCTTCGCGCTTACTGAACTCACCGATTGTTACGCGATGCCTCACTTTACCATCAACGGTGGCAGTATGTATAGCAACCTTTTGACTGGGATTTTGATGCTGCAGCTGTGCTTCCATCTGTTTAGCGTAGAAGGGATCCACAAACGAACCCACCATGAGTGTAAGTTTGGGCTCTGACGCGCCTGCTGGCTGATATTCTGTTTCAAAATCATCCTGATCCTCTACACCGAGATGCAGCTCTACCTGTTGGGCACTTTGATTGCTCGCGATATCCTGAACGCTTAACTTACAAGTATATGGAGCAAGCGGCTGTTCCTGTAATGCGTTTAAAACAACCTGTGCCGGTGGTACACCATCCGCTTCCATCTGTTCAATAAGCACATTGTGCTGGTCAAAAAGTTCTAGCCTCCAATGTACAATCGGATTGATGTCCAAAGTTCTTATACCTACGGAATGCCACACGCGCATTCCGTGTTGATTAGTCGTTGATGCCTTCCTAAAGAGTTCTATTGTAGTCGGAATGAGATCTACCGTTACCTTTTTACTATCTTTGAGATCCGATGCCCCTTGTGCGTCGAAAACATGCAACTGCGCTTCATAGTCGCCATCGGGAACTAAGGCACCAGTATCGGCAATACCATCCCAAGTGATACCTGCTGAAGGAGAACCGCTCCCCGATTGCTCCCAGACCCTCTCAGTGTATTCATCAATGAGCATCAACCGCCATTTATCCGTCGAGTTGACTGCAAAATGGAACGTAGTGTTATCCGCAAAACCGTCGTTATTAGGTGAAATTGCGGGTTCGGAGATCCGAAGCCTTCCGGGAGATATCCCGGACACGGTATCTGTTGTAAACGTTGTTGGCATCAAAATAGGGACATCCGCATCGGCATTATCGGTCCTGGTTAGGACAGGTTCTGATAGAGGTGCCGTGTTACTTGTCCCCCAACGTAAAGTTGCCGAAATCCAATGAATAGATTGCTCTAATTCGCTGCCACTCACGTAGGCATAATCAAGCTGTCCGGACGAATTTCGGAAACTAAATCCTCGCGCCCATTCTCCGCCCCAGAACCTTTCAGAAGCCGTTAGCGCAGTATACCCTACCCGTAATCCTACATGCCCATTAATCAGCCATCGTTCTGCGCCGAAATGTAACCGAAGCCTTTCACCCCAACTTCCATCGTTCTCACCTCGTACAGCGAGGTCGGCAGAGAACAACGTCTCACTTCCTAACTGATATGTCGTTCCGAAACGCGCTGCTAAGGGAGGATCCTCAAGGAGGACACCATCCACTCGAATTCCGTTACTCAATTCGGATAGATTCATGCCCACTGTTACCTCGTCGCCCCACTCCTCCAATGGATAAGCGAATTGCATCCCCAAATCTACACTCCAGAGGAAGTTTGTTCTGATAGGTGTGTTGTTTTGATAATAACGCAGATTTGCCCCTGCCGATGCGCTTTGTCCTAATGCCAGCCCATAGCCCAAGAGCACAATTTGTGTTGACTCAGTAGTATCACCTTTCCAACCGTCAAGCCAAGTAGCGAAGGATAGATTACCGAAATTCTTATCCGTTAAACCAAAAGTATGTGGATTCGCAGCGACTGAAAATGCCTGTTCCAGTCCAGATGGACTCCCTGAAAACGGCATGCCACCCATATTCACTTCAACGCCATCCATAAACCCCAGTGAAGAAGGATTCCAAAGAAATCCGTTCGTTGCGGCGGGTCCTGCCGTAAATGCGCTCCCCATACCGACAGCACGAGCACTTGCCCCGACAAAAATATCCCGTTGCCCTATGCCAGAAGCCCATGCAGTAACGGAAACAGCGAGGAACATAATTACAATTATACCTATCACTCGTCCAATTTGGACTGATGGTTGTTTGATAAACTTAAGAAAATTTAATTGCATTGGAAATACTCCATTTTTTACATTTTTCATCCACAGAACCCTCACGTCACAATAGTTCCACACGCACGCTTCTTTGAGGACTTCCTCTCACAAATACTGCACGCAAGTTTTGCCCATTATTGTTAACGCCAAATTCACAAAAATCGGTACATATACCAGACAATAACACCACAAGCAAGTAACACCAAAAACTTGTATCATCCTGTTGATTGCTAATGTAAACATAGATGTGCCTTTTGGGAACCGAAGACTGAGGATCTTTATAACTTGAATCCAAAATTTGATTTAAAAATAGGTTTTTGCTATAATGCAGTTCAAAACAACACCCTTTAGTGTAAAGTGAAAGGAGATTCCGGTCATGCAAGATTTTGGGTATATTGCCGCGAAAACCGTCTCAGAAGCCGTTGCCCTACTTGACGAAAAAGGACAGACCGCACGCATCTTAGCTGGTGGTACCGACATCATTGTCCAAGTGAGGGAAGCACGGCGAGACGTTGACTGGATGATCGATATCAAATCCATCCCCGAGGTCAATGTATTAGACTATAATGCAGACACCGGCTTAACGCTCGGTGCTGCTGTCGAATGTTATAAGATTTATGCCGTTGATGAGATCTGTGATGCCTATCCGGGTTTAGTTGATGCGACGAAAATTATTGGTGGCACTGCCATCCAAGGGCGCGCCGGTGTCGGTGGTAACCTGTGTAACGCTTCACCCGCTGCAGATTGTATACCACCACTGATTGTGCTAAATGCCTCGTGTGTCATTGCCGGTCCAAATGGCGAACGCGAACTCCCAACTGAACAATTCTGTACTGGACCCGGGCAAACCGCGTTGGAAAAAGGTGAGATGCTTGTCTCGCTGAAGATACCGGCGCCTGAAAGTAATTCAAGCTCCTTCTATCTCCGGTTCATCCCGCGTAATGAGATGGATATTGCTGTCGTCGGTGCGGGTGCTTCTGTGACGCTCGACGACGCTAAACAGACAATCGTTTCTGCTCGGATCGCGCTCGGTGCCGTTGCACCGACCCCGCTCTTTGCAGAAGAAGCAAGCGCGCTGCTTGCCGGTCGAGAAGTCTCTGACGCCGCGATTGACGAAGCCGCAGAAGCCGCAGAAGCCATCGCACGTCCGATTAGCGATATGCGTGGCACGGCAGAACAGCGAACACACCTCGTTGGTGTCCTGACGCGACGTGCACTTAACGGCGCTATTCAGAGAATCCGAGATGCAGCATAAGCTTTATCCGATCAGCAATTGACACGGGTCGATTAACTTCTGTCTCTATTGGAAGGATAACAATTTTCCTTCTTTACTAAACGCAAAAGGAACTCATAATTATGGCGAGAAAATCGCACGTTCAAACCACTATCAATGGTGAAACGGTGGAATTTCTCTGTGAATCCCGGCAAAGCTTGTTGGAAGTTCTCAGGGATGAACTCCATCTCACAGGTGCTAAAGAGGGATGCAACAACGGAAATTGTGGTGCCTGCAGTGTCATCCTCGATGGGAGACTCGTCAATTCATGCCTCGTACTTGGTGTGGAAACCGAAGGCAAATCCGTCGAAACTATCGAAGGAGTTGCCGAACCTGACAAACTGCACCCTATCCAAGATGCTTTCCTTGAGAACGCCGCCCTTCAGTGCGGTATTTGTACACCGGGCTTTATCATGAGCACCAAAGCACTTCTGGAGCAAAATCCAAACCCGACTGAACACGAAATCCGATACTGGTTGGCTGGAAATTTGTGTCGCTGTACTGGTTACGATAAGATCGTCCGCGCTGTGCTTGATGCAGCTGAATCTATGTGAAAGGAGCGTCTTTCGACGGGAGATTAGAAATGACTGAAAACAAAGAATACAAAGTTGTTGGAACCCGCCCCATCCGCCATGACGGTGTTGATAAGGTCACCGGCCGGGCTCTTTACGGGGCAGATTTCCAGATCGCAGGACTCCTGCACGGCAGGGTACTTCGGAGTTCACATGCCCACGCCCGAATTCTCTCAATTGACACCAGTCGGGCTGAAGCACTTCCCGGAGTCAAAGGTGTTGTTACTGCACAAGACCTGCCGACTGCTGAGGATCGAATTGCCGATCTCGGCGAAGGTGCTGTCAACCTCAAACATCTCTGTGATAACATTTTAGCGAGCGATAAGGTGCTGTACACGGGGCACGCTGTTGCTGCCGTTGCCGCGACAAGTCCGCATATCGCAGAAGAGGCTTGCACGCTCATTGATGTTGAATACGAGGTGCTGCCACCCGTCTTAGAGGTGCGTCAAGCCATGGAGGCGGATGCACCACTCCTGCACGAAACCCTGAAAACCACCTCAATGGGCGAAACAGCCGAGGAACCGAGCAACGTCGCAAGCCACCTTCAACACAAACTTGGTGATCCTGAGAAAGGATTCGCTGAAGCGGATATCGTTGTTGAACGCGACTTCGTTACAGGCACCGTCCATCAAGGCTATATTGAACCTCACAACGCTACAGCACATTTTAACCAAGACGGTCAACTGACCATTTGGTGTAGCACACAAGGGGCGTTTACCGTTCGTGAACAGGTTGCCGAAATTCTCCAATACCCTGTTTCAAAAATTAAGGTGGTTCCGATGGAGATTGGCGGCGGTTTTGGCGGTAAGATTAACGTTTACATCAAACCGGTCGCCGCGTTGCTGGCAAAGAAAACAGGCAAACCCGTCAAGGTTCTAATGAGTCGTACGGATGTGTTTGAAGGGACGGGCCCGACGCCTGCCTCCTACATCCGTGTCAAGATGGGTGCGACCAAAGAAGGTAAGATAACCGCCGCTGAAGCGTATCTCGCCTTTGAAGCAGGTGCGTATCCCGGTTCCCCCGTAGGACCCGGCGCAATGTGTATCTTTGCACCCTACAGCATTGAAAATGTTATCATTGACGGTTACGATGTCGTTGTCAATAAACCGAAAACCGCGCCCTACCGCGCTCCCGGGGCACCAAACGCCGCATTCGGTTCAGAGACGGTTGTCGACGAAATCGCCGAAAAACTCGGCATCGATCCACTTGAGATCCGATTGCTCAACGGCGCAAAAGAGGGCGATCGACGCGCAGATGGCCCCGTTCACCCGCGCATCGGTTTTATTGAGACAGTTGAAGCGGCGAAAGCACATCCGCACTATACTGCCCCGAATGGGAAGAAGCACCACGGGCGCGGTGTCGCTTCGGGTTACTGGTTCAATATCGGCTTGGAGTCAAGCGTGACAATTAATGTCAACTCCGATGGCACAATTAACCTTATTGAAGGTTCCACAGACATCGGTGGCACGCGATCCTCCATTGCTATGCAGGCGGCAGAAGTCCTCGGTATCCCCGCTGAATCCGTCAACCCAAGCGTTGTTGATACCAATTCTGTCGGTTACACGGCTGTAACGGGCGGTAGCCGCACAACCTACGCAACCGGTTATGCCGCTTATGAAGCAGCGCAAGATGTCAAAAGGAAGATGATTGAACGCGCCGCGAAACTCTGGGAAGTCGACGAATCTAACGTGCAGTTCGCAGATGGCGTGTTTTCATCCATCAACGGTAAAGAAGAACAGATTAGCTTCCGCGACCTCTGTGGGCGCCTCGGTCAAACTGGAGGACCAGTTGTGGGCAGCGGAACCGTAAATCCTGGGGGTGCCGGAGGTGCCTACGCAACCCACGTGGTAGATGTAGTAGTGGACGAGGAAACCGGCAAGGTTGAGATCCTCCGCTATACCGCAGTCCAAGATGCAGGAACAGCCATCCATCCCAGTTATGTTGAAGGGCAAATACAGGGCGGTGCTGTTCAGGGCATTGGTTGGGCATTGAACGAGGAATATATCTACAATGCCGAAGGGATAATGACGAACGCCAGTTTCCTTGATTATCGGATGCCAACCTGCTTGGATTTACCCATGATTGATGCCGTCATCGTTGAAGTCCCGAATCCAGGACATCCTTATGGTGTACGTGGTGTCGGTGAAGTGCCGATTGTCCCACCGATGGCTGCCATTGCCAATGCTATCTACGATGCAATCGGTATTCGGATGACAGAACTTCCGATGTCCCCCGATCGGCTTCTCAAAGCCATGGGCAAAATTTAACGCGAGAATGGTTTGAAATCCCGATTTTGTAGGGGTGGGTCTTGTGCCTACCCCTACGATCACCGAGTCGTGACGGGTTTTCTTAAAACGCCCTTTACCGAATTGGCGACCAATAGCCGACAACTGAAAACCGATAACCACTAAAAAATGCCAACCGTAGTCATTCCTCCCCTCATGCGTAAGTTTACAGATGGCGAAGAGAACATTACACTCTCCGGTGCGACTGTCCGTGAAGTGATTGATAATTTAGAAAATCGCTACCCGGGTATCAAAGAGCGGTTATGTGAAGAAGACCGTCTTAAGCCCGGAATTGCCGTATATATCAATGGTCTCCTGACTCGGGGATCCATCCTCGAACGCGTTGACGCAGACGCAGAGATCCATTTCCTACCTGCTATCAGTGGTGGTACCGCCGAACCTGCTAACTGGAACTCCTATAAGTAGATATTTCAGTAGCCTGCGGGAGGGGTTTCCAACCCCGACCACCTTCTGCACCATTTTCGCTTTGTAAAGGTATTTTTACAAGAGTTGGCGGCAATTATATCGTTAAGGACGAAGATAAATTGGACAACGAATCCGGTGTACAGGTTGAACTTAGCAAATGGTACACGATAAAGATCGTTGCCGAAGGTGAGCGTTACGATCTCTACCTCGGTGAGCGTGGTGAGGAACTCGAATTAGCTTGCACATGGGAAGATGATACCAATGACAAGGGCAGTATAGGTTTCAGAGCCGGTGGCGGTGAACATAGCCTGTATGACAATGTGTTGGTTACGACTGTAGGGCACAGTTTTGCAGTAAACCCAGAAGATGCTCTGCCGGTCACATGGGGAAAACTCAAGATGATCCGATAAAGTTCGGAAGGAACAACCGTCATGCTTATCGAATCACCATTTACAGACTGCACAGACTTGATTGGCGACCGTGACCGACTTCTTGAACACGTTTGCCAGAATGGATATTTGTTCTTTTCCGGACTGCTTCCCGCAGAGTCAGTGTTTGCATTACGTCGGCAAGTCCTACAAGTGGCAGAACAACACGCGCTTCTTGCCCCAGACACCGATCCAAATGCCGCTATCCGTAGAAGTGGTGTCTTCATCTGTGAACAAGATGGCTCCGAGACATTCAGACGTTTCTATATTGACCTCCAAAAACTCCGACTATTCCATGCTCTTCCCCACCACGAGCGTATTTTACGTGTTCTGGAGGTACTATTCGGCGATTCTGTTTTGGTTCACCCTCGGCACATTTGCCACGTCATTTTTCCTGGAGAACATCAGTACACCACGCCTCCACATCAGGATTTCCACCCAGTTCGCGGGACGCAAGATACATGGACAGTATGGACACCACTGGGAGACTGTGAGGCCGAGTTGGGCGGTCTAGCGATTGCGCGCGGATCGAACCGCCGTGGGTTCCTGAAGGACGACGGTGTTCGTTCATGGCAGTTGATCGACGACAGTACGGAATGGGTCTGGAATCCGTTCAAGTGCGGAGATGTCGTCATGTTTCACAGCTTAACGATCCACCGAGGTCGGGACAACGTGACCGAAGATCACATACGACTCGCAACAAGCGCCCGCTACCAATCGGTCAGTGAACCTGTTGATGAAGATGCTCTTACGGTTCATCTGGGCTGTGCGAAATGGGAAGAAGTTTATTCGGAGTGGGAAACAGACGATCCACTAAAGTATTATTGGAACTCAACCGACATGGATGTTCAGCCGGCTTACCATCGCCGCAGGAAAAAACCTGCTGACGGATAGCATTACACTAAAATCATGAGGTGTAAAAATGCAAAAAGAAAATCAAGAATTGCCTGAAACTGAAGCCATACAATCCATCCCCGACGGGTTGGTTGTCCTCACCTTTGATGACGGCAATAAATCAGATTATACGTATGTTGGACCCTTGTTGAAGCGTTACGGTTTTGGAGCGACGTTTTTCATCACTGAAGGTCTTGGTTTTCTCAATAGCAAGGTACACTATGTGACATGGGACGAGATCCGTGAGTTGCACGAGGAAGGTTTTGAGATAGGTAACCACACCCGGCACCATAAACACGCCAACACACAATCGAAAGAAGAGTTGCTGGCAGACTTGATACACATTGATGAACGGTGCGAGGCATACGGTATTCCTGTTCCTGAGACCTTTGGCTATCCGGCGGATTGTCGCGGCCCGGAAGCAGTAGAAGTGTTGTCAGAAAAAGGGTATCGTTTCGCGCGGCGTGGCATTGGACCGGAGTTTCCATTTCATCCAGAGGGCGGACGTGGACCGGCTTACGATCCGAATGTCCATCACCCGTTGGTCATTCCGTCAACAGGTGTGCCTGGTCCAAACTACGGATTTGAGGATTTGGTCTGGGCGGTTGAGCAGGCGAAAGATGGGAAAATTGCTGTCCTGACGTTTCACGGTGTGCCTGCCGTTGAACACCCATGGGTTGATGTCCCACCCGAGCAGTTTAAGACGTACATGGATTATCTTTGTGACAGTGGTTGTACCGTTATTGCGTTGCGCGATCTGGCTAAATATGTTGACCCATTGGAGACAGTTGGGAAAAGTGTGACATATTGGCCATAAAAAGCTGCATTGGAGCAATAGGTGTTGCTGAAACTTCCATTTATGAGCCGATCCAGTGTCCTTGACTGAGGCATACTATCAATATAGAGGATTTTCTAATGAAAAACCTTTTGTCGCTTATGTTCTCTTATAGAGGATGTATTAACAGGAGAATGTTCTGGATAAATTGGATCATTTGGGGTGATCTCCGAATGGCAACTTTTCCGATATAAAAGACGCGAATTCGCGTAAAAATCAAGCAAAAATGCCGAAAACCTTTAAAGATGGCTTTATTTGTAAAAAAAAGTGATAAAATTGTGAAAAAAATAGATTTCAGGGTCAAAATTACAGATTTTTTTACAAATTAATTTGACAAACATTTTTGCGGAGTGTATAATTAACATTACCTTTCAACAAGGAAGGTGATTTTGTTCTTTGAAAGTTAAATAGTGAACGTGACGTGCCTATTAAATAGCTTGTGAGTACACTTCAATTTACTTGAAGATGTGCTTCAATACTTTTGTGGAGAGTATGATACCGGCTCAGGACGAACGCTGGCGGCGTGGATTAGGCATGCAAGCCGAACGAGAAACCGGGCTTCGGCCCGGCGGAAAGTGGCGAAAGGGTGAGTAACGCGTGGGTAATTTGCCTCTGAGATGGGGATAACAATTCGAAAGAGTTGCTAATACCAAATACGATTCGGTTGACTTCGGTCGGCCGAATGAAAGGTGGCTTCGGCTGCCGCTCGGAGATGAGCCCGCGTCCTATTAGCTTGTTGGTGTGGTAATGGCGCACCAAGGCGACGATGGGTAGCTGGTCTGAGAGGATGGTCAGCCACATTGGGACTGAGACACTGCCCAAACTCCTACGGGAGGCTGCAGTCGAGAATATTTCGCAATGGGGGAAACCCTGACGATGCGACGCCGCGTGGGGGATGAAGGCCTTCGGGTCGTAAACCTCTGTGTTACGGGATGAACTGGACGTTGCTGATAACGCAGCGTTCTTGACGTTACCGTAGTAGAAAGCCCCAGCTAACTACGTGCCAGCAGCTGCGGTAATACGTAGGGGGCAAGCGTTGTCCGGAATCACTGGGCGTAAAGCGCGCGCAGGCGGT
>JAJDUH010000021.1 GCA_022826805.1 Candidatus Poribacteria bacterium
GGCTTTGCGCAACACCGCACTTTCCATATTACGCTTAGCAGGATACAAGGCTATCGCTAAAACAATGCGATATTTCGCCGCACATCCTAAACAGGCTATGAAACTTTTGAAAAATAATTTTTAAAACTAAATGACCCTAAACGACAAGCAAATTCGCTTGATAAAAAAAGGGAAAAAGGATATTATGTAACAATAGAGGCAGGTCCGCGAGAATTAATACACTGCTGCTTAGCTTAAAGGTCGGTAGAAGTTGCCACACGCAGTAGTCAGGATTTAGGGCGAGAACTTAATACTTCACAATCCTCCCCTATCATCGGCGTGCAACGAAACCGAAATGAACCGCGAAGAACCTCTACTACTGGGACATATCGCGTTTTTTTTTAAATTGCAATGACGGTAACCGAGAAGAACTCTATCTTTGAACTGTTAGCACCAATACTTGACATTGACGGCTTTGAACTCGTGGATGTTGAAGCCCAGTCGCAAACACTACGGCTCCTTATTCACAAATCCGGAGGTCTCACAGTATCAGACTGCCAAGCAGTAGACTGTGTGGTGCGCCCGATTTTAGAAGTGCACCAGCACTTGGCAAGTTACACACAATTAGAAGTCGCCTCACCGGGGTTAGATAGACCTTTGCGAACTGCTGCAGACTTTCGGCGAAACTGCGGACGGACTGTCCAAATAGAAGTCGCTTTGAAAAACGATGTAAATTATCAGGTGCAAGGTGATGTAATGGAGGTGTCCAATGAGCAGGTGATCTTGGCACAAAACAACGGGAAACACATTACTATTAATATCTCACAAATTCGCAACGCGCAAATACACCTGAAATGGTAGTCAGCAAAAACTGAGATCGTCGTTCGCAAGCCCACATTCAGCAGACCTGATACATAGAAATTCGGAAAGGAGTACGCGGGTTGACCCGAAAAGGCACCGCGGATATTACTTATGTTAGAAAGCCTCCAAAACGCCATTCGTCAAAACACAGCGCAAACAGAGCTTCCGGAACATGTTTTCGTTGAAGCCATAGAAGCCGCTTTACGCGCTGCTGCGCGCCGAGTTTATGGTCCGGATGCCAATATTTCTGTAGAGATCGATCTCGAAAAAGGGGATATCAGGTGTTACGTCCCGAAAAAAGTCGTTAATATTATGCGCGATTTCTCGACAGAAATTCCGATTGAGGAAGCTAAGAAACTCCAAGCGGATGTTGAACTTGGGCAGGATCTGAATGTAGAAATCAATCCAAGTGAGTTTGGACGAATTCCAGCACAATTGGCGAAACAGATTCTTTTCCAAAAAATAAAACAGGCAGAACGAGAAAAAATCTATCAGGAATTTGTCGGTCGTGAAGGCGAAATCGTCACCGGATATGTCCAGCGTTTTGAACGGGGCGGCATTATCTTAGACCTCGAACAGACAGAAGCTTTTTTACCGCCTCGCGAGATGCCACGCTCGAAAACTTACGAACGTGGTAAACGCTTGCAATGTCTAATTTTATCAGTGAAAAACGAGGCACGCGGTGCTCCTGTTATTGTATCTCGTACACACCGAGATCTTCTTGCAATGCTTTTTGAGCAGGAAGTCCCTGAAATCTACGAAGGTCAAGTCCGCATTATGGCAGTCGCGCGGGATCCGGGGAATAGAGCAAAGGTCGCTGTCCAGGCAACTGAGGAAGGTATAGATGCTGTCGGCACGTGTGTTGGGGTTAAAGGAATTCGCGTTCAAACTATCGTTAGTGAACTTGACGATGAAAAAATCGACCTGTTAGAATGGAGCGAAGATACAAGTGTCTTCATCGCCAATGCCTTACGTCCCGCTGCTGTCCGCCGAGTGGAGCTTGATGAAGAAACTAAAAGTGCCCGTGTTATTGTACCCGATAACCAACTCTCGTTAGCAATCGGTCAACGTGGACAGAATGCTCGGCTTGCCGCAAAATTGACCGGATGGAAGGTCGATATAAAGGGTGAATCAGAAGCAGCCGTTTCGATCAATGAACTCTTTAAACCGGATCCGAGTGAAGAAACTGCCGAGGAAGTAGCGGTGAACCTCGAAGAGAACACCGACAATATAGAAGCACAAACTGAAGTAGAGACAGGGCAAGATGAAGAGGCGTCTGTGATAAACTCTGAGGAAGATGCAGAGACAAACGGATCTCATGAGAGTGTCGAAAATGACGACTTTGACACTGAGTCTGAAAAATAACTTTCTAACGTCTTTTTATTTTAGACTGTCAAGACCAGAACCGTAGGTACACCGATTCGGTGGATTGGAAGAGCGTTTAAAGAGTGGGTGAGGTTTTTGAGGGCTGTTATTCGCACTTGTATCGGGTGCCGTGGTAAATTTTCGCAGAAAACGTTAATCCGATTTGTGTGTCAAGGAGACAAAACACTACAGATGGATGGCCCAAAGAAATTAGCCGGGCGCGGAGCTTACGTTTGCCGTTCGCAATCCTGCGTCCAGAAAGCATTTAAGTCTCCAAAACGGATTAATTCTTTATTACGTGTACAACTCACAAGCAGAGTTATCGCGCAGTTTGAACAAGTCCTTCTTGAATGTGCGAGGAAATCTACGAGCTCAACAGGAAAAAAGGAGGAACTATCATGACAAAAGGCACGCGACAGCGGCGAAGGTCCGCTAAAAACAATCGTGAAGCTAATCAAAACTCAGGCACGCCCGTTTCTAAATTGGCAAAGGAATATAAACTAACAAGCAAAGAACTCATCGCTATATTAGAAGACCACGGCATTCAGGTTAAAAACGAAAAGAGTTTTCTTGACTCAGAAACCGTCGCGCTTATCGAATCTGAATTGGCAGAAAACCTATCTGAGGAACACACCTCTACAGTTGCGGAGCCCGCCGAAGACAGTTCTGATACAAGCCCTCAAACAACAGATAGTTTGCAGATCACAGAAGGCACAACAGTGTCGGACCTCGCGGCATCCCTAAAATTACAACCCTCAGCCCTGATTATGCGGCTCATGAAGTTAAGAGTGATGGCAAATATCAATCAACGTCTCGATTACGATACGTTGATAATGCTTGGGAAACACTTAGATTTTGAGGTAATCAAAGAACGGACGCTTGAAGAGGACCTATTAACAGATCCACCCGATCCACCGGAATCTTTACAACCCCGAGCGCCAGTTGTCACAATCATGGGGCACGTTGACCACGGCAAGACCTCTCTTTTGGACTCCATACGTGAATCAAATATTAGTGAATCTGAAGCGGGGAATATCACACAACACATTGGGGCTTACCACGTGAGTTTGTCGACAGGAAGTGTTATTTTCTTGGATACACCCGGTCACGCTGCCTTTACCGCTATGCGGGCGCGAGGGGCACAAGTAACCGATATCGTCGTCCTGATTGTCGCTGCTGATGATGGGGTCATGCCCCAGACTATTGAAGCCATCAGTCACGCAAAAGCCGCCAAGGTTCCAATCGTGGTAGCGATAAATAAGATAGATGTCCCCGGGGCGCGTCCAGATTATATCCGACAACAATTGGCAGAACAGGATCTTGTGCCAGAAGAATGGGGCGGACAAACAATTTGTGTTGAAACCTCTGCAACAGAAGGAACCGGCATTGACACTTTACTGGAAATGCTCCTCTTAGAAGCTGCACTCCTTGAATTGAAAGCGAATGCAAACAAAGCTGCACGAGGTATCATTATTGAAGCAGAGGTCGACAAAGAACGCGGGGCTGTCGCGACGGTTCTTGTGCAGTCTGGAACCCTGCGCGTCGGAGATGCCTTTGTTTCAGGAAGATATTCTGGAAAAGTTAGGGCGATGATAGATGATCACGGTAAACGTATGAAGGAAGTAGGTCCCTCACGTCCTGTTGAAATCCTCGGTTTCACAGGTGTTCCGGAGGCAGGTGACAAGTTTTATGCGGTCGAATCCGATAGGGATGCCCGAACCATCAGCGAAACTCGGCAAGACCAATATCGGACCGAAAAACTTGGTGCAAACAGTCACATCAGCTTAGAAAACCTATTCCAACAGATCCAAGAAGGTGAGATTAAGGAACTGAACGTTGTCCTCAAAGGCGATGTGCAAGGTTCAGTGCAAGCTGTTGCTTCATCCCTACTTGATTTGAGTACGGAGGAGGTTAAAATCAATATCATTCACCAAGCCGTTGGTGGTATTACCGAAACCGACATTCTGCTCGCCTCTGCCTCTGATGCTATTGTCGTCGGTTTTAATGTACATCCGACAACAGAAGCAGTACAAGCAAAAGAAATTGAAGGGATTGATGTGCGTACGTATAACGTCATCTACAATCTTATCTCCTATATCCGCTCAGCGATGGAAGGCTTATTAGATCCGGAAGTTCGCGAAGTTGTTATTGGGCGTGCAGAAGTTCGTGAATTGTTTAGAGTACCACGGCTGGGTTTAGTTGCAGGTAGTTATGTCAATTGGGGACGAATCTCCTACAATCAACCGCTTCGTATCCTTCGCGACAATCGCTTAATTCACGAAGGGAAGGTGAATTCGCTTCGCCGTTTCAAGGACAATGTGAATGAGGTGCAAGCGAATTATGAATGCGGTATAGGTATCGAAACCTTTGATGACTTGAAAGTTGGCGATGTGCTCGAATGTTACGTTCATGAGCAAGTGGCGCGCTCACTGTCTTAACCGCGTCAAGTTTGCATAACAATCCATTTTCACAAAAGGCACGATTGAAAGATCGCGCCTGTAGCTGACTAACAGTTTTCATGCACATCGGTGTTTGTAAAATCTGGCTCCGAATTCCACAGAGCCACTCACTGAAGGCAAAGCGCCGGGTCATCAAAAGCCTGATCGCGAGGCTTAAGAATCGGTTCAATATTGCTATTGCGGAAGTAGAAGCGTTAAATACGCATGAAGCTGCGGTATTAGCTGCTGTATCAGTTTCTAATGATGCAGCGCATTTGAATAGACTCATCTCACACGTTATCACCTTTATTGAGGCAAATGTAGATGCTGAGTTAGTGGATTATAAAACTGAATTTTTCTTTTGATGAAGATTGCATCAAAGACAGGAACATTATGGTAAACAATAGAAGACAAGACCGGGTTGGTGCCTTAATCCAACGAGAACTGAGTGAAATTATCCAACGTTCCGTTAAGGATCCACGCGTTGCGCTTTGTACCATCACGCAAGCGGAGATTTCACCCGACCTGAAATATGCAGATGTGAAGGTGAGTGTCATCGGCGATCAAACCCAAAAGGATAATACACTTGCAGGTCTGAAAAGTGCAGCCGGGTTTCTTAGGCGAGAAATTGGTAACCGTCTTACACTCCGCTACTCACCAGAACTTCGATTCGCCATAGATGAATCCGCCGACTATCTCTTCAAAATAGACGGACTCCTCAAATCTGTTGAATCCGAAGACGAAACACCTGAGAATCATACAGCGGACCTTTCATGAGCACCTTACATAATATGGTTGACATGCATCAATACCGCAGCCTCCTCGCACTACTGGATCGGTACGACAATTTCGCACTCTCAACGCACATTAACCCGGATGGCGATGCGATTGGTTCTGAACTGAGTCTCTATTTCTTTTTAACGCAACTGGGAAAATCTGTTAGAATATTTAACACCGACACAGTGCCAACTAACTACAGATTTCTACCATTCTGGGACAGCATTGAAGGCGTAGGTTCGGTCGGCAGTTATCGTCCAGAAGTGCTGGTTGTTTTAGACGCCAGCACACTCGAACGGATCGGTAAGACGTTGTCGAAAATTTTGGTGCCGATACATATACTCGTCAACATTGATCATCATGCGACAGCGGAAGCGTTCGGTAATATCAATCTCATCGAGCCTTCAGCCTCTTCCACATCAGAAATCGTATATACACTCATTAAGTACCACCAAACCCCAATAAGCAAATCCTGTGCCCTTTGCCTATACACAGGATTGATGTTTGATACTGGCTGCTTTCGCTATAGCAATGCTACAGCCGAGACGCACCGTATCGCGGCGGAATTGATTGAGATCGGGGAATTTGCTCCCGATGAGGTTTACCGGTCGGTCTACGAACATATCCCTGTTAGTAAAATTCGTCTGTTAAGTGAAATCCTCCGCACCTTGAAAGTCACAGATAACGGTAAGATCGCCTCCGTATACGCCACACAAGCAATGTTCCAGAAGACCGGTACAACCCCTGAAGCTGTAGAGGGTGTTGTGAACCAGATTCAAGCAATTGCGGGCATTGAAGTGGCATTGTGTGCGTGCGAATTGAGAGATGGAAGTACTAAGGTGAGTCTGCGGAGCCAAGGTCAGGTAGATGTCAGTGAACTGGCTGCGGAGTTTGAAGGCGGAGGACACTCACGCGCCTCAGGCTGTCGGATTGTAAGGCCTTATTTATCAGCAATTACAGCACTTGTCCACACCGCACAACGTTACATTGATCAGCCCTCCACGAGATGTGGTGATTCTTTTAAGGATTGAAAACGTGGAAAACGCTTGCAATAAAAGTGATTCCTCAATCGCGACAATATACAACTTAGACGACATCACCGGATTCGAGAAAGACACTGTAGTTACCTTCGGCGTGTTCGATGGAATCCATATTGGACACCAAGCGGTTATCAAAACGCTTTTGCAGCGTGCTGCGCAAGATAAATTAATGAGTGTGCTGGTCGGATTCTACCCACATCCACTGGCATTTCTGTCCCCAGAACGATCTCCACCTATCTTGACCCCTCTTTCCAAGCGCATGGAAATTCTTCACCAATTTGGCATTGATAAAATTGTCATTCTCAACTTTGACGCGCAGATTGCGGCAATGTCTCCTGAATCCTTTGTCGAGAAGGTTCTCTTGGAGAAATGTCGAGCCAAACACGTCGTCGTTGGCTATGCCTGTCAATTCGGGAAAAATCGCGCTGGTAATGCGCAGCGATTAGCAGAAATCAGCGAGGACTATCCATTTGATGTCACAATCGTCCCACCAACAGAGATAAACGGTGCGCCTGTTCATAGTACTCGCATCCGCCAAGCACTTGCGCGAGGCGACCTCCGTTGGAGTTCACAATTATTGGGGCGTCCTTACTCGTTGGTTGGAGAGGTTGTCCACGGTGATGGCAGAGGCAAACACATCGGCTTCCCGACCGCGAATATAGACACACAGAACCAAATATGTCCACCTAATGGTGTATACGCAATCCGCGCAAAACTGGAGGGTAAGTGGTTAGATGGTGTCCTAAATATCGGCACACGTCCTACCTTCAATGAGTTGAACTTTCAAGTAGAAAGTTACTTTTTCGATTTCAACGAAACCATTTATGGTAAATCAGTAGAAATCTTTTTTGTAGAAAAAATTAGGAGCGAACGGAAGTTCCCGAACCTTCAATCTCTTGTTCAACAAATACAACGCGATGTCATGGCTGCAGCGGAGATTCTCGCCGAGTCTGCACATCCGTAAGAGGCATGAAAACTATCCAATCACAAGAGTTTAATTTGAATTTCAGGTTGATGTGTGATATTATATATCTACATAATATTAAATCCAGACAAGAATCGGAGTAATCGTCTGAAGCAACTTAGTGTTCATCTCATATAGCGTGGGCAAAGCATTTTTGTTTCATATTGTGCGTTTTATGAGATGATTTTTGACAAGACAAAATTCACAAATTTCTAAAATTTGTTGTATAAATCAGTTGTTCAACCAAAAGGAGGTGACACAATTGGCAATTAGTGCAGCAGAGAAGCAAGAACTCATGCAACAGCATCAGTTACACCAACAGGATACAGGCTCTCCAGAGGCTCAAGTGGCAATTTTAACTGCTCGCATTCGACAGTTGACTGAACATTTTCGGACACACCGGAAGGATTACCATTCCCGCCACGGACTTTATCGCCTTGTTGGCAAGCAGCGCCGTTTGTTAAGGTATCTGCACAAAAAGGACGTTACACGCTATTACCGTTTGATTGATGAACTTGGAATTCGTGACACTATCGGAACAAGGAGAAATTAGATTTCGCGCTGGTGCCAAGCGGTTATGAAATACGTTTTATATTGCGGCAGATAGTGTTCAAATCACATCAGAGTCGTACATTATAACACTTAAAGATTGTAGCCATATTGACAATGCCTTTCTTTGAGCATAGATTTTTCTCTAACCGTTTTTTTATTTTTTATACTTGGTGACACAACGAAATAATTGGAAATACAGGAGAAGTATATAGAATGAAAGTTGAAATGCAACTTGGGAGCGAGAAGTTATCGATTGAAACTGGAAAAGTTGCGAAACAAGCAGACGGGGCAGTTTGGGTCCAATACGGTGGAACGGTTGTCTTAGTCACAGTAGTAGCAGATGATAGTGATCATGACTTGGATTTCTTTCCGTTAACAGTAGATTACCGCGAGAGAGCCTACGCTACAGGACGTATTCCGACAGTTTATGGTAGACGCGAGCCACGTCCTGGAACATCAGAACAACTTATTGCTCGTTTAATTGACCATTGTATCCGACCTCTTTTCCCGAAGGACTTCAAGGCAGAGGTACAAGTTTTATGTAACGTGTTTTCATCGGACGGCATTCACCCAGCGGATGTTCCTGCACTTATCGGTACGTCCGCTGCTTTGTCGATTTCCGACATCCCCTTTAACGGTCCAGTTGCGGCAGTCACGGTGGGTAAACTCGAAAACGAATTGATAATCAATCCGACTTATGAGGAATTACACGCCTCTGACATGGAAATGTTCGTAAGCGGCAAGGCGGATGCTGTTATGTCTGTTGAAGGCGGTGGAAGTGAAATTCCTGAAGATGAAGTTATTGATACAATTGTCACCGCTCACGCACAGATAAAAGAAATTATCAAACTTCAAGAAGGATTGGCAGCAGTACGTAGTAACGCAAAACGCGCCTACGCTTCTAAAAGTATCGAATCAGACCTCAGTCATCGGGTTCGGAATCTCGCCACATCACGGATTCGAGAATCCATCGGAATGGCAGATAAGAAGTTGCGTGAAGATTATCTCGAACAGGTTCAAGAAGAAGTTTTATCAGAAATTCTTGAGGACACACCTGACGAAGTCGATCCGAATGCAGCGAAAGATACGATTTCTATTCTAAGTGAAATCGAAAAAGAAGAGATGCGTGAAGCCATTTTGACTCAAGGTAAACGCGTTGATGGACGAGGTGTAACGGATATTCGTTCTATCTCCGGAGAAGTGGCATTGCTGCCCCACGCCCATGGATCAGCACTCTTTAGCAGAGGACAAACACAGGCACTCTGTGTAACGACGCTGGGTACATCAGGCGATGAAGATGTGCAACGCGGACTCGATGGTGAAGCAAGGCATTCCTTCTTCTTACACTACAACTTCCCTCCATTTAGTACTGGCGAAGTTAAGCGAATGATGGGTCCTGGTCGCCGGGAAATCGGCCACGGTGCCTTGGCACAAAAGGCACTTGAACCTGTTATTCCGGAAAAAGAAAACTTCCACTATACAATCCGAGTCGTATCAGAAATCTTGGAATCCAATGCATCATCGTCAATGGCGACCGTCTGCGGAGCAACATTAGCACTCTTGGATGCTGGTGTCCCGCTTAAAAGACCTGTTGCTGGAATTGGCGTCGGTCTCATCAAGGAAGGCGAACAGGAAGCCATACTTACAGATATGCTCGGCACCGAAGATTTTCTCGGTGATATGGACTTTAAGGTCGCAGGAACCAGCGAAGGGGTTACTGCTGTACAGATGGACATCAAGATTGAAGGCGTCAGTCCAGAGTTGATGCGCCGCGCGATCCATCAAGCCAAAGAGGCACGTCTTGCAGTCATTGAACAGATGAATGCTGTTATAGCAGAACCTCGTGCGGAACTTTCCCCTTATGCGCCTCGAATCCATTCGCTCCAGATTGCTCAGCAGAAAATCAAAGACCTCATCGGACCAAGAGGTAAAACCGTGCAAGGTATCCAAGAAGAAACCAACACAACCATCAACATTGAAGATGATGGAACGGTTGAAATCGCGGCAACAAGTGCTGAGGATGTCAAAGCTGCTGAGGAGAAAGTCCTTGCGATCACGGCAATGCCTGAAATTGGGAAAGAGTACACTGGAAAGGTAGTTCGTACTGCGCCCTTTGGTGCGTTCGTGGAGATCCTGCCTGGAAAGGATGGGCTTGTCCATATTTCGCAAATGGGAGACGGCTATGTCCGCCGCGCTGAGGATGTGATGCAGGTTGGCGACGAAGTCACTGTCCGTATCCTCACCATAGACGAACAAGATCGGGTAGATTTGACGCTCGTGGCTGCAGGTGGAGTTCCTGTTGAAGAATTGAATATTGAATCCAACAGTGAGAACGATTTCCCATCCGATCGGAATGGACCGAGAGACTTCCGTGATACCGGACGCTCCGGATACCGTGATAACCGAGATTCACGCGATAATCGGGAGAGGCGTGGGAACGATTCACGCGAACGCCGCAACAATCGTTATGAACAGCGCGATAATTCACGCGACTTCCGCTCGCGTCGCTCACCGCGTATCCCCAAAGGACGTCCTCGATAGTCGAAAACGGTCCATGTTGCAACTTGCAACCAATAACTCTCTGAGAGATGAAACAGGGTGAAGGATAAATTCCTTCGCCCTATTTTTATATAACCGTCGCGAATTAGAAGCGATCGGTTTATCGCGACTAATCCTTTCTTCCTGAAAACAAACACCCCTGAGGCGATGATTAAAAACTTTGCATATCATTTATTTTTTTGCTATAATTTGCATACACGATTTTAATCACATCTCTTACAGCAATTACACGGCGATCTGTACTGAAAAACATACGTTACCACAACAAGAGGTGGCACAAATGAAAGCAAGACGTAATACTGCCAAATACACGCTCGATAAAGCAGATCTGCTTGACCAAAAGTGGGTAACCTACTTTTTAGCCATTGTCCTCATTCTGCTTGTCCTTGTCTTTGTTGTTTTACTATCGCCTACCTATAAACGATACATTGTCGATACCGCTAAATCTGTGTTTTATGGTGGGAAACAGAAAGCACCTCGTCCAAAGGCTGCACCGGTGAACTTCCAAAATCCTGCGATGCTAAAGGGTTTGATATTCTGAACCCAACACTCAAGCACAAAATAGGGATAAAGCACGAAAACCGTCCTTACAATACGAGTCGGATTGCGTTTTCTGACCAAATTCGGGAGAGAAAAATGTATAGGACCCTATTCACCTCAACACTACTGGTATGGTTGCACCTATTGATTTCTGGGTGTGGCTACTATTCTAAATCAGAATACTTGGAGCATATCAAAACCATCCGGATTACGCCAATCGAAATCTTAGATGCCGATTTTGCTTACGATACCGCCTCCCAGCGACCATATGACGAAGTAATTCATGAGAAACTCACGCAACGCTTCAATAGGAAATGGCGAGACGGAAATGATGCCGAGTTTACAATGCGAATACAGGATTACAATATAAAGGAACACGGTTTTGGCCCGCAAGGTGAAATCGAAATGCTGCGTATGACTCTACAGATTGAGTACGAGTTCTTAGATAGAGTTCGCAACAATATGATCGCTCAAACTGATAACCATATCCAGGTTCACGATTTCTATATCGTTCCAAACCGAGCAGAACCGAGGGAAACCCCCGAACAAGCTAAGGCTCTTATTGTAGAAGAGTTGATAGAGGATCTTTACAATAACCTTGCTGAACAGTGGTAAGCAGGACGCAACACAGGAGTCGAGCGCGAATGAAATGCAAGGTAATACTCACCTTTTATAGAAGCTGTTGTTTTTCACTTGGTATGTTTCTCTTTTTTGGTTTGATTCTGATTTCGTGTAGTAAAGAAGAAGGCAACTGGACAGCCGTTCATCAAAAAAGCGAATATATCTATGGGGTCTGGCATAGCACTACATCAAAGAAAGCACAACAGGCAGTACTTACAGTCGGAGAAAACATCAAGAAATCTTCAACATTGTTAGAACAGTCTGCAGCGACAGGAAACATTGTCCAAACAACTGTTTCACCAGAAGATCTCTTACCGAGTGCCAAAGAATTAGCGGGTTGGGTTCAGTCGCGTGCGCCGTCAACTTACGAAGGTAAAACCCTCTATCGTGATAGAGCCTCGTCACCGGACCTGTTCTATGCATACGGCTTTGAACGTCAGGCAGAGGTGGAATACGAAACGCCCCAATTCGGTTCAAAACCGCTGATTCTACTTGAAATCTTCGATATGGGTACACCAGAAAACGCCTTCGGTATTTATAATTTCCACACCTATCCACAGATGAAATTTGAATGGATTGGAAGTAAAGCAATGCTTTCAGGCAACTACCTCCGGTTTTCAAAGGGGAAATACTTCATTCAGATTGAGAGTTACGAATTGGCGACCGGCATTCGTGAAGGCATGGTCACACTCGCTAAAATTATCGCTGCGGGGATTAAAGACTCCGCCTCGGAACCACAAATACTTGCGCTACTACCGAGTAGCAACAAGATAAGTGGAACCGTTAAACTATTCCCTTCAAATTGGGTGCTGAGTCAAATTTACAGTACACTGCCTATTGCTATACCCGAATTGACTGATACAGCACTCGGCATCTCAGCACGTTACCGGGAAAACACACAATCAACAAACTGGATGGATGCCCAGATCGTTTTCATCATCCGTTTTGCCGATACTTCCACTGCGGAATCTGCTTATACACTTTACCGAGATTCCGTAGCGAAAGAAACGGGAACTTTTGAAGCCGCAACACGTGGAGCTATCCTTATTAACGAAGGTTCTGCTCCCTAACAGTGTAAAAAAGGAGCTTGTGTATGCGAGGCGATTTTGAAGCTTATCTCAACGATTCATTTCGTGATGAAAATGGCAAACTCAACTTAGCAGCGTTGTTGACATTAGAAGATGAAGCCGACATGGACGTTGCTGTTATCATGCCGAATACCCAACCGCTTCCACAAAACGATGAACTTGCTGATGCAATCGGTGGCGATCCGCGCGCCCTTGGGTGTGCACTCGTGCATCCAACGGAACCTGACCCCATTGAACAGGTTAAGATGGCTGCCGAAAAGTGGGGAATGCGCGGCATTAAACTGATGCCAGCCGTTCACAACTACAATGTGGATGACCCCATGGTCCGTCCGGTCGTTGAAGCTGCACGTGATTATGGACTTATCGTCTCGATCCATTCTGGACCTAATAACTGCCATCCGAATCGAATCGGTACAGTCGCGAGTTGGATACCGGAAACGCCGGTTATTATGGATCACATGGGCTTCCCGGATGATTTAGATGCCGGTATCTCTGCAGCAAAAGCCAACAAGAATATTTCGCTCGGGACAACAATATTGCGTTTTCACCGCCGTTGGGGAACAGATCCAGACGCGGTTGTTCCAACGGAGGTAAAAAAAGCGGTTGATGAACTCGGACCTGAGCAGATCGTTTTCGGTTCTAACTTGCCCGAATACCGACCGATTCAGGTTATTAACGCCATCAAGCGATTAGAACTTGGTGACGATGCAGAAGCGCTCATCTTCGGGGATAATCTTGCCCGTATCTATGGGCTTTAAAGTTGTCAGTTATCAGTTGTCAGTTGTCAGTAAAGAGATTTCATGTGGCAGTCAGCGCAAATGCTAACACTACAAGCCTTTAACCCATAACCATTAAAAACATGAAACGAACGCCCCTTTATCAGGTTCACAAAAAGCTCAATGCCAAATTCACCGAATTCGGTGGTTGGGAAATGCCGCTCCAATACAGTAGCATTGTCAAGGAACACCTCGCTGTTCGCAGCACCATAGGTTTATTTGATTTGTCCCACATGGGAGAAATCGATGTTCGTGGACAGGGCGCGAATGAATTGGTGCAAAAACTTAGCACGAATGATGTGGGTCGGTTAACTGATGGTCGTGTGCTATATACACTCTTGTGTAATGAAACGGGTGGAATAGTTGATGATATTCTAATTTATAGATATACTGATAATCATTACATGCTGGTCGTCAACGCTGCCAATATTGAGAAAGATCTGGCGTGGGTACAAACCCATAATGATCGCGGTACAGAGGTGAAAAATGAGAGTGAAGTCAAAACTCTCATCGCACTCCAGGGTCCAAAATCGATTGAGATTCTGGAACCGTTGGTTTCCGATCAGTCACTCTCTGAAATCGGATATTTTCGGTTCGCCCTCGGCAAAGTCGCAGGTGTTCCCACTATCATCTCACGAACAGGTTATACCGGTGAAGTTGGATTTGAACTATATGTCTCTGAAAAAAATGCGGAACGTTTATGGAATACCCTCTATCCAGTGGTGATAGCAGCTGATGGAGAACCGATAGGGCTTGGGGCACGGGACACGCTACGGCTCGAAGCCGGCCTCCGCCTCTACGGCATGGATATGGACGATAACACAAATCCGTTTGAAGCTGGACTTGGCAGATTTGTCAAATCCAAGAATCGGCAATTTATCGGCAAGAACGCGCTTCTTTCTGAGAAAAAGAAGGGCATTGTGAGGCAAATAGTAGGCTTTCAGATGCTTGATCGAGCTGTGGCACGTGCCGGTTACGCTGTCTATCAAGTAGATAAACACATAGGTAAAGTGACCAGTGGTGCCCCTTCGCCGATTCTTAAATGCAGTATCGGTTTCGCCTCTATCACGTCGCAAGCGATACTCGATGAAAAAATCGATGTAGAAATCCGTGGCAAGCTGCATCCAGCGAAAATTGTAAAAGTGCCTTTTATTATTAGCAGTCAGCAGTTGGCTGTCAGCAGTCAGTAGAGTGTGTAGTAGGTGAGAACGTTCGCAACCATCACAAGCATCTCTTTACCGACCATTGAGAGTGAGTGGAGCAAACGTCGTGACAGTTGACGGATATTATAGAGAACAAAAATGATTCCAGAAAATTTAAAATATATGGAAAGCCATGAATGGGCAAGACAGGAAGACGACATCACTACTATCGGTATTAGTGACTACGCGCAATCGGAAATTCAAGATATCGTCTATGTTGAATTGCCAGAGGTTGGCACTGAACTCACACAGAAAACAGAGTTCGGGGTCATTGAGTCTGTTAAAGCGGCGTTTGACCTCTACGCGCCCGTCAGTGGCGAAGTGATCGCCGTTAACGAGTCACTTCTTGATGCCCCGGAGCAAGTTAATGAGTCTCCATACGACGACGGATGGATGCTCAAGATTAGAATGACTGACTCAGCAGAGCTTGATATACTTCTCGATGCCGATAGCTATCAAGTACATATTGAGGCAGCGCATGCCTAATTTTTTAATTATGCGCCAAGCGTGAAATTAATTCATCTGTTTAGAGCGGTTTTCGCTTAAGATCCGCAAGCCGCCGTTGTTGGCTTGCTTATGGCATTTTTCTAAAGGAAAAATAATAGTGACCTTCACAGATCGGCACATCGGTCCTCGCCTCAAAGACATTGAACTAATGTTGACGACAATCGGCTATTCTTCAATGGCTGATTTCATCGAAGATGTGGTGCCAGCGGACATTCGCCTATCATCAGCTTTTAGTTTAAATGGAGATGCAAGCGGTCTTTCAGAATCGGAAGTGATTTCGGCATTAAAAGAACTCGCGTCTGAAAATGAAGTTTTCCGCTCCTTTATTGGGATGGGGTACTATAATTGCTTTGTCCCACCAGTGATTCAACGAAATATTCTGGAGAACCCGGGCTGGTATACACAATATACACCGTATCAAGCCGAAATTTCACAGGGACGCTTGGAGGCACTGCTCAATTTCCAAACAATGGTTATTGACTTAACTGGCTTGCCCGTTGCAAACGCGTCGCTTTTAGACGAAGCAACAGCCGCCGCAGAAGCAATGGGCATGTGTCTTGCTCGCACAAAGCAGAAAGAGTGTCGCGATTTCTTTGTCTCCAAAACCTGTCACCCACAAACGATCTCGGTTTTAGAGACCCGTGCTGAACCTCTCGGCATTCAATTATCCATCGGTGACCATCAATCAGCGAATTTTACTGCGCCAATCTTAGGTGCGATCGTGCAATATCCTGCGACCGATGGAGCGATTCACGATTATACGGAATTCGCTGAGCATGTGCACGCCGCTGGTGGTCTGTTCATTACAGCAACAGATCTGCTGGCACTAACGCTCTTACGTCCACCCGGAGAATTTGGAGCAGATATTGCTATAGGCAGCGCCCAACGATTTGGTGTGCCACTCGGCTATGGTGGTCCGCACGCCGCCTTTCTTTCTACCCGCGACGAACTCAAACGGCAGATACCGGGACGGATTGCAGGTGTCTCTCAAGACGCCACAGGCAAATCTGCTATTCGTTTAGCACTTCAGACCCGAGAACAGCATATCCGACGTGAAAAAGCGACGAGTAACATCTGCACAGCACAAGTGCTACTTGCCGTTATGGCGGGAATGTACGCAGTCTATCATGGACCGACAGGACTTAAGCGCATTGCGGAGGGCGTACACATGCTCACCTGTACGCTGCGGGCAGGTCTTGAAGCGCGGGGGTATACCACAGGCAAATTTCCGTGTTTTGACACGCTTTCTGTTACTGTTCCAGCAGACACAGCAGAGGACCTCTTAACCTCTGCCCGTGCAAGACAAATAAACCTTCGTGCAATCGACGCAACACATATCGGCATCTCTTTAGACGAAACAAAGACAGCTGCAGATGTTGAAGAACTCCAGCAGATTTTCGCGGAGGGTACGGCACAACGGAGTGTGCCTACTACCTTAACGGCAGAATGGAGGGAGAAAAGCGCGTGTGGCTTTTCTAAAGACTCCACTACCTCCCTTATTCCCGAAGAAATTCAACGAACAAGTCCTTATTTGACACACCCCGTTTTCAATAGTTATCATTCCGAAACGGAGATGCTCCGCTATATTCACAGACTTCAGACCAAAGACCTCTCTCTCGTGAATGCGATGATACCACTCGGTTCCTGTACAATGAAACTTAACGCTACAGCGGAGATGGTTCCGGTGACATGGCGCGAGTTTGGTGAACTCCACCCGTTCGCGCCGAGCCAACAAGCAAAAGGGTATGAGCACCTGTTTTCACAATTGGAAATGTGGTTAGCAGAGATAACAGGTTACAGCGGTATCTCATTGCAGCCGAATGCCGGTTCACAAGGCGAATACGCCGGCCTGTTAGTAATTCGCAAATATCATCAGAGTCGAAACGATGCGCATCGCAATGTTTGCTTAATACCAACCTCCGCACACGGCACGAACCCAGCAAGTGCAGTAATGGCGGGAATGCAAGTCGTCGTCGTGGCATGCGATACGGAAGGAAATATTGACCTTGAGGACCTCCGGGCGAAAGCAGAAACGTACCGTGATAACCTCGCTGCTGCCATGATTACATACCCTTCAACACATGGCGTTTTTGAAGAGAAGATTCGCGAGATTTGCGAAATAGTTCACCAATCTGGAGGACAAGTCTACATGGATGGTGCGAATCTGAATGCCCTCGTTGGCATCGGGAAGCCCGCAGATATCGGTGCTGATGTTTGCCATCTGAACCTGCACAAAACCTTCTGCATCCCGCACGGTGGTGGTGGACCAGGAATGGGTCCGATTGGTGTCAAAGCGCATCTCACAGATTTTTTACCGACACATCCGATTGTTGCTGTTGGTGGTAAATCGGGAATTGGAGCCGTTTCTGCAGCACCGTGGGGAAGTCCTGGTATTCTGCCCATCTCTTGGGCTTACATCGCTATGATGGGTGCTGATGGCCTCACGTCGGCAACAGAAGTGGCAATCCTTAATGCCAACTACATAGCAAAACGACTCGCCCCACATTATCCAGTGCTTTATACTGGAAAGCGCGGCTTAGTCGCGCACGAATGCATTATTGATCTGCGTGCGTTCAAAAAGAGTGCCGATATAGATGTAACCGATGTGGCTAAACGTCTGATGGATTACGGATTCCACGCGCCGACCGTCTCCTGGCCCGTGCTCGGTACGATGATGATCGAACCAACGGAAAGTGAGTCG
Organism: Candidatus Poribacteria bacterium; assembly: GCA_022826805.1. Taxonomy (GTDB): domain Bacteria; phylum Poribacteria; class WGA-4E; order WGA-4E; family WGA-3G; genus WGA-3G. The sequence continues at coordinate 17,971 of JAJDUH010000021.1, forward strand.
ATAGCAGAATTAGATCGGTTCTGTGACGCCCTCATTTCAATACGCGAGGAAATAGCAGAGATTGAAACTGAGGCAGCCGATCAAACAGATAATGTCCTAAAAAATGCGCCGCATACGGCAGAGATGGTTGTCCAGTCGGAATGGAAACATCCGTATTCACGTGAAAAAGCGGCTTTTCCAAAGGCGTGGGTACGTGACGCCAAATTTTGGCCACCTGTTGCCCGCATTAACGAAGTGTATGGTGACCGGAATCTTATGTGCGCCTGTCCACCACTTGATACATACGAAACTGATAACTGATAAAATAAAAAAATGAAAGCCATAATTATAGGCGCGGGAGAGGTCGGATTTCATATTGCCAAACTCCTCACAGTTCAGGGTAACGATGTTGTTCTGATTGACGAATCCGAAGCTGCCTGCAGCCGGGTTAACGAACAGTTAGATTTGCAAACGCTACGCGGGTCCGGTGCATCACCACGTCTTCTTAAAACGGCTGGGATTGACGAAGCCGATCTCCTCATTGCCGTTACGAATAGTGATGAAATTAATATGCTCGCTTGTCAGATAGCCGAGAGGTACAAGGTTAGCACGAAAATCGCGCGAGTCTCAAATCCCGACTACTTCTCTACGGAAAGTGGGCTAACTCCCAAAGATTTCGGTATCAATCTTCTGGTTAATCCGGAGCATCTCTGTGTATCTGAATTTGTTCGGCTTTTACAAATCCCTGAAGCCCGAGAGATTGTCGATTTTGAGGGTGGCAGCGTACAACTGGTCGCTTTTCGGGTCAAACAGTCAAACCCGCTCATCGGAAAATCACTTGCTGAGTTAGACGCAAATGGACTTCTTAATGATATCCGATTTGCCGCTATTAGCCGACGTGGGCGTTCCAATAATGGCTATCCGATAAGCAACGGCAATAGACACATTATCATTCCGCGAGGTGATGACAGTTTACAACAAGCGGACGATGTCTTTGTTATTGGAAGCGCGATTGCAGTCGAACAATTGCTGCGCATCAGCGGCATCACGTTCAATCAGCAGCTCGACCGCGTTATTATTGTCGGTGCCAGTCCCATTGGCATCGAACTCGCCCGTGTGCTTGAAGAAAGAGACACCAACGTCAAATTGATCGAGGCCGATCAAGAGCAGGCGGCATTAGCATCGCAAACACTTAGACGCACAACTGTTTTACACGGCAATTATCTCCAATTCAGACTCCTCGAAGAGGCGGGTGTGGACGAAGTTAACGGATTCGTTTCCGTTACAGGTGACGATGAAAACGATATTATGGCGTGTATGACAGCCAAAGAGAACGGGGCACAGCGTGTGCTTGCCCTCGTTCAACAACCGCATTATCTACCTTTGTTAGCACGCATTCCGAGGCTTGATGGTGCAGTTAGTCGGCATCTGACAGTTGTTAGTAATATTCTGCGACTTATTCGTCGTGGACAGATCGTCTCCGTCGCCTCACTCCACGGCATAGATGCGGAAGTCATTGAAATCGTGGCTGGGGTTAACTCGAAGATCGCTCATAAAGAACTTGTCTCTTTCAAAACTAAATTCCCGGAAAACGCTTTTATCGGTGCGATTATTCGGCGAGATAGACTTATTATCCCAACAGGGCGGTCTGTTATCCAACCTACAGACCGCGTCATTGTCTTCAGCATGCCCGGTGCGATTCCTGTTGTCGAAGATCTATTCGCGGAACGCCGAGACTAAAAGCATACACCACCCATCTCATCTCTCGTGTTATGAGTCTTAAATTAATCTTTTATACCCTCGGTAATTTGCTTATTTGTCTCGCAGGGACGATGTTGTTCCCTTTAGCGGTGGCTATCTATTATCACACGAGAGTGGGTGAAGTTATACGGACGGATTTGGGTGCATTTACTATCTCACTGATAATCACCTTGTTTGTCGGTTTGATTCTGCGTTTTAGCTTTCGAGCACGTCATGAGGAACTCGGTATACGCGAAGGCTTCGCTGTTGTTGCTGCCGGATGGGTAACGGTTGCTCTCTTTGGTTCGCTCCCGTATCTGCTGGCAGGCGTCTTTCACATCGAAGGACGTTCCCCGTGGGTAGCGTTTTCCTTCAGCTATTTTGAATCCATGGCGGGGTTTTCAACAACCGGCGCTACTGTGCTAACAGAGATTGAACACCTCTCCCATGCTATGCTCTTTTGGCGCAGTTTCTCACATTGGCTTGGAGGGATGGGAATCGTTGTTCTCGCGGTTGCTATTCTTCCGTTACTTGGCGTTGGTGGTATGCAGCTTTTTCGCGCAGAAGCACCGGGACCAGAAACTGACCGACTTACGCCGCGCATCGCGCAGACCGCCAAGCTGCTCTGGGGGGTCTACCTTCTCCTCTCGTGTCTCGAAACTGGACTACTGATGTTCGGCGGGATGTCGCTGTTTGACGCGCTCTGCCACACCTTTGGCACTATGGCAACCGGCGGATTTTCAACAAAAAACGCCAGCATTGGGCATTACGATAGCGTCTACATTGACATGACTATCAGTTTTTTTATGTTTCTGGCTGGCACTAATTTCGCACTTCACTATCGTGTCCTTCGCGGTGATTTCAAAGCCTATTTTCGAGATACAGAATTCAAGTTCTTCTGCGCAGTTATCGCAGTGAGCATTACATTAATCTCATGGAATACAATCAGATTTCAGGTAAATGGGGATATACCTTATGATTCAATGTGGACATCGCTACGCTATGCGACGTTCCAGGTCATGTCTATTATCACAACGACTGGCTACGGAACTGCTGATTTTGAACAGTGGCCCGCGCTTTCGCAGTTTATCTTAGTGACACTCATGTTCTACGGTGGATGTGCTGGCTCCACAGGCGGCGGTATGAAACAGGTGAGGTTTCTGCTTCTTATCAAACAGAGCGGTGCCGAAATCAAACGCCTCATGTTTCCACATGCCGTGCTTCCTATTCGTGTTAATGACCGGGTTGTTCCTCCGGAAGTAATGACAAACGTTCTCGGCTTCTTTTTCTTTTTCATCGGAATCTTTGCGATTGTAACCTGCATTATGACGACTCTGGGACTTGATCTTGTGAGTGCTGCCGGGGCGACAATTGCTACCATGGGCAACATCGGTCCCGGTCTCGGCAGTGTAGGTCCGACTGACAACTACGCACATATTCACACGACTGGGAAATATGTTTTGTCCTTCTGTATGTTACTGGGACGTTTGGAACTTTACACCGTGCTAATCCTCTTTTCACCTAATTTTTGGAAAAGGTAAATATTACATTACAACTATGAATACCGATAAACTCCGTAGAGAATATAGTGCACCTAACGGACACCTGCTTGAAGAGAAGACTTCACCCGATCCGTTTGAACAGTTTGAAAAATGGTTCGCAGATGCGGTTGATGCTAAACTCGATCTACCAGATGCTATGACGTTAGCAACCGCAACCCCACAAGGCGTTCCCTCTGCCCGAATGGTGGTTCTCAGGGGCTTTGATACCAAAGGTTTCTGTTTCTACACCGACTATGAGAGCCAAAAGGGAAAGGAGCTTGCCGAAAACGCAAACGCTGCTTTGGTGTTCTATTGGCGTGAACTCGATCGGCAGGTCCGAAGTGCTGGCACCGTTGAAAAAATGACACCTGAGGAATCAGATGCTTACTTCGCGAGTCGCCCCGTGAGCAGTCAACTCGCTGTGTGGACAGAACGTCAAAGCCTCGTTATTAGCGGACGAGAACACCTTATAGAAGGTTACCGACGCGCGGAACAAGCGTATTCACCGGATAGAATTCCACGTCCGCCGCATTGGGGTGGATACCGACTTGTGCCCAATATGTTTGAATTTTGGCAAGGTTGTCCAAGCCGTCTTCACGATCGGCTCTGTTATACACTGCAGTCCGAGGGAACATGGGAAAGGATGCGTCTATCACCATAAATCCGAATACATAGCGAGCGAAATCGTGGAAAAAGCACGCAAGCATCTTTTTTAAATAATGCAACCTTTTCGATCTAAAGCTGCGTCTTTATAAAGTATAGGAAAATAGGTTTAGCCGATCTTAATTCTTGAATTCCCTAAATTTTAGTATAAAGGACGCCTACATGAAATTCACAAACATTATCGTTTTGCTTTTTCTCCTATCCTTTTCTGTTTCGGCGGGGACGTTTATCGAAACCTTTGATGATGGCAATCTAGGGAGGTGGCAGGAACTCGTTGAACTAGATAAGGAACCCGGTTCCTGGGAAATTGTCAATGATGAACTCGAGGCAGTAAATCGTGACGCATTTTTGCGTCTACTTACAACCGGTGATAACACATGGACAGATTACACTATAGAATTTGATGTCAAGCCACTAAACAAACATGGTATTGGGACTATAGTAATTGCCGCACGAGTTAAGGGAACTTGGGTAGTGTCTTGCCAAATTCGGGATTGGGTAGAACTGGTTGATGGTAAGGCCCTTCCCAAAGAAGGAGTAAGTTGTGTAGCAGGTAATTTACACGATGTAATAACTATACGCCTTCACGCTGAACCTCACCCACTTCTACGTTTGAAAAAGTGGACACATCTCAAGTTAAGCATTGAAGAAGACATGATTGCTTTTTGGATTAACAGAAAGCAGATTATGGAACCTACGAAAATTCCGAATCTCAAAGGTGCCCAGCATCCAGAATTCAATTTCGATGGATTCTCTGACTTTCTGACAGGCGGGGCCGGTTTCGGACTTGCTAACTATACGGCCCGTTTTGATAACATCACCGTCACCGGTGATAGTATTCCAAACAGTGGTGGATTAGCCGTAAAGCCTCAAGCGAAACTTGCGACAACGTGGGGACAGCTGAAGCGATTTTAGCCATAGGAGTTGGCAGGGCGGAACCGGGGTAAATGCTGGAAAATTGTGAAATTCACCCTAAACTTTTGCTTTTTTGTTTCTATATCTATATATTAAGGGTCTAAATCAGCTGGCGTGTGGAGAAATATTAAATCAGACTAAGGAGGAAAACCCGTGAAGAAACATGAGAGGAATATTCTGATGAAATCAGCAATTACTGGATGGCTCATTTTTTTCTTCACCTTTTCTGCTTTAGCAGGAACGTTTGTGGAGACTTTTGAAGGTGGAAATTTGGAGGATTGGCAGGAACTTAATGTGCATGACGCTGCCCCTGGAACCTGGGAAATCCTTGACGGAGAGCTTCAGGGAACAAACCAGGGAGGGGCTGCCCGTTTGTTCATCACAGGGGATGAAACATGGCAAGATTACAGTATTCAAGTTGATGTCAAACCATTAAAAAAGCATGGTCCCGGAAAGATCGGAATCGCCGCGCGGGTAAAAGGAACCTGGATATTTTGGTGTAATATTATGGACCTCGTCTTAAACGACCCCGAATCAAAGGTAATATGTAGTAGCCGCGATGTTCAGGCACGTACAAGTGAGATGTTCTATATTGCCCCGCACCGGCTTTTAAAATTGAATAAGTGGTCTCAACTGAAGTTGCGCGTTAGCGGCGATCATTTTACTTTCTGGGTAAACGAAAAGAAAATTGTGGAAACAGGAGATGATTTTATTTTTCAGCATGATGATCAAGAATTTAAACTAAAGACCAGTGATCTTTCACGTCACCCTACAAATATAGGCGGTGCCGGCTTTGGTTTCTCAAATCACACTGTCCGTTTTGATAATATTACCATCACGGGTGATAGTATTCCAAACAGTGGTGGATTATCGGTGACACCGAGAGAAAGACTCGCAACAACCTGGGGAAGTTTGAAGGAGTTTTAGAGAAACAAAATATATTACGGATTGGCTGGTAATAACCGATTGCCGATAGCTAATAGTTTCCGAAAGCCGATGGGAAAACAAAATTGCTCTAAGGAATTTGTTTTGTTATTCGCTTTTATTTTTTTGCCAAAAAAACTTGACAATGTTTTTGAAATATGAGAAACTATTAAGCATATCAAGAAAATCTGTTTGTGAGTCTGCATTACCTATTAATTTTGGCGAAGCATACGAGCCATTAGATGTGTGAGGACAAAATAGATTAGAAACAATGTTAATAGATTATCTTCCGATCTTGTTGTTAGGACTTTTTGCAGTCCTCTTTGCGGGTATTAATCTCGCCCTGACCCATATTCTTGGACCCAAACGCCCGACCCGCGTCAAACTCTCCGTTTACGAATCTGGTGTCCGCCCGGTCGGCGATGCGAGGCAACGGTTTACGATCCGTTTCGACCTCATCGCGATGCTTTTCATCATTTTCGATATTGAAGTGGTGTTTCTTTACCCATGGGCAGTGGTCTTTAAGAAATTCTCTGAAACAAGCGGTTTGTTTATTTTAATTGAAATGCTGGTATTTATCGGCATTCTTCTTCTGGGCTATATTTATGCTTGGAAGAAAGGAGGCTTAACATGGGATTAGATTTTGGACCAAGTGGTGAGCAGGACGGTAACATCATCACAACAACCATTGATAAAGTCGTCAACTGGGGTCGCAAGAATTCGTTGTGGCCGATGCCGTTTGGGACGGCTTGTTGTGCGATTGAGATGATGGCAACCTTGGCTTCCAAATTCGACCTCTCTCGATTCGGTTCTGAGGCGATTCGTTTTTCACCGCGCCAATCCGATCTCCTTATCGTCTCCGGCAGAATTTCGATCAAAATGATGCCGGTCTTGAAACGTATCTACGACCAGATGCCCGATCCAAAGTGGGTGATTTCGATGGGAGCGTGTGCTTCCTGCGGTGGTGTGTTTGATACCTATACCCTTATCCAAGGGGTTGACCAGTTCATTCCTGTGGATGTCTATATCCCCGGATGCCCACCGCGTCCCGAAGATCTTATTGATGCGGTGCTACAGGTGCAAGAAAAAATCGCCAGTGGTGCCTCACCCAAAGGAGTAGAGATCGTCTATGAATGAAGAGAAAGAAGTCGAAGAACAGTCGAAACCTCTGGTCCTTGAAAAATTAGAGGCAGCTCACGCAGATGCGCTCTTAGCACAAGATGAAAGTCGTGGTACGGTCATCGTTGTTGTGCGTAAGGAACAGGCTTACGCCGTTCTGGAATACCTGAAAACGGATCCTGAGCTTGCTTATACCTACCTTGTCGATGTCACTGCGGTGGATAACTCGCGGATGGAATCGGAGTTAATGCGGTTTGACTATGCGAGATTCATGGTTATTTATCAACTCTATTCCTATCAAGGACAGTGTCGTGTTCGAGTAAAGGTTCCTATCCATGAAAACGACCTGAGTATCCGATCTGCTACTGGATTGTGGCGTGGGGCAAATTGGTTGGAACGTGAGACTTATGACATGTTTGGTATCCATTTTGAGGGGCATCCTGATCTACGTCGGATCTTAATGCCAGACGACTTTGAGGGACATCCACTCCGTAAGGACTACCCACTTCAAGGGCGCGGCGAGCGTGAACGGTTTAATTTTGATAAGCAAAATGTCTAAAATACCGTGGCGCGTAGCTTGCGAATCCCCATTCCAAGGTGCAGCCTGCAGTCTCTGTATATCACAAAAGACACAGAAAGGTGCCCGTCTATATTAAAAAAGAAAAGGAGCATACTATGCAAGGTGGGTTAGAACGCGCGACTGGCGAAAAGATGGTTCTCAACTTCGGTCCACAACATCCTGCAACGCACGGCACGCTTCGCATTGTCTTGGAACTCGACGGCGAATCCATTCTAAAGGCAACGCCGCACGCCGGCTACTTACACACAGGATTTGAGAAACTCGGCGAACATTTGGATTACAACCAATACATCGTTGTAACGGACAGGATGAACTATCTGTCACCGCTATCGAACAATTTCGGGTATGTGCTTGCAGTGGAACAATTGCTGGGTATTGAGGTACCGAAGCGGTGCCAATACATCCGTATTTTGATGGCAGAACTCTCAAGATTGGCAGATCATCTGCTCTGGCTGGGGACGGCAGCACTGGATTTAGGGGCATTTTCGGTATTCCTTTACAGCTTCCGTGAACGCGAAAAATTGTACAGCATCTTTGAAAAAACAACAGGGGCGCGGTTGACCACCAGTTACACACGTGTGGGAGGTGTTCTTCGAGACCTTTATCAGGGATGCGAGGAAGACATTCGCCAATTCATCACCGACTTCCCGAAGGCACTGCGGGAGACCCATACACTGCTCACCCGAAATCGCATCTGGATGGATCGTACGAAGGGTGTTGGTACTATTTCAGGTGACGATGCCATTGACTATGGTTTGACAGGTCCCTGTCTTCGAGCAACAGGCGTCGCGCACGACCTTCGTAAGGCTGAACCTTATTCCGGTTATGACGAAGTGACATTTGATGTTCCGGTTGGAAGCAACGGCGATGCCTACGATCGCTACCTTGTCCGGATGGAGGAGATGATTCAGAGCTGTGGGATTATTACCCAAGTGCTTGATAATATGCCTGAGGGCCCGGTCAACCTCGAAAATAACAAGATTATGCTCCCGAACAAATCGGATGCTTATGGGCATATTGAGGGCTTAATTCATCATTTCAAGGTTATTATGGATGGTCACGGTGTGGAAGTTCCAAAAGGTGATCACTATTGCGCCACGGAATCACCGAACGGAGAACTTGGATTTTATATTGTCAGTGATGGAAGCGGCACAGGTTATCGTATCCGCATCCGCCCGCCGAGTTTCTTGCATTTCCAAGCCCTGCCGCACATGTTGGAAGGTGGAATGGTCTCTGACACCGTGGCTGTGTTGGGTAGTTTGAATGTCATCGCAGGAGAATTAGATCGGTAACTTTGTCAGAACGTGTTATCAGTTCTCGGAGGATTCAATGGAACTCAAAGGCATTATGCTTTTCGTCAAAAACATGAAGGCTGTTATTGCATTTTATAGGGACGTCGTCGGATTAGTGCCAGACGAAGACCAGCCGTTCCCAGAACACCGCTTTTTCCGCTTTAATGCAGGTGCTTGCACGTTGTGTCTTCATAGTGCCAGCAAACCCAACGAAGGGAGACAAAAACTGATGTTTCACGTTGAAAGCGTTAGTGCTGTTCATCAGCAATTGAAATCGAAAGGGAAGCGATTAAGGAAACTTGAAAATAACGATGGGCATGCCATTTTCGATATCCGCGATCCAGAAGGCAATCGTATTCAGTTTTATGGGGACTATTAGTTTGGAAGCCTTCTCATAAACATAGATAAAGTAATCCTGTAGGACTTACACAATCAAGGGGATGAATGCGAATCAGAATCAACGGTATGAAGTCCGTATGGACTTCGAATCAACGGTATGAATGCCTTATGGCATTCCCCGTATGGTATTCACAGCCTCTTAAAGTGCCCTTGATAAGGGAGATTTAGGCGGTTAAAAACAAGGAATTCTTGGTGCATATACCAAATTTGCGTAAATCCTGTCGTGAACAGAGTATGCTTAAATTCTATGAAAGAACTCATAACGAGTAAGTGCTAAAAATTCAAAGTAAATGGGGATCTGAAGCGGAAAGAAAAGAATACATATTATTTTTTTATTTTTTTCTATTTTCATATCTCTATGTTTTGCTCAGTATGACTTCTACGAAAATAATAGGAGAAAGTCTTTCATGAAAAATACTTTTTTTTCGGTCTTAACTGTCTTTTTGGCAATATGCGCTTTTACATCAAACACCTTCGCGCAAGCCTCTCCCCAATGGCATCTACCAGACGGCGCGAAAGCCCGCCTCGGTAAAGGGTGGATTTCTGAGGTGGTATATTCGCCGGATGGCACACGTCTGGCAGTCGCAGGTGGCATCGGTATTTGGGTTTACGATGCGGAAACAGGTGAAGAACTTGACCTATTCACCGGGCATAGGGAAAGGGTCTATAGCGTATCGTTCAGTCCGGATGGCAGAACACTGGCGAGCGGGAGTTGGGACAGGACCGTGCGTTTGTGGGATGTTCAGACCGGCAGGCATATTCGCACGCTTGAAGGGCATACGCGGGCAGTCAGAAGCGTATCGTTCAGTCCGGATGGCAGAACACTGGCGAGTGCGAGTAAGGACGCCACCGTGCGTTTATGGAATGTTCAGACCGGCAGGCATATCCGCACGCTTAAGGGGCATACGGATTGGGTCTATAGTGTATCGTTCGGTCCGGATGGCAGGACGCTGGCGAGCGGGAGTTGGGACAGGACCGTGCGTTTGTGGGATGTTCAGACCGGCAGGCATATCCGCACGCTTGAAGGGCATACGCGGGCAGTCAGAAGCGTAGCGTTCAGTCCGGATGGCAGAACACTGGCGAGTGGAAGTTGGGACAGGACCGTGCGTTTGTGGGATGTTCAGACCGGCAGGCATATCCGCACGCTTGAAGGACATACGTGGGCAGTCAGAAGCGTATCGTTTAGTCCGGATGGTGGGATGCTGGCGAGTGCGAGTGATGACGCTACCGCGCGTTTGTGGGATGTTCAGACCGGCAGGCATATCCGCACGCTTGAGAGGCATACGGATTGGGTCAGTAGCGTAGCGTTCAGTCCGGATGGCAGAACACTGGCGAGTGCGAGTAGGGACGCTACGGTGCATTTGTGGGATGTTCAGACCGGCAGGCATATCCGCACGCTTGAAGGGCATGCGTCTGATGTCAGAAGCGTATCATTTAGCCCGGATGGCAGGACGCTGGCGAGTGCGAGTGATGATGCCACCGCGCGTTTGTGGAATGTTCAGACCGGCAGGCATATCCGCACACTTGAAGGGCATTGGCTTTCGGTCTATAGCGTATCGTTCAGTCCGAATGGTAGGATGCTAGCAAGTGCAAGTTGGCAAGAAATCCGTTTGTGGAATGTTCAGACCGGCAGGCATATCCGCACACTTGAAGGGCATAGGGATTGGGTCAGTAGTGTAGCGTTCAGTCCGGATGGCAGAACACTGGCGAGTGCGAGTGATGACACTACGGTGCGTTTGTGGGACGTTCAAACCGGCAGGCATATCCGCACGCTTGAAGGGCATGCGTCTCGGGTCAGTAGTGTATCATTCAGTCCGGATGGCAGAACACTGGCGAGTGCGAGTAGGGACGCTACGGTGCGTTTGTGGAATGTTCAGACCGGCAGGCATATCCGCACGCTTGAAGGGCATGCGTCTGATGTCAGTAGTGTAGCGTTCAGTCCAGATAGCAGGACGCTGGCGAGTGCGAGTTCGGATGGGACGGTGTTAGTGTGGGAAATCATACCTATCTTTACACAGCCAGAGTGGCTCCCCGAAGATGTCAACAATGATGGGATCGTCAACGTTACCGATCTAATTTTGGTGGCATCACATTCCGGGGAAACGGGACAAAACGATGCGGATGTCAACGGCGATGGCGTTGTGGATATCATAGATTTGACGCTTGTCATGGCAGCATTTGAGAATACCGCTGGTGCCCCCGAAATATGGAGTCTGGCTCCGGAGAACAGGTTGACGCGGGCAGAAGTAGAACAGTGGCTGCATCAGGCACGGCAAGTTCACTCGACAGATGCTGCGTTTCAGCGTGGGATTTTGATGTTGGAACAACTCCTTTCTTCCTTGACTCCTAAAGAGACAGTGCTATTGCCAAACTACCCAAATCCGTTTAATCCTGAGACATGGATCCCGTATCGGTTGGCAAAACCTGCGAATGTTAGCATATCCATCTATGCTGCTGATGGCGGGTTGGTTCGGACGTTGGATTTGGAACATCAAGGTGTTGGGATTTACGAGTCTCGGAGTCGTGCGGCGTATTGGGATGGTAGAAATGCACTCGGTGAATCTGTTGCGAGCGGTGTGTATTTTTATACACTGACGGCAGGCGAGTTCAGTGCTACACGGAAGATGCTGATAATGAAGTAGTTGACAGCAACATTGCGTATGGGCAGGCACTCGTGTGTTGTATTCTTCAGTTGGTTCAGGCGCGCTGAACTTCAGGTAGATTTTACAATTACTTTGACATTAGCAAACAATATCCAATCCGTCTAACAAATCAAAACCCGAATCTTATTTCATTTTTGTTGAACTGCCCCCGAAAGTACAGTAGGCATTCATAGCGAAGGAAAACGTAGATGTCAGATGAACTCATTCAAATCGAAACGCCTTTCGCGTTTAACGAAAAAAACCAGCGTGAATTCGACGAGTTGATAGGACGGTATCCTATTAAGGAAGCAGCAATGCTGCCGACGCTCCATCTCGCGCAAAAGCAAGCAGGCTATATCACGCCTGCTGTCATGAAATATGTTGCAGAGCAACTTGAAGTCTCTGTGATGAAGGTTAAGGATGTCGTCACGTTTTATCCGATGTTCTTTGAAGAGCCGGTAGGCGAGTACGTCATTCGGATATGCCACACACTCCCTTGCGCCTTGCGGGATTGCAAGGTCGTTTTGGATCATCTCAAGGAGAAATTGGATACAGATGTCGCTTCCGAAACGAATCTTGCGAAAGGCACAACTACTGACGGTAAGTTCACCCTTATGAAGGTGGAATGCCTCGCCTCGTGCGATGTTGCCCCGGTTATCATGGTGAACGACGATTTATACAAAAATTTGACTCCGAAAAAGGTTGACGAGATCTTAGACAATCTGTAGAGGAGAAAGTATGGTTCAAGAAAGACGAATTCTCTACGAGCATCTGGATGTGCCTGATATTAACACGTTCGATGTCTTCCGCCAATACGATGGCTATAAGAGTTTTGAAAAGGCAATTGCAGAATATCAACCAGAAGATATTGCTAAAATGGTGATGGATTCGGGGTTGAAAGGTAGAGGCGGTGCTGGATTTTCAACGGGTCTGAAATGGAGTTTCGTCCCAAGGGATATAAAGCCGTGTTACCTGTGTTGCAACGCTGATGAAAGTGAGCCAGGAACATTTAGCAATCGCTACGTCTTGGAGAAGAATCCCCACCTATTGATTGAAGGCATTTTAATCTGCTGCTACGCGATGGGTATTGAGACGACTTACGTCTATATCCGCGGTGAATTTACCCTCGGGAAAAAGATGCTGGACGCTGCGATCAAAGAGGCTTACGAAAACGGATACCTCGGAGAGAATATTCGCGGGACAGGTCTCAATATTGACATCTATTCACATCCTGGAGCCGGTGCTTATATCTGTGGTGAAGAGACAGGTTTAATTGAATCGCTTGAGGGCAAACGCGGACAACCCCGTAACAAACCACCATTTCCTGCTGTCGAAGGTGTGTTCGGGAAACCGACAGTCGTACAGAACGTCGAGACGCTGTGCAATCTACCTTTTATTGTCAGCAACGGTGTTGAATGGTACACACAGATGGGACCGACCTACGCCGATACGCGTTCGGATCCGCCGACGCCTGATCCGAACACTGGCACGAAACTCTACTGTATCAGCGGCGATGTCAATGAACCGGGCGTTTATGAACTTGACCTCGGATTGACATGCACTGAACTCATTGAGGTTGCGGGCGGTTTACGCGGTAAAGAGGTGAAAGCGGTGATTCCCGGCGGCAGTTCTGCCCCGATTTTAACGTACTATGAGTTAGACACGCGGCTCGACTTTACCTCACTCACACTCGCTAAATCTATGCTCGGTTCCGGGGGTATCATCGTGATGAACGAAACCCGGAATATCGTTGATTGCTTGCTCAATATCATGAAGTTTTATGCACATGAATCCTGTGGGCAATGTACACCGTGCCGCTGGGGCACCCCATGGGTGCGTGATATTGTCCAACGTATTGCCGACGGAGAGGGACGCCAAAGCACTATCACACGCCCCAAATTCGGTATCGCTGAAAATGGAAGATGGGGCGATACCGGTGAAACAGAAGAAATTTACGAAGATTTGGATCTACTGGAGAGTGTTGCTAACAACATTGCGAATGTGGATACGATGACATGGAACACTATCTGTGTGTTTGGCATCGCTGTCTCATGGCCAGCTGTGAGTTACATGCGCAAATTCCGTCCTGAGTTTGAAGTCGCTATTCGAGAAGGTAAATTGGTTACCTTGCCTGTTGCCGAAGCCACAGTCCCACCCGAGGAAAATTACGCGTATCAACAACGGTTTGTTCCGAAAGAGTTCGCTGACCTGTAGAATTGGGTTGTCGGTTCTCGATTCGGAAACCACTCTGTGGTTTCCTTTCGGTTTTCAGTTAAGAAGGGCAGTGGAAAGACCAAAAGTTTATGAGTTTCCAGAGTGCCTGAACAGATAACGGATAACCATTTCTTGGAGTAATTTATGGCATTTATCAAATTAGATGACCTCGAGGTAGAGGTTGAAGATGGAACGAATATAGTTGAGGCGGCAAAGCAACACGGTATTGAGGTCCCTCACTACTGTTATCACCCAGGGTTAAGTCGTCCTGCGAATTGCCGCATGTGCCTCGTTGAACCGCACGTTTTCTTTCCGCCTGCTGGTGCGATTGTGCCCGATCGGCAGCTTGCAACGGGGTGTACAACGGTCGTGCGAACGGCACCACCGGACAGAAAACTGGATGGAAAATACGACTTCATTGTCCGAACGGATAGCCCCCGCGTCAAAAAAGCACGGGAGGACATCTTGGAATTCCTGCTTGTACATCACCCACTCGATTGCCCTGTTTGCGATCAAGCTGGTGAATGCGACTTGCAAGACTTCTCGCACCGGCATGGTCGCGATCAGAGTCGCTATCTTGAAGTTAAAAATGTTCCACCGAAGAAGGATCTCGGACCGGACGTTTTGCTCTATTCAACACGCTGTATCGTCTGTACTCGGTGTATCCGATTCGGTCAAGAGGTATCCGGCAGTGGTGAATTGGGCTTAGTTCACCGCGGTTCTCACGATGAAATTGATATCCCGCGAAGTCACGACGGTGCTCCGATACAGTTGCTGGATAATAAACTTGCAGGAAATGTTGTTGATATCTGTCCCGTTGGTGCGTTGATTAGTAAAGATTTTTTGTTTAAATCTCGTCCATGGTTCTTGGAACAGGCAAATAGTGTCTGTTCAGGATGCAGCGTCGGCTGTAATATCACAGTAGAATATAAAGCCGATGGTGTTTATCGACTGAAACCGCGTTTCCATGGGGATATCAATCAGTATTGGATGTGTGATGATGGTCGCCTCGGTTATCACTATGTGAACAGCGATGAGCGGCTCCAACTCCCATTGCAGCGCGTTGACGAAGAACTGACGCCAACACATTGGGGAGATGCTCTGACGGTAATTACGGAGAAGTTGTCGGAAACAGAGGCTGCGGATATTGTTGTTATCGGTTCCGCCCAAGGCACGAACGAAGATAATTACGTTTTACAGCAATTCGCACACGATGTACTGGAAACGACGCAGTTAGGACTCTTTGGACAGCGACTGGGTGAAGAACATAAATTCCCGCAATTCACCATTGAAGCGGACAAGAATCCGAATACAGCGGGTGCGCGAACGATACTCGGTTCTGCGAATGGTAACGTCGTTTTAGAAGGTGATGCACTTTGGGAAAAGGTTTCAAGTGCAAAAGTCGTTTACCTTGTTAGTGGCGTCCCGGAACGTCCTCTCGAAGATGCCGAGAAAGCGGCATTAGAAAACGTCAACTTCCTCATCGTGCAAGACGTTTTACCATCAGAAGTCACACAATTAGCGGACGTAGTGCTGCCAGGTACCACTTTCGCAGAGAAAGATGGGACCTTCACTAATTCAACGGGTTGGGTGCAACGGGTCCGTAAGACCATTGATCCGCCCGGTGAAGCGCGTCTGGATTGGGAAATTACACAGCAGATCGCTAAGCAGCTCGGAGGGGACCTCAACTATCGCTTTGCAGGTGAGATCGCGCTCGCGATTGCGGAAAATGTGCCGGGCTATCAGGATGCAACGCATCAAAGCATTGGGGATGCAGGAATTAAGTTAGCCTAAGCCTGTAAACTCGATAATGAGGGTTTCCACCAAGAAGGAGAGACTATGGAAAATTTACCACTTAGCGTTTTAATCCTCAGTTCAATCGGCAAAATTCTCATCATCGTCCATTTGCTACTTATCGGTGTGATGGCAATGATTTGGTCAGAGCGTCGGGTGAGTGGATGGATGCAGGATCGGCTTGGACCGAATCGGGTTGGCTTCCAAGGAATCCTGCAGCCGGTTGCAGATGGGCTAAAGTTCCTCTTTAAGGAGGATCTCATTCCAAACCATGTAGATAAACCGCTCTACGTCCTTGCGCCAGCAATGCTGTTAGTTCCAGCACTTGTTACAGTTGCAGTTGTGCCGTTTGGGAGTTCTATCACGATACTTGGACACGAAATACCGCTCCAGATTGCGGATATCAACATCGGTATTCTGTATATCTTAGCGATAACGTCCCTTGGTGTCTACGGTGTTGTACTTGGAGCGTGGGCATCTAATAACAAGTATTCGCTTTTAGGTGGTCTACGTTCATCAGCACAAATGATTAGTTATGAATTGACACTCGGATTGGCGATTATCGGGCTGCTGATGTTGACCAGTTCGCTTAGCCTTCGAGAAATCGCGAAAGCACAAGGTGCCTACCCGTGGCATTGGAATTTCCTGATTCACTTTCCTGCATTTTTAGCATTTACCACAGCGATGTTCGCAGAAACAAACCGCCTGCCGTTTGACCTTGCCGAAGCGGAACAGGAACTCGTCGCTGGGTATCACACAGAATACAGTAGCATGAAGTTTGCGATGTTTTTCATGGCGGAATATATGAACATGATTGTAGGTTCTGCTGTGGTGGTGACGCTTTTCCTTGGTGGATGGCACTTCTTTGGCTTAGAAACTATGGGTGGTCCGGTATGGAGTGGGATTATCTCGTTCGGCATCTTCTTTGTCAAAACAGCAATATTCCTGTTCGTGTTCATTTGGGTACGCTGGACGCTTCCGCGGTTTCGCTACGATCAACTCATGAACCTCGGTTGGAAGTTTCTGTTGCCCGTCACGTTAAGCTCTATTGTTGTAACCGGGGCGCTATGGATTACGACTGGCTCTCGCCTTGTGGTAGGCATCGGCAATGTGGTTGCTGCGCTTATCGTCGTATCAATTGTGGCGAGAATGCTTGTGATGGAAACCCCTGAACCAGCGATGCAGGATAGCGACAGTCGGCTCACATCGACTACGCTCGACGCGATAGAATAGGAGGCGCACTTATGAATGCAGAACAGATTCTATTTATTCTCTTTGGAGCAGTCTCGCTGATTGGTGCCATTGCCGTAATATCGTTTCGGCATCCGATTTATAGTGCGCTTTCGCTTATTGTGACTTTTTTTGCACAAGCAGGTTTGTTTCTGCTATTAGGCGCGCACTTCGTTGCTGCGGTCCAAGTGATCGTTTATGCGGGTGCTATCATGGTGTTGTTTCTCTTTGTGATTATGCTTCTGAACCTCGGAACGCTTTCGGCAAAAGGTGCTTTAGGAGGTAAACTGAAGGGCTTTGCGATAATTTTAGGTATCTTGCTCGCTATCGAAGGCATCTATATTGCTACGAACGTACTCAACAATACCGCAATTGCCTCTGCACAACCGGCTGCAGCATCACCTAACACCACGACTTATGACATTGGCGAACTCCTGTTCAGCAAGTATCTTTTACCCTTTGAGGTTACCTCGCTTATTCTATTGGCGGCATTAATTGGGGTTATCGTCCTCGTAAAACGTGAAAGTGAGAGCGAAAGCTAAAAGCGGTTTTGGAGATAAAGCCTACAATTATTAGGAGAAAAAGTTTAGATGGAATTAAAGTATTACCTCATTTTAAGCGCGCTTCTGTTTACAACAGGGGTAATCGGAGTCCTCGTCCGTAGGAACGCGATCATCATCTTTATGTGTATTGAATTGATGTTGAACGCAGCGAACCTCGCTTTTGTAGCAATCAGTCGCAGCCTCGGCGAGGCGACTGGACAGGTGTTCGTCTTCTTCGTGATGACTGTCGCTGCCGCAGAGGTTGCGATTGGGCTTGCAATTATTGTTAGCGTCTTCAAACATCGTGAAACGATTAACGTGGATGAAGTTAATTCGTTGAAAGGCTGAAAATTAGTAGCCGGTTCGTTCGCTACGCTCACTTTCAGTTATCAGTTGTTAGTTAATCGTGTGGTAGTTGTGAACGTTCCTAATCTCTAACAACGAATTACTGAAAACCGATAACCGATAGCCGACAACCATAAAAAAGGTAAAAATATGTCACTTGAATTAATCGTTGTCCTGTTAGTTGCTCCGTTCGTTGGGTTCCTGATTAACGGGTTGCTTGGAAAATGGCTTAAAGGGAACGAAAAACTGAGCGGGTGGATCGGCGCTTTAGCGGTGCTAATCTCCCTCATCTGTTCGATTATTGCCTTTACCAGCGTTCACAGCGGTGCTACTCCGTTTGATGAAACACTTTATGAATGGATTACTGGGGAGTGGATTACTGGGGAGTCGTTCGCTTTCAATATCGGATTTCGAGTGGATGCGCTGACAACGGTCATGTTGCTGGTAATCACAGGTGTAGGATTCCTGATCCATGTGTATTCGATCGGCTATATGCACGGCGATGCGGGGTACACTCGCTATTTTGCGTACCTAAATCTATTTGTGTTCGCGATGCTAATTCTGGTCCTCGGCAATAATTATTTAATGATGTTTGTCGGATGGGAAGGGGTCGGGCTTTGCTCCTACCTGCTGATTGGGTTCTGGTATGATAAAAAATCGGCGACGGATGCTGGCAAAAAAGCGTTTATTGTGAACAGGATTGGTGATTTCGGTTTCCTGTTAGGAATGTTTACGCTATTTGCGGCGTTCGGAACCCTCGATTTCTCATCAGTATTCGATGCTGCTGAGGCAGATAATTTCCAGAAAGTCTTTGGAAGCAGCACCCTCGTGATTGCGACATTGCTACTCTTTGTTGGCGCGATAGGTAAATCGGCACAGATCCCTCTTTACGTATGGTTACCAGATGCGATGGAGGGTCCAACACCTGTCAGTGCGTTGATTCATGCTGCGACAATGGTAACAGCAGGTGTATATATGGTCGCACGCTCTGCCGTGCTTTACAATATAGCACACACAGGCGAAATTGTCGCATGGATCGGTGTCCTGACGGCATTCTTCGCGGCGACGATTGCATTGACACAAAATGACATCAAGCGTATCCTCGCCTATTCCACGGTAAGTCAACTGGGATATATGTTCGTCGGGGTTGGTGTTGGTGCTTATGCATCTGGTATTTTCCACTTGGTAACACATGCCTTCTTTAAAGGGCTGATGTTCCTCACTGCTGGCAGCGTGATGCACGCGATGGCGAATGAATTGGATATGCGGAAGATGGGCGGTTTAAAAGCGAAGATGCCGATAACGCATTGGACATTTTTTGTTGGTGCGCTCGCTATCGCAGGATTCCCGTTCCTGAGCGGTTTCTGGAGCAAAGACGAAATTCTACACAGCGCATGGGGAAGCTCTCCGATAATTTATGTTATCGGGTTAGTCACGGCTTTCTTGACAGCATTTTATATGTTCCGCCTGATCTTTGTGACCTTTTATGGTGAATCTCGTGCAGCACCAGAGGTTGCTTCACACGTACACGAATCACCTCCGGTGATGTGGGTGCCGTTAGCAATTTTAGCGATTCCCTCTGCCTTAATCGGCTTGCTTCTCGGTTGGGGTGGACACGACAGCTGGTTCCACCACTTCACGAAAGGCGTGTTTCCAGAAGCACACCATGAGGCATCGGGTAATGTCATCTTGTTTATGGTAATATCATCGATCGTCGGTTTGGCGGGTATTGCGTTCGCATGGTCACGTTACCGCGAACGGGTGCCATCTGATGAACCTACCAATGCATTACATAAACTTCTTGCGAACAAGTACTATATTGATGAAGTGTACAATTCCCTCATCGTGCAACCGATTAAAAACGGTTCCCATTTCCTTCTCTGGCAACTCGTTGATAACGGTATCATTGATGGCATAGTCAACGGTGTGGCTTCCATTGTCCGATTTATTGGCGGACTACTGCGGCGGCTCCAAACAGGAATCGTCCAAGCGTACATTGTTTCAATGGTTCTGGGAATTGTATTATTCCTTGCGTACTATCTGTTTTTTGCTTAAATCGTCGGTATTGTGACATGGTGCGGTGTTCCTGTACCCACACCCTTCCTTTTTTAGAAAACGCTAATGGAGGAAGAAGATGAAACAAACTCCCATTCGACCAAGAGGTCTGCCCAACAAAGAGGTTGCTGGGATATGCGGCGTTGCAAGGTTGACAGATAAAGCACGGGCTGCTCATGCTGGGAACATCGGAGCGTATAAATACGGTGTTGATTCCGAGCAGGATACAGCGATTTTATCCTTTCTTGGTATTTCGGCAGAGACGTTTCAGGAAACCGCTGTCCGGATTGATAATGATGTTAGACTGGGTGCCTGGGTGCTGGACCACTGTGGAAGATCAGATAAAGAGATCTCAGCGTTCAATCGGAAGTTAAGATCTTGGTGGAAAAGTAAAATACCTGAGGACAACTTTTCAAAGCACCGTCGTAAATTGGCACAGCAAAGTGAAGAGCGTTTCCATTCTTGGTCTAATCCTTGGTGGTTTATTTTCAGGCGGTAATTTACTCCTTCAAGAAAGAATTACGACGACCACAGGTCGCGCCTATCGATGAGAGTTCGTTATCCTAAAGGAGGTATCTTTGTTACTTTCAACAGTCATTTTTTTACCACTGCTCGGCGTGATAGCAATTGCGTTGCTTAGAGGGTTGGGAGCAGCTGCTATCAAAGGCATAGCACTTGTTATCGGGCTTCTGACGTTTGTTATCTCGTTGGGGCTTTATACGGGATTTGACGCAACGACAGCAACCTTCCAACACGTTGTTATCCAAGAAGGGTGGATCCCCGATTCAGGTATAAGCTACCGTATCGGTATTGACGGTATTTCACTGTGGTTAGTGTTACTGACGACACTCCTAACACCGGTGTGTATCCTCGCTGCGTGGAATTCAATCGAGAAGGGATTGAGCGGTTTCATGATGTCGCTTCTCGCGCTTGAAACAGGGATGCTGGGTGTCTTCTGTTCATTGGATCTATTCCTCTTTTTCGTATTTTGGGAATCGATGCTGATCCCGATGTACTTCCTTATCGGTATTTGGGGTGGAGAACGTCGAATTTACGCGACTGTGAAGTTCGTGCTCTATACGATGGCGGGCAGTGCGTTGATGCTCGTCGGCATTTTAGCACTGTATTTCCAAAATGACAACAGTTTCGACCTGACCCAGCTAAGTGGTCCATTTAGACATTCGGACCTGTTATTCCTCGGGTTCTTCATTGCGTTCGCTATTAAGGTGCCGCTCTTCCCGTTCCACACATGGCTCCCAGATGCACATGTTGAAGCACCTACGGTGGGGAGTGTTATCCTTGCTGGCGTCCTACTAAAGATGGGAACCTATGGCATAATTCGATTTTGCCTTCCACTTTTCCCAGATGCCGCAGCTAAATTCACACCACTGATAGTTACGCTTGCGGTCATCGGTATCATCTATGGGGCATTGGTGGCTATGGTGCAACCGGATCTCAAGAAACTTGTCGCCTATTCGAGTGTAAGTCACCTTGGCTTCGTTGTGCTGGGACTTTTTTCAAGAAATCCAGCAGGGATTCAGGGAAGCATGTTGCAAATGATTAATCACGGCTTAAGCACGGGCGCGTTGTTCCTCTTAGTTGGAATGATCTATGAGCGACGACATAGCAGAATGATTGTCGATTTTGGTGGCTTGTCAAAACAGATGCCGATCTTCGCTACAATTTTTATGGTTGTGACGTTGTCGTCCATTGGGTTACCAGGTTTGAATGGGTTCGTTGGTGAATATATGATACTGCTCGGCAGTTTTGTTGAGGGCGCTTTCTCTAAGGTCCATGTAGTTTTCGCAACCGCAGGCGTGATCCTCGCAGCGGTGTATATGTTGTGGATGTTCCAACGGGTGATGTTCGGAACATTGGATAAGACAAACGCAGAACTACCGGATTTGAACGCTCGCGAAATCGTTGTGATGCTTCCGATTCTGCTGTTTATTGTCTGGATTGGCGTTTATCCAAAACCTTTTCTGAGTAAGATGGAAAGATCAGTAGGGGTTGTTGTGACACAGGTGAAGGCTCAATCTGCTGCGGGATATATAGAGAAACGGGGTTTGCCAGATAGTGAACTCGCGCTACAGGGAACGGAGCACGGACAGCATGAAAAGAGTGAAAAGGAGGCACAGACGAAGTAAGTGAAGTCAAAACTTTCATTTTGTCTTATTCTTTGTGTAATTTTGGGGCTTGCGCTATCAGTTTCAATAGAAGCATTCGGTGCAGATGATGCACACGGCGATGGTGCACATCACGGAGGGGTCGATGGGGCGAAATTGCCGCTTTGGAGTATCATCCCATTTGTTGGTATTTTACTTTCAATCGCAATTTTCCCTCTCGTTTTAGACTCACATTTTCTTGTCCACCACGGGGGGAAGATGTCATTGGCATGGGCGTTAATCTTCGCGATTCCCTATCTCATAGCTTTTCGAGGGGACGCTTTTTACGACATTCTGCACATCTACCTAATAGATTACATCCCATTCATCATTTTATTGTGGGGATTGTTCACGGTTGCAGGCGGGATTCTCGTGCGCGGCACATTGCGTGGCACACCGATAGTTAACACGCTCCTATTGCTTATCGGCACTGCTATCGCTTCATGGGTCGGTACAACGGGTGCCTCAATGCTCCTCATTCGTCCGTTAATTCGAGCGAACGCGTATCGACAGAACAAAGTTCACCTGATCATCTTCTTCATCTTTCTGGTCAGCAACATCGGTGGTTCTTTAACGCCGTTAGGTGATCCACCGCTCTTTTTAGGCTTCTTGCACGGCGTGCCTTTCTTCTGGACGACAACGGCACTTTTTCCACACATGCTATTCATAAGCGTTATTCTAATTGTGCTCTTCTTTGTGGTAGACACGTTTATGTTTAAACGGGAAGGCGGTGTAGTCCCAGATGATGGAACCAGTGAACCGCTCCGCGTAGATGGGCTTTTCAACCTCAGCTTCCTGCTCGGTATCGTTGCCGCCGTTTTAATGAGTGGTACGTTCAAGTGGGGAGAAGTTAACATTCTCGGTGTTCATGTATATTGGCAAAATATCGCTCGTGACGTGTTGATTGTTATTATGGGGTTATTGTCGCTCCAGTTTACACCCTTCAGCGGGCAATTGCGTCAAGCAAACGAGTTCTCATGGGAACCCATTGAAGAGGTTGCAAAGGTATTCGCCGGTATCTTTATGACGATTATTCCGGCGTTAGCGATCTTAAAGGCTGGTGAAAACGGTGCGTTACGTGGGTTAATTGTGGCAATAAAAGAACCGCTGCACTACTTCTGGGTGACCGGCGTTTTATCGAGTTTCTTAGACAATGCGCCGACTTATTTGACGTTTTTTAACACAGCACTTGGCAAATTACATCTCACCGAAGCCTTAGTCCCGGATATTTTGTATGGAAAATTGACAGATCCCGAACATTTAGAGTTCGTCAGATTGCTAACGGCTATTTCTGTGGGTGCTGTTTTTATGGGTGCGAATACCTATATCGGCAACGCTCCGAATTTCATGGTGAAAGCAATAGCGGAACAAAGCGGTATCCGTATGCCAAGCTTTTTCGGATATATGATCTGGTCAGTCGTAATTTTGGTCCCGCTTTTTGTGATTGTGACGTTTGTGTTTTTATAGTTGTCAGTCGTCAGTTATCAGTCGTCAGTTAAAGGGTTTCCTCCTTGTTTAACCGCAGACCTCTTGTAACTGTTAACTGAAAACCGTTAACTGAAAACTATCAAAGGAGATTTTGAATGCCAGTAATTAACTGGGAATTGCTGATGCCGGAACTGGTGATTGCTTTGACGTTGCTCATTGTTCTCGTCTTTGACCTATTTGATTCCATTTCCAAAAGGACTCTCGAAATAATGACGATGATTGGTATTGGAGTTGCTTTAGGGACGACTATCCAGATGTACCGACATGGCACAACCGGTACCCAATTCAATGAAATGCTCGAGGTAGATAATTTCTCGCTTTTCTTTAATATCATCTTCCTTATCTCAACAGCTTTAGTCGTTTTGATTTCGACGAACTACTTAGGGGGTAAAGGAAGAAAGCAAGGACCTTACTATCTACTTATCTTACTTGCAACACTCGGTATGATGTTAATGGCTGCAGGCAATGAGTTAATTATCGTTTTCCTCGGCTTGGAACTGATGTCGTTATCGCTGTATGTGTTGGCGGGCTATTTCCGAGAGAGTCCTGCTTCAAGTGAGGCGGGGATGAAATATCTATTGCTTGGCGCGTTTGCGAGTGCGTTCTTTCTTTATGGAATTGCCTTGATTTACGGCGGTGCCGGAACAACGAGTGTGCCAGCAATCGCTGAAGCGGTCACGTCTCCGAATAAATCACCACTGCTATTAGCCGGGATGTTCCTGCTTATCGTTGGGTTCGGTTTTAAGGTCGCGATTGTCCCTTTCCACCAATGGGCACCCGACGTTTATGAAGGCGCACCGACAACAATAGCAGCGTTTATCTCCGCGGGACCAAAAGCGGCAGGTTTTGCGGCATTTCTCAGAATTTTCATGGAAGCGTTGCCAAATTTGCAAGTTGAATGGAGTGGTGTTCTCATTGTATTAGCGATGCTGACGATGACGGTTGGGAATGTTATTGCGATTGCACAAACCAATATCAAACGGATGCTGGCGTATTCGAGTGTTGCACACGCTGGCTATGTATTGATAGGTTTAGCAGCGGCAAACGATGGCGGTATCTCCAGCGCGATGCTCTACCTTCTGATTTATTGTGTGATGAACATTGGCGCATTCGGGGCGGTTATCTTGGCAAAAACTGCCGATGGCGAGAGCCTTATGATTTCCGATTATGCGGGACTCGGACTGCGAAAGCCGCTACTTGCCATGCTTATGTCAGTAATGCTTTTGTCGCTTGCAGGCTTCCCACCGACTGCTGGATTTATTGGAAAATTCTACATTTTCAAATCAGCGGTTCAGGCGGGGCACATTTGGCTCGTTATTATCGGTGCCATCAACACTGCGATAGCGGCGTTCTACTACCTGCGCGTTGTTGTAACAATGTATATGCGCGAACCGGAAGAGGAACTGGAGTTTAGCCCATATTCCTCAACCCTCGTTATCGGATTAATCATCGCGGCGATCGGTGTGTTGCTTATCGGCATTCTACCATCGCTCATGCTTGGTCCAGCGCAGAACTCAGTTTTTTAATGGCTTAATAGTTATCAGTTATTAGTCCGTTCGCTATGCTCACTTGGCTGCTGAAAGCATAGCACCCTAAGGGGTAAAAAAATGTCAAATGTTAGATTAGGCTTTATCGGTACTGGTGGTAATATGAACCGCCATCTACGCGAATTAACTGAGATCGGTGGTTCACAATTCGTCGCCTTTTGTGATATTGTGCTCGAAAAAGCAGAACAGGCTGTGACACAATATGGTGGTAAAGCCTACGCCGATTATAACCAGATGCTCGCGTGCGAGGAATTGGATGCTGTTTATATTTCAATTCCGCCGTTCGCTCACGGTGCCCCTGAACGCGCTGTCATTGATGCCGGACTACCGATGTTCGTGGAAAAGCCTGTCCACATGGACGCTGACGAAGCGAAAGATATCGCAGCAGAAATCGAAGAAAAAGGCATTATCACAGCTGCCGGATACCAAGAACGCTATCTCGATATTATCGACAAAGCCCAAGAACTCTTGGCGTCGCGTCGTGTTGGATTCTTTATGGGCTACTGGATGGGTGGCATGCCCAGCGGATGGTGGCGCGAGAAGGCTAAATCTGGTGGACAGCTCATGGAACAGACGACACACGAATTTGATATGGCACGCTATCTTTTCGGTGAAGTCAAGAGCGTCTATGCCGTCGCACGTTATGATCTGATTCTCGATACAGACTACGATATTGAAGAGGCATCAGCGGTTTCTTTGCAATTCGAGAGTGGCGTCTTCGGTATTATGTTTTCCGCATGCTTTACGACAAACGGAATGCGACGTTCCGGATTAGACATTTTCTGTGAGGACGGTTCGCTCGAATACCACCTCCGTCGTGCGCTCGTTCTCTCTACTGCTGATGGAACAACCACATGGAATCCGGAAAATAATTGCACGATTGACATGGATAGCACCTTTATTGAAGCAGTGCGCACAGGAGATGGCAGCGCGATCCGTTCACCCTATTCAGATGCTGCGAAAACCGCTATTTTATCCATTGCCGCCAACCAATCCTTGGAAACCGGTCTACCTGTCCATTTGGGATAATGGTTGTCGGTTATCAGTTATCGGTGGTCAGTTAAGGGCTGTCTGTAACAATCTTCCCCTGCTTGAAGTCATCCAGGAAGCGGTGA
This sequence comes from Candidatus Poribacteria bacterium, assembly GCA_022826805.1. Classification (GTDB taxonomy): domain Bacteria; phylum Poribacteria; class WGA-4E; order WGA-4E; family WGA-3G; genus WGA-3G. The sequence goes on from JAJDUH010000021.1 coordinate 44,260, forward strand.
ATTGTTACAGAAAACCTCTTTAACCGATAACTGACGACTGACGACTGACGACTGACGACTATAAGAAAATGGAACATCAAATTAACCTACCGATAACTGGGATGCACTGTGAGAACTGTGTAAGCACCATCACACACCATCTTAAAAAGATGGATGGCATCCTTGCTGCAGAAGTCAGTCTTGCCACCGAATACGCTGCTGTTACCTTCGATGCAGCCATTCTTAGTGAAGATGCTATTGTTGATAAGATCCGAGATCTCGGTTTTGACGTTGTCGATGCAGACAAAGAAGACGAGGTTCGTGCTAAGGAATTCCGACGGCAAAAGCAACAATTCATTGTTGGAATAATCTTTACGCTCCCACTTTTTGTCCTCAGTATGGGTAGAGATTTGGGTATTGTCGGCGGCTGGGCACACGCGCACTGGGTTAACTGGCTAATGTTTGGTTTGGCGTTACCGGTACAGGGTTATGTTGCTTGGGACTATTACATCGGCGGCATTAAAGCCTTGCGCAACCGATCTGCTAATATGGATGTGCTCGTCGCTATGGGCTCATCTGTGGCGTTTCTCTATAGTCTCGTTGTAACGATTGCATTAGGAACGGACGCGGGGACACAGTTTGGCACCCACGTCTATTTTGAGACAGCGGCGGTTATCATTACGTTGATTAAGTTAGGGAAACTCCTTGAAGCGCGTGCCAAAGGTCAGATAAACGCAGCCCTCAAAAAACTCCCCCAACTTTTTTCCCAAACAGCGTCCCGCTTAAAAAACGGCGAAGAACAACATATTCCTATTGAACAGGTCGCTGTAGGAGATACCCTTCTTGTACGTCCCGGGGAAAGTATTCCTGTTGATGGTGTAGTGCGTAGCGGTAAAAGTGCCATTGATGAAAGCGTCTTCACCGGAGAAAGTATTCCTGTAGATAAGATACCGGGTGCCCGTGTGACCGCGGCGACCATGAATCAGAGCGGGATGCTCACAATAGAAGCCACGCATATCGGAGCAGAAACAGCCCTTGCCCGCCTTGTCCACTTGGTACAAACAACGCAACAGAGCAAGCCTCCCATTCAACGCGCCGCCGATGCAGTCACGAATGTGTTTGTACCTATTGTCACTGGGATTGCCGTTGTGACCTTCCTTGTGTGGTGGTTTCTCATCGGGGCCGGATTCACACCGGCAATGCTCCGCTTAGTTGCAATCCTCGTCACAGCCTGCCCTTGTGCCTTGGGACTTGCTACGCCAACTGCAGTTATGATGGGAACGGGTATCGGGGCGCAGCGCGGCATCCTCTTCCGAAATGGGGAAGCACTTGAACGTTCAGGCAACTTAACGACGATTGTCCTCGATAAAACAGGTACCTTGACAGAAGGGAAACTCACGCTTACCGATATTCTTACGGATAAAGACGCATCGGAACTCCTACAACTATCTGCCGCTGCGGAGCTTGGCAGTGAACATCCTATTGGCAAAGCAGTTGTCCAAGCCGCTAAGGATCGTGGGCTGGACATCACTACACCGAACCAGTTTAAAGCTGTCACTGGACACGGTATTGCCGCACAAGTCGGTGAAAATAGGGTTGTCATCGGCAATTTATCCTTAATTCAACAGCACGGTATTCCAAGTAAGAGATTTGAAGAAAAGGCAGAGCGTCTACAGATTGAGGCGAAAACCGTGTTATGGGTTGCTGTTGATGGACGTATTGAAGGGCTTTTGGCGGTGGCGGATACGTTGAAATCGGAAGCGCAAGCTGCGGTCGCGGAACTCTACGAACTTGGATGTACTGTAACAATGATGACAGGGGACAACCGCGTTACGGCTGATGCGATCGCCAAGGTTGCTCGGATTGGCGATGTGATGGCAGAACTCAAACCGGAAGAGAAAGCAGCAGCTGTTAAGAAACTACAGGCGGAAAATCGTGGACTCGTGGCGATGGTAGGCGACGGCATTAACGATACCCCTGCCTTGGCACAAGCCGATATCGGCATCTCACTCGGCACAGGCACGGATATTGCCAGAGAGACAGCAGACGTGACACTCATGCACAGCGATTTGCTTGGACTCCCCGATGCAATACGGCTCAGCCGCTCGACGATGCGCACGATTAAACAGAATCTTTTCTGGGCGTTTTTTTACAATGTGCTGTTAATTCCTGTCGCTGCGGGTGTGCTGTATCCATTCTCGTTTTTGCCATCAATGTTGCGCGAGTTGCATCCGATGCTTGCAGCGTTCGCGATGGCGTTTAGTAGTGTGTCGGTTGTGCTAAATAGTTTGCGGCTGCAGTGGAGAAAATCATGACTTCTAATATCACTGGACTTGAGGCAAAACGGGACCGATACTAAATGATGATAGTTTTCACCTGACAGATTAGTGAAGATAACGATGTGAGGAGATTTACAATAGTGAATAATTGGTTACATTCAGACAAAGGATTTTGTATAAACCTTGACCTCTACCAAAGGCTTGAAACTGTTCCAAGTACCGAGCTTGAAGGCTGGGATGTCATAGCAATACCAATTCCTGGTAACGGAGTTGATGAAATTGTTGTTAAGTCTGGGCAATGAGCGTCAATGTGCCGAATTCATAGAAGAATTTTGCAGCGTGGATCCCCCACCCCCAGTGGGTTTAGAACAAGCGGCTGTTGAGATTATGCACAATTACTTGACAAAAGAGGAGAATATCGATAAAATGAAAAAAGCGATACCAGGAATAAAGACAAGGGTGAAAAAAGCGTGGGGCGAAAGAAAACCCATGAACGAGTGAATAAGCCGGAAAGTTCGCTGAAGGACATCCACGAAAGTAACAGGGGCAGCGAATAAAATCGTTGGTTGGAACACAGAAAGCATTGTTTCTGCTATCCGGGAGTTGGTATAAACATGGATGAAAAACAGGAACTCTTAGAAATCTATAAACTCCATGCGGAACTCGCTGATAGTATCAGCAGACAACGCGGCACCGCAAACCGCTTTTATATGTTGGTTTTATCCGGGTTGGTAGTACTTTTTTCCGCTTTCCTACAGCGTAAAAACGGAGTACCCCTTGGATGGCTTATGGTAGGCTTCGGACTATTTAGTATGCTTTTAGCCTCAGCATGGTATATCGTCATCCGTTCTTACCGTCAACTGAATTCTGGCAAATTTAAGGCATTACACGAATTAGAAGAAAAACTCCGCTATCCATTTTTCAAGCGCGAATGGGATCTCCTCGCCGAAGGTAGAGAGCAAAAAATCTATTGGCGATTAACCGTTGTTGAGATCTTTGTCCCGATTATCTTTTTCGTTTGTTTTGCAGGTGTATTGGTCATTGGCATTTATCTATTGGTAACCGGCGGTTGAGGAAATATAACACTCAATAGTTTCCAATACCTGTTCTACCGTAATTCTGGCAATCACTTCACAACTGCCAGCACCGCATCCTCCTGGATACCTTCCCGGATGGCAAGGGTTGCAACCCAAATTTATCCCACTCTGCACGACGCTATGCTTATCACCGTAGGGACCACTTCGAATGTGGTTGGTTGAACCGAAAAGCGCAACTACGGGTGTACCCACTGCTGCTGCGATATGCATCGGTCCTGTGTCATTGCCGATATACACATCACACATCGAGATTAGGGCAGCGAGTTGCCGAAGATCGTCTGTCTTTACGAGAATTAGTGGGCTATCCATCATCTCCGCGACTTTGTTTTGGAGATCTCGTTCGTTTGGACCCGCAAAAAGTAAAATCGCTGCGTCTAATTTCTTAGCTAAAGCACTTGCGAGATATGCGTAGTTCTTTGCATTCCACAACTTGTATTCCCAATTTCCGCCTGGATGGATGCCAACTAACAACCGTTCTGGGGTAAGATCTGCCTGAATAAGAAATTGATGCGCGTCGGTATTTTCCGCTTCGGTTAGTTGTAAATGTGGATGGGCATCTGTTGTGTCAACACTATGCCTCTGAAGCACCTCCAGATATCGGGTAACGGCGTGGCGATCGCTATCACCGGGGAGCATACCCCAATGTTCCGCGCCGATACACCGTGCTGTGAGGCTATCGCGCAGGTTGACGACCAGGTCAAACTTGTCATGCCACAAGGTTTTTATGAGGCACAGTCGTCCCTTCCAACCAGCGTGTTCACCTCGGTTATCATAAACAAGGGTAGCATCAATATTTGGATCGGTAGCAAAGAGGTCAAAAGCACGTGGACCGACGAGGAAAGTGATATGAGAATCTCGGAAGTGTGCTCGGAGCGGTTGGATAACGGCAGTAGACAGTACTGCATCGCCAATGAAACTGAAACTGAATACAAGGATTTTCTTCATTTTTCTAATTTTCCTTGCGGTTCGGTTATTGAAAGGATTCAATCATCTCAACGGCTGTGGTCAATCCGTCCTCTGATTCCATCTGTTTTCCCAAAACTCCTGCTCTTTCTTTCATCGCAGGTGTATCTAATACTTTTTGAATTCGCTTTGCGAGACGTTCAGGGGTAAGATTTCGACGATGCAGATGTTTGGGAGCAACGCCTAAATCTGAAAGGCGTTTTCCCCAATAGGGCTGATCTGCGTTATGTGCTACAACGACAGAAGGAACCTTTGCTCGACACACTGAAGCAGTTGTGCCTGCTCCCCCGTGATGCACAACGCAGCATCCTTGTGGAAATAACCACTGATGGGGCACATAGTCCGTGCAGAAGATATCCGGCAGTGCCTTTTGTGTGCCGAGTTTTCCCCATCCGGCTTGGATAATGGCGCGTTGGTTTATTTTTTTAATAGTGTCAATCAAGATTTCTGTTGTTTCACGTCCATTGGATCCACCCATAGAACCAAACGTAATGATAATAGGCGGTGGACCTTCTGCTAAAAAATCAACGAGTTCAGGTGGAGGGACATAACTGGGGGAAGCGAGATGCCATACACCGGTGAATTGGTGATTTGGTGCAAAATTAGCCGGTGGACAGAGGACTGGAGATGCGGCAATGAGATTGAGGGACGGTGAATACATTCCCTCTAACATCACTGAATCCCGCGGTTTTCCACCGACGGAGACGATAAATTGATTAAAGAGGGGATCTATACTTGACCCAAGACGCAGTTGTGCCACCTTCCAGACGACTGCGTTGAACAGGCGTCCCCAATTCGGAAACGGATAAGGGGCGAAATCGAGACACTTTATGATGGCAGGGCAATACGTCACAGTAAGCCACGGGACACCATTGCGGATGGCAGCCTCTTGTGCCGGGATGTCTACTGAATGGCAAATTACTAAATCTGCCCCTTTCATCGCAGCTAAGCAGTCCTGATACCACTTCTCACCACGCTGTACAATTCCCTCCTCCACAATAAGTCGCATCATCGCGAGAGGATCCCGTTTCGGAATAATGGCATCCATCGCAGCGTGAAACTCTTCTAAATCAAAAGCGACCTCGATTTCATAGAATTCCGCGCCGATTTCAAGCACCTTGTCTTTAAAGAGCGTAAGTGCGCAGACGCGTACCTGATGCCCTCTTTCAAGTAAACGTTTCGCCAGTGCCAAGACAGGATAAACATCTCCTGTTGTGCCCCATCCTACCATAACAATTTTCATTTTTCTCTCGCTTCTATAGTCAGCCGCGTTGCATCCCAAACGGGTTCAATAGGAAGTTTTTTTGTGCATTCCCATCCAATTTTGCACTTATGGGCACTACAGGGCCAGCACGGCATATCCCGCCGTACGATAGAGGCGTTTTCGCTCAACGGATGCCATGCGACATGATCGGTGGGACCGAAGATTGCTACCATCGGGACGTCCAATGCTGCGGCGAGATGCATCGGACCAGAATCATTGCAGACTACCAAGTTGCAACAAGATAACAGTGCCCCTAACTCTCGAATTGTCTTCGGGGCGTGAACGATAGCAGGAGACTGCATCGCTTGTTGAATATTACGTGCCAATGCTGCTTCTCCGGGACCGTGCAAGAGAAGGACTGTAGCGTTATACTGTCGCATGAGTTTGTCAGCGAGTTCAGCATATCGCTTCTCGGGCCAACGTTTATCAAACGAGCTCCCACCCGGATGGATGCCGATGAGAAATGTGTCAGCCCCGATTTTCAACGAGGCAAGGTGGTGCTTCGCCTCGGTAATTTCATCAGGCGATAGATAAAATTTTAGGCTACGTGTGCCCTCACCTTCACAGATTAATCGTATCAGTTCCAAGTTTCTGTCAACCTCGTGGGTTTCACCTTTTGGATATTTGCCGTGCCAGGCGTGCGTAAGGGTAGACCTGAAGCGTTTCTGATAACGCCCTAAGCGATATGGTGCACCAGAGAGAAAAGCCACCAGATGGGACCACATTGCTGTCTGCATTGCAACGACGAGTTGAAACCGTTCACGGCGCAACTCACGATAGAATTGGAGTTGTGCCTTGAGGCTACGATGTTCTCCATTGCAGGCAAAGGTTAGGATTTTATCCACATCAGGGTTCCCAATTAGCACCGGGGCATTGAGTGGACGTGCCAACACTGTGATTTCCGCTGATGGATAATTCTTCCGTAACAATGAGATCGCCGGTGTTGAATTTAGCAGATCACCGATGCCGTCAACGCGAATGACAAGCATTTTATCGATGTTCGGTAGTACTTTACGGTTTTTCAGATCACGAGATGGCATAGTCTCTCCCCTATGTACGAAGTCAATCGTTCCCTATTATAACATAAAGCGCGGTGAATGGCAAAGACGCATATATCCGTTGCCCAACACCAACTGATATGATATACTATAACCATGAATCACGAAGCGTCACGCACCACCGAAGACGTTCAAAAACCGTCAATACTCCGGTTTTTTGTCGGTACCCTTGTCCTGGGTTCGATCCTCATTATTCTCACCTGTTATTGGATTATCTCCGCGGAAAATCGCGTCGTATGGGAACTGACCGACTTTTCCATCTTTCCGACAGTCCTCTTCACATTTTTCCTGTTAGCACTCATAGCACCGCTTCTTAAAAAGATGTTCAAGGGGTTTGCACCGACTTCGCGTGAACTCGCACTAAGTTATATCATGGTCTCAGTGGCGACAGCACTCGCCGGTCACGACATCATTCGGCAATTGGTCCCGATGATTGCTAACGCAGGGTGGTTCGCGACCCCTGAAAACGAATGGGCAGCGCTTTTCTTCCGATTCATGCCGACCTGGCTAACGATTACCGATCGGGGCATTCTACAAGGCTATTTTGAGGGCGACGATACGTTTTGGCAGGAGCACTATTTGCAAGCGTGGATGTGGCCAATTGTGGCGTGGAGCGGATTGGTAATTGTTATCCTATTTATGATGCTTTGTGTCAACATTATTATCCGAAGACAGTGGATTGATCATGAAAAGTTGAGTTATCCTTTGACGACACTCCCGATCGAACTGCTGGGGAATACGTCCGCACTTTTTCGCAATAAGTTGATTTGGCTCGGTTTCGGCATCGCGTTTGGGTTAGAGATTCTGGCGGGACTGAACTACCTCTTTCCAGTAATCCCTGCGCTTAAAATTAAGTATCAACTCTATTTTTCTGAGCGTCCGTGGAACGCTGTAGGACGTCTGCCTGTTTACGTCTACCCGTTCGCAATAGGGTTTGGGTATCTCATGCCGCTGGAGTTGTCGTTATCGTTTTGGTTTTTCTATCTGTATTGGGGGGCACAGCGCGTTTTCTTCAGCGCAACAGGTTGGACAACTGCTATTAGTTTACAACAGGAGCAACGCTGCGGTGCTTGGCTGGGAATAGGCACACTAGCACTTGTCACAAGTCGGCGAGAGATTTTCAAAGTCCTCAGTGGTGTATTTTCCTTTAGATCTAAGGACGGCTTATATCGACTTGCTGTCTTTGGATTAGTGATCGGCATGGCATTTGTGCTGACGTTCTGGTATTACGCTGGGTTGTCGCCGTGGGTCGTCCTTGGCTATTTCAGTATCTACTTGGTGTTATGTATTGCAATGACCCGCATGCGTGCGGAACTCGGACCACCGACACATGAATTACACAATATGCACCCCGACAGGATCATGCTGCGGTTCGTCGGGAGTCGTCCATTAGGGGCACAAAACCTAACGAACACAACCTTATTGTCATGGTTAGCGTATGGTTATCGATGCCACCCGATGCCGCATCAGTTGGAGGCATTCAAAATCGGCAGGCATTTCCGTTTGCATGAGAGTAGATTGGTCGTTGCTTTGATTGTGGCATCAATTGTGGGAACAATTGTTTCGATTGTTGGACATGTGGCACTCTATTATGAGTACCGGTTTGCCCTATGGGGGGTTGGTGAATTCAACCTACTGCAAAGCTGGATTATTGCACCGCGGGCACCGGATATACCGGCTATTCAACATATAACCTTCGGTTTCCTCTTCACTTGTGTGTTGACCTTTCTGAAACGCCAGTTTTTATGGTGGCCGTTTTATCCTGTCGGCTACGCAGTTGGCAACGGATGGGCGATCGGATGGATGTGGTTTTCAATTTTTTTAGGCTGGCTCTTCAAGCAGCTCCTTTTCACAGCGGGTGGGGTGCGCGCCTATCGCAAGGTGCTCCCACTGTTCTTGGGTTTTGTATTCGGTCAGTTCCTCGCAGGCAGCCTCTGGAGCCTGTTAGGTATCGTGTTGAATAGGAATATGTACACCCTCTTTCCTTGAATTCAAAACAAAAAAACACAACTTAGAAATCTTCTAACGCCGCTTCTTCGGATTCAAAAACACCGATGCTCTGTGTGAGCCCGATGGTGTTGAAAATATTTCGGACTTGGGTAGACGGATGTGCGACGCGTAAAACTTGTCCTTTTTCCCGCATTTTCCAGAGTAATCTGATAACCTCACCGAAACCACTGCTTGTGATAAAACTGCGCCGTTCAAAATTAAGCAGGACCTTTTCTGCGTCCTGTACTTCAGCATCGGCGTAAGCCTTACTCAACATAGGTTCAGAAGCATCGGTAAGATACCCTGTAATATCAAATATTGCGATTTTTCCTTCGTGTCGAATAGAAATTTGGGAATTTGCTCTCACAATTTCCTCCTATAAAATAACACTCAATTCGTTAGGTTCCGTATAATCTATTATTCCTCAGTAAAAGTTCGTTGGAGCGGTGTATGCTCAGGTTGTGCGTGGACTTTTGTGCCGTCGTCGAGATGAAGCCATGTTTCAAATTGTCGCTCACCTTCCTGTAGGACAATGACCCGCGCGCCGCGGGGAAATCCCTCTCTGCCATAGGTATTATAGCCAGTAGCACGACCGTAACAGAGACGAATCCCATGGAAATCACCCCAGAAGTCGTTGACATGTTCATGTCCGACGAAGGTCCCCATCACATCACCAGCTTCATGCATTGCAGCGAAAAAACCGGTATTCACCCGAGGTGCGCAAACATCCTCATATTTCACACCGTAGCAGGTATGAAAATCCCACACCTCGTGATATTCGGGAATTGGGATATGGAAAAAGGCGAGTGCCGGAAGTGGATGTCCGGCTTCGGCGGTGAGTCTTGCGGATTCTTGCAGATACCATGCGATTTGTTCTCGTTTAATCCAATCGTAGCCACCAATATTTGTTTGGGCGTAACTGCCTGAATCAATGAAATACAACACCGCAGCTGCGTCGCTCTGCTCAGCACTCTGGATGGGTAAAATGTAATTTCCAACGCCAGGCACCTCTTCGGGTCCGGGTTGTGCGAGTGACAGTTCGCTTTCTTGCATTACTGCCATTAGTTCATGGCGATCGGCGGTGCCTTCGTCATCGTGGTTCCCCAAAACCGCCGACCATGGAATGCCACCGTCCTCTACAATTTCGATAACCTGTCGGAGGGAGTCAGCAGCATCGTTGCATCCACCGCCGGCTAAAATATCGCCCGTCAGCACAACTAAATCTGGAGATTCGGCTTTCATTATCTGCGTCATCAATGTCGCTGATTGCTTATCAGGTGCTTCACCATTATGCCAATGAATATCGGTAAATTGAACGATTTTGAAACGGTGATGGCTGCGAAACTTTAATATGTTTTTCACTATCTATTTTTCTCCTCGGCGCATAATTGTAACACAATCCCCAAAAATTGCAAGTAAATTCTTTATTGATAAAATCACCACATTAAGATCTACGATGGCAAGTTCCTCCATCATTATAGAGACACTTATCCAGAAAAAGATAGTAAAAAGTTGTCAATCAGTTGAAGCGTTGGGTTTCACTGGTATTTCGGAATATAGAAGCATACAAAAAAACAAGATTCCTGTGTTAAATGGATTTCGTTTTTATTGCCTCGCTCAACCCAACCTACGAGTCTACACCAGAATAGCCTTGCTACATCCATCTTTTCGTGGTAACATATATGCTATGCGAAATGACCGCTTGTCAAATAGCTACGACATTCATACTGCTATTCTCTCAAACGAGGAGGTGGCAGAAGCACATTACCTACTACGCTGTGAGTGTGCAGAGATTGCGAAACATGCGCGTCCAGGGCAGTTTATCCACGTCATGATTCCGCAAGGTTCTGGGCTTTTACTTCGTCGTCCGTTTACCATCTATACGGTGGAAGGGTCCGAGATAACCATGCTGTATCAGATCATCGGGGACGGAACAAAACAGCTGTCGGAGATGCCGAAAGATGCTCCATTGCAAGTTTTAGGACCGCTCGGTAATACTTTCAATTACACCACGAAACCTGAACCGGCAATTCTTGTTGGTGGTGGTGCGGGTATCGCCTCGCTCATGTTACTGGCTGTGGCATTACGCAAAAAGGGTATAGAGACGATCGGATTAGTAGGAGCACAGTACCACGCTCGACTCTTGAGCGTCTCGGATTTAGAATCTATCGGTATCACGGTCTATATCGCGACAGATGACGGAAGTGTGGGACATCACGGATACATCACTGACCTCCTCACAGACCTGCTGAAGGAGAGTAGGAATCAGGGTTGCAAATCCCTCTTACATCCGACGATTTATGCGTGCGGCCCCCACGGAATGTTATCTGCTGTCACAAAGATTGCCGCAGATTTTGAAGTGCCTGCTCAAATCGCCATGGAAAATCGGATGGGATGTGCAATGGGTGTATGCCTCGGTTGTGTCTGTCCAGTCCGCACAGGTACAGATAGTTTTGAATATCAACGTGTTTGCACCGAAGGTCCTGTCTTTAACGCTACCGACATTGTGTGGAGTATTTTTTAATTGTAAAATCTACCATAGTTTGTGTCGTAAATGGCACAAACTAACAGTTTGTGCTACACTGAAATAGTTTGGAAATCCGACGTTAAAAATATGGAAACAACATTTTATCACGAATTGACCACCACAAGCCTCCAAGGTGAACTGCTCTCTGATGATTGCTGTAAAAAGATTTTAACTGCATCGGAGGTGGGCTTGCTTCCGCTTTTGGATGCGGCATATCAGGTGCGCAAAACCTATTTCCAGAACACGGTTCAATTGCATATCCTGAATAATGCGCAGAACGGCTACTGCCCAGAGGATTGCCACTACTGCGCGCAGGCGAGTTCCGCAACAGCAGATATCGAGGCGTACCCTTTAAAACCTGATGCTGAGATTTTAGCAGAAGCCGAACGCGCCTATGAATCAGGGGCATACCGCTATTGTATCGTAATGAGTGGACGCGGTCCTTCACCAAAAAGGGTTGCCCACCTCGCTGAACTTATCCGCGCTGTGAAAACACGCTATCCGATCGAGGTATGCCTCTCCGCCGGACTGATTGATATAGAAGCTGCTCACACCTTGAAAGCCGCGGGACTGGATAGATTGAACCATAACCTGAATACTTCTGAAGCCCACTATCCGAAGATATGTAGCACACACAGTTATCAGGATAGAATGGAAACACTACAAGCAGCACAAAAAGTCGGACTTGCTTGTTGCTCAGGCATCATTGTTGGGATGGGTGAAGAGATCAGCGATTTAATTGAGGTAGCAAAAGAGTTACGATGCCTTGAGGTGGCTTCGCTTCCGGTCAATTTTTTTCTTCCGATATCCGGGACGCAATTGTCAGAATTTGCTCCGGCACAGCGGAATGTTTCTATTACTTTAACACCGGATTATTGTCTGCGTGTGCTCTGTCTGTATCGATTTTTGAATCCGAGAGCAGAGATACGGGTGGCAGCAGGTAGGGAACACTATCTACGGAGTATGGAAGTGATGGCACTTTATCCGGCAAATTCGATGTTTATAGAGGGTTATCTGAATGCGGCAGGGACAGGGACAGCGCGCACCCTCCAAATGATCGAGGATGCGGGGTTTACGGTGAAAACAAACGGAGATGGTGCAAAACAACTCAAAGAGAGTGAAAAGAAAAAAGCAGACGTACTACTCAAGGAATTGAAAGTACTTCGACCGCGGATGGCATCGAGTACTTAGTTTTGAGCAGTCGTGGACAATTACAGCGTCGGAAAAAACAAGTAAAGACAGACTGAGAATCTCACATTCTCACAATAAATCTTACCCAATCTGTGCTACTCCGCCCATATAGGGTTGTAGAATAGCAGGCACCCGGACTGTGCCGTCAGGGTTCTGATACGTCTCAAGGAGTGCAATGACGACGCGAGGTAGCGCTGTACCAGACGCATTAAGCGTATGAATAAACTCTGGTTTCGCTCCGGGTTCTGGGCGAAATCGGATATTGGCGCGCCGGGCTTGAAAGGCTTCAAAATTACTACAAGAGGAGACCTCCAAAAACCGCTGTCCTGTAGGTGCCCACACCTCAATATCGTAACATTTTGCGGCGGAGAAGCCGAGCTCCACCGTGCAATGTTGTACGACGCGATACGCCAGACCGAGTGCCTGTAAAACGCTTTCAGCATTCTCCAGTAGCGACTCATGTTCAGCGTAGGAAGTTTCAGGCGTAGTAAATTTTACCATCTCCACCTTGTCAAATTGATGAATGCGTTGTAAGCCGCGTGTATCTTTACCGTAAGCCCCGGCTTCGCGTCGGAAACACGGCGTATAGGCGGTATAATAGATAGGCAATTCGTCCGCAGAAAGTATCTCACCCGCGAAGAGATTCGTCACAGGCACCTCGGCAGTTGGAATTAGAAACAGATCGCTGTCTGGGTTCTCTTCATCCCTGTCACATCGATACATATCCGCTTCAAATTTGGGGAGTTGACCTGTGCCAGTCATTGTCGGTCGGTTGGCAAGGAACGGCGGAGAGACTTCGGTATAACCGTGTTCAGTGGTGTGCAAGTCAAGCATGAATTGAATTAGCGCGCGCTCCAACCGTGCTCCTAAACCCTTAAAAAGAACAAAGTTGGTCCCTGTGACTTTCGCACCGCGTTGAAAATCGACAATATCCAACCCTTCAGCGATTTCCCAATGTGGTTTCAGTTGAAAATCAAAACTGGGCAATTCACCCCATGTCTTGATTTCGACGTTATCCTCTTCACCGACACCGACAGGCGTACTCGCCTCTGGCATATTTGGAATTGTCAATAGGATTGCATCTACTTCGGTTTTTGTACTATTAGCTTCGGCGGTGAGTTCCTTGATTTTTTGGGAGAGTTCCCGCATCTCGGCGATCGTCTCTGTGGCATCCAGTTTTTCCCTTTTCAACTGAGCGATTTCTTGGGAGACCTTGTTTTGGTGTGCTTTGAGGGATTGCGTATATGTCAAGTTTTCACGCCAGCATGTATCCAATTCGACCAGCCGATCCAAATCGGCTTCAATGTGACGATCTGCTAACATCTGGCGAACAGCTTCAATATTTTCGCGAATAAATTTAAGGTCGAGCACAGCGGTTCTGCTCCTCCATTTTAAGGTTTTGCTTGCAAGCCACTATTCATAAGTGAGATTCTTAGACAGGGATTATGCACAGCACGCCTCATAAATAGTTTAAAAGGACTCCCAATGAAAACGTCTCATGGAAGAAACCCCCTAAATCCCCCTTATCAGGGGACTTACAATATACTTCCTAAAAAGTTCTCTGTAGGTACAGGTATATTGGTATTTATGAGATAGACTGTAGTAAACTGCCCTGTACCAAAAAAGCCACCGCATTGTGAGACACAACGTGTGGCTAATTTTGTATAATAGCAACGGGCCCGACGGGACTTGAACCCGCGACCTCCTGCGTGACAGGCAGGCGCGCTAGACCAACTGCGCCACGAGCCCATAAAAGATACCTAACAGGTAGGCGGGACAGGACTTGAACCTGTGACCTACAGCTTGTAAGGCTGTCGCTCTAGCCACCTGAGCTACCCGCCCAAAATGAGATAATGTAAATTTCAATCTCACAATCGAGGAACTTTCCAGCATCACCTCATCTCAAGGACGTTATTAAGTATACCACATAGTTTGGGGTTTGTCAAGAAAAAGTGTTATTTTTTCCCAAAAACAAAAAAGAATGTTTTTAGGCACTGTTTGCAAGCTAACACCAAGTACAGAACAAGCGTAGAACGGTTTCATTTATTCTCGTGGTTTGTCGTTTCCTCGATAGGGTCGCTCGCCACGGACAAGTACTTTTCTTGGATTTTCATCCAATGAGAGTTCATCCGTGCTGTGGTAACCGAGTGTTATACTCATCCGCGTGCGATCTGTACGATTCACCCCAGCCGAATGGATTATCATGCTGTCAATAGCAAGCAAACCACCCGCTGGCATTGGTAACGGAATGGCTTGGTTTGCAGCAATTTGCTGAATTTCTTCATCCTTAAGACTGGCGAACGCCGGTAGATGATGTGATCCAGGGACAACTCGTGTACAACCGTTCTCCAAATTTGTGTCCTCCAGATAGACCAACACAGTCGCGATTGTTCGGGACCAGTGCCGGACATCACGATGCAAGTCAAGCGAATGGGTTGAACCCGCATCACGGAGATAAATGTGATTGTGGCGATTCAACACAAATTCTATATTCGGACCCAATATCGATTCCAATGGATTGAGGATCTCATCACACGTAATCGTCTCTCGGAAGATACCACCGCGTTCCCAAATTGCAGAGATTCGGATGATTCTACCATTTTGTCTTGCTACTGGCTCGACAACCTCCGCCATGTCCTTTAGTGCTGCCGCTTTTAGTGCCTCTACCCGATCCATCGGAAGTTGGGTTGGCAATTTGACGAAGCCGTTGTGCCGAAACAGCTGAATTTCTTGTGGCGTCAGTTCCATCGGTTTCCCTCCGTCGCATTTAGCGTAAATTACAAAATGTTAGTTTAGCACGAATCGTCTGGGTGGTCAACAGAGAATTATGACATGTCAAGGCTATTTATGGTAGATATTAGAATTAATTAGACCCTTTGGGGTAGCAAGGCATAAAGCCGAAGCTATCCTCGCCAAACAGGACTTGTGCGAATGATTTGGGGTTAGAAACCCTCCCACAAGAAAATTGAATGCCCTGATGCCAGGCAGACTTTACTACCAAATGGAAACGGATTACATCAGAATGGTACAATTTAGTAACGAAAAACGAAAATATTTCGTTTTATTTTACGGCACATTAAGTAAGTGATGAAGGAAAAACATAACGAGGAGAAGGAAAATCATGAAAATATATTCTTCCTGTCTGCTGATTGTATTCTTGGCGGTATTATCAGGGTGTACGAGTATGTCAGGTTATAGAGAGGCTTCACTGCGCCATCACGCGTATGCGAACGGCGAAAAAGATGTTACAGCTGCGGAATGGCGTGATCTGGTTTCAGAGTTCCAGAAAGTCATTGATACGAATACCCAAGGTCCACTCGCGGATAATGCGCAATATGCGATTGCCTCCAGCTGGATGTGGAGTATTAAGACCGGCGACACTGAAGCGCCACAGCAGGCGATAGAAGCTTTTCAAAAACTGGTTCGGACTTATCCTAACTCGCCGTATGTACCACACGCACTCTATTGGTTAGGACGCTGTTACGATTTTATTGATCAGGACTATCAGGCTATCACACAGTATCAGATTGTGGAAAGCCGTTATGCTGATTCTGAATTATTAGAACCTGCTCAATTAGAGTTAGCACGCTTATATGCGAAGCAAGATTACATCACGCGTGCCGAGACATTCTATAGTCATCTTATCAATTCTTCAACAAATCAGGAGATTGTTACCGCTGCTTCTGTCGAACTACAGGCACTCAAATCGCAACAAAAACTGGTAGGACTGCCTCCTAAGAATAAAGAACAAACACAGACGCAATCAAAACCAACTACAAAAGGATTAGAACCAGAATCGTTGACGCGTGAGTTTGGTTTGACCGCGAAGACTATTGTTATAGATCCAGGTCACGGTGGTAAAGATCCGGGAGCATTGGGGAAAAGCACCCCACATGAGAAGGAGATTGTCCTTAATATTTCAAAAAAACTTCGCGATATTTTAATTGCAAGAGGTTACACTGTGATGATGACACGGAATACCAACCGTTTCATCCCACTCAAGGAGCGTACTAAATTCGCAATGTACCATAGAGCAGACCTGTTCTTAAGTATTCACGCCAACGGTAGTGAAAGCCCACAAGCGAATGGGATCGAAACGTACTACTTGGATGTCAACAGCACGGATAAAGCCTCGGAAAAAATCGCAGCACGGGAAAATGCAAACTCAGGCTATAGTATCCAAGAACTTGAATCGTTGCTGCAGGGTTTAATACAACAGAGCAAAAGTGAGGATAGCAGACGCTTGGCAAAACACGTTCAGCAAAGATTGGTACAAGTGACAGGTGCAGCAGATCGTGGCGTCAAGCATGCTCGCTTTGTAGTCTTGATTGGAGCAAATGTGCCCTCTATCCTCATTGAGACAGGATTTGTATCAAATCCAACAGAAGGCAAAAAACTCACAACATCATCGTATCAACATAAAATAGCCACTGCTATTGCCGACGGTGTTGATAATTTTTTGAAAAAGATGGGTGAAGACCCACTTGTCGAATCTCAAATCCCCAAACTTGCTGCTAAAAGTATTGAGAGGAAGCGGTAATGTTTTCGGCTCGGTTTGCCAGTCAAAATTTATCGGACGCAGTAAGTCGCACTTTGCGATCATGGCTTCCTGCCAAGACCAAGAATCAGCGAGTTATTCCGCGAATCTTCCTCGTTGGTATGCTGCTTTGGATTACCAGCGCATACAACCTCGTGTCTGCCCAGCAGGCAAAGATTGCGATCATCCTGCCATCAGCTACATCACGAGTATCAGAGAGCGACATTCAATACGCTCGTTCTGTTAGCAAACGGTTCAACCAGATGCTCAACAGTATCGAATTCATTGCCGACACGCTTGAAGCGGCGTCGCTTTCCAAAGCACAGCTGAAATCCTATCGGTTAATTATACTTCCTTTAAACGCCAGTGTAACTCCACGCACAACAAGGCTCCTGAAAGACTTTGTTGCAGGCGGTGGCAAGCTATTCGTAACCTATAACTTAGCAGATACAGTGGCCCCTCTCCTCGGTTTGCGGCAAACGAATTGGTTAAAAGACGATCCACCCGGACGATTTTCCACCATTCAGCTAAATGCGCCTCATATATCCAACCTACCAACATCCGTCAGACAAGCATCGTGGAATATAACGGTGGCAGCGCCGACAACCCCCCAGACTAAAATCATCGGCTATTGGCATGATGCCACTGGAAAATCGACCGGCTTACCCGCTCTTTTTATGGGTGAAGCAGGTGTTTTCTTTAGCCACATTTTTCTTCCAGATGACATTCAGACCAAGACGCTGTTGCTTGCCTCACTTTTAGGACACCTTGTGCCGGAATTCCAGCAAACGCTTGCGAAACGGGCAATAGAGGCAATAATTATCATTGGACACACAGAGAATCTTGAAGAACTGGAGCGATTTGTTCAGCAAGGCGGCGTGCCAGCAGCAGGACGGGCTTTAAAAACAGGAAAAGATTTGATGAAACGGGCACGCATTGCCTACGAAGCTAAGACTTATAGCACAGCGATAACTATAGCCCGCGCGAGCCGGGAAGCATTCTCAAAAGCCTATTCTTTATCGCATATCAGTATTGAAAAGGAAGGGAGAGGCGTGTGGAATCATTCCGGTCTTGGTGCGTATCCGGGTGATTGGAACCGATCTGCCAAAGAATTAGCGGCGGCGGGGATTAACATGATTTTTCCAAACATGGCGTGGGCAGGAGTGGCACATTACTCGAGTAAAATCTTGCCAAAGAGCAAAACTTTTTCGCAATATGGGGATCAACTTGCCCAATGTGTTAGTGCAGCACGTAAGCACGGTTTGGAGGTTCATGTGTGGAAGATTACATGGAATTTGGAAGGTGCCCCGAAAGAACTTATTGAAAAGATGCAGGAGGAGGAACGCACCCAAGTCTCCGCAACTGGAAAATCGATTAATTGGCTCTGTCCATCACATCCGAAAAACGTCTCGTTGGAATTGGAAAGTATACTTGAAATCGTAAGGAATTACGATGTAGATGGCATCCATCTGGATTATATCCGTTATCCGGGAAACCACGCGTGCTACTGTGAAGAGTGCCGTAAAAGATTTACGTCTGCAACAAGGCAGAAGATTGAGAACTGGCCCACTGCTGTCTTGCCACAGACAGGGATGTATAGCGATAAGTATATTGAGTGGCGAACACAACAGATAACGCGCTTGGTTCGTTTACTGCACAAACGGGCACGCGAGGTGGACCCTGAGATCAAAATTTCCACAGCGGTTTTCGGTGGTTATCCTGCGTGTGTCACGTCCATTGGGCAAGATTGGATTGCATGGGCAAATGCTGGCTACATCGACTTCGTGTGTCCAATGAACTATACGGAAGATATAGACTACTTCTCGGAACTGTTAGTCAACCAACTTGCCCTGATGCCTAAAGATGTTGCTATTTATTCGGGTATCGGTGCGACGGCTTCAAACTCACTCCTTAGACCAGACGCTGTTATTGAACAGATTTACCTGTCACGTTACTTGGGAAGTTCGGGGTGGGCAATCTTTGACTATTCCCTCGACATTTCTGAGACTGTGTTACCGGCACTCGCGAGGGGAGTTGGGAAGCGCAAAGCAAAACCGAGACATTGAGATAGATTATTACGTCAAATCCGCGCATACAGTGTAATTCTTTGGATGTCCTGCCCGAAAAATCCGCTTGAATATCCCAGTAAAATCGTGTAAACTAAATTGAACGTGCTATTTCAGGTAAGGCGAAGGGACAAAGGCGTATTTATGTGGCAGGTTCCTGATAAGTGGGGTAATCTTATTGAATTAACCGATGAGAGATGGCAGCATATCCTTGAAAATCATTGGGAATTAAGAGAACACCTTGACGAGATTCTTGAGACGGTCCAGACAGGCAGAAGAAAACAGCCCGCTATAGACCCCCACAAATATACTTATTATAAGAATTTTGACAATTTACCTCACAATTACACACGCATTGTTGTTATTGTTAAACTAATTCGGAACAATTTTATTATTACCGCCTACCCTATAAGAAAAAGGAGATTCCATGAGTCTCAGTAAAGACAGACTCAAGATTGTCTATGATCGGGAGGCAGATGTGCTCTATGTAACAAAAGGCACTCCTGAGTACACTGACTATGTTGAGTACTCCGAAGACGTCATTCTGCGCTTCCATCCAGAGACGAAACAGTTAGTGGGCTTCACACTGATTGATTTTTCCGAGCACTTCGCCAGGAAGGACTCAGACATCGCGCTGCCTTTCGGCGTAGATTTTCATGCCTACGCCGTTCCGCGTGCTTAAAAATGTTCTCAATATATGTTATAGGCGCTCTGCTCTACAGAAAATTAAAGGAGATTGTAATTAATGGCTCAAAGACCGAATATTCTATTTTTGATGAGTGACGAACATAGTCCACACGCTATAGGGTATGAAGGTAATTCGATTGTACAAACACCGAATCTTGACAGCCTTGCAGCATCTGGCACCTATTTTGAGAGCGCTTATTGCCAAGTTCCGCTCTGTACACCGTCCCGGATGTGTATGCTAACTGGAAAACACGCGCATCGCTGCTCGGCGTGGAATAACGGTTCGGTTCTTTTCCCTGAACATCTCACGATGCCCGCACATTTTGCGGAACACGGTTACGCGACTGCCCTTGTTGGGAAGATGCACTTCGGCGGGAAAGAACAACTTAACGGCTTTCAGTCTAGACCCTACGGTGATCTGCGCGGATACGCCGGTCATCAAACGGATCCACTGAAAACGCCTTCCGGTACACGACTACGGACACGATTGGCAGGGATCACTGAAATCCCGACCAGCATGCTGCAGGAACGGGTTATCAATACTGAGACATTGGAATACTTACGATCACAACCATCGGAACAGCCGTGGTTCTTGCTTGCGAGTTACAGTCGTCCACACTTCCCATTGACAGCCCCCAAACGACTCTTTGATAAGTATTGGCCCGATAATGTGGACATGCCCAATGTTCCTCCGGGGCACTTAGAGCAGACACATCGCTATGCGAAGGGCTTACGAGATAACTTCAACACAGAAGAGATTCCACCGGAAGAAGCCCGGAAATCGCGAGCGGCTTACTACGCATGTTGCGAATTCTTAGACGAAACAGTTGGGGATTTACTTGCACTTTTGGAACGCGATGGCTTACTGGATAATACAATCATTGTCTACACGACAGACCACGGTGAGATGGCAGGAGAACACGGACAGTGGTGGAAGTCAAGTTATTATGAGGCGGCGGCGCGGGTGCCGTTAATCGTGTCCGACAGACGTTCACAGGAATCGCATGGCAGACGAGTGACCGCACCTGTTGAGTTAAACGATCTTTTTCCGACGTTATGTGCCAGTGCAGGTATTCCGATTCCTGAAGGTTTAGACGGTTCAGATATGATGAACCTCATGTCGGGTAAAACGGAGGGTTGGCGCGACACCGCTATAACCGAGTATTGGTCGAATCAGACGACGGGACCGATGCGTATGCTCCGAACACCTCGCTATAAGTATGTTGCCTTTCCTGAAGACGAATCCATTCTCTTTGATTTAGAAACAGACCCGGATGAATTCGAGAATCTTGCTGGACAAGCGGCACACCGCGAGTTAGAGGCATCCCTGCATGAACAGCTCATGAGAGGGTTCTCTTGGGAATCTGTTGCTGAGCAGATAGCAGCGGATCAGGTGCGAAGCCAAGATTTTAAGGAACCGTGGGGGAAAGGGACACCAAATCAGTATACATTACCGGATGGTCGTATCGTTGATGCGGAAATCTGTCTCTATGATCCATCAGTAAGAGAAGAAGGCTGACATTGTACGTAGGAGCAAGCTTTGGAGCAACAATCATCGGAACGGAGGGTAGACACGCGCTCAGTTGCTAACGGTTCTAACAGCCAGTTACGCCAAAAAATTCGATTTCCTGCTATACTCGTAGGGCTGCTGTTAATAGCCGCGATGTGTGCAGTCACGCCCTACAATAATTACTACCTACAAAATACGAAGATTGCGGGCAATCATCTCCCAGTTGGTTCAATTTTCGGTATCCTCCTTCTGATATTCCTTGTCAATGTGCCGTTGCGCAAGTTGATGCGGAGTGGGCGTTTTGCCTTCTCTGCGCTTGAATTAACCGTTATCTGGATAATGCTAATTGTTGCGGTGGGCATTCCATCAATGGGGTTGTTGCAGTTCCTGCTCCCATCGCTCGTTGCGGTGCGGTATTTCGCGACAACGGAAAACGATTGGTCAGAAACGCTTCACCCTCACGTTCCAGAATGGCTTGTTGTGACGGAACCTCAGGCTGTAACAGACTTCTATGAAGGCATCGGGGCTGCGGAAGGTGTTCCGTGGATGTTCTGGTTGGAGCCTTTACTCGTCTGGGGGCTTTTTGTACTTGTCTTCTATTTCACGACGCTCTGCCTTTCGACAATCCTGCGAAAGCAGTGGGTGGAGCGTGAAAGGTTTTCCTTCCCTTTAATTCAGATCCCAATCCAACTCGCTGCGGAACCAGAGCGCGGCAGCCTTCTTAATTCCTTTTTCAAAAATAGACTTCTTTGGGCGGGGATGGCACTTCCAGTAGTGTTGCACCTCATTAATGGATTGCACGCGCATTTTCCGAGAGTGCCAGAGATTCCACTTATCTATGACATCTATCGCGTCTTTACCGAAAAACCGTGGTATACGCTTGGATGGTGGCCCGCGATGCGATTTGTCATCTATTTCTCCGTTATCGGGATCGCCTCCTTACTAACGCTTGAAGTTTCGTTCAGCCTCTGGTTTTTCTATCTCTTTTTCAAACTCCAATATATTATTATGAATGCGATTGGTCTCAGCATTGGTCCGTGGATTAGTTGCAGCCGTCAAGTGATGGGCGGATATCTTGTCTTTGTCCCTGCGGTTTTCTGGATGGGGCGTGAACATATCGGCTCTATTTTCAGGAAGACACTCGGTATAGGCGGAGGGCAAGAAATAGATGATTCAAACGAACCAGTTTCGTACCGGATGGCACTGCTTGGATTTTTCTTGGGGTTCATCACCCTGATTGTATTTTTAGTTGTTGCTGGCATAACAACATGGGTTGCGTTGATCACACTGCTCTCTATCTTTATCACGTCTATTGTGCTAACTTGGATGGTTGTCAACGGTGGATTGCTGCTTGTGCAGGCACCGTTTTTTCCTTCAGAATATATTGACATTACCTTAGGTTCCAACGCATTAGGGCACAAAAGTCTTGCAATCCTGAGTTTTCAACGTACGTTCCTACGGGATTGGGGCGAATTCATGATGCCGAACTTTCTTCACAGTTTCAAAGCTGCGGATGAGGTGCGACTGGCGCGTCGGCGGCTCATTCCGATCTTAGGCATCTCAATTGTTGTTGCGGCTCTGGTCTCTGTTTACGCCTCGCTAACGCTGATTTATGATAAAGGTGCGCTGTTCTTACAGAGTTGGGCATTTGTAGTAGCACCCCGCAACTATTTTCAACGGATGAGCAGCCTGATCCAGTTCCCGATTGAGACGAAGTGGGATGAGGTGTACAGTATGATTGCCGGGGCGGGGTTTACAGGTTTCATGCTTTGGATGCGGCAGCACTTCGTCTGGTGGTCATTGCATCCGATCGGCTATCTGCTGGGAGCGACGTATCCGCCGTTTCACCTCTGGTCGTCGATTTTGATCGGATGGTTCATCAAATATATGGCACTTAAATTCGGCGGTGCCTCGACATATCGGAAAATTCGCCCTGTAGCGTTCGGCTTGATTTTCGGCGAATACGTGATGGTCGGGTTATGGATGATCGTTGGGTTTTTCTCGGGAATTGGTTATTTTGCACTACCATCATGACCTGTATTTGTCAGTAATATGTTGGGTTTCTCTCAGTAGATTTGTAATACGAGTGTATGTCTATAGCATCAGTCTCGCGTAAACTGATAGTGTTTGAGGCTATCCGTTCAACCCAACCCACGAGAAGAAGACTGTATTTGTCATCCGAATCGCGGATTATGCAGATTTTAGATAGCGGTTGGCAATTAGCAGTTAGCGGTTGGCAAGAGTCGGGATTTGGAAAGAATCAGAATCAAAATCAACGGTATGAATGCCTTATGGGCATTCACCGGGTATAAAGCCTATAAAGGCTTTACCGGGTATGAAGTGCTTATGCATTTCCCCGCCTCCTACAGAAGAACTGAATGACCCTATAAAGGAGGGCATTATGCAATCCAAGGAATACAATCTTGCATCGGCGTGGAAAACGCGTGCCAAAACTCGACATACCGTTGCTGGGATTCGTACATGGCATGTCAACCTGAATCCTCGGGCGATGTCGAGCTCAGGGTTTGCCAAAGGAGCGTGGCAAAAACTGACTTCCCAAACAGGACATGTCGATTGGCGGGGTCCCTTTGCGGCACAAGCGGGGGCGTTGATTGTTGAAATTACGACTAATAAGGGCTTAAAAGGATATGGACTCGGTGGGGGTGGACTTGCTGGTGCGCTGATTATCGAGAAACATCTCCAGCAATTTGTTCACGGACGCGATCCTCTTGATGTCGAAGAGATTTGGGACCGTCTGTATCACATTACCTCAATTTACGGGAGACGTGGCGTGGTTATTTATGCCCTGAGCGGTATAGAACTTGCCCTCGTTGATCTGTGTGGGAAGATTGTGGATGCGCCTGTTTATAGCCTTATTACAGATACACCGCTTCTTAAGATTCCCGCTTATGCCACGGGTGGGGATGTCGGCTACTATGCAGAAAATGGGTTTTCGGCTTGTAAGCTCCCTTTACGGAATGGACTCGCGGAAGGTGAAGATGGGTTTGCAGAAAATGTGGAGATGATACACGCCGCCCGTGATGCTGTTGGCGTGGAAACGGAATTGATGACAGACATCTATCTCCGTTGGGATGTGGACTACACGCTCCGTTTCGCTGAGGCAGCGGCTGATGTGAACCTTAAATGGATTGAGGAGGCTATTCCGCTTGATGACTACGCTGGTATGGCACAATTGGTTCGTGAAGTCCAGCCGGCATGGATTGTCTCGGGTGAGCATGAATTTACGCGATACGGGTTTCGTGAGTTGCTGCGCTGGAAGGCGGCGGATATGATTCAGCCGGATATTAGTTGGGCGGGCGGTTTTACGGAGTGTTTACGCATCGCGCGCGAAGCTGCTGCGGAGGATATTTCGACTTGGCTGCATCAGGCTGGTACGCCGTGGGGTTTGCATCTTACTGCGTGTCTACCGATGCCGTGTATGGCGGAGACTTTTGGTCCTTCCCGCGACAGTGTTGAAAATGAGTTGTATCGTCTCTTACGACCTGCGCCTCAAGATGGATTTTTTAGCCTAAATGATGCTCCGGGTTTCGGCGTGGATCTTGATGAAGCGTTGTTGGAGGCGTATACAGTGGATCGGTTGTAGAATGGTTGTCAGTGGTCAGCAGTCAGGCACAGACTAACAAATCAGAATCAACGGTATAAAGCCTATAAAGGCTTTACCGGGGTATGAATGCCGTATGGCATTCACCGTATGCTACAAAGTAGCAACTTAGGTTATATTATCGAATTCAGATACTGGAGGTTCCGCTTGGCACTCTCATAAGGGCTGCCCATGCCGGGTAAGACATCCTGCTCGACGACGATCCAACCGTCGTAGTTCCGCTTTCGCAATTCGGCAATGACTGCTGGGAAATCGACTTCACCTTTGCCTAACTCACAAAAGACTCCTTCGCCTACGGACTCAAAGTAATCCCACTCCTCTTCGCGAGAGCGGGCGGCGATATTGGGATGGCAATCCTTGAAATGGACATGCCAGACTCGGTCGGCGTGCTGTTTATATACCTCGATCGGTTCAACAGCACCACCGAATCGGTAATGCCCTGTATCGAAACACAGTCCGATGAGGTCTGGGTCGGTGCGTTCCATCAATGTGTCAATTTCTTCTGGCGTTTCTATATATCCTGCGCAGTGCGGATGAAAAACGGTGCGGAGTCCTGTCTCGTCTCGGACCGACTGGGCGATACGATGCGCGCCTTCTACAAAAGTATCCCATTGTTCCGATGTTAAACCGTGTTCAGGACGGATGCGCCCGGCATAGTGGATGCGCTCTTCTACGATGCCGTTCTCGTCTGACAGCACGATGAATGGGGTCTCACCAGCGGCATCTGCCATTAATCGAGCGTGGTCGAGTGCTTTGGTTTCACCGGCTGCGTGTGTTTCTGGATCGGCGAGTGGAACGCCTACGAATCCACCTAACATTTTCAACTGGCGTTTGGCAAGTTCGGCGCGGAGATGCTCTGGGTCGGTCGGCATGAACCCCCAATCTCCTAATTCGGTGCCGGTGTAACCGATGGTGCTCATCTCGTCTAAGACTTGTACGTAATCGGGTGCTTTACCGTCTAACTCAAATTCAAGCACACCCCATGAGCATGGAGCATTTGCGATTTTCATAATGCTATTGACTCTCTTTTAAATGCGTTGGAATCAGGCATGTATTTTAACAAGGGTATTCACGGAGGTTTCACGGAGATTTTTCTGGAGCCTTGATTTCATTGGGTTCTTGAACTCGAATTTGTGTGTTCTCCGTGAAAACAGATTTAGTTATACTCTATTTAACGAATAGATAATTTGTTAAAACTATGGCAGATTTTATCGTGAACCTATAAGTATTTAACACTACTAGTTTTCTTCTATGACTTGTTTAAGATCCTCAATGAAATGCTCAAACAGTTTGACTTTGTTGCTTTCTTCAAGTGGCTCGGTTGTTAGTACATAGGTGCCGTCCAGCTCCATTTCTGCAATGACTCGTGATTTTGTTGAGGGGTTCAACCTTGTTAATGTCCTGCCCCTATCAGGAGTAATCAGATAAACCTTGATATGCGCTGTATTTTCACTTTCTAGAAGTTTAAGCTTCCAATAGCCCGTCTGGGCAACGCGTTCGGCCAAAGAGGTCTTACTTGAAATTATAGCGATCACCTGAGAATTTTCAGGGTTGTAAATAACAATATCTGCATCAGGTAGGCGCGCCTCAGATTCTCCGTAATTAATTGTTACATTTCGTTTAATAGCATCTAAGGGTTCGGGCAGTCGGACACTCTCTAACTTCTTGCCGTTAACTAATTTGAATCCGATTGTCTCAATTGGATCCGTGATAATATATTGAAGAAGCTTTTCAAAATTCTGTCCAATAAAAGAACGCCAACTTTGGCCCTTATCTTTGTTAGGCTCGTGTTCAGCAAGATATGCGTCACGTAACACCCGAGCCTTCTGCAAGAGTTCCCCAATATATCTATAGGCTTCTCTTCCTCTCCTCTCTTGAATTTCGTCATACAAGTTTTTCAAATCTTCAAAACTTTGCACAGTTACTTATTCCTTTAACCCAATAAGGGTACAAGCCATCAAGTAGACTTCTATAGTAGATAAAACAGGAGCGACGCGGGACATCCCCTCTACAAAAGGAAGCCGCATTCACAGCACACAAAGCACTAGCTTTTCTCTATCAGTCGTCTGAAATCCTCAATAAAATGTTCAAAAAGTTTAACCTTATCGCTTTCCTGAAGATCTGCCTCGGTTAGCACATAAGTTCCGTCAAGGTCAATCTCCACAATTGCTCTACCTTTTTTGGGAAGATATGTACTTGTCAAAGTGCCATCTTCGTCTGGTGTGATAAAATAGACTTTGATATGTTTCGTAGTTTCACTTTCCAGAAGTTTAAGTTTCCAATAACCTGTCTGAGCAATTCGCTCACGCAATGTAACCTTGCTGGAGATAAGGGCAATTACTCTCCGGTTCCTGGGATTGTAAACAACAATGTCAACATCAGGTAGATGCAACCCAAATTCGCCGTAATCAATTGCTAAATTTCGCTTAACTCGACTCAGTCCCGGTGACAGATTTCTACTTCGTTCCAACTTATTACCATTGATTACCTTCATACCGAGGGCTTCAATTGCTTCTGTAATAATATGTTGGATTAACTTTTCAAAATTCTTGCCTTTGAAAGCCCGCCAACTCTGTTCATGGTCTCCGTCAGGTTTGTCTCTTAAAAAATCCTGTTTATGACGCTCTTTCGCATCTTGCAAAAGTTGGGAAACTGCTTTATAGGCTTCTTCTCCCTCTACCAATTGTGTTTCACTGTACATATCCTTCAAATCTTCAAACTTCATGATCCTCTATTCCTTTAATCCGATAACGATATATTCCGTTGGATATGCTTCGGAATCAGCCTTACCCTTGCTGGCAAAGCGCCCTGTTTTTTCATCCCTTTTCTGAGGGAGTATCTTCAAAGGGATTTCTCGCTTTATGAGCCGATCAAGTATAAACCCTGAATGTTGCAGGGACTCAGCAAAGGCTTGAGCATTAAGTATATTAACACCCTTTAACTTCGTATTCCCAATAACATAGCAACATCTACCGCCCGGTTTCAAAATTCTAAAACTGTCGTCAAATACCTCTTGCATATCAATAAAGAATGCTTCAATTTCTTTCGCCTTTTTTCTGCTCTTAAGCACCATTTCATTAACAATATCAGAGGCGATTTGACTCAATAGGGACTCGTCCTCGTACTGCTTGTGAGATGTCCCAATGAATTGCTTCTTGTACTCTTTAAGATCATCTGCCAAATCCAACCAGAGGGTTGAGAGTTGATGCAAATCAGCATACTCGTAACTCGTTACATACGGACTTGAACTGACGACGAGATCAACACTGTCGGCTGGGACTGGCTGCTTCTTAGCAGAACCCACTTCGATTCTTAGATAATCACCAAGATTATTCCTAAGTTGAGATGGCACAACGTTGTAAAATTCAGCATTTCCCTTCAGCATTCTCAGAAGGTGTCTCTTGATAGCATCATAGGGCGGTGTAGGACGCTTTTTCAAATCACGTGTTGGCTTAGTACTCCCTTGACTCCAAATCGAACACGTTTTGAGTACGTGACTAAATGCAACAAGAAGGAAAGATTGAACATCCAAATCCGTTTCATCAAGAATTAATGTCAGGATTTTCGCGAGTTCGTCACGGGCAGATTCTGAAAACCAATAGTTAATCCTCTCTGAGTGTTTCTCAGAAATAGGAGATTGCCCATTATTTTTGGAGCAGTTATTAAAGTCTGCATCTATCGCCAGAAGGTCCCTACCCATCCTTGGATCGAAGTTAGGAACATAAATCTGTGAGAGAAAATGCCTCACTTTTTCCTCAAGATAATCAGGTCGAATCGCAGTCGCTTTTGCCCCAGTCACTAAATGAGCAACTTTATTAATGTCCGTCCCACTTGCGTGAAATCCGCGCGATACAGCACTAACAATAGTTGTCCCGCAACCCATAAACGGGTCGTTCACATTAGCTGTGCCATTAGTTAAGTACTCATCCATTAAACGTTCAACAAGCTGTGGAATAAACTTGGCAGGGTAACGATGGTAACCGTGCGTCCATTTTCCTGTGTCTGATGGTTTGCAGTCAGCAAACGCCCATGATTTGTCAATTGGGGTCTGATTAAACCATTCCAGAATTTCACTCGGTGACATAAATTGAGATATCCTTTCTTCATAGTGATGAAACTAGTATATCACGATAACCGGACATATTCCAAAATCAGACTGTTATTACATCAATAATGCCATGATGTCTTGAGGCAATTGGACATTATTTTTCTGCTCAAAGTCAGTAATGCTATCGTACATCTGATGAAACACGTTGATGATATTTACTCTTAAATTTCTCGCAAAAGTTAAGTCCAATTTAGCACTTTCCCACTCTCTCAGGTGCAACGACATTATGCCACGGGCAGCGTAGATGTTAATAAATTTTGGTTCGAGCTCCAATACTTCATCATAATCTCGAATAGTACGTTCAAATTCGCCTACGTGGAAGTATGCTACGCTGCGCTTGACATAAGCGTCTGTAAATGTGGGACTTATTTCTATCGCTTTGCTATAGTCTGCGATGGCTTTGTCATATTCGCCTTTTTGCGCGTAAACGGTCCCGCGATGGCAGTGGACCTCAGCATAATTAGGACGGAGATCCATTTCCATATTGTATCCTTCAATGGCCTTGTCATATTTGCCCTTCTCAGCGTACAGGTCAGCGCGATAGCCGTGTGCGTCGGCATGTTTAGGGTCAAACTTTACTGCCATGCCAAAGTCTGCGATAGCTTTATCATACGCATCGTCCTCGACGTGAATGGTACCGCGGTTGTAGTATGCTGCAGCATAATCGGGTTTGAGTTCTATCGCCTTGGTATAATCTATGATAGCTTCGTCAAAACCAAGTTCATCCCGGTAAACATTACCGCGATTGTAATAGGCCTCGGCATGATCGGGTTCGCGTTTTATGACCTCGCTAAATGCTGTGATGGCTTTGTCATACTCATGTTCTTTGTAGTAAGCCATGCCACGATTGTAATAGGCTTCGGTATCATTGGGTTTGTGTAGCATCATTTGGAGTTGTTTACCTATGAGTGCTCTCTTTAATCTTGCGTTTCGGTTGCGGGTACCCGCTTTGGAGGTATCACATCAGGATTACTATCGGATATCGGCAGCGGTTGATCGGTAGACTGAGCATTGCTGAGGCGTTTGAAATGGTGTTTTAAGAACCCAATAGACCCGTGTACATGGAGTTTATCTACAAGAATTTTAGCCCCAAGTTCACAGATTTCAATATCAGTGAGTTCCAATAAGCCCTTACGCCATGCGGTGACTCTTTGGGCTTTGATGCGTTCTTCCGCTTCTCGCGCTGCTTTTCTTTGTTGGATACGGTCCACTATTGTATCAATATCAGGCTGGTTTGCAAGCAACTTATGCCGCTCGGCAGTATAATCATAGCTGCGCGGTTTGAACTGCCGGAGAAACCGATCTGTATATGCAGGTCCAAGCTGCGTTTTCAGTTCTGCAAGCCCAACTTCATAAAATTCTTTGTCAGTCATCTCTAAAATATTCAAAAGTTTTCTAATACACATTTCGCCCCGCTGGAGCTTAGTTGGTGGGGGTATCGTATTTCTATAGACATTTCGCCCCGCTGGGGCTGCCTTCCTTATTCCCCTGGGTCCTTTTTCCCTGAGTTAGACTTCTGGGAAACTCGCTGAAATATCGGAAAATACTTGAAAACTCAATGTGAAACACATAAACTTTGTCCAAATTTTAGTATTCGGTAGCAATTTGGATAATTATAGCATAACACCTATCCAAATATCAACGCTTTTGATATAGGAACCAAGGCTATTTATGGTAGATTTTAAAATTAATTGGACTCTGTAAATTGGCGAGGTTAGGGGGAAACACCCCAGCAAAAACACCTTGCCTACCAGTTTGGGAAGCGATGCAAAAAAATACGAACCTTTTTTGAAGAGATCCGACTAAAGAAGTAAAAGTAGAATGAAACGCCCATGAGAAAAAAATAATGGGCATTGACAAAACTAAAATTCTAATAGGAGATAGAAAAATGAAACAGAAATTGTTTGCACTCAGCGCAATCGCCGTAATGGCAATGGTCGGAATGTTTGTTTTTGAAAATACAGCTACAGCACACGAACAAACTCGGAGTAAAAAGGAGTCTCGCAACGTCAGTCGCGGTAGGATAGCAAGGATGGTAAACCCTCTGTCGGCTCTGAATCAGTCTTTGATCGATTTGACGTTCGGTGTGAAAGCGGACCAAGAGACGTTGGCAAAGGTACTCCCAATCTATCAGGAAACCCGCGAGGCACTCGAAAAACAGATTAAGGAAGCACGCACAGCCGCCGATTCGAGACGCGAAGCTGCGAAAAAAATAAGCGAGGGTGTCAAAGAAACATACACAAAGTTCAACGCCAGTCTCAAAGAGATACTGACGGAAGAACAGATGACGAAGTTGACGGAATTGAAGGAGAAACGGCAC
The DNA here is from genome assembly GCA_022826805.1 of Candidatus Poribacteria bacterium. GTDB lineage: Bacteria > Poribacteria > WGA-4E > WGA-4E > WGA-3G > WGA-3G. Next base: position 75,457 of record JAJDUH010000021.1, read on the forward strand.
ACAGAAACGAAGGAACGTGTCAGACAACACCGTCGTAGTCAGCGAGAGAATCATAGTCACCGTAGACACCGCTAAGGTTCAGTTGCTATAAATCTTGGTCGGGCATTTTTGCCCGACCTTTTTTTTTGCCTATATTCCTATACAGATTGAAATCAGCGAGGTTAGGAAACCTCGCCAGCGATGGGGAAGTGTCTTACCTGTTTTGAACTTATGGTTATCATAGAACCGGCGAGGTTAGAAACCTCGCCAGCAAAGCGGACACAGAGGTTATGCCCAGCGTTCAACGACGACTTTCTTCTGGGTGAAGAAGTCTACAGCATCCCAACTCTGACCGTGCAGATCACCGAAGAAACTGTCTTTCCAACCGCTAAAGGGGAAGAATGCCATCGGTGCAGCTACGCCGATGTTAATACCGATGTTCCCGATCTCGGCTTCATAACGGAATTTGCGGGCAGATGCCCCGCTCCCTGTAAAGAGACACGCCATGTTTCCGTAACGTCCGCCGTTGACGAGTGCGATTGCGTCGTCGATGGTCTCAACATGGATAAGCCCTAAAACGGGTCCGAAGATTTCAGTCCCGGCAATTTCGCTGTTCGGGTCGAGGTTGCTGAGAACTGTTGGACGGAGGAAGTTTCCGTTTTCACCGCCAGGAATGCTTGGATGCCTACCATCAACAAGAACCCGGGCACCTTCATCAGCACCTACTTGTATCAAGCCTTCAATCCGGGTTTTGCTTTCGGAGGTGATGACGGGTCCCATTTCGACGCCTTCCTCTAATCCGTTCCCGACGACGCGGTCGGTGGCGGTGTCAGCGATGGCTTCTGTGAACCAGTGTTGCGCCTCGCCAACAGTGAATGCGAGAGATGCAGCGAGACAGCGCTGCCCAGCACACCCGAATGCGCTCTCAGCCGTGGCATTAACCGTAAACTGTGGATCGGCATCTGGCAGAATGATTAGTGGATTTTTTGCGCCACCTTGGCACTGGACGCGTTTGCCGTTTGCGGCAGCTTTCGCATAGATGGCTTTTGCGGTTGCAGTCGCGCCGACGAAACTAATCGCACGGATCTCTGGATGCGTTAAGATGGCATCTACCGTTTCCCTGTCGCCATTAACAAGATTAACAACGCCTTTGGGAATCCCGGTCTGTTCCAACAACTGGAATACCTTTTGCATCGTGATTGGCACTTTTTCGGAGGGTTTGACGATGTAGGTGTTCCCACAAGCGATGGCATAAGGCAGAAACCAAAAGGTAATCATCCCTGGAAAATTGAAAGGTGCAATGGCAGCGCAGACACCAACGGGTTGACGGATCATGAATTCATCAATACCGGTTGCGATGTCCTCAAGGTTTGTGCCTTGCATGAGCGTCGGAATACCACACGCCACTTCAACATTCTCAATGGCACGTCGCATTTCACCTTTCGCCTCGTCAATCGTTTTGCCACACTCCAGTGTGATGGTTCTTGCGATGTCGTCCAAGTTCTCCTCTAAGAGGTTTTTTAACTTGAACAGATATTGAATACGATCAACAGCGGGTGTCCGTCGCCATTCTTGTAGTGCGTTGGCAGCGGCAGTGGCGGCTTGATGTACCTCTTCAGCTGGCGAAAGCGGTACTTGGGTAAGCACCTCTGCAGTTGCGGGATTCGTAACATCAAGTAATTCATTGGTCGTAGATTTTTGCCATGCGTTATCAATGTAGTTCAGTAGTGGCGTTTGTACTCCGTGTACGACTTGCGGAGGATTAACTTCAGGCATCAGATTTTCTCCTTTAAGTGCTACAAACTAACAGTTTGTGCTACATTAGTTTCGCTTAGCAAAGAGTTCGAGTACTTTCAACTGCTCCATAGCAGCGACGATCTGCGGGTCATGCTCCAATTCGTCACGGGAGGTATCTGTAATCTGTGCGAGTGCATATTTAATACCGATATCGCTCAGTACGATCTGCTCCTCACTGAGTGCGTCTGTCAAACGTTGGTAGTTCCGTAGCAGTTTCATTGCCTGTCTGTTATCACGAGAGGCACGAGATGCGACGGCGAGTTTGTTTAGGACGTTATCTCCATTTTCCTCTATGAAGGTTTTGAGTTTTTCATGATTTCGGAGTTTCAACTGCATCTGCTGCTCAGAACGACTAAACGACGGTGATTCAACATCAGGAATAATGCCGATTTTGTCAATATCAACATCGTTGGGTGTATAGTAGCGTGCGACGGTTAATTTCACAGCCGCTTTTGAGTTCCTGAGTGGGAATACTCGTTGGACAGATGCCTTCCCGAAGGTTTTGTCCCCCATAACGAGTCCACGTCCGTGGTCTTTGATGGCACCAGCAACGATCTCCGAAGCACTTGCACTGCCGCCGTTGACGAGAACGATTAGCGGGAAGTCGTCTCTTTTTTCGCCTTTTGCCACAAAATCCTCTCGCGTCTCAATTCCTTTACTGTAAACAACAAGTTGACCGGGTCTGAGAAAATCACTTGCGATATCAACGGCTGAAGAGAGCAATCCACCTGGATTCAGGCGGAGATCGAGGATGATACCACGGATATTTTGTTCGGTGAAGTCAACAAAGGCTTTATCCACGTCATAAGCTGTCGTTTGAAGGAATTGATTGATTTTGATGTAGCCAATTTTATCGCCGATAACCTCTGTTTCCACGCTGGGAATCCGGATTACCTCACGCGTAATGGTAACCTCAATCGGTCGCCCTTCGTTCTCGCGCATGATTGTGATGGAAACTTGCGTTCCTGGTTCACCGCGCAATTGCTCAACCGCTTCAGTCACAGTCATCACGGCTGTTGATTCGCCTTCAATGTGGCTAATGACATCCCCATGTAGCACACCAGCCAGCGCAGCAGGACGATCCTTAAAGGGTGTAATCACAGTGAGCATATCTTCCCGAATACCGATCGTCATCCCCAATCCGCCGTACTTACCTTGGTTTTGGGTCTGAAATTCGGTATAGTCTGGAATGAATTGGCTGTATGGATCTAATTTGCGAAGCATGCCATTAATAGCACCCTCCATGAGTTCTTTGCTATCAGGCGTGTCGAGATGGGTCTGTTTGACATAAGCCAAGATCTGTGAGAAGAGCGCGAGGTTCTCAATGAGTTGATTATCTGTTTCCTCCGAACTCCAACCGAGGGGTAGAAGCACACAGATAAGGCATACAGATACCAAGACACAAAAACAGTTTTTTGACGGAGTTTGCAGGTTTTCAAAACTTGATATAAAATGTTTCATTTTTTATTTCCTCCGGCAGGCACGCTGCAAACACGTTTAAGAATGTATCTTCAAAAATCGTGTAGATGGCACAGTGCCCGCAAAGAAACGGGATTTGCATAAGTCCTTAGCGATAAAAATAGTTCCGCAGCCTCCTGATACTCGGAAGACGAAAAGCGATAAAGGCAGCAGCTGCACAGTAAAGTAAGTCAATACGACTTAATCGGGACTGCATCAGTTCCCAAACAGAATGTCCCTTAAATAAGGTTGTGGCGATAGGCATCGCTTGTTCTAAGGATATGTTATTCTCTTGTCGCAGTTGTTCAGCGATGTGTGAGACAGCATTCCACTGGACGTCCAGATATTTTCCAATAAAGATACCGAGTATAGCAAAAAGTGCAGCGCCAGCACTAACGACGCGCCACATTGTTGCTGCATCCTGTGATAGGCTTCGGCTGCTTGTGAGGAGCATACCGACCCCTGTGAGGACCCCGATACCGATAGCAATGAAACCGGCAGTGCGTCCTGTCCATTGGATATACTTTGCCCAGAGTACACCACCTATCACTGCGCCGAGAAATCCACCAAATGGTGCCATCAAAGTATTCATTATGAAACTACTCCATTCGCTCCAATTTGTGGTTTTTGCAGGTGATGCTTGGTATTCTGCTCGAAAGTATAGGCAACGCGTAAGACTTTTTCTTCTGCCATAGGTGCACCGAGCAATTGCAATCCCACCGGTAAACCACTTGGCACGAAGCCACAGGGAATCGAGATACCAGGCAACCCAGCGTGACTTGCGGGTGTGGTCATCACATCAGATAGATACATTTGCAACGGATCCGCGGTCCGCTCACCTATTTTGAATGCGGGCGTAGGCGAGGTAGGTGTTGCGATAACGTCAACTTTTTCAAACGCTGCGTCAAAGTCAGATTTGATGAGTGTTCGCGCCTTTTGTGCTTTCTTATAGTAGGCATCTTGGTAACCTGCACTTAGTGCAAAGGTCCCAATCATAATCCGGCGCTTTACCTCTTCGCCGAACGCTTGACTCCGCGTCTTTTTATACATCGTGATTAGATCTTCTGGATTTTCGTTGCGGTATCCATAGCGAACGCCGTCGTATCTGGCGAGATTCGCACTCGCTTCCGCGGGAGCAATAATGTAGTACGTTGCGATTGCATACTCGGTGTGCGGCAAAGATATGTCTTCGACTGTTGCCCCGAGTCGTTCAAGAACGGCGACAGCAGCATGTACCCGATCTGCGATTTCCGTGTCTAAGGCTGGCGTGAAATATTCTTTCGGTATACCGATTTTCATGCCTTCTACATCGTTGATAAGGCTCTGCGTGAAATCAGGGACAGGCACATCAACGGAGGTTGCATCCATGGCGTCGCTTCCACAGATGGCGTTGAGTAGGAGTGCGCAATCGGTGACATCTTTGGTAAATGGACCGATCTGATCAAGTGAAGAGGCAAACGCAACCAAACCGTAGCGAGAGACCCGTCCGTATGTCGGTTTCATACCAACAACACCGCAGAGCGCAGCGGGCTGGCGAATTGAACCGCCAGTGTCTGAGCCGAGTGAACAGATGGCTGTATCCGCCGAGACGACTGCGGCGGATCCACCACTGGAACCGCCAGGAATGGTATCAAGGTCCCATGGGTTGTGCGTAATCTGATACGCCGAGTTCTCGGTAGACGACCCCATTGCGAATTCGTCCATGTTCGTTTTACCGAGCATAACGATACCTTGTTCGTTGAGTTTAGTTATGACGGTCGCATCGTAAGGTGGAACGAAGGTTTCAAGGATTTTAGATGCACAGGTGGTACGCACGCCTTTGGTGCATATTACATCTTTAATAGCAATCGGAATACCAGCCAAAGGTGGCATATCCTCTCCGTTTTGAAACCCAGCATCGGCAGCGTATGCTTGTTCTAAGGCGATGTCCTTCGTAAGCGTCAAGTAACCTTTGACGTGCGGTTCGACAGCATCTATACGCGCATAAACAGATTCCGTCAGTTCCACAGCGGTAATCTCTCTGGCTTTGAGTTTTTCGTGTAATGCGTGTGCCGTCAATTCGTAAAGCGACATTCCGTCATTCTCCTTCTTGGCGAAGTTTCGTGTTAGTGGCTGCGATCAACCACTCTGGGTACACCGAAGTACCCCTCTTCAGGTTCGGGTGCATTCGCGAGGACCTCTTCGCGCGGATAGGAAGGTTTGACGACATCTGGTTTAGCGACATGACGGGCACCATCTTGAGAACCCATAATAACAACTTGGTGCGGATGGATGTGCGATGTGGGTGGTACATCGTCTGTCTCCAGTTCATTTAGCTTCCCGATATAGTCCAGAATTCGGGCAAGCTGCTCGGTGAAGTGCTGTGTTTCTTCGTCATTAAATTCAAGGCGCGCCAGATTTGCGACATGTTGGACGCCTTCTGTGGTAATTGTTGCCATTTGTTGTATTTTGTCTCCTTATTAGTCAGATACCGGTAGCAGGGGTGTCATTGAAGCAGCAAGTTGCTTCGTGCCAGCACGCGCGAAGCGAACTGTAATATACAGGTCTTGTCCTACATCTCTAACCTTCGTTATCTTACCTCTTCCGAATTTCGGGTGAAGAACAATCTGATTAACAGCATAATCCAGCGATTCTTCTTCGGAAACGATCTCGTACGTACCTGGCGTGTCCCGGAATGGAGATCGGTAGCGGTCAACGTGCCTGATGAGATGCTCCGGAATTTCGGAGATAAAGCGAGATGGCGTGCGATATTCTCTCTCTCGAAATGTCCTTCGCGAACTTGCATGCGAGAGGTATAGCTGCTCCATTGTGCGCGTGATCCCGACGTAACAGAGCCGACGTTCTTCCTCTAACTCCGCCTGTGTATCAAGAGAACGCTGATGTGGTAGATAGCCCTCTTCCATACCGACGATGAAAACAAAGGGGAATTCCAACCCCTTCGCACTGTGCAAGGTCATCAGTGTCACCATATCGGTGCTGTCGTCGGTCTCCATAGTATCTATATCTGCGGTGAGTGCTACGTTCTCCAAATAATCCGAAAGGCTTGGCTCGACTTCGTTGTGTTCATATTCGATAACGGCGTTAATGAGTTCCTCAATGTTTTCGACGCGATTTTGCGCTTCAATGCTATTTTCCGCCTCTAAATTCTTGAGGTAGCCGGTCACCTTTAAGACATAGTCGAGTGCATCGGCAGGCATAGCAGTGGCGTCAAAGTCATCAAAGATTTTGACAAAGCGTCGAACTTTCGCCTGAAGGCCGCGGTTAATTGTAGAAATTTCATCAACGCGTCGGATAGCATCAAAAAGTGTTATGTTTTCGCTTATCGAAAAATCAACGAGTCGTTGAAGCGTTGTACTTCCGATGCCTCGACTCGGCACGTTTATGATACGTCGGAGGCTCATGGAATCGCTTGGATTGCACATTACACGGAGGTAGGCAAGGAGATCTTTAATTTCCATTCGATCATAGAAGCCGACGCCGCCGACAATCTGATAGGGAATTTTTGCAGTTCGGAATGCTTCCTCAAAAATTCGGGATTGAGCATTGGTTCGATAAAAGACGGCAAAGTCTTTGTAATCCACGCCCTCGGTGTGCCAATCCTCAATCTGTGTCCCGACGTAACCCGCCTCATCGTTTTCGTCCATTGCCTCATAGCAGGTGACAAGTTCACCAAGATCATTTTCTGTCCAAAGTTTCTTCGCCTTCCGCGCCCTATTGTTGTGGACAACGCCCCACGCGGCATCCAAAATGTTTTGGGTGGAACGATAGTTCTGCTCCAGACGGAGGACGCGGGTGTTGGGATAATCCTTCTCAAAATCGAGGATATTCCTGATGTCGGCACCGCGAAAAGCATAGATAGATTGGTCATCATCGCCGACGACACAGATATTCTGTTTTTCTCCCGTTAATAAATGTACTAACTCATACTGACATCGATTGGTATCCTGATACTCATCAACGAGGATATACTCGAACTTGTTCTGATAGTATTGTCGGACGTTTGGGTTTTGATTCAAGAGATCAACCGTGAAGAGCAGCAGATCGTCGAAATCAAGGGCATTGTTCAGACGCAGCCCATCTTGATAAAGTGCATAGACCTCGGCGACGATTCTCTCAAAATAGCCGTCGGCAATTTTCTGGTATGTCTGTGGCGGGATGGATTCATTCTTGGCACGGCTGATGTGGCTGAGGATGGCGCGCGGGTTGTACTGCTTATCACTATAGTTGAGCCGTCGAAGGACATCCTTGACCAGCGTTGCTTGTTCCCCTGTGTCGAAGATGGTAAAGTCGCGGGTATAGACGTGATCCGTGGATCGGGATCCGCTTCCAGATTCAGCAGGTGTGCCCAACTTTTCAATATCTCGGCGAAGTATACGCGCACAGGTCGAATGGAATGTTGCCACCCAGAGCTCATGGCTCACGCTGTCTTCGACGAGTGTATCCAACCGCTGCTTCATCTCTTTTGCTGCTTTGTTGGTAAAGGTCACAGCAAGGATACGGAAGGGAGAGATGCGGTGGTGTTTAATGAGGTAAGCGATGCGGTGTGTGATGACGCGCGTTTTGCCACTGCCGGCACCGGACAAAATGAGTAGGGGGCCGTCGGTATGCTGGACTGCCTCGCGTTGGACATCATTTAAAGATCTTAACAGGTTATCGGTCAAAGCTTGCCTCTTGTCTCTTAGTATTCAAAGTAGTAGACACGCGCCGGTGTGCCGTAACAGCCGTGCAAGCAGCCGGTAGAGTGCCTCAATTTCATGCTATTAAAGTATACCCGATTTGGGGTTAATTATGCAAGGTGAATAATTTAATGGCTGTTGGTTGTCTGAATCAGGATTCACAGGATTTTAGGATTTTCAGGATTATTGAATTTTGTTGGGTTTCGCTGCTACTTAGGAGTATTCAAATACCTTGAAAATGCAAAATTTTCTGTGCCTAATATGGACAGTTTTTATGTCCGCTCAACCCAACCTACGCGATGGTCCTTTAGACCGGTGCGGTTAAAATGCACATCGCATAAATCAGAATCAACGGTATTCATGCCTTAATGAAGATTAATTTATTAATTCGGTAATGTCCAAAGATCCGGACGCCCGGATTTAGTCTGGGAATAGACGAAATCCATTCCTTGTATTACATTCTTGTTCGGGAGTGTTTTACTGGGGCGCGTCCCCAACAAGTTGGGACATCCAGAAAAATTACCGATTTAAATTCTGAAACTTCATATAGGCATGAACCGGGTATGAATGCCTTAATGGCATTCCCCGGAGCGTGTACGCTGCAAAACCGCACCTACAAATATAAAAGGAGGAACGGTGCGGAATGTAAAGCTAAGACAAATTGTGCTTTAATAGCACAATTTCAAACCGCACCTACCTATTTTAAGGTTTAAGGGCAAACGGCAATCAGGTGAGATATTCCTTCAAGAATTGACCAGTGTAAGAGGCTTTGACTTTGGCTATTTCCTCAGGGGTTCCCTGTGCTAAGACCTCTCCGCCTTTATGTCCGCCCTCTGGACCGAGGTCGATGACATAGTCGGCGGTTTTGATGACATCGAGATGATGCTCAATTACAAGGACAGTGTGTCCACTATCAACAAGACGATTGAGGCTGTCCAAAAGCTTTTGAACATCTGCCATGTGCAGCCCTGTTGTTGGTTCATCCAAGATATAGAGGTTATGTTTGCCTCGCTTGATTTTACCTAACTCACTTGCCAACTTTATTCGTTGTGCTTCGCCGCCGGAGAGGATAGTGGCAGGATGCCCAATTTGGAGATAGCCCATACCGAGCTGATTGAGCACGTTCAGTTTGTGATGGATTAACCGCTGATCGGCAAAGAATTCAACCCCTTCCTCAATTGACATATTAAGGATTTCAGAGATATTTCTGCCGTTGTAGGTCACATCAAGTGTATCCTCATTGTAGCGTGCGCCTTTACAAGTCGGGCAAACGACCTCGACATCGGGCATAAAATGGAGTTGGGTGGTAATAGTGCCTTCGCCGTGGCATTCTTCACACCGCCCGCCTTTGACATTGAAACTAAATCGGGAGGCGGTGTAGCCCCTTGCAGCTGAGAGTGGTGTGCTGGCGAAGAGTTTGCGGATGTTGTCGTAAAACCCGATATAAGTCGCAGGATTAGAACGTGGCGAACGCCCTATAGGGGACTGATCGATGTTGATAACATTGCTTACGTGTTCATGCCCCTCCAATTCATCGTGTGCCCCATAAAGGACTCGACTGTCATGATAGAGGGCATAAAGCTTCTTGTAGAGGATCTCGTTGACAAGGGTGCTTTTGCCAGAACCAGAGGCTCCGGTAATACAGATAAATACACCGAGTGGAATATCAACGTTGATACTTCTGAGATTGTTTGCTTTGGCACCGGTGATGCTTAGGTATTTTCCATTCAAGTCCCGACGCTGCGTTGGTAGCGAAATTTCTCGCTTTCCGCTCATATAGAGCCCTGTCCAAGATTCGGTGGAGTCAAGAATTGTTTTAAGGTCGCCTTGGACGACGATATGTCCACCGTGGATACCGGGTCCGGGTCCGAGTTCGATAACGTGATCTGCGGCGCGAATTGTGCTTTCATCATGCTCAACGACGATAACTGTGTTGCCGATGTCCCGCAATTTTCGCAGCGTCTCTATCATCTTAACATTATCCTTCGGATGCAAACCGATACTCGGTTCATCAAGGACATAGAGCATGCCCATTAATCCGGAACCAATCTGCGTAGAGAGGCGGATGCGCTGTGATTCGCCCCCGGAAAGGGTTGCGGAACGACGATTCAGGTTTAGGTAGTCGAGTCCGATACCGAGGAGGAGGTTAATCCGAACGACGAGCTCATTGATGACCCGCTTGCCAGCCTCCCGCTGCTTTTCTGGAATACCTGTGATACTCAGCAAGAAATCACGCAATTCTTCAAAGTGCAACTCACCTACATCGTGGATCGTCTGGTCCTTAATAGTAACGAGGAGACGTTGTCGTTTGAGTTTCGCCCCATCGCAATCGGGACAGGTGCGCTCTACCATCACTTTTCGGAGATATTCTTCCATTCCAGAATGCGCTTCTCCGCGTTTTCGATAGTTTCGATAGTGCCTGTCGATACGGGTGGCGATTCCGTCAAAACGGATTTTTCGACCGAGGTGGCGTTTTTCGACGGGTCGCGCGCCTTCAGGTTGTAAGATAGGAAATTCTTCACCGCGTGTCCCGTAATAGAGCACATCAACGACCTCTTCGGGTAGATCGGCGAAAGGCACATTCAGGTCAAAGTTGTAGTGTGCGGCGAGGCTGTACATTGTCCTGCCGTCCCATCGGTCAGGATCATAGTTAAAAGCCTGATGGACGAATGCGCCCTCGGCAATACTCCAGCTTGTGTCAGGGACAAGCAGGTTTGGATGTACTTGCAAGTAGGTGCCGAGTCCGGAACAGGTTACACATGCGCCGGTCGGTTCGTTAAAGGTGAAGTGGTGGGGTCCGAGTTCAGCCATGAGTACCCCGTGTTTGAGGCATCCGAAGCCTTCCAAAAGTTCTATGGCATCCGCCTCAGCGTCCTCTGGAAATTTGACATCAAATCGCATGAAGCCTTCACCGACAAGCATGGCGTGTTCAAGGGAGGCGAGGACCTGTCTGTCAATGTCTTTTTTGATAAAGAATTTATCGACGATGACCTGTATATCGTATTCGAGATCTGGGTCGAGTTCAATTTCTTCGCTGATGTCGTGTTCAATGCCGTCAATTCTAACGTGTCTGCACCCTTTCGTACGGATATCGTCGAAGAGATAGTCATAATCTTCACCGTAGATTTTAAAGACGGGTGCGTGAATCTCAACCTCGGAGCCTTCTGGCAAAGCGAGGAGCCGCTCCAAAATCTGGTAGTGCGATCGAATTGGAATCACGGTCTCACAATAAGGACAGTGTGCGATCCCGATGGTTGCAAAGAGCATACGGAGGTAGTCTTGCAGATCGGTCATTGTGCCGACGGTGGAGCGCGGATTCATGGTGATTGTTTTTTGTTCGATGGAAACAACAGGCGACAATCCGTCAATGAAATCGACATCGGGTTTTTTGAGTTGGGTGATAAAGCGTTTGGCGTACGTGGACATCGATTCAAGGAATCGGCGCTGCCCTTCGGCATAGACGGTATCAAATGCTAATGAAGATTTACCGGAACCACTGATTCCTGTGACGACGACGAGTTGGTTCCGTGGAATCTCAACTTCAATATTTTGTAGATTATTTTCTCGTGCGCCTTTAACGGCGACAGTCTGTCTCATTTGTCCCTCCTACAGTGGTACTGGGTACTGGGTACTGGTTAACTCAAATCCAACTTCAGGTCATTTGATAAGCGACACCCATTTCAACTGCCACCCTATGCAAATCTCTATCTAACGTCATTAATGACAAGTCAAGACGCACCGCGAGTTCCAGATAACTGGCATCATAAGTTGTCAATTCATATTTTTCTGCTAATTGACAAACCGTCTTCATCGTATCGCCTTGTGTCGCTGCAGCAATATTAACTGTCACAGGCAATATCGCTATCACGTCAAGATATTGCAATAAAACTTCTCTGCCTATACGTTTGCGTCGGTAAGCCATGAGTAGCGCATTACTAATTTCCTGATAAAACAAGGAAGGAACAATTGCCACAACTATGCCATGTTGCAAGTCTTCAAGGATTTTCCGAGTTTGTGCTTCAATTTCATCAGGTAGAAGACTAGCTACTAAAACTGAACAATCAATAACTATCATCTGCGGCCTTCGTTCTTCCAATCCACCACCTCACGAACCGTCCCAACAGGAAACTTTGCACGCAATGCAATTAACTGACCGTAAGCGTCATTTGCCTTAGCCGGAACCACATCACAAGGTGGCACCATTACTGCCACTACTTTTCCTCTATTGGTTATAGAAAAACTTTCTCCATTTTCAACACACTTGAGAAGTCTTGATAAATGCGTCTTTGCTTCATGAACGCCTATTTCGGTCATTTGTTTGATACCTCTTTTTAAAAGAATATAGAAAGCTATTCCTACAGAAACGGATTGTTTGCATCGTAATAATATGAGGGTTCCTCTACGGAGACTTGGCTATCCATGGTTAAGCGGACAGGTGCGGAGAACTGTTCAATGATTCCTTTTTGCGTGAGCCATTCGCATGCTAACTCAAGGGCAAGTTCTCGTTTTCCGAAATGGGTATAGAGGTCGGTTATTGTGCGTTCATCGCCTGATGCCTCTAAGAAGTCGAGCAAGGGTTTGAACAACAACTGCCAATCGTCTTCCAGATATTGGTCGACCTGTTCGAGTGCCTCGCGGAGCACGGCTTCATCTTTGGGTTTATCTATAAAGTCGATGAAAACGGCGTTGAAAAAAGAGGGGTTGTACTTAAGTGCCTGATAGATAGCCTTGCGCCTGGGTGTTTCGCCATGTTTGAGTACTTCAATACGCGCCAGTTCTCTAATAGCGTACTTGAGGTAGAGAAAGGTGTAATCAATGTCATGTTTGAGGTGTAACCATTTCTCAGCTTTGGCAAGGATAGCCGTTACACCAGCGGCAGCGTTGAAAAGTTGGGACTGCTTATCTCTGTCCCCGACCTGCAGACAAGTGGGATCCCCGACTTGAAAATTAGCATCGCCGTCTACAGCAAACAGGCTGTCTTTGGAAAAGAGCACACAACTGTCGGCAAGGATTGAATGGAGTCGGCTGCCCTGGGGTGTCGTGTCCAATATTTTTCGATAGTCGCTGCGAGTGTAGAGTTGAACCCGAAATGGAATACCTTCCTCGATTAACTGATACTCTTTCTGCTTGAACCTTGTACCGTCTCGGAGAATTAAGGTTATGTGAACAGCGGTTTTCTCCCAAACGTTGTCCTCGGCGAGGTTGCTGGTGAGGATTGCGGCGAGGACGTATCGGTCTTGTTCGAGTGTGTCCGCCAGATTGTCCAGTGCGGTGTGGATCTGTGTGTAGATATTCGCTTGCTGACGCGCCTGAGAAGCATCGCGAGTATAACTCGTTCCTACAGTGCTGTCATAATAGTAAGCAGGCTCTTCCACAGCGATTTGGCTTTTCACAGTAAGGTTCAGGGGCATTGCCACCTGTCTAATGACCCCTTTCCATGTTAGCCATTGACACACTAAATCGAGTGATTCTTCATCGAATTCTGGTTCCTCTTCACTTTTACCATGTGGGCTGTGTCCTAAGTCAGTGTTTAGTTCGGTGCCTGTGCGTGGTGTCCTCTGCTCAATCAGGTAATCAAGGATTGGTTGAAAGATAAACTGTCGTTCATCGAGGTAGGCATTAATTGCATCAAGTGCGTCCTGAATTATGCTCTCGTTCTTTTTGCAGTTGATTAGATCGGTATAGACGCGGTTGAAGAAATCGGGGTTGTACTGGAGTGCAGGTTGGATGACCTCACGTGCAGGGATTTGATTATTTAAAAGGACTTCTATCCGTGCTAATCCTTGTACGGCATCAAGGATAGATAGGAAAGCGGTGAGGCAATCCTTGTTAACATAAAATTGTTTTTCGGCGTATAAAAGGCTCGGCAAAGTGTTGGCGACGACGCTGAGGACTTGGAACTGCTTATCGCGTTCGCCGATATTGTTGCGATCGGCGTTTTTATCATACCACTCTTGGATGGAGGCATCGCGTGAAAAGAGGAGGGTGCTGTGCGAGAAATAGGAGTGCATGAAAGACCCTTGCTGGGCGCGCTCTATGGTCTGTTTAAAAGCGTTCCGTGGCGTTATACTGGCGTGGATGTTCACCCCATTTTCAACGAGCGAGAAGAAGGATTGGGTTGGACGAATTGCATCTCTGCCGACGAGTTCGACATCAAGGTCGGACTTTTCCCATACCTGTGCATAAGAAAAACTACCGGCGACAATCGCAGCGAGGATATAGGGATCCTTGCGCACCTTCTCAACGAGTGTATTTGCAGCCTCGCGGTATTGTTCTTCAATAGCGTCTTGGGATCGCATTTAATGCTCCTGCTTCAGTGCAGTTGGAGACCAAATTTCGTTCAAAAAATTGGGATTCTTTGTTATTAATTATACTACAAATCTGCTATTAGTATGCAAATAAATTTGACAAAATAACGTATGTTCAACACATACGTACTTGACCGGGAGTTTCTTGTGTTTTTCCTCTAATTTTACGAAAATTACCCTTAAAAATGTTACACCAGTGTAACATTTCATTTGTAGGGGCCATCGACAGAGAATCCAGTGGTTGTAAGGATTTATAGGTCTTTTTCCCCTCCATATTTTTCGACAAGAAAAAAACAATTTCGCTAAAAGTGTAACATTTTCCTGAACCTCGCTGATTTTATTGTCTGAATCAGGATTTGCAGGATAAGGCTGCCTTGCTCCAAATGATCCTGTATGATAATACATTATACTACTTTTATTAACAGATGTCAAGTAAAAAAAAATATAAGAATAGATAAGGATTTCTTGAAATAATTCCGTCTGTGTGCTAATATAGCAAATATTATAGATGGATCGGGAAATGTAAGCAAAGACAAATTGTGCTTTAATAGCACAATTTGGAGTTCCCCCCTACAGAAGAGGTGGGATGCGGAAACCCTTACTACAGCAGATACATGGAGGCATAATGCAATGAGATGGATAAAATATTGGTGGCTTGCGATAATGGTGATGCTCATAAGCATACCTGTTGTCTTTGCAATCCATGAAGAAGCTCAGGGACCTGAAAAATTTGGACGCTACGAATTCAAGGAGCAGGACATCAAAGCGGCAACAGATGAGTGTGATGCTGGTGGTAAGCCGGGTCCTGAATTCGTGCCGACAGTCCGAGATAAAAAGGAACCCAACTTGGCACTCCTTAAAGATGCGATACCGGAAGCTTCCTCACAGTTGGAGGGGTGGTGTCCTCGCAGACACTGTGTCGAATATCTTAACGACGGTTTTTATAACAACTGTCGGAGCTGGATCATTGGTGCGCTACCCGGTTGGGCGCAGATTGATATGGGCGATGTCGCGAATGTGAATCGCATCTATTTTGGTAGCGACCACTCACAAGGTTTTGTTGACCGAACAACGGCTGATTTCGATATCCTCGTTGCGACCAAAAAGGCGGATCCAAATTCCGATGCCGCGACATGGGAAAAGGTCTACACTCACAAGGGGGATCCGATTAGCGAAACCACGGAGTTCACCTTCAAAGACGTAGAAGCACGTTGGCTTCGCATCCATATACGAGCGAATGGCGGTGCTCGTATTGATGAAATTGAGATTTACGGTGGCAAAGACCCGATGTCTGTTGAAGCTGACGAGAAGTTGACGACAACATGGGGAGAAATTAAAACAGAGTAATCCTGTTGGTCGGATGTCCGGTGGTGAAATCTGAATGGGCGAGGAATATAAAGCTAAGACAAATTTTGCTTCAGCAGCATAAAATGTAAAGCAAAGACAAATTTTGCCGCGTGAATCAGAATCAACGGTATAAAGCCTATAAAGGCTTTACCGGGGTATTCATGCCTTAATGGCATTCCGAATCAACGGTATTCATACCTTATGGCATGAACCGGGGCAAAATTTGGAAACCTCGCCTACCGAGCGGATAATAAGGAATAAAGAGGCACAAAATGCAATACACGTCCACGAAAATCTGCACTTGGCAGATGAGAAGCGTTGCCCTATTGATACTTGTTATCTTGGTTGGGATAGCACTGCCGTGCGACGCTGCCCCTAAGATTTTGTTTCAGGATAATTTTGAGGGAAAAAGCGCGCTTCGCCAACGGGTCATTGATGAAACCAAATGGATGATTATACCGAGTTGGAAACTCAGCAATAATGAAGACGAGCATAAGACTTTGGGCAAAAAGGTGCTTGATATCTGGGGACACGGTGTTGGCGTAAGTGTTGATGATTTTCCAGAGGAATATGATTACTACGCCGATTTCAAAGCGATGGATGGGAGTGAGGCGCGTTTCGCTTTTCACGTTCAAGAAGACGAACACGGCGGACATCCCGTTCTCTTTGCGTTTAATGGTATTTATAACTACTACTCGGTATCAATCGCCATGAAAGGGGCAAGGTATTGGTCCCAAAAAATTGGATGGGCATGCAAATTGGCGCGCAACAATGGTTGGAGGGTTTTCACCACACCGTTTGCGGACAGACGGGATCGGCAGCCAGACATTTGGTACCGAGTAAAGATTGAGGTACGGGCGGGGCACAAGTTTTACGCCTACTTAGGTGAAGTCGGTGCTGCCCCGGAGGAGATGGTTTTCGTGGGGACATGGACAGATGCGAAAAAACGGTTTGCTCATGGGAAAATTGGTTTCAGTATGACAGGAGATATTGAATGGGGTAAGGGCACCCGGTCACAATTCGATAACATCGTGGTGACTACCCCGAATTTCTACGCTGTTGCGCCGAAAGATAAACTTACGATGACGTGGGGAGAATTGAAACAAAAATGACGCATCAGAAACCGTTAGCAATAGGCATCATCGGTGCAGGCAATATGGGACGATATCATCACGCAGCGGCAACCGACTCCGGTGCGGAAGTGGTTGCAGTCCATGATACGCGGCTTGAGGCGGCGCGCGAGCTTGCTTCAGTTGCAGATGCTCAACTTGCCACTACCGAGTTGGATGCCTTTTTTGATGTAGATATGGATGGAGTGGTTATCACAACACCCCCTCCTGTCCGTCTTGAACCTATCGAGATGGCATGCGACCGCGGTATTCCTGTGATGGTTGAGAAACCTCCGGCTTTGAACATGGTTGAAGGTAGAAAGTGTCTTGCATGTATTGAGAAAGCAGATGTCATCGCTGCTGTCGGATTTCAACTCCGCTATCATCCGCTTTATGAACGGTTGAAGACGTTAATTGCCTCGGAAACCGTGCATTTGGTGCGGACGGTATGTACTGTTAATTACTACCTCAGTTTTCGGATGTCTCCGTGGTTTTTACAGTACGAGATAAGCGGTGGGCCGCTGCCTGAACAGGCGGTGCACGTGTTAGACTGCGCGCGGTTCGTTATGGGAAATCCAAAACCGGTGCAAGCGCATGCGTTGGCGATAAAGAATATGGCTTTGGAACGCACCGAATTCGATGCAGAAAACGCCATTCAGATGACCTATCAGTTGGACAACGGAGTTTTTGGAACGCACATGAATCACTGTGGGACCGAAAACTTTAGTTTCGAAGTCGAAGTTGTTGGACCGCATTTACGCTTACAAGCGAATATGACAGAAAATGCCATTCGTGGTTACCTGAATGGTGAAACCGTCAATGAATCGGTAGCCTCTGAAAACAGTTTAGGCTTGGACAAAACGAGTGCGTGGTTGCGCGCAATCGAAACAGGTGATAGGACATTGATCCGTTCGCCATTCGCTGATGGGCTTCAGACGCTTGCGCTTATTGACGCGGCAGTCCAGAGCCGTGACACTGGTAGATTTATCCGTGTGGAGGATCTTTTAAGCTAAAGGTGTTCAGGAGTTAACTCCCCTAGCCCCCTTATCAGGGGGTAAGAGCCTGTTTCAATAATTAAAGGAGGAATTGTCATGGTAGATTGGATTTATTTTCGAAATGGCTGAACATCGTGTAAAAAAGTGCAAGAGTTTCTTGACACACACAACTTGCAAGCAGAAAGTCGTACGGATGCCCGAAAAGAAAAAATGGAGGCAGCGGCGGTATGGGAATTAATAGGCAGTGCGGAGCAAATTGTTGTTGCAAAAGGCAAACGCGTCGAAACCTTTGTGCCAACTGAAGACACTCAAGCATCGATTCTAAAAGTGGTACTGGGGCGGAGTGGTAGCCTGCGCTCACCGACAGTGCGGAGCGGAGATGTCTTCTTTGTCGGGTATAACGCTACGCTCTATGCGTCAGCAGCACCCTTTGTTTAGGGATTAGTAGATAATAGTTAGTTATAGTGTTGGGTTTCGCTGAATCTTCTTTTTTTCGTATTTCCCTTAAAACAGAGACTATTTTTTCAAAGTCAATAATTTTCGAATTCGGCTCAACCCAACCTACGAGACTACGGAGACACAGGCTAACAGCCTGTGCTACAGGACAAACACCGATGCCTATTGAAAAGATTTTAATTACGGGAGCAAACGGATATTTAGCGCAATTCATTATTGACCGGTTGCGCAGCACATATCAACTGACGCTGACAGACATTATCGAACCGGATCGCGCTGTTCCAGATACAACTTTTATCAAGGCAGATGTTACAAATCCTGCTGCAATCGAGGCAGCGTGTGCGGGACAGGATGCTGTTGTGCATCTTGTTGCTTTGGTCCGGGGACGGTCTGGCAAACCCGCCTCGTTATTTGCGGATGTTATGGTGAAAGGGACGTGGAATATTGCGGAAGCCTGCGTGCAGCAAGGCGTGCAAAAATTGGTGAATATTTCGAGTATTTCGGCATGCCATCCGGCTCCTGGTGCAAAATTACCGTATGAGGTGGGCGACGATTTTGTGTTTGGACCCGGAGATCTCTACTATTCGTTGGCAAAGTATCTCGGCGAGCAGATAGGTGCGGCGTATCATCAGGCACACGGGTTGAATGTGATTCATGTTCGTCCGGGTGTTATTGCTGGAGATGGGCAGAATCCTGGTCCAGCGGCTCCTGATGTTGTGACAGCTCCTTGGTTTGTTTATGTAGATCCGAGAGACGTTGCGCAGTGCGTTGCTCTTGCGATTGAGGCGGAGACAGTAAAGTACGGTGCCTATAACGCTGTCGCGGGACGTGCGGACTCCCGTTTTGCGTGGGAGCCCGGACAAGCGGAACTGGGGTATTCACCGGAGCACAATTGGCCAGAAATACCTGACAGTGAAGTATAAAGGTTGTTATGACATCTGAACTTTTGACAACAAGTTTCGGTTTGGAAACCACACCAAAAAACGAAATTCATTCTAAGACTTCCGAACTACGGATCAAAATCGCAGCACTTGACGCCGAACTCGCTAAGAATTTTAAAGCACAATTTTCGACAGCCCCATTTTTGTCCCGAAAAACCGTGAGTTTTCAAGGTAATAAAGGCAAACCTGCCTACGGTTGGTATAAATACAAAGAAGCCTTTTCAGCGGGACTTGTTGAATATTTTCTCGGCAGCTACAAGGGACGAATATCTGGAAAGGTGCTTGATCCGTTTGCTGGAATAGGTACGACCTTGTTTGCGGCAAGTTCTCAAGGGATCTCGGCTGATGGTATAGAATTATTGCCCATCGGTCAGGAAATTATCCGCGCTCGTCTCCTATCAGAAAGAGAACTAACATCAGATGACATTACCACAATTGAACGTTGGATAACCTTTCGTCCATGGCAGAAATGCTCAGATAGGGTGCCATTCAGTACAATCCGGATCACAGAGAACGCCTATCCACCAGAAGCGGTAGAGGCGATCGAAAGGTATAGAGGTGCCCTCCAACAGGAGAGTGAGAAAATTCAGGCAATTCTACGCTTGGCGTTATTATGTATTTTAGAAGACATCAGTTATACGCGAAAAGATGGACAATATCTACGCTGGGATGCGCGATCAGGGAAACGGCGACCAGGGACAAAAGCTTTTAACAAAGGAAAGATTCTCGCTTTTGATACAGCCATAACCGCCAAACTCAAAGAGATTCTATCCGATATTTGCGATGCTGAGTCGCCTGTAACGCTTTTTCCTGTTAATCAGATCGCGGAGGATATTCGACTATTCAATGGCTCATGTCTTGAAGTTCTTCCCACTCTCGAAACAGCCTCCTATGGGGCGGTTATGACTTCTCCACCTTACTGCAACCGCTATGACTATACCCGGACCTACGCTCTTGAACTTGCCATGTTAGGTTTGACACAGGCAGAGGTCTTGAGTCTACGACAAGAAATGCTCAGTTGTACTGTGGAAAATCGAGAAAAAGACTTATTGAAAATCTGTCCACAGTGGACTCGGTTCATAGAAGCAGCTAACCAACAGAAACTTCTACAAACAATATATACCTACCTCAAACACGAAAAGACCTCTGGCAACTTAAACAATAATGGGATTCCGAGGATGGTTCGCGGGTATTTCTCTGAGATGGCATGCGTTATGGGCGAGTGTGCCCGCGTTCTAAAGCCAAATGCGCGCCTCTTTATGGTAAATGATAATGTACGTTACGCGGGGGTGAGTATCTCCGTAGACATGATTTTGTCCGATATTGCACAAGCATTGGGTTTTGAAGTGGAAAAGATTCTTGTGGTGCCGGGAAAAAAGGGAAACAGTAGTCAACAAATGGGAGCATACGGACGTGAACCGCTTCGGAAATGTGTATATGTCTGGAGAAAAAGATAGTGCCGTATCTCCGACATCTATCCACCAATGCCGATCTTATAACTGCTTCTGAAGAAATTCGGGCAGGCTTTGTAGCATTGGCTTTGGAAAGAAGTCGTCAGGCAACTCCTTTTGTTGAACAAGCACGCGCACTGAAAATTTCAGCAATGTCAGCCAAACGCCCTAATGACCTGCTCAAAATCGAAGGCATACGAACCTCATTATTAACTGCAGCAGGATTTTCAGAGAAAGCAACAACACACACAGAAGAATCTGATAAAACAGCCGCGATTCAAGACTTTATAGAGAAATTTTTGGAGCCAGCAGGCACGAATTTTGTTGAGGAATTGATTTATAGATTCCTGTTGACACGTGGAGATTCATTAGGCGGTTCAATGCGAAATATCGCAGGCAAATTAGCAGAAAGAAAACTCACGCGATCAATTATTTCTGCCCTGATGTTGACTGGAGCAACCTATCAGTGGCTTAACGCTGCGAGTAACACATGGATTAAGGGAACAAGTAATACTGTAGATATAGAATTGAGTCTCAAGGGACTTAGCTGGAGAACAAACAACAAAACGAGAACACTGATTTACAATCGAACAATCCCGATTGTGAGAAAGAATATAGACATGTGTTTACTTCATTGTACACCAGACGAGGTGAACTCCGAAACCTACAGAATACCTGAAAAATTCATTGCCTTCGGAGAATTAAAAGGAGGAATCGACCCAGCAGGCGCAGATGAACACTGGAAGACTGCACAAACTGCGTTAGCGCGCATCAGAACCGCTTTTGATAGTTATAGCCTATTTCCAGCTCTTTTCTTTATAGGAGCCGTTATTACTGACAGTATGGCAGAGGAAATCTGGAGGCAACTTGAGGATGAAACTTTGAAAAATGCAGCGAACTTGACAGATCTTGATCAAGTCGCATCTCTATCCAATTGGCTCGTTAATTTGTAATTACAATACCTATCTTATTTCTTCTCCGTTTATAATTCCGTGACCTTCTTTGATGTGAAGTATCTGGTTTGACTTTAGATTAGAAAATTGATCTCTGTGTCCGCTTTGCCAGTGAACTTCTAAGGTGTCCACTATTGCATTCTTCCCAAGTCCAAAGTGAACGCGAAGATCGCTTTGGGAAAGGTAACTCGCCCCGCTACGTACCTCCCTGAAAAGAGACAAATCCCCTGTTTTTAGAACTATCTTAGTGCCGATACCCGATACATTGCTTTGTGTACCGATAAGTTGGACCGTGAGCCAGTGATTGCTGTTACCGCCCTCGTTTCGCAGAAGTGTTGCGGGTTGGTTGGAGTTATTGAGGAAAATATCAATGTCTCCGTCATTGTCGTAGTCACCGAAAGCGGCACCACGACTCACCTTCTTGGGAAGTTGTGTCAACCCGACTGCAGTAGAGGTATCGGTGAAGTGATATGTGCCGTCTTGTTGGGGCACATTGCGGAAAAGTAGGTCACCCTGCGGATAAGTACTATCTGAGAAAAGCGAGATGTTTTCCTGAAGATGCCCATTTGCAACAAATAGGTCAAGGAGACCGTCGTTGTTGTAATCAAGGAATTCGACTGCCCATTTAAAATAGGGGAGCGTCACGGCTCCGATCCCTGATACAAAAGAAACATCCGTAAAAAATGCACTGCTCTCGTTCTGATAGAGAATTACTGGCAGTGCAGAGGCGTTACTAACGACGAGATCCAAATAACCGTTGTTATCGTAATCACCGAATGCGTTTCCCATACCGCTTCCGGGGAAACCGTTTCCATCGTAGCCCGTCCCGGTCAGATCAGCGGTTTCGGTGAACGTTCCATCACCGTTGTTATGGTAAAACAGATCGGCTTCCATGTCGTTGGCGATGTGTAGATCGGGGTAACTGTCATTGTTATAGTCCCCGACTGCGACGGCGAGACCGAGGGCACGGTGTGAAATGCCTGTGCTCTCGGTGACATCCGTGAAGGTGTTGTCGCCGTTATTGCGATAGAGGATATCGGGTTCGCTGACAAAATGACTGCCAGCAATCTGATCTGTTGGACTACAATAGGTTCTGATCCCGCGGGTTTCCCACCATTGGTTCTCGGCGATAGAAAACTTCATGTAGTTGACGACGTATAGATCGGCATCACCATCTAAATCGTAATCCAGAAAGGCGCAACTTGTTCCCCAACGTTCGTCCCCAACACTCGCCTCCTGCGTCATATCTGTAAAGGTGCCATCACCATTGTTGTGATAGAGTCGGTTAGGCCCGTAGTTTGTTACATAGATTTCGGGATAGCCGTCGTTGTTGATATCGGCAGCAGCACACCCAACTCCGTAGCCGGTATCTCCAACACCTGCTTTACGTGTAACGTCGGTAAAAGTGCCATTACCGTTATTCTGATAGAGTCTGTTTTGCGGGGGTTCTTCTGTGTGCGTGACTTTTTCGCCAAGCGGTGGTGGGATATGCGTAGCGCTCACTATGTAAAGGTCGAGGTGGCCATCAATATTATAGTCAAAAAAGAGGGCACCGGAGCCGAGGGTTTCAATGAGATATTTCTCGCCGGTTCTGCCGTCAACATGCTGAAAGGTGATCCCTGCAGCGGTGGTTGTATCAACGAATTGGACTTCGGCAGAAATATGGAAACTAAGGATAAGAGAGAGGAGGATATGGCAGAGGTATCTCATTTTTCGCGGGAATAGGCTTCCTGCTTCGTACAGGCGTGTCGTGCTTCATCTTCTAATCCAAGGACGGTGCAGACCTGGAAGAGCGTATCCCAATAATTCGCTTCAGTTGGAGCAAGACGCACAGCAGTCCGGGCGTGGAATAGTGCTTTATCCAACTCCGAGCCCGATTCGATATAACAGACGGCGATGTTATTATGTGCGATAGCGAGTGTGGTGTCGGCGGCGAGTGCCTTTTGATAGGCTGCTATGGCGAGATTAATTTTTTCCTGTTTATGGTAAGCGTGCCCCAAGTTATAATGCGCAGTGGCTAAGGTTGAATCGAGAGAGATAGCACGTTTATAGTTTGCAATTGCATCCGAAAAGCGATGACGGGCGAGGTAGACAATGCCGAGGTTATTATAGCCTCTTGCGTCATCGGGATGCCTTTTCACCCATATTTCGGCTTCCTGAAGGAGTGGGTCTGTCTGGCGAAGAACTTTGAAGAACGCCATTGTTGCAGCAGCCTTTTCTCTTTTACCCTGTTTGATATAGGCTTGTGCGAGCTGGTAATGCGCCTCTGTATTATCGACCTGAATTTTAATTACTTTTTCAATGGTGGTAATAGCGTCATCCAAGCGTCCTTGTTTAGCATAGACTTTGCCCAACCCCAAAATTGTGCCAGCACTCTTTGGATTGAGAAGGGCGGCTTTTTCATAGGCGCGCACTGCCTTCTGAAAATCCCCTTGTTTCAAACAGACTTCCCCCAGTCCGGCATAGGCATCTTCCCAATTGGGATCAAGAGCAATTGCCCGCTCAAAAGCTTCAGTAGCATTGGAAAATATCCCTTTTTTGAGGTAAACAAGCCCCATATTATAGTGAGGCTCAGCAGTCATAGGGGACAATACCAATGCTGCCTGATAAGCATCAAGCGCAGCATCATATTGTTTAAGTTCGGAATATGCAATACCGAGTCTGTTGTAGAAGATAGGGGATTTTGGATCAAGCGCGATGGCTTTCTTGTATTCGGAGATGGCTTGCTCAAACTCTCCAATGGTGTGATAGGCAGAGGCGTTTCTGTAATGTTTCTCTGCAGGTAAGGAATCGGGTAAGGCAGGGATCCCAAAAGCACTGAAGAGAATAAATATGATGGCATATTTTAGCATACACTCTGCTCCAGTGTAGAGGCGGTATTTTTACCAGAATCATTCAGTTAAAAATCGGGATTACAAATCCCGCCTACAGTAGAATTGGGGGCGACGTTTGTGTCGCCCTTACCAATAGCGTCTCTAATCGCGATCTGCTTTAATACTACTCCATGTTGTGGTGAGTTTCTCTGCAGGTTCGACGGGTAGGAAATCACCACTCATGATTTCGTCGATTTCTGCTTCGGTGATGATCCGATCAAAGAGAAACACCTCATCAATGATACCCGTGAAAAATTCTTGACCGGGATGGCGGGCACCCACCATAATAGAACCGTCAATCTCATCAACAGGTGGGGGTTTGGGACCGCCGCCGGCTTCTTTTCCATCATTGTAGATGACCACTTTTGACTTGGTGTCGTGTGTGACTGTCATGTGTACCCAGTCATCGGGTTGAACATCGTTGCTGACGGCTTTCTGTGCCCATGTGCCACCAGATGTTGACCAGAAAAAGGTTTTACTGCTGGCATTTTGAAAGATCGTTGCCCATTTTAAGGTGCCGGCTGCCACCATGTAATTCCAGTCCCGAATTTGGGCTTTGCCACGCTTCACCCAAAAAGCGACAGAGAATTGTTCTTTTAGTTGTAAAGTATCGTTGATAGGTACCACTACATGTTGCCCCTTGGTCCCATCAAATTCCAACGCTTTGCCGAACTGCCCATCCACCCATGATGGATTTTGGATAAGTTCACCCTCATGACCGTGGACGGAACCATCTGCGGCATTCCCTCCTTTTCCTTCATCAAAAGAGAGGTATAAAACAAGGGATTTATCATCCAGTCCTGCATATAAAGGGGTCGTAAGGGTCAACACCACAAGTATTGTGACAAATACTCCTATAAATTGTCGGAATTTGCACACGGTGAATTCCTCCTTCTAAGCATACGAAAGTGTAGTAAGATTTGCTAAAATGGTAAATGGGATTTGGTTAAGGTTAATCGACGGTAACCCGCGCTAACAAGCACCACACTTTTTACAAACGGTTGTATCACACGCGCTGGTCATAAACTTGTTTTCCTGCTTGTGGAACTCAAGTTGTAAAAACTGAGGTTTGACGTTGAGGTCGAGATGATCCCACGGATTGACCTCATGCAGCGGACGTTCGCGTGTGGCGTAAAAATGTGGTAATAACCCGTATTTACGGAAGGCATGGTTCCATGATGCCCCGCGTGCGAGTTCCAATATGACCTTTCCAAGCCGTCGGTCCCCACGTGCGAAGACAGCTTCTTGATGTGCGAGTCTCGCGCTTGCGGAGCCGACCTTTATGCTGCCGAGTTGGTTAATTTCGCGTTTTAGAAAATCAAGTTTTCGGGAAATAGTTTTGGGTGGTTCCATCGCCACCCATTGGAAAGGCGTATGCGGCTTCGGCACCATAGGCGAGATTGTAAAACTGATACGTGCCATCCTACCGGTCCGTTTTGCGTGCGGGAGGAGTATTGTACGCATCTCTTTCGCCATATCAACAATAGCCTCCACATCCGCTGGGGTTTCCTGTGGGACACCGATAAGAAAGTATAGACGGAGATTAAGAATATCGCGTTTTAGTGCTTCCTCAAAGACGTGATACAGACGTTCACGTGGAATCGCTTTATTGACGACCTTTTGGAGTTCTTCAGTTGCAACTTCTGGGGCAATGGTAATTGTGCCTTGTTCGCTGTCGGCGAGGGCATCAAGCAAAGGTGCGCGGACAGTTTCAGCACGAAGTGAGGCGCAGGAGATACGGAACCCACGTTCGACGAGTCCTGTAGCGATCTCGTCGATTTGCGGATGGTCAGAAATTGAGGCCCCGACAAGTCCAATCCTGTCAGTAATGCCTCTGGCACGTTCAGCAAGTGCGAGTGTATTCTCCACAGAACGTTGCCGTGGCCATCGACGGGCATAGTCAGCGACACAGAAACGGCACTGCCTCCCGCATCCTCGGACAATTTCAATAAGATGAGCGTTTGAGAATTCAGTATTCGGGGTATGGATATGCGTGCAAGTCTCGACATCATCAAGTTTAGGAACGGCACCGGCGCGAATCTGAGATGATATACCGGGTTTTGGAGAGACAGCGTCAATCGTGCCATCGTCTTGATAAGTTACATCATAGAAACTGGGCACATAGAGGCCTGGGACAGTTGCGAGTGTTTCGAGCAACTCGCTTTTAGGAGCACCGCTCTGTTTCCACTCGTTAAAATGCGCCATGAGTTGATGGATGACAAGTTCAGCTTCTCCGACAACAAAGACATCCACGAAATCAGCAATGGGTTCAGGATTATAGGAAATATTGATACCGCCGGCGATGACGAGTGGATCCCATTCTGTGCGCTCTTCAACAAGTGGTGGGATGTTCGCGAGTTCCAAAGTCCGCGGGATATTCACATAATCCGATTCAAAGGAGACAGAAAATCCGATGATATCAAATCGGTTCAGGGGTGTTTGCGTTTCAAACGAGAAAAGCGGATTTTTTTGGGTAACAAGCTGGCGAAGATAATTAGATTCAGGCACGAAAACGCGCTCGCAAGCGGTATCCGCTCGATTGTTGAGGATAGCATAGATAACCTGAACACCAAGACTCGACATTCCGAGCTCATACGTACAGGGATAGACGAGGGCGAATTTGTTCGGTTTCCTGAAGTTATTATATCCGCCGTGTTCTTGATCGCGCAGATATTGGTAGTGCTGACGTAAGTTCACTGTCATCCTCGGGTATAGTAGGGTACGCTCGGGAAGCGCGCCGATAAAGGGAAAAACGAAACGTCCTTAGTTTATTAAGTAGCCTCGATAACAAGATCGAGGCTACACGAAAAAAGCGGCACTGATAGGAGGACAATATAGCGTTAATTTCTACTTGTTATTCTGCCCTCTTTTTTGGACGCGGAGAAATGCCGGGATTTCCCAATCTGTACTACCACGCTGCTGTGAATCCTTTCCGCGTGCTGGTCTGGGTTGCCGCGTTTGAGGTGGTTGTTCCTCTTGTTCCATAGGTGGTTCGGCGGGTCTCCGTCCACGAACTGGGGCAACAGACCTTCTTGGCAGTGATCTGCCAGTCCTGGGTCTCCTGGAAGCTGGCGTACGTTGTTCGTGTGTAGAGACAGGTTGCCTTTGATAAGCGTCAACGTCATCATAGCGTGGGGCGTATTCTCTTTCCTGACCGGGCGAGACATCGGATACATCAGAATCGAAACCTGTTGCGATGACAGTTACAAGGACTTCATCTCCAAGTTCCAATTCATCCTTGTAAACAAGACCGAAGATAATTTGTGCATCGATGGCGGTATCCTTAATGACTTGCATCGCTTCATCAAGTTCGTGCATCATGAAATCAGGGGGTGCAGTAATGTTGACAATCATCCCGATAGCTCCAGCGATGTTGGTCTGCTCAAGGAGCGGCGAGCTAATGGCTTGCTCTGCAGCGATTTGTGCGCGACTATCACCTGTTGCCCGTCCCATTCCCATCAAAGCACTGCCTGCGTCTCGCATGATGGACTCAACATCAGCGAAGTCAACATTAATTTCGCCAGCCTCGGTGATGATATCAGAGATACTCTGAACACCATGGAGGAGGATTTGGTCTCCGATACGGAAAGCATCTCGAATTGGAAGTTTCCTGTCCATTGTATCAATAAGGCGTTGGTTTGGCACAACAATTACAGAATCTGCTGCCGCGCGGAGTTCATCTAGTCCTGTTTCGGCTTGATCTGCGCGACGTTGTCCTTCAAAGTTAAAGGGTCTGGTTACAACGCCAATAGTAAGTGCTCCATGCTCTCGTGCGAGTGAAGCGATGAGCGGTGCTGCCCCGGTACCTGTGCCGCCCCCCATACCTGCGGTGATAAAGACCATGTTGGTGTTTTCGACGATAGTTTGCAGATGTTCTCTGTCTTCCTCAGCAGCCTTTCTACCAATATCGGGATTGGCACCGGACCCTAAGCCCTCGGTTGTGTTAACCCCAATCTGGATTTGGGTAGCCCCGCGGCAAGTGAGTAGCGCCTGCTGATCTGTGTTAACGGCGTAAAATTCTATACCGGTCAGACCTGCTTCAATCATTCGTTTGACGGCATTTCCACCCGCTCCGCCGACACCAACAACTTTAATTTTGGCGCGTAAGTTTTCAAATTCTTCTTGTTCAAATTCTATCATCTTGGATTTCAGTTACTATTATAAGCTACAGCAACCTAATTCCTCCTATCATTGTAGCCCCAATCTCCAGACTGAGGGTCCGTAGTAACTTTCATGGATCCGCTTTTTTCATATTAAATTATACGTTATTAGACGACTTAAGTCAAGTATTCCTGTAAGTTCAGCGTATATCAGCATCTCGATACTAAGGCGGTGAATTTAATACCCGAACCACTCTTTGATTCGTTGCAGGAATGCTCCAAGACTATTACCGCGTTGGCGCAAATGATTTTCATGTTCTTGCTGTCGCAAATTCTCACCGTAAAGACCGAGCCCTATACCAGCAGCATACATTGGATGATTTACGCGATCTGTTAATCCTTGTATTCCCTTGGGATATCCGATTTGAACGCGGAGTTGTAGCATGGCTTCAGCAAGTTCCTGGAGCCCATCAATGAGTGCGGTGCCTCCGGTAAACACGAGCCCACCAGGCAGCGATGTATCACCTAATTCATAGCCAATGATTTCAAGAATTTCTGCCATACGGTACTCGATAATCTGGGAAAGTTCATAGCGATCAATGAAACGGGGTTTTGCATCCGTAGTCACTGAAATTGGATGAACATCATCCATTGTCACCAATTCCGTCCATGCACATCCACGATGAATTTTCAGTTCTTCTGCTTCAGGGAGGGTAACTTTTAGGTATTGAGCGATATCGTTAGTGATATGCTGCCCTCCGACGGGAATTACGGCTGTATGTTGGATAGAATCCTCTTTATACACGATGATTTCAGTGGTTCCATCTCCGATGTCAACGAGCGCAATCCCAACCTCACGTTCATCTCTTGAGAGAATTGCTTGAGATGCAGCGAGGGGTGCTGCGACGAGTGTTTCCACAATAGGCACGCCTGCTTTTTCAATACTATTGAGCAAATTCTGAATGGCTGTCGTACCGCCTGTAATAATATAGGCATAAGCTTCAAGACGCGCGCCGGACATACCAATGGGTTCTCTGATACGACTCTGAGCATCAACGACGAAACTCTGTTGAATAACATGGAGATTTTCGCGGTCGGAGGGAATGGAGATTGCCTTTGCGGCAACCATCGCTCGCTCAACATCCTCTTGCGTAATTTCAGTATTGGCGACAGAAACAACGCCATGTGACGTTTGACCTATAATATGTTCACCAGAAATTCCGACACAGACAGAATCAATTTTAACGCCTGCCATCAATTCTGCGCTGGAAATAGCATTGCGAATAGCTTCGGCTGTTTGATTAATGTCAACGACGACCCCGCCGCGAAGCCCTTTGGAAGGTGCGTGTCCAACGCCGACGATTCCTATTCTTTCAGAGCTTCCTGCCAGTGTATTTCCAACAATTACCGAAATTTTGCTCGATCCAATATCAAGTCCTGCGATAACATTCTGCTTAGGCATTTAGGTTTTTCACCTCCTTTTTTTTGCTCTGAAGAAGATCAGTGCAAGTATTGTCAGTTCCCGGCAATCCGAGATGAGATGCTCTATCGTGAGTCATCTCCTAAAGCTTTATATTCAAAAGATAGTGTCTCTGTATTTTCCACGCCTCGATCTTTATGAAATAGACGCTACTTGGTTTCAGTATAACCACCTAAATAGAGTGAATCTTCAAATCTTGCGTCTAAGTACGGCTGTGTAGCATTGGGATGCGCTTTAAGAAGTTCAAGTACACGGATTTTGTGCTGCTTCAAAAGTAGCGTGATATGATGGAGTCCGGCCCCGATCGCATCCCCAGCAATCCACACTGGCAGAGGCAATGTCTTAATTCGTATTTTAATTTGCTGCGGACGGCTCGCGTCAATGCTTTCTATTTGCGTTGCAAGCCCTGTCTGCCGAAGTAAAGCGGTTTCCAAAACCTCCACTCCCAAGGAAATTCCGGAGGTTTGGGCAACAGTGCCGACCTTAGGCAGTTTATCACCCGCTGCAACAAGTGTCCTCATCTTTTGGAACCGTTCATCTATCGGTGCCCCTGACTTTCCAACATCTATACTTTCCAAGACATGTGCGTCAACATCCACCAAGAAAAACGCGCGCTCGCGATCAGCAGTTGTGCCGGGAACAGGTGGCGTTTTAAAACCTTCATAAAACTTGAGCAACGCAAAAGGCTCACGCTCGATAATTTCAATAGTGAGCAAACGCTTCATCACATGCTTGGAAACGTGTGCCTCTTTAATATAACTCAGGTTCTCTTTTAGATATGTCGCTGTGCGCGCTTCAGAATCTGTAACGATATTGTCTAACTGTTCAGCTAATATATCATAGATTTCTGCTTCTGTATAGTGCACATTTCCAGAGAGCTCAAAGGAAATATATTCAACACCGAAAAAACCAAGTCCTACCTTCGCGATAAAAGCCAAAGTCAGTAGGATAGAGACAACGAAGATCACACGCCGCAATATGTATACCTTGGCATTAGGATGCTTACCAAGCCGCCTTGCGGGCATTGAAGTTTCCCGCACATACGCGTTACGCTTTTTGCGTCGGGAGAGGGCAAACATTCGCGTGCTGTTGGTTGCAGCGGTGTATTCTCGGCTTAATACCAGTGGAATGTACATTTGAGTACTTTTTCTTCTCCGGTGCGCGATTCAAGCAAAACTTATAGATAAAAAACGAGACGATTACCAAAGAAGATACAAGAAGATAAAGGAACGCTCAATTTCCGGCTTGCAGCCGTGTTAAAAATTCTCGTCCGACCCTACTGATGTCCCCAGCCCCCAAGGTAATGACAATATCGTCTGGACGGGTTATCTTCATGAGGACATCGGTAATTTCATCTGTATCGGGTACATAGAGTACCTGTCGATGCCCGTGTGCCTGTATTGCGTCTGCTAATTTTTCAGCAGTGACATTTTCAATAGGTGCTTCGCCCGCGCCATAGATTGAAGTAACAATGAGTACATCTGCTTGATAAAAAGAGCGGGAGAATTCATCTGCCAAATCTCTAACGCGCTGATAGCGATGTGGTTGAAAGACTGCGACGATACGACGCTTGTAACCGTCACGAGCACCACTGAGTGCTGCTTTTAATTTCGCTGGATTATGGGCGTAATCATCAACGACGATAATATCATTGACCTCGCCAAGTATTTCAAAACGACGGTGTACACCGGAAAATGATTCAAGATTTTCCCGAATCTGCTCAAACGGGATGTCGAGTTCAAGCCCAACAGCTATAGCTGCCAAGGAATTAGAAATATTATGACGTCCGGGCATTTTAAGATGAATTTCGCCGTAGAGATGCCCATTTTTACGGATCCGGTAGCGGGACGTTGGACCTTCAACAACAATTCCCTCAGCCACCAGGTCTGCCTGGGTCTCAAGCCCGTAGGTAACATATCGTTTCTCAATTCGCGGGATGAACTTCTGAATATTCTCGGCATCCAAGCACAGAACAGCAGTGCCGTAAAAAGGGACCTTGTTAATGAACTTGAGAAAGGTTTCACCAATTTCGGTAACACTACTATAATAATCCAGATGATCAGCATCGACTGAAGTGACAACAGCAACAGTGGGATAGAACATCTCAATAGAACCGTATGCCTCGTCTGCCTCGATGACCATAACATCGCCTTCGCCACTTCGGGCATGGCTGCCGTTCATGAGTTTCCCGCCAACAACAACTGTTGGATCAAGACTGCTAAGTACTGTAGCAGTCATAGCAGTGGTTGTTGTTTTTCCATGTGTTCCGCTGACTGCAACGCTATAGCGCATCCGAGTGATTTCATTGAGCATCTCGGCGCCCCTAACGATAGGGATTTTCTGTGTTTGTGCAGCGAGGAGTTCTGAATTGTCAGGAGGAATAGCTGGAGAAACAACCACGACATCTGCCCCGTGCATCTGTGCTGCGGCATGTCCATAGAAGACGGTCACGCCGATATCTCGCAGATGTTTTGTCGTATCAGATTTTTTGATGTCTGAGCCTGTCACATGGAACCCAAGGTCCAACAAGATTTCAGCAATGCCGCTTAAACCAGCACCACCAATACCGATAATATGAATATGTTGTGTTTTTCCAAACATGTCGTTATTTTCGTTTTTAGCCGAAACGCGCCAGAATAGTTCTTTTTCAATTTGACAATCTGTGTAGAAGTTAGTTTCCGAGTTTAATCTATAGTATCTCTTAATTTTTTAACCTATCGCGAGGCTGAAAATCAACCTTAATTAAATAAAAAACCCCTAAGCATACGAAAGAATAGATTTGGCAATGTGATCACTGGCATGTGGTTTACCGAGCGCTTGACTCGCAGCCACCATTCGTTCGTATGTATTTTCGTCAAGTGCGATGTCCACAAGGCTTTGGATAAGGGATTCTACGGTGAACGTGCCTTGTTCCAGCACAACGGCGCCTCCCCTCTCTGCAACAGCACGCGCATTCAATACCTGATCATTTCCTGTTTGTGAAGGTAAAGGCACAAAGATTGCGGGGATACCACAAGCAGTGACTTCAGCAACAGTCATCCCCCCTGCCCTACAAATCATAATGTTCGCTATGCTATAGATCTCCTCAACAGCATCAAAGAAGGGTTGAACACAATACCGAAATTCCTGCTGCGATCCAAGTTTGTTGTGATACGCTTCCTGAACTGTATGTGCCTCAGCTGCCCCTGTCTGATGTACAATTTGGAGTCGATCGGCATATTCCAGCAAATGCGGAAGTGTCTCCACGATTGCACGATTGATAGCCCGTGCTCCCTGACTGCCGCCCATTACAAAGATCGTTTTCCGATTTGGACACAACCCAAATTTCTGGTAAGTCGCCTCAGCCTTCGAGAATGTGGTGATTGCAGGGCGGATAGGATTACCTGTCACCTCTACACTCGCAGTGTGTTGAAACGAACGACTATTGTGAACGGATTCCATGGCAAGATACGCCATTTTTGCCCAGCGCGCTAAGACTCCATTTGTTAAACCGACAGAGGCATTCTGTTCTTGGATAGCTATTGGGATTCTGCACAGCAAACCCGCTAAAAGCACCGGACCTGAGACATACCCACCTGTTCCTATAACAATGTCCGGCTGTAGTTCCTTCATATAGCGCAATGACTGGGTGAGCCCGTAAAAGGCTTTCCAGAGGACCGGAACCCACTGTAAAGTTAAGCGGCGCGGAAAACCGGCAACAGAAATGGGCATGAAGCGGAAACCGTGTTGTGGAACCAGTTTTGATTCCAAGCGATCTCTACCACCGATGAATACAATATCAACTGTAGCATCCAATCGCTGCAGTGCTTGGGCAATACCGATAGCAGGATAGATATGTCCGCCTGTCCCACCGCCCGCGATAACCACTTTTTTGTGTGTTTTCCACTCTCCGACAGTCCGTTGATAGAGATCATCTGCTGCAGATAAACCTGTATTACCCAATTTAGAACCAATCATAGTTAACTCATTAGAATTTATTTATGGTGGATTCTGTAATTACTTATACACTCTGCACCGGCGAGGTCAGGAAACCTTGAAAAACACCCAAGCAAAAACCCTACCAGGGGGTAGAAGTGTGAATTTATAATTCACCATAATCGTGTGCTCCAGAAACGACTAAGGGAGCCACAGGCCTCTATTACTCCTTAGCCGAGTTGGTGTGCCGCGATATATTTAAAAGAATGCCAACACTTACCAAGCTAAGGACAATCGACGAACCGCCATAGCTGATAAACGGCAATGTAATGCCTTTCGTCGGTAACAAACCTGTCACAACACCAATGTTGATGAACGCTTGTAAACCGATGAGGATAGTAATGCCAGTAGCGAGCAAGGATGCGAAGAGGTCTGGTGCACTCCGAGCAATGTGTAATCCGCGCCATATAAACAACATGAAAAGAATTGTTACAGCCACTGCGCCAATGAACCCGAATTCTTCTCCCAACACAGCAAAGATAAAATCTGTGTGTGGATAGGGAAGGCGCGATATTTTCTGAAGGCTACCGTCAATCCCTGCGCCGAGAAGTCCGCCGCCTTCAAGGGCATCCAGCGATCGAGTTAGTTGATAGTTTGCTGCGTCCGGCGATTTCAACATAGCGAAATAGTCTAAGAATCTCTTCAGTCTATATGGATCTCGAATTATGAGTACACTGAGGAGTCCACCACCTACGCCAACGAGTGCCAATGTATGTAGGATCCGAATGCCTCCAATAAATAGGACAATACAGACAGTCACCGCCAACAAGAATGCGGAACCGAAATCAGGCTGGCTTGCGACCAGTCCGAAGGCGGCCCCAACAATCAGCATATTCGGCAGCACACCGTTAAAAAAGCCTTTAACGCGCTGTGGATCTCGGCTTATGAAGTGTGCTACATGGATGACTAACGCTATTTTCGCGAATTCAACGGGTTGAAAATTGACGGGTAAGTTTCCTATACGGATCCAACGGTTAAACCTACTACCCTCTGCGCCTTGTACGCTTACGCTTAAACTTGGCACGAAAACCAACAGCAACCCTACAAAGGAGAGTATTAAAAAAAGGTTTGCAAATCTTGCGTAAAATCTATAGGGCAAATAGGAAGCCACAAACATTCCTGTCAAGCCGATTGCACAAGCAATAATGTGTATTTGCAAATAACGGTAACTGTAACCAGCATAGTGTCTTGAAGAGAGCAGATGGCTTGAACTATAGACCATCAAGATACCTATAGCAATGCAGGTGAAGGTAAGCGCAATCACTGCTCGATCCATTCGTCCAGGTCTTGAGACAGGTGTTGCCTCCGCCACCCGTTTTTGATTTTCCTCCACAACGCTATAGGCGCGCGTGTTTGTCCAATAACTACGTCCGGTTTTTACATTAGACGTGGCGTTTCGATTGTTACGGTCGCGTTTTTGGAAGTCGCGTAGCATTGTATCGTTTTAATCCCCTAATCAAGCGATTGAAGTGCGTGAACTGCGTCCTTAAACGCTACTCCCCGTGCTCTATAGTCGGTGTACATATCAAAACTCGCATTGGCAGGTGACAAGAGCACCACATCGCCTGCTGACGCATATTTGTAGGCAATCTGCACCGCTTCCGTCATTGTTCCTGCCTTCACTATATCTGTTGTATCAACAAGAGTCTTCTCAATCTGCCGTGTGTACTCTCCAAGCATTACAGCGGCTTTAACGCGGTTGCGAACGATTTCACACAGCGGTGTATAGTCATTTCCCTTGTCATAGCCGCCCATTATCAGGACGACTCGACACCCCTCTATCGATTCAAGAGCGGCTTTGACTGCTGCCACGTTCGTCGCCTTTGAATCGTTGATGAACTCAATACCATCGACCCTTCTCACCGTCTCGAAAGCGTGAACTAAAGCGGGGTGCGATGTATCAAAATTCCGGAGCGCTGTCCGAATTTGTGTGCCTTTGACGCCCAAAATTTGTCCTACAGTCGCTGCGGCGAGGACATTTTGGACGTTATGTGCGCCAGGAAGAGGAATGTCTTTTATATCACAAATTCTATCTCGGACCCCGTCGCGCTGTGCGAGAAGTTGCGTCCCGTCTCTAAACGTGCCTGAAAACGACGGAACTTCACGGACGACTTCGTCCGTAAAATAGACCACTTCTGCCGCTGTAGATGCAGCAAAATCTTTGATGGAAGGATCTGAACCGTTGAGAACCATCCAGTCGTCCTCAGTCTGATTCGCAGAAATCTTCTGCTTCGCTTCGCGATAATCCGACATCGTTCCATGTCTATCCAAGTGATCTCGTGAAAGGTTGAGTACAACACTCACCAACGGATGAAAAGTAATTGTGCTTTCTAACTGAAAACTGCTCGCCTCCAGGACGACAATGTCTTGGTTTGTAAGATTTTGGACCTCCGCTGCCAATGGTACACCAATGTTCCCTGCGATGCAGACATTGTGAAACTTACGGCATTCTTTTAGTATTGCCGCCGTGAGTAGTGTTGTAGTGGATTTACCCTTCGTTCCAGTAATAGCGACAATGGGTGCTGGACACATCCTTGCAGCAACTTCCAATTCTGCGAGAATCGGAATGTTCTGCGCCTGTGCCTCACACAAGATCGGAATATCCAGAGGTACGCCTGGCGAAACAACTATGAAATCAATATCATCGATGCATTGGGCTGGATGCCCTCCAAGATATTTTTCGATTTCGCCGGGTTCAGAAAATTCATTGAGCATCGCAATTTCCGCCGATAATGCTTCGGATGTGCGTTTATCTGTAAGGAGGACAGATGCCCCTTGTGCGTGCAACAGTTTCGCAGCGGCGACCCCACTCCGATTTAATCCAAAAACTGTAACACGTTTTCCTTGTAATTGCATTTTTTGTTCCGAACTCCAGCGAAAAACAGCCGTATTTCTTTAACGAAAGCCCTGATGTTTACGACGCACCTGTAATATAAGATTGTTTACTTTATCTAAGCTTCAGTGTACTTAAAGCTATCAAGACTAAGATAAACCCAACAATCCAGAACCGGATAACGACTTTGGATTCTTTCCATCCTGATAGCAGAAAATGGTAGTGGATCGGGGACATCTTAAAGACCCGTTTGCCAAACGTTCGGAACGACCAGACCTGAATTATAACCGATAAAGTTTCAACGACGAAAATAGCACCGACGATTAGAAGCAGAAACTCCTGTTTTATAAGGATTGCCACGGTTCCGAGTGCTGCTCCGAGGGATAGTGACCCGGTATCTCCCATAATAACTTGCGCAGGATGACTGTTATACCATAAAAACCCTATACCCGCACCAACTAACGCTGCACAGAAAATTGCTGTTACTTCTCCACTTACTGGTAAGTGGAAGATGTTTAGATACGCTGCGATTTCGTTGTGGCTTGTCATATATCCGACTACCCCTAACGTACCTGCGACGAAGAGCGTACACCCGATCGCTAATCCATCCATACCATCCGTCAGATTGACAGCGTTTGATGCACCAATGATCACTAATGTTGCGAAAGGGATAAACAAAACACCTAAATCCGGCTGTATCTCCTTGAAAAATGGCAAACTCAGAGAGGAACGTGTTACGACATCCCCGCCGTGAGCGGCTCCCCATTGGTAAAGGTAGATTGCGATTCCTAATGCCCCTACGGTTTGAAGTCCAATTTTATGCCATCCACGAAGCCCCAAGGACTGTTGTTTTACCAACTTGCTGTAATCATCTAAGAAGCCGAGGCCACCGAACCAAAGCGTTGTCAACACCATCAAATAGATATAAGGCTGGTCTAAACGCGACCAGAAGACTACTGATATCAGAACAGATACAATGATGAGAACGCCTCCCATTGTTGGTATACCTGCTTTGTTCTGATTTTCGGTATTTTGTTGGGCTTGTGCCACCTCCTCCTGAATATGTTCGCCAATGCGGAGCTGCTTCAACTTCTCTATCATAAAAGGACCCAAAGCGAGGGAAATAAGCAGTGCGGTAGCTGTTGCATAAATTGCTCGAAAACTAATATAACGAAAGACATTGAACAGCGAAAAGACTTCAACGAGGTTTTCGTATAGGAGATGGTAGAACATTTTTCCCTACAAAAAAGCGATGGCGACTTTACAACAGCGCATTACGCCGTCCCTCCAATTTTTTCACCTTTCTTCAA
The DNA here is from genome assembly GCA_022826805.1 of Candidatus Poribacteria bacterium. GTDB lineage: Bacteria > Poribacteria > WGA-4E > WGA-4E > WGA-3G > WGA-3G. The sequence goes on from JAJDUH010000021.1 coordinate 113,498, forward strand.
TTTAGCGAGACTTGCGCCTGCTTGGCTTAGGAGGTTCGTCGTATAAGTATAGGTTAACGCATTCTTCTGTGCATGTGCCTTAAATGCCAAATCAATAAGTTCCGATACAAGTTTCGGAAATTCAATGTCTTGATGTGTCCAGAGATAGTAGCTGTACGACCCCGGAACGGTGTTGATTTCATTCACATAAACGTTATGTTCCGCGTCTACGAGAAAATCGATGCGTGCCACACCAGCACAATCTAAAACCTGAAAAGTACGGACAGCAAGATCCTGTATGTGTAACGTCAATTCTTCAGAAATAGGTGCAGGAATTTTGCGGTCAGCACCTGCCATACCGGAATTTTCTCCCTCTTGATGGATGTATTTATCATCAAAACTGAGGAAATTGGTTTGCGTCACAGGTTGTTCGCAAACAGAAGTAGTCGATTCATCAAGTCCCATAACAGCACAATTGATCTCAAGGGGCTTCTTAACGGCTTTTTCGACAAGGATTCTCCGTGAGTATTGTCCAGCGACTTCAGCAGCAGTGTAAAGCTCGTCTCGATTGTTGACATGACTAACACCGATGCTTGATCCACTCATTGCTGGTTTGACAAAAAGAGGATAGGATAGCGTCGCGTCCACCTTTTCGAGTATCTCGTCGCGTTGCGTATTCCAATCGTGGTGGGTCCAATACAAATACGGAAGGATAGGAAGGGCATTTGCATGAAGAATCGCCTTCATCATAATTTTATCCATACCAACAGCAGAGCCAACAACCCCTGCGCCGACATAAGGTAGGTTCATGAGTTCCAATAATCCTTGGAGCGTTCCGTCCTCGCCATGCATGCCGTGTATCGCTGGAAAAATGACATCTATAGGGAGGGCAGTTCTTTTCTGAACGTTTCGGCTAATCCAGTGCCTGCTGGTAATAACGAACTTTGGCTCAGGATAAAATTCAACGGTAATTTTGTCAAAATCGGAAGGATGTGGCAGCGTTCCGTCAGTAAAAGCGGATAAGTCGCCCAGAGCATCACCTGTTAACCATTCACCGTTCTTTGTGACGTAAATAGGGATAACTTGATGATTTTCTTGTAAAGCAAGGTACACTTGATGTGCAGTTACGATTGAAACTTCGTGTTCGGGTGTACATCCACCAAATATAAGGGCTACATTGTGTTTTGACATCTTTTATTTTTTTGCCTTTGGGTTGATTGACGAACCTTTCAGGAAAATTGTGAAATATATTTCCGGTCGGAATTTAGAAGTTAATATTAGGAGGCGACCCTCTCTTCATTGTAGTTGTCCGGGAGGTCGTTCTCAAAGAGGACAACATCCCCGGACTGTACCCGCGTTGCCAAATGTTGTTTAACTTCGTCTAAGTTGAGGGCAACAATGATCTGTTGGTTGGGATACGCGGCGGCCTTCAAACCGTCCAAGATTGGGATAGTTCTTGTAGGTCCGACTAAAATGACCAGATCGCAGACATTGGCGGCTTGTTCTCCAAGTTTCTTATTTTCCTCGTACTCCTTTTCGCCGAGTTCCACCATACCGGGTGTTACTAATACCTTTTTTCCGTCTCCAATCTCGGTGAGTACTTCGAGCGCTGCTTTGGCTCCAACAGGGTTGGAGTTGAAACTATCATCAATGATGGTTACACCCTCAGTACTGGGTGTTAACTGCAAACGGTGTGGGACAGGTTCAACATTCGCAATTGCTGCTCGAATTTCTTCAAATGTCATTCCACACTCTCTCGCAACTGCCATAGCGGCAAGGATATTGGATACATTATGCCTGCCTAAAAGCTGCGTACGAATTTCTACTCCGGTAGTATCCTGCATATTGACGAGTGCCTGCACTGTGAAAGCGAGTCCCTCGTCAGTGTGTCGAATGTTTGTGGCGGTTAATTCTGCCCGTTTAGAAACCGATCCTACAGGAGATGACTCTGTAGCGTAGCGGCGGACAGGGTTTCCGTCTTGTTCCCGTTTATCGGCAAGTTCAGCGCAAATCTCGTTATCGCAATTGAAGACTGCGAGTCCACCGGGTGGCAGTGACTCAATTAGTTCATATTTTGTTTTGGCTATGTTCTCTATGCTTTTAAATCGCTCTAAGTGTTGGGGACCGACAGCTGTGAGAATGCCAATTTGGGGTGAGGCTAAATTGCACAACTCGCGGATGTCGCCACGTTTGTAGGCACCCATTTCGACGATAAATATTTCATGCTCGGCGGTAAGTTGACCTCGAATAACCTTGCAAATACCCATCGGCGTGTTGTAACTATCGGGAGTCATTAAGGTATTAAATTTTTCGGATAAAATCCGATGTAAAATATACTTTGTACTCGTCTTACCGTAACTCCCTGTAATTCCGACGACCTTAGGACTGAATGCTTTAATCCGTTTTCTCGCGGAAAGGAGATATGCCTCATTTATTGTGCGTTCCAGAGGATAGATAAGGAGGTTAGCAATAGTCAAATTAATCACGCTCACCTCACTAAACAGGAAGGCTGCGACGCGCCACGAGGTTTCCTCTGCTGTGAATACAATTCCTACTGCCAAACCGACAAGCAGACCGATTGAAAGCCCGAACACCCGTTTTGCCCGTGCTGTGTAAACGAGAGGTTTCTTCGCCTCTACCTTTTTCCGCCGTGTCAGCATATAAACTTGGAAACCACCCCACACAATATACAGGACTGGAAAAAGCCAAGTGCCGTGATACTGCGGATACAACATAGATATGGAAATAGTGAAAACTAGCAAGAGACCAACAATCAGAATCTCTCCGACCTCAAAGCAGTTGTTCAGATGTTGACGCATCCACTTCAGGTAGCGACCTGTCTTATAACCATCGAGTTGGAGTATATGAAGCCCACCAGACGTTCTGACGACCGCTCTCGCTACACAAGTTAACATTACGAAGTAAAAAAGCAGGGCGCTTACTGTTTCCAAAATCATTTTCCCTTTCCTTCTATCGGCGGCGAGTCTTGTTTATTATTATACATTCGGAATTTGCAAGAAACTCGCCACAATTCGACAAAATTGCGGAAATTTGTCGAGATATGAAAAGTGTCCCGCCTCCTTTAGCACGACCAACCCGGCATCAGGTATTTCTTTCTCCATAATATGTCCAAAGGACACAGGTGTATCCTTATCGTTTTCACCCCAGATTAACAGTGTAGATGCAGCTATCCGAGGCAAGAGTGCGCGTAAGTCTTGGTTTACGACCTTCACAAGCGTGGCACGCATTTCACCAGCATTTTGATAATCCTTAGAGCCAGTGCGTTGAGAAACAGCGTTTGCGAAGCTATTGCCATACTTTCCGAATCGACGCATCAACTTGCCAATCTTTGCCACACCTACGCGAAGATAATATTTTACAGTTCGGCGCGGCTTAATTCCGGCACTATCAACAAGGATAAGCCTATCCACTTTTTCAGGGTGCTCCGCTGAGAGGATAATTGAAATTCTACCACCAAAGGAATGTCCAATGAAGTGTGCCTTTGGAATGGAAAATTTCTCCAAAAAGGCTGTGACAAACCGTGCATAATCGGACGTATCCCATGCTGTGGGAGGTATTTGACTCTTGCCGAATCCCGGTAAATCAAGTGCATAGACTTTGTGAGACCGGGCGAGCCATTCAAAAACCGGTTGGAAACTTGCGGCTTCTCCACCCCAACCGTGCAAGAGGAGGACTATATCACCTTCGCCAGCAACCTGATATGAGATGTTGAGACTATTAATCTCCGTGCTTTGCATCTTCCGTCTACGCTCAACTCCGCATGAACCTGCTTTATTGTTAAAATCCGAGCGATAAATTTACCGAAAACTGGGCAATTTGCTAACAAGGTGATCACAAAGACTCCAAAACATCAGAAGCTACAATTCTGTCATCAAAAGGAAATCTTTTGCCGTGAATTTCTTGATAATCTTCATGCCCCTTGCCTGCAATTACGACAACATCGCCTGATTTCGCTGCTGTGATAGCGTGCCGAATGGCTTCACGTCTTTCTGAAATACACACATATTTTGCATCATGTGGCAAATTTGACACAATTTGCGAGATGATTTTGTCAGGGTTTTCAGTACGCGGATTGTCGGAAGTAATCACGCTATAATCTGCGATCCGTGCTGAAATATTTCCCATTTTCGGACGTTTTCCGTTATCGCGATCACCTCCGCATCCAAAAACAGAAATCAGTTTACGTTCTGTGATGCGCTTCGCGGCAGTCAGGATATTTTCTAAGCCGTCGGGGGTATGTGCGTAATCAACGATAACAGCAAAGTCCTTTTCGTGGTCTACGAGCTCAAACCGTCCAGGTACGACAGTGGCGGCGAGTCCGTCCTGAATCGCGGAGATAGGACAATTGTAACGGATTCCAACAGCAATAGCAGCGAGGGCGTTGTAAAGATTATATTCTCCGAGCAATCGGAGTTCTGCGCGGATAGGTCCATTCGGGGTAAGCGCTGTAAACGCCAGTCGGGTACGAGAAAATTCAATGTCTTTAGCGTGCAAATCGGGACTGTTTCCGTGTCCATACATCAGACGCTTTGAATCTGCACAGGCTTGAGCGATGCGATCTGTTACAGTCAAATCGCTGTTCAAAACGGCGACCGCATCTTTTCCGAGCTGCTCAAAGAGCATTAACTTCGCCTTGAGATATTCCTCCATCGTCTGATGGTAATCAAGATGGTCCTGCGTAAAATTGGTAAAGACAGCGGTATCAAAGGTAAGCCCTGCCAGCCGCTGTAGAGCCAACCCTTGTGAGGAGGTCTCCATCGTGACGTATTCCACCCCTTCCTCGGCGAATTGCTTGAAGAGGGCATGGAGGGCGAAAGCATCAGGGGTTGTGAGGAATGCTGGGAGCTTCTTCTCTACGCCTTGGGCGTTCGTGTACCGGTGTCCAACAGTCCCGATGAGAGCCACTTTTCGTCCGCTCGCTTTGAGTATTGCATATATGAGATGCGCCGTTGAGGTCTTACCATTGGTGCCTGTAACGCCGATGAGTTTGAGTTGCTTAGCAGGATTATCGTGCCAATTGGCTGAAACCAAGGACATGGCCCGCCGTCCGTTAGGAACTTGGATGTAGGTAAATCGTTTTAATGTAGAGCCAAGACAAATTTTACCCGTGTGGGTAAAATTTGGTGCTGTTTCTACAATTGGTTTTTCGCCAATAACAACCGCTGCTCCTTTTTGAACTGCATCTGGAATGAAGATATGGCTGTCAATGCTGATGCCTTGGTAGCAGACGAAAACATTACCAAGTTTGACTTCCCGATTATCGCTGACAACACCCGTGACATCCATATCAAGCAAGCCGGCAGTGGCAGTAATATTCAAGCCTTGGAGCAGCTGGCGAAGATTCACAGTCCGCCTCCTTCCACAGCAAGCCGTTGCGTGGCGTCTTTTTCTGTTGCGACGGGTGTGTATTTGATAGGCTTTTGAATCTGAGGATTGAAGAACTCAGTCTGTTTCAAGTATTGTACCGATTGCGTGGCAACCGCCTGAAAAAGCGGTCCAGCGATCTGTCCGCTGAAGCGTGCGCCTTTTGGCTCATCAAGCATGACAATTATTGAAATCACGGGGTTCTCTGCTGGTAGGAATCCCATAAAGGACATAACCTCTTTTCCAGCGTATCCTTTTCCATTTGGTTCAGCTTTTTGTGCGGTCCCTGTTTTGCCTGCCACACGATACCCTTCGACGCGTGCGCGTCGACCACTCCCGTCTTCAACGACACCAACAAGTATCTCTGCCATTTTGCTTGCGACTGCTGGACGCAGGACCTGCCGAACCTCAATTGGATACACTTTCTTAATGACTTTTCCCCTATTGTCCCGAATTTCTCGCGTAATATATGGACGGAGAAGTTTACCACCACTTGCGATGACATTCAGTGCGCTCACCATTTGAAGCGGTGTAACCATAATTCCTTGTCCAAAAGGCACGGCACCGAGAGAGTGAGTATCCCAATGCTTGACTGCATACAGACTGCCACTATGCTCGTAAGGCAGATCGACCCCTGTTGTTTTTCCAAATCCGTACTTTTCAATGTAAGCCCCAAAGCCTTCATGCCCCAACTTACTTACAACTTTAATCATCCCGATATTGCTGGACTTTTGGATTACCTGCTCCAAGGTCAGCCACCCTTTTGCCGAGACATCTTTTATAATTCTACCGTTCGAGAGCCGATACCGCCCATGTTCACAAAACACTCTCGATTCAGGGGTCATGACACCTTCGTTGAGTACAGCGGAAGATGCGACAATTTTAAAAATTGATCCAGGTTCATAGGCATACCAAACACCGATATTCCGTTTGGCTTCTTCATTTGCCTGTGCATAGGTATTCAAATCGTAGGATGGGTAACTTGCCAGTGCGAGTATTTCTGCCGTTCTTGATGCCAAGACGATGACTGTTCCACGTGGAGCGTTCCACTTCCGACAAGCTGCGGCTAATTCTTTTTCAGCGACATATTGAATGTACTCGTCAAGCGTCAAAACGATACTATATCCATAATCACTGGTGGAGTCTCCATCAGTAAGCAAGTTTATCGGTTCATTGCGAGCCAATGCTGCGCGGTGAGCGGCTTGTCGTGCCTGTGCGTTTAACAGATAGTTGTTGTATTGGTACTCGATTCCCTCCCCCATATTCTGATCGTTAATATGACCAATAACTTGGGCAGCAAGAGCACCTTTGGGATAGGCCCGCTTCTGTTCGACTTCATGTTTTATACCGCGAATTTCTTTTTCAATCGAGCGAATTTCATCAAGTAGTTCATAATCCAAGTCCTTCTTTAGCCAGACAAACCGCTTATCCTTGCGGCGGAATTGGGAAATCAGTTCTGACTCGGAGACCCCTAAGACGGGTGCCAGTCTTTGTGCAGCTGCGAGCGGGTCAGTCTTCATATACTTCGGATCGGCATAGATGGATAGACTATGGCGACTCAGTGCCAAGACATTTCCGTGCCTGTCCAGAATTTTCCCACGTTTTATCTCTGCTGTGCGCGGGGAAAGCCAATCGTGCTCACTTGCCTCTCGATATGTGTCATTACCAGCGATCTGGATCCTGAAGAGTTTGCCAACTAACAACAGAAACCCAATCTGCATCAGAATAAGTGCAAAAACAAGACGACGTATAGATAAATGCGAAGTATTTTTATTTTTCATATATTAAACCGAGATACTTTCGAGCATTTTTACCCAAGGGAAAAACCAAAATCACTTGTCCCAAATGATTTGTGAGGTTTCAGTAGGTTCAACCATTCCGAGTTCAGTAGCGATTTTCCTGATTCTCTGAACAGAAGTCAACGTTGATTTTTCTAATTCAAGTCGATAAATTTCATCCTGAATTCGATGCTTCTGCCTTTCATAGACAGGCTGACGTTGTAAAGCGACTTTCTTGGCGTAAGATGAAAACCAGATGCTGCCAGCGAAGGTGCAGAAGGATAATACCAAGAGTGTATAGACCAACGGAAATCCTTTTTTCGCTTTGGTTTCTTCTGGTTTCGCAATGCGCGCCGAATGTTGATCTGATACCTGCATTTATTTCACTTCCCAATCGGTATTACAGACGAGATGGGGTGTCTCATCTCCTATCCCAGACTACAATCTTTTGCTCATACGTCTCATAGGTATCTTTGCACAGCTGAAGGCGTAAACCCCTGTTTTTTTAACGTTGATTTTCATATTTAAGGTACATCTTTTTGTGTTTACACCAATTTGTCGCACTTTTTTTACAATTTTAAGTCATAATTTGCGTGCTACACGCAGTTTGGCACTTCTCGCTCGCGGATTGTGCTGTACTACAGACGCGTCCGGAACAATAGGACGCTTTGTTAGAATCTGTAGAGATGACTTATGCTCACAAATACAGACCGGGCTTTTGGGAGGGCAGATACACGTTTTCGCACACATCTGAAACCGGCGTTTGACTATTCTATCCTCAAGCGAATGAAAGGCAATAACACAGAGTCTCCCACCTGGCTTCAAAAGTGAAATTACGGCATCCAAACCGATCTCAAGATTTTCCAATTCCCTATTAACATGAATCCGCAGTGCTTGAAATACACGGGTAGCTGGATGAATTTTGGACGTCTTCTGAGGAACAGCACTCTTGACGATTTCTGCGAAATGCGTTGTTGTGGTTATTGGTATTTGCTGCCTTGTCTCAAGAATTCGAGCAGCAATCCGTCTTGCGAATCGTTCCTCACCATACCGCTTGAAAATATCAACCAAGGTGTCCATCGAACTATGATTGACTACCTGCATAGCTGTAGGCGGGATTTCTTGATTAGTATTTAACTCGTGTCCGCTCCCCATACGCATATCCAGTGGACCGGGATGGTTAAAACTAAATCCCCTATGTGGTGTATCAAGCTGCAGCGATGATACCCCCAAGTCAAGCAGGACACCATCCACGGCATAAATTGAGCACTCTTTAAGTAAAACAGGCATCTCTGCGAAATTACCGTTAATGAGACAGTGCCGATCCCCGAAGGTGTGTAACTTTTCTTTCGCAATAGCAAGCGCGTCAGGGTCCAGATCGATTCCGATGACATATCCATCCGGTGCAGAGGCTTTTAGGATAGCATAACTGTGTCCGCCTAATCCGACAGTACCGTCAACATAAACGCCATCGGGTTGCGGTTTGAGAAAATCAAGCACTTCGTCGCATAAAACAGGTATATGCTGTTGTCTATCCATAAGGCATTTCAATATGACATTAGTCATATTTATATATTAGCATATTAGCAAGAAACATGCCAATTTATTTTATAGTAAAGCCCGAAAATATGTGAACATTTGGCACGGATTCCTGTTCGTTTGCGTGTAGGAGTGGGACGCAAACTAAAAGTTTGCGCTACAAAAGAAGTGTCCAATTAATTATGGAATTCACTATAAGTGCTGCGAGGTCAGGGATCTATCCTATTTCGATAGATAGCCGACACAAGTTCCATTGTCTTGATTGCTTCTGCGAAACAGGTGATCGGCTGCTTGTCCTCCTGAATAGCATCCACAAAATGCCGAGTTTCCCCATAAAATCCGTATCTCCTATGCGACGCGTCAGACCCCGCGGCTTCCTCGGATGTGATTTCGGTTATGCCTTTAGGCGTGTGAATAACTGCGCGTCCACCCGGATCGGGATTAACATAGGCGGAAATCTCTCGTGCGTGCATCTCAAATGTATGAATGCGTGTCCCGACTGCCCAATTGGTGCAGAGATATCCGGAGGCACCACTTGCAAATTTAACGATTGCGTTGAAACTGTTCTCGCGCTCGGAATAAAAGCTATTGATGTCACTGGCAACAGCTTTCACCTCACCGCCACCGAGCCATCGGAGTGCATCTACGGCATGAATCGCATCGCATGTCAAAACGTCTATTACGCCATCGTAATAGAGTGCCCCAGGCGTGTTTTTATGAAAAGTCGACATACATTGGATAATGGGACCGCGTTCTTCAACGATTGTCTTGACTCGTTGCAAGAGTGGAATAAAACGGCGATTGAAGCCTACCATTGTCTTGCATCCGTTTTTCTCGGCAGCGCGTGCCATCTCCTTGGTTTGATGGAGTGTAACCCCAGGTGGTTTCTCTATAAAGACGTGGTGCTGCTGCGAGAGACAGTGAATAACAAGCGGGAACAGGTGCTGGGGTGGCATGAGGACATAAACCGCATCCGGGCTTGTCTTTTCAAGCATCTGTTTATAGTCCGTGAATGTCTGCTCAATCTCAAAGCGTTCTGCTGTTGCCTGAAGTTTTGATGGCACCAAATCACACAATCCAACGAGATTCACATCCCCACACTCACTGAGGGATGGATAGTGCACACCGTTAGCCATCCCACCAGCACCGATTAGGGCAATATTAACTTTGCTCATCTGGATCCTCCTAAATTGGTGGTTTCTTGGTTGTATACTATAGGAAAAAGTGTTAAAATGCAACTAACTTTACAAGAAACGTACTCAGTTATCAGTTATCAATTGTCAGTCAAGAAAACACACCTATAGTGCGGGGACCTTGCGGATATGAATATGGATCCTATCAAATTAGAACTCTACAAAAACATGCTAACTTCGGTTGCAGAGGAGATGGGTGTAACGCTGCGACGCACAGCATTTTCACCGAATATCAAAGAACGTCTCGATTTTTCGTGTGCTGTGTTTGACGACGCAGGTAAGATGGTTGCACAAGCTGCGCATATTCCGGTGCATCTCGGCTCAATGCCCCTTTCGGTCCTCGCTGCGATTGCCCACACCGAAATGGCACCGGGTGACATGATTGCTCTTAATGATCCATACCGCGGTGGTACCCACCTACCAGATATTACACTTGTAGCACCTGTTTTTTCAAATGAAGATGGGAAATCGGCAAAAAGGCGACCTGTCTTCTTTGTTGCGAACCGCGCACATCACGCAGATGTGGGAGGCATGAGTCCCGGCTCCATGCCAATCGCAACGAGCGTAATCCAAGAAGGCATTCGTATTCCCCCTATCAAACTCATTCGAAGTGGTGAACTGAACACTGATCTCTGGGAATTAATTCTCGCGAATGTACGTACCCCCGAAGAACGCCGAGGCGATATAGAGGCTCAACTCGCTGCCAATCGCGTTGGTGAACGTCGTTTGCAAGAAATGGTAACCAAATATGGAGACGCAGAAATTACTGCCTACATGGCGAAATTACGTGCTTACGCAAGCCGAATGGTGCGTGCGCGCTTACGGGACATTCCAGATGGACGCTACGTATATAGCGATGTGCTTGATAACGATGGTATTATCGATGAATCGATTGAAATCCGCGTCGCAATTGAGATCAAAGAGAACACGGCAGTAGTCGATTTTACTGGAACAGCCCCGCAGGCACGCGGATCTGTTAATGCAATCTACGCTATTACCCTTTCAGCAGTCTTTTACACTTTCCGATGCATCGCAGGTGCGGATGTGCCTGCTAACGCCGGGTGTTTAGAGCCGATTCAGGTCATTGCGCCAGAGGGGAGCGTTGTGAATGCTAAGTTTCCAGCAGCGGTTGCGGGTGGGAACGTTGAAACATCACAGCGTATTGTTGATGTCTTACTCGGTGCCTTGGCACAAGCGTGTCCCGACCAGATTCCTGCCGCAAGTTCTGGAACTATGAACAACCTAACAATAGGCGGTTATGATGTTTCACGAGGTAAGGAATTTACCTACTATGAAACCATTGCGGGTGGGATGGGAGCACGCCCGAATAAAGATGGGATTGATGCCATCCATACACACATGACCAATACAATGAACACTCCTATAGAGGCAATCGAGACGAACTATCCGATGCAGGTAGTAGAATATGGGGTTCGACGTGGAACAGGCGGTATGGGGAAATTTCGCGGTGGGGCAGGTGTTGTCCGAGCACTACAGGTGCTGACAGATGCGGAGGTCACTATTCTTTCAGAACGCCGAACGCGAGGTCCCTACGGTTTGCAAGGGGGTGCGCAAGGTCAACCGGGATGTAACGTGCTTATCTCTGAGGGAAAAAAACATCCATTAGCGGGGAAGGTGTCAATTTCTACGCGTGAAGGCGATATTATTCGGATAGAGACCCCGGGTGGGGGTGGCTTTTCGTCTTAGTAATCTATGCGTAAGGAAAAAGAACAGCATTAGGATTAATTGAATTTATGTAATGCATCGGTTATTGCCCTCAAACCGCCTGCATAAAACGTCGGGGTTACAAACCCCTCCTACAAGCAGGAGGCACACCGATTCATGCTGAGATAAGACTTGAGTTGAGAATAAGCCGGATTCTGTATGTGATGATCATTCATCTGGGATGGATGTTACCATTCACCTCAAGCGGTTACCTGGGGACGAGGCGGGCACACCTGTATCTGTCCCTCATTTACCTTGCTCCAGATGGGGTTTACCAAGCTCCATAAGTCACCTTATGGACTGGTGCGCTTTTACCGCACCGTTTCACCTGTACAACGCTTTGGGGCGTTGTAGTCTACTTTCTGTTGCACTTTCCATAGCGTCGCCGCTCCTGGGGGTTACCCAGCATCCTGCCCTGCGGAGTCCGGACTTTCCTCATCCCGATTGTAAAACTACACTGGGACGCGATCATCTACTCAACTCAAGCCTTTCTATTATACCGTATCTGGTAGCTTATAGTAAAGCCCGAAAATATGTGAACATTTGGTGCTGATTCCTATTCGTTTGTGTGTAGGGGTGAGACGCAAACTAAAAGTTTGCGCTACAAAAGAAGTATCCAATTAATTATGGAATTCACTATAAAGGCAATGAAATCGGATGGTTGTGGGTTAATAGTTGTTAGTTAACAGTTAACAGCCGATGTGTTGGGTTTCGCTACGCTCTACCCAACCTACGCAGGATTGGCCGGTCGGTTGTGCAAAAAAAGAGGCGCGGTTGGAAACCGCGCCTCCAATCTGTTAAAATAAGAAATTAGGAACATCCACTGGTTGCACCACAATTCGCACAACGATAGCAGATACCACTTCTTACCATAAGTGCACCGCACTCAAGACACGGGGGGGCATCTGCATGCTGGAGAACAACCTGTTTCTCACGGGCTATCAAAGAATCCGTTTCACCGTTGCTCCCATGTCCAAACGGGTGAAGTTCCTCAGGTGGCACCATCTGCTCGTCAAATTCCACCACAGCATCAGTCTCTTGCGACTCCTCAGCGAGAAACTCCGTGCCAAGCCAACGGAAAATATAGTCCATAATCGACTTCGCCATCGGGATGTCGGGATTGTTAGTGAAACCGGACGGTTCAAATCGGACATGACTGAATTTATTAACGAGGGACTCCAATGGCACGCCGTACTGTAAAGCAACAGAGGTAAGAATTGCCACAGCGTCCATTAGACCAGAGATGACAGACCCTTCCTTATTCATGCGGAGGAAGACTTCCCCAGGACTCCCATCTTCAAAAAGCCCGACGTGAATATAACCTTCATGACCGCCGATACTGAATTTGTGTGCAACAGCGGGTCGCTTGTCTGGTAAACGCCGCCTGACAGGACGTTCAAGAGATGCATCTCCTGAATCCTGTAATGCGACATCGGCAGTCTCGTTTTCTGCATCCTGTTGGCTACGGGTTGAGAGAGGTTGGCTGCCTTTGCTACCGTCGCGATAGACGGCAAGACATTTGACTCCGCGCCTCCATGCTTCAACATATAAGGTTTTGATGTCATCTATCGTCGCATCGTGCGGGACGTTAACCGTCTTGGAAATGGCACCAGAGATAAAGGGTTGCACAGCCGCCATCAATTTCAGGGGTCCCATGTGATTTATATAACGCGTTCCGTGCTTGCCACACTGGACAGCGCAATCGAAAACTGGGTAGTGCATTGGTGAGAGATGCGGAGCACCTTCAACCGTGCCAGTTCCACAGATGACCTCTTCAGCAGTATTGATCTCGCTTTCATCAAATCCGAGTGTAGTGAGGAGATCGAAATTTGGGTCTGCGGACTCTTCTTCAGTTATGCCCAACCGCTCAAGGCACTCTTCACCGAGAAAACCGGGGGCAAAGGCAAGATTTAGGTCGAATGCGCTCGGTAATGTCTCAGATACCCGAGTAATATCTTCCTGCGTGAAACCTTTCCGCTTCAGTGTGTCAGGATTGATGTAGGGTGTTCCGTCAAAGGTCCCTGTTCCCACGAGATATGTAATAATCGCCTCCGTCTGTTGGAGGGTGTAACCGAGGTTATGTAAGGCATCGCGGACACTCTGGTTGACGATCTTCATGTATCCGCCGCCTGCTAATTTCTTGAACTTGACGAGCGCAAACTCTGGTTCAACTCCGGTTGTATCACAGTCCATCAGGAAAGAGATCGTTCCTGTCGGTGCAATAACACTAATTTGGGAATTCCGATAGCCCGACTGCTCTCCCTTTTCAAGACAGACATCCCAGTCTGCTTTCGCTGCTTCCAAAAGATCTGGTGGGCAGACAGACGCATCAATCTCGTAGGCGGCATCGCGGTGGAGCCCTATAACACCCAGCATGGAATCTCGATTGTTGGTATAGCCATCAAAAGCACCTATGCTTTTAGCAATCTCTGCGCTGGTCCGGTACCCGTGTCCACTGAGAATAGCAGTAATAGCACCTGCATAAGCACAAGCCTGTGCGCTGTCATAGGGGATACCTAAACGCATTAAGAGGGCACCCAAGTTAGCGTAGCCAAGCCCGAGCGGACGATATTCATGAGAACGTTGCGCTATACGCTTCGTTGGATACGAAGAGAGACCCACTATAATCTCCATTGCAGTGATAAACACACGAACTGTAGCACGGAAACCGTCAATGTCAAAACTATCGTCGTCTTTCAAGAATTTGGCGAGATTAATGCTGGCGAGGTTGCAAGCGGAATCATCTAAAAAGAGGTATTCACTACAGGGATTGCTTGCATTAATCCTACCCGTGTTTTTACAGGTATGCCACTTCTGAATTGTGCTGTCAAATTGAACGCCTGGATCTGCGCATGCCCAGGCAGCATAGGCGATCTTCTCCATTAACGTTCTGGCATCATACTCATCGGCAACTTCACCGCTTGTGCGATAGGTAGTTTTCCAAGAATCACCCTGTAAGTAAGCGTTAATGAAATCATCTGGGATTCGTACAGAGTTATTGCTATTCTGTCCACTTACCGTACCATACGCCTCACCGTTGAAGTCAGCGGGGTATCCTGCGGCGATGAGTGCTTTTGCTTTATCTTCTTCTTTTAACTTCCAGTCAATATAGTCAGCAATTTCGGGGTGATCCATGTCGAGGATCACCATTTTGGCTGCGCGTCTTGTGGTGCCACCAGATTTAATACTCCCCGCCCATCGATCGAAGCCTTCAAGGAAAGAGAGGACCCCGGAACTCTCACCACCGCCGGAGAGGAGTTCACCTTTGGCGCGCACCTGACTAAAATTAGAACCTGTGCCACTGCCGTACTTAAAGAGGCGCACTTCGGATCTCTGGAGCTCCAACATAGAGTCCAGAGAATCATCAACACTTTGAATGAAGCAGGCAGAATTTTGTGGGTGTTGATACGCGTTGGTAGTGGCTTTGACCTCTTTGGCGTCTTCGTCCCAATAGTAGTTTCCACCGCCGCCCTCAATACCGTACTCATGCCACAGACCACAGTTAAACCAGACGGGTGAATTAAAAGCACCGCGCTGTGTAATGAGGATGTGCGTCAACTCCATCTCAAATGTCCGGGCGTCTTCTGGGCTGGCAAAATAACCGCCAAATTCCTCTCCTGCTCGGCGCAGTGTACGCGCTACACGGGTAACCAACTGGCGAGCACTATCCTCTGCATTTTCGTCTGTGCTAGTGACCCCAGCCTTGCGGAAATACTTTGATGCTGCAATATCGGTTGCGAGTTGTGTCCAGTTCGCTGGAACTTCGACCTGCTCTTGCTTAAAGATGGTGTCGCCTTTCTCATTATAGATGACTGCGTCTCGACGTTCCCACTCCAACAGGTCATAAGGATGAACATTAGGGGTCGTAAAATGGGGTGTGAAAGTGAGTCCTGTCCGATCACCCTTGCCAGAACGCTTCGGAGCTCCTGCCTCTTCCTCAACCTCTTTAGGATTATTGACTGCCATATTTACCTCTCTTTGGTCTCTAATGTGTTTGGAAGACACACTAACAACCATTTATGATAATGCGCGCTTGGAAGTGCGCCGATAAGATATTTCCAACTATAATTAATTTTCTTTAATAACAATTCGATGATAACGTTTTTTGCCAGCGCGGAGCAGGAGGGCCTCCGCTTCAAACAGATCCGTATTGACCAACATATCTATAGCGCGGTACTGTTTCTCATTGATGTAGGCGCCTCCCTGCTGAACGAGCCGTCGCGCTTCGCTGCGTGAATTCGCCAACCCGACTTCATGAAACAATTCCATGATTGGGATACCACTTTCAAGTCGCTGAGAAGTGATAGCTGAAGTAGGCATTTCGACCGCATCAAGGTTGCCACCACCAAATGCGGCACGTGACGCTGCCTGTGCTTTGTCCGCTTCTGTTTTTCCGTGCGCAAGTTGCGTGACTTCATAGGCAAGGACCTCTTTTGCCTCTCGAATCGCTTCATCTTTTAGACTTCCGAGTCGCTGGATCTCATCCATCGGAAGAAAAGTGAAATATGCTAAGAACCGAGAGACATCGCGGTCGTCGGTGTTAATCCAGTATTGATAAAATTCATAAGGTGACGTCCGCTCAGCATCAAGCCAAACTGCACCACCTGCGGTTTTTCCCATCTTCGCACCACTCGCCGTAGTGAGTAGCGGGAAAGTGACTGCGTGTACGCGCTCGCCTTTGACCCGACGGACGAGATCCACTCCAGCAAGGATATTACCCCACTGGTCGTCCCCACCGAGTTGGAGACGGCATCCGTATTCTTGAAAAAGGCACAAATAATCGTAGGCTTGGAGTAGTTGATAGTTAAACTCAAGAAATGAGAGTCCGAGTTCGCGTTCAAGTCGTTGTCGATATCCCTCGGCGCGTATCATTTCATTAACTCGGAAATGCTTACCAATATCACGTAGAAATTCGATGTAATTTATAGAAAGTAGCCAATCAGCGTTATTGAGGAACTTGCCTGCTTCGGAAGTTGTTTGGGAATTACCAGCATGCGTCATCCCGTTATCGAGATTTAAGTAGCGTTGCATCTGCGCGAGGATGCTCTTACCGTTTGCTGCAATTTGTTCCTGCGACAACATAGGACGCATCTCGGTCTTGTCGGTCGGATCGCCTATCATTGTCGTGCCGCCACCAACAATTGCGATAGGCTTATGTCCTGCCCGTTGTAAGTGTACCATCGCCATTATAGGAACAAGACTTCCGACATGCAGACTTGATGCTGTCGGGTCAAAACCGACATAGTAGGTAACCTCTTCTTCAGATAGAAGATGTGCGACCTGCTCAGCATTCGTAGTCTGTTTAATAAAACCCCGCTCGTTCAGGGCTTCGAAGACGTTGTGCATTTCTTATCCTATTTTAGTTTTTATTTGTTTATTTTTTATTTTATAAAGAGTTCGGTAGGTGCGATTCACATCGCAATAATCGCAATATTGGATATCTACAAACTTTACCCTACAACGCGCGGTTTGCAGACCCAATACACAAGGGACACAATCGAGAATTTGATAGCAATTTATGCTTACAATCTAATGCAGAAATTAGGGAAATGATTTCTTGACGAAATATGCTTGGTTAAATATTATTAGGACTTACGCAATATTGATAGAAATAGAAGGTTTGTGAAGTTGTTGTCGTATATAATCGTCAAGTAAACTTTCTTTGAGTTGATAAATGGTTTGACTGACTGCACGTGCAGCACGCGTCAAACTCACCCAGACCCACA